>JBKBWK010000007.1:0-10399 GCA_046313895.1 Paracoccaceae bacterium
GACCGCATGAGCAAGTTGATGCGCCCGGCCCGGATAGGTGGACAGCACCACCCCCACCTGACGATCGGCAGCGGGCGTGGTGGCGAGCCGGTGCCAAGCCTGCACCTTGCGCACCACCCGGTCCACACTGTCCGCGTCAGCCCGGTGACAAAAGCGCGCGAATTGCAGGTAATGATCACGCTTGCCGGGCGACTTGAACGACACGATCCCGGCGAACAAGCGCCCGTCCACCTCGGGCAACACAACATGCATGGCCAGATCGGCCGGCGACAGGCCCCGGTCAGATGCCACCCAATCGCGGCGGCGTGCTGTGGACAAAGCCACCTGAAACACTGGGCAGCCAGCCGCGTCAAACGGCGTGGATCCATCGTCCGACCGGGCGGAAAACGCGGTGGCATTGACGATGGCCACCGGCGCGCAGGTCTCAAGCCACTGATGCAGCCAATCGGCAAAACCGGGCGCTTTCAATGACGGCGCGAACACACCACATGCACCAAACCCGGCCGCCCGCAGCGCAAGGATCAGCGCATCGACAGGCGCAGTATCGGCCGAGGTCAGATAGCTGCGATAAAAGCTCACCAACACCAAAGGACCGTCTGGCGGCGCGGCGATCACTCCCTTGGCCGGATCGTAAAACCCGATCTCAGGCACCCGCTTGTCCCCCGGCACCGGTCCGGCATACAGTCCGGCAGCCAGACACAGTTGCGCCAATGCCGCCTGTGCAGCAACCGCACCCCCGGCATCACACAACTCTTGCAGCCGCCGCAAGGTCGAAACCGGCAAGGTCGAGGCCGCGTCCAACGCCGGATCCGGCCGCCCGTCAGCCGGCAGGACAGCCAAGGCAATTCCCGTGCGCCGCGCCAGATCCTGCACCGACGCAAGGCCATAGGGCCAATACGCTTCGCCGCCAATCAGGCGGATCAGAATGGCCTTCGCGCCGCTCAGCGTGCGTTCGACGTAGGTATCGACCGAAACAGGATGCTTCAACGCAATCAGGTTCTGCAGCCGAACCTCGGGAAGCGCCTGCCCGTTCCCACCGGACCGCGCCCGATGCCAACCCGCCGCGAAGGCCCCAAGGTCACTGTCGGAAAACGACAGAACCACCAGTTCGGCCGGGTCTTGCCCCGGATCGAACGGTGTTTCGGCCTCTTCCAGACCATGGGATTCGCGAAAGACGACATGCATGACGCGGATCAGGCCCCCAGAACAAGGCGGATAGCAGCTTCATCAATATCATGGTGTTCGGCGATCACCACCAGACGCGACTGGCGTGGGCTGGCCCCCCAAGGACGGTCAAACTGATGCCGGACACGCTCGCCCACCGCCTGCAACAACATCCGCATCGGCTTTCCGGCAACGGCGACATAGCCCTTTACCCGCAGGATATCCTGTTCCCGCGCCAGCCGCTGCACACGCGCCACCAGATCGTCGATGTCTGTCACTTCAGGAAGATCAATTACCAACGACTCGAAATCGTCGTGTTCGTGGTCGTCATGGCCGTCATGGTGACTGGGGCGGGCGGCCAGATCATCCTCGGCGGCAGCATTCAACCCCAGCAGAACACGGGGATCAATGATGCCGTCGGTCATTGCAAGGATTGGCAGCTTGCGCGGCGCTTCGGCTTCGATGATCACGCGGGCCGCGGCCAGGCCTGCCTCACCTGCCAGATCGGCCTTGGACAGAAGCACGATGTCGGCGCAGGCGATCTGATCTTCGAACACTTCGGACAGCGGGGTTTCGTGATCAAGACTGGCGTCTGCAGCCCGTTGCGCATCGACCGCCGCCACATTGGGGGCGAAACGGCCAGCCGCAACCGCCTCGGCATCGGCAAGGGCAATGACACCGTCAACGGTGATCCTTGACCGGATCGCCGGCCAGTCAAATGCCTTGAGCAATGGTTTGGGCAGCGCCAAGCCAGAGGTTTCGATCAAGATGTGATCGGGGCGCTGCGGCAGCGCCATCAGGGCCTCGATCGTCGGAATGAAATCGTCAGCCACCGTGCAGCAGATGCAGCCATTTGCAAGTTCGACGATGTTCTCTGCCGGGCAATTGTCATCGGCACAGGATTTAAGAATGTCGCCGTCCACCCCCAAGGTGCCGAATTCATTCACCAGAATGGCCAACCGCTTTCCTTGCGGATTCTGCATCAGGTGGCGGATCAGGGTGGTCTTTCCCGCCCCCAGAAAGCCGGTGATCACGGTGACGGGAATTTTGGTCAGATCTGTCATGTCAGGGCTCCATCGGGGAATTGGGACGGTCGGACTCAACGGGGGGAACCCGGGCAAGACATTGCTTGCGAAAAATGACCGGGCGGTCGCGCCAGGGGACGAGGCCATCCCCTGTTGCCGCGAAAAGCGCAGCCCCCCGCAGGATTTCAGGCGCGTCCTCCTCGGTCAGGCGACCGTAAACATAGGACCACGCGCCGGGCTTGCTCAACGCGACACTGCACCCGTGATCGCAGGCAGACAGACACTCCACCGGACGGATTTTGATACCGTCCGGCATCTCTGCCGCCGAAAGTACGTCATACAACCGCCTGCCGGGGCTAGCGGCCCCCTCGGCTACCGGCTGACCCGCGCGGCAGGTCATGCAGACAAATAAAACGGCCGTCATGCCACCCCTCATTCCAGCAAACAGGGGCGGGCCAACGGGGCGGATGCCAGGCACCCGTATCCGAAGGTCACGGAACACCCCGTCCGCGCGTTTTCGTTCGGGCGCTGGCAGGTCTCCCGGCTTGCGGATATCGGGGGATGTGCCCTGCGGCATCTTCCCCCGGCGCTCTGCCCGCCTTCCCGATCCTTGCGGCCAGTGGCATGGGCAGACCTTTCCGGTCACGGTCGCGGGGGCGGCTGCGCTTCGGTTATGTGACCCATGGAGTCGCAAAACCTGTCGCATTCCCTTTTGGCCTGCCGTAGGACAGGCACCAGCGCTCTCTCGACCTTCCTTTGCCACACGGAAGGGCAGAGTCAAGGGAAAGGACCGGCACCATGACAGATGTAAACGACACGCCAGAGGACACCTCAAGTGCCGATCTCGCCCGCCACGCAACAAAGATGGCCAAAAAGAAAGCGGCGCGCGACCGGATGATGGCCGCGAAAGAAGGCGAAAAGGGCCTGATCATCGTCCATACCGGTGCGGGAAAGGGCAAGTCGTCGTCCGGCTTCGGCATGATCCTGCGCTGCGTGGCGCATGGAATGCCGTGCGCCGTTGTCCAGTTCATCAAAGGCGCATGGGACACCGGCGAACGCCGTCTGATTGAAAGTCATTTTTCAAATCTGTGCCAGTTTCACGCAATGGGAGAAGGGTTTACCTGGGAAACCCAAGACCGGTCCCGTGACATCGCAGCCGCGCGCAACGGCTGGGAGATGGCAAAGGATCTGATCCGCAACCCGGCAATCCGCTTTGTGTTACTGGATGAGATCAATATCGCGTTGCGGTATGATTACCTCGATCTGGACGAGGTCCTCGCCTTTCTGCACGATGAAAAGCCACCGCTTACACACGTCTGCCTGACCGGGCGCAACGCGAAGGAGGCCCTGATCGACATGGCGGATCTGGTCACGGAAATGACCTTGATCAAGCACCCGTTCCGGTCGGGGATCAAGGGACAGCCGGGGGTGGAGTTCTGATGCGGTTTGCGCAGACAACTGGCCCCGGGGCGCTGCCCCGGACCCCGGGATATTTTTGCCAAGATAAAGGCAACGAATTCCTAACCTCTTTTGCGGATCCTTGGAATGCGGAACAGGGAGGGATCCCGATGGCCGTCCAAGGTAAAGGCGCCGCGTCTCCCCCGTGCAAACGGCTCGAGACGCGGCTGCCGAAAATCTGCGGCGGTCAAGCCTTTATCTTGGCTATAAACATCCCCGCCGGAGGCTTCTGTTCGCGTAGCCGTGCCAAGTCCGTGGGGACGAAATGAGCGCTGTCATGATTCAGGGCTGCGGGTCGAATGTCGGCAAGTCGATGTTGGTGGCCGGGCTGTGCCGTGCAGCGCGGAGGCGCGGGCTGACGGTGGCGCCGTTCAAACCGCAGAACATGTCCAACAATGCTGCTGTCACCGTCGATGGCGGTGAGATCGGACGGGCGCAGGCCTTGCAGGCGATGGCCTGCGGGCTGGATCCTGTGACAGACATGAACCCGGTGCTTCTGAAGCCGGAAACCGATGTAGGATCCCAGGTCATCGTGCAGGGTAATCGTTTGGCGACAGTGCGGGCTGGCGATTATGGCGCCCTGAAGCCCTCGCTTCTGGCACCTGTGCTGGAGAGTTTTAATCGTCTGCGGGAAGGTTACGATCTGGTGATCGTTGAAGGTGCGGGAAGTCCTGCCGAGGTCAATCTGCGGGCGAATGATATTGCCAACATGGGTTTTGCCTGTGCGGCCAATGTGCCTGTGGTGCTGGTTGGTGACATCGACCGCGGTGGGGTGATCGCGCAGATCATCGGCACCCAAGCAGTGATGGATGCAACCGATACTGCGATGGTGGCGGGATTTTTGATCAATAAGTTCCGCGGCGACCCCCGCTTGTTCAACGATGGCTACCGTTTGATTGCAGATCGCACCGGCTGGCGCGGTTTTGGTGTGTTGCCGTGGTTCGACAAAGCCTATCGCCTTCCGGCCGAAGACGCGCTGGATATTGCCTCGGGGCCTGGGACCGACGGCATCACGATCGCCTGTCTGACCCTGTCACGAATTGCCAATTTCGACGATCTCGATCCCCTGAAGGCCGAACCGGCGGTCAATCTTGTCATGGTGCGCCCCGGACAACCCATTCCCTCCGAGGCGCGACTGGTAATCGTACCGGGATCGAAATCGACCCGAGGCGATCTGGCCTTTCTGCGTGCGCAGGGATGGGACATCGACCTTGCTGCCCATATCCGAAGGGGCGGACATGTCTTGGGTATCTGCGGTGGCTATCAGATGCTGGGCCGGGGAATCGAAGACCCCGACGGCATAGAAGGGGCGCCCGGAACCTCGGCGGGTCTGGGGCATCTGGACGTGGTCACCACCATGACACCCGACAAGCGGTTGGCACAGGTCCGGGCTGTGCATGCGATGACCGGACTGGAGGTCGAGGGCTATGAGATCCACATCGGTCGGACCACTGGTGCGGATTGCGTGCGCCCCTTTGCCCATGTCGATGGACGGGGCGAAGGCGCCATAAGCGAGGATGGCAGGATCATGGGCAGCTACCTGCATGGGATGTTTGCTACTGACGTCTTCCGGGCCGCCTTTCTGGCGCAGCTTGGCATCGCCGCCACCACCCGGTCATACAGCCAAACCGTTGACGCCGCATTGGAAGCGCTGGCCGATCATGTCGAGGCGCATCTTGATGTGTCGGGGCTGTTGGCGTTGGCCCGCTAGCAGTCTGGTGTCAATGCTGCGGCGAGTCTGGTCCATTCCTCTTCCGGGCCGGGCAAGCCCAAACGCAGCCAGTGTCGGGAATAAGGGAAAATTCGGCTCCAAATCTGATGTTTGGCAAGTTGGTCCTGTGCAACCTGCGCATCTGGACAGTGGTACAGGCGAAACAGCGGTGTGCCGCCAACCAGCCCCCAGCCGCTTCCGAACGCCAGCGTATCGGCGCGCTGCACATCGACGATCAATTGGCGGCGCATCGCATCGGCCCAGGCGTGATCCACCAAAGCCGTGCAGCCCAGATGGATGGCCGGCCCTGACACAGGCCAGGGTCCAGCCAAAACTTGCATCAGCTTGATCACCGGTTCAGCCCCGAAGGCAAAGCCCAGCCGCAACCCCGCCAGCCCGTAGAACTTGCCAAAAGACCGGAGCACAAGCACATTGTCCGGCGTTTTCAATGGCAAAAGCGACAGGTCGGGCAGGACATCGGCAAAGCTTTCATCCACCACCAGATGACCCACGTCTGCCGCCAACTTCAGCAGACGGTCGGGAGCCCAACTGCGCCCGTCGGGATTGTTCGGGTTGACGACGATCGCCAGATCAGCCCCACGCAGCGCGTCAAGGTCTGCTCCATCCCGCACATCCCATCCGAGTGCCCGCAAACTGCCCGCATGTTCATTGTACGTTGGCCCCAGCACTGCGGCCCGGCTGGTTGGAAACAAGCGGGGCACCAGTTGAATCGCCGCCTGCGCACCACACAGACCCAGCCCCGCCTTGCCCCCGGCCACGCGCCACGCGCGCATCGCAGTTTCAACCAGACGCGCCTGATCGGCTTGCGTCGGCAGCGCCGTCCAACTGGTATCTGGCGGCATCGTCACCGGATAGGGGCGTCGGTTGATGCCGGTTGACAGATCAATCCAGTCGCCCGCGCCAAAGCGGTGCACCGCTGCATCCATGTTTCCACCGTGATCGCGCATCCACCCGGTCCCCAACCCGTCAACGGTTCCCGGTAGCGAGCAACCGCACCCCGCGCAAGCCCGCTTCTCGCACAGCCTCAATGCCTTGAGGCGGAAGATGCCCCGGCGCGAAGATCAGTGCCCGCGCGGCACCCGAATGGGACATGGCCCAGCCCAGGGCGCCCAGAGACCTGGCCAACTGCGGGGTCGGGTCATCAGCCGGGCCACGTCGACCAAGGCAGCGTGCGGCGCTTTCGCTGGCCAGTGCTGCACTGTCGGACAGGCTACGCGCGCGTTTCCAGCCGGCAACCAGATCAGCGATATCGTCATACCCTTGATCCGTGGCCCGCGTCAGCAGCGGCGGCCCCCAAAACCCGGCGACCAGATGTGCGCGCGGCACAGCCGGCAGGTGCGCCAGTATGCGTCCCTGCCGCGAGGCCCAGAGCAAGCGGTCGGGTCGGGCGAACATTAACGGATCGCTGGCCCCTTCGACGGCAATGCAGGCCCGCGCCAAGACACTGGGTTCCCCCCGGAATCCAGCAAGCCGCGCGGTCGCGACCAGACTCGCCGTGCTCATGCCGGTGCCGAGCCCCGGCGCAAAGGGTGGGCGCAGCACAAAGCGACCCTGGTCCGGCAGGCCCAAACTCCGCAGGAAGCCGCGCAGCACCAGCGCAGTGACCGCCCCCGGCATCCCGGCAAGACCACACCCGGCATAAGGCAGACGCAGCGCCCGCAGCCGAACGCTCTCTGGCACCAATGTGACCAAGGCAACCGGTCCGTCCGGGCCAAGGCGGCCTTGCAGCCATTCCCCGAAATGACAGATCTGACTGACACGGTCTGGAATGGGCCGGATGCCGGGCCGGTGGATCACGGTGCATCCCCCGTTGGCGCGGGCTGATCCGGCCAGCGATCCTGAAACACCAGATCGGCCAGATCCAGCCGCTGACGCCAGCCTTTCACCTGCAACTCCGGTTCGTCATACAAAGCATCCACATGCCCAAGACACAGATAGGCCACAGGCACGACCGGATCGGGCAGGCCAAGGATCGCGCGCAGGTCGGCGTCATGAAAGATGCTGACCCAGCCCACACCGATGCCCTCTGCCCGCGCCGCCAGCCACAGGTTCTGCACGGCACAGACCGTTGAATACAAGTCCATATCGCGGTTGTGGGTGCGCCCTAGAACCACTTCGCCGCCACGGCTGCGATCACAGGTGATGCACAGATTGACCGGCGCATCACTGATGCCTTCCAGCTTCAACGCGGAATACAGCGGGCGGCGATCTTCGGCAAACATCGCCGCTGCCTCGGCATTGGCACGGTCAAACGCAGTCCGGATTTGCGCTTTGACCTCTGCTTTGCGAATCACGATGAAATTCCACGGCTGCATGAAGCCGACCGAGGGCGCGTGATGCGCAGCGGTCAGAAGACGGGTCAACACCGCATCATCAACCGGACGATCGGTGAACTGGCTGCGCACATCGCGGCGACTGAAGATCGCATGATAGACGGCCCCACGGTCAGCATCGTCAAACGGCGCGGCCGGGTGCAGGTGGCGGGATGACTCAGACATGACAAGACCCCTGTCAAAAGAAACAAGGCCCCGCTGACCAACGGTGCCTCCGTTTCGTCTGGCCGGTCTTCTGACTTGGCTTCATCCGGACCTGCGCCTTCCCGGCCCGAAAGCCAGTGGCATCTGCAGGCCCGTCTACCTTACAGCGTTGGGCACGTTGCGGAGTTTCACCACATTCCCGATTATCCAAGGCGCAATGCCCCGGCACCAGACCCGATCAGCCTATCGTTTTCATCCGCGGAGTTCAATCAGCGCTACGGTCGGAAAAGGGTGCAACGATGCGACCTAGACTGATCGAAGCCTGCGCGCAGCGAGCCAGCTTGCCGCCGCCATACCGCCTGCCGTGGCGAGGCAGAGCGGCAGGCCCCCGAACTGGTAACTGACGCCTGACAGCACTGTGCCGATCAATCGCCCCGCCGCATTGGCCATGTAGTAAAAGCCCACGTCCCGCGTGATGCGCTCTGCCGACCCGAAGGCAAGGATCAGATAGGAGTGGACCGAGGAATTGACGGCAAAGACAAAGCCAAACACCAGCAATCCCACAATCAGCACTGTGGTCAGCCAAGGCGTTGGATCGCCTGCCACCAGCGCAGCCAAAGCCAGCAAGACGGGGATCGGAACCAGAAGTCCGGCCCAGAAGATCGCTTTCTCGGTCGTTTCGGCCTCTGGCTGACCCTTGCCACCCAACAAGCGCGGGGCAAAGGCCTGCACTGCGCCATAAGCGATGATCCACAGCGCCATGAAGCCGCCAACCAGAAAGAATGCCTCGCGCCGGCCTTCGGCGGTGCCATCCGACAACACCGCCTGAAAATAGATCGGGATACCGACGACGAACCAGACATCGCGCGCGCCGAACAGGAACATCCGCGCAAGGCTCAGACGGTTCACCCTTGGATCTTTGGACCGCCAGCCGTTCCAGCCGTCGTCGGATTTCATCCGCCCCGGCAGGCCCGGCGGCAGGAACAGGGCCACCGCCGCCAGAATGACGGCGAGCACCGCAGCCATGCCCCAGACCGCCGCCTGAAACCCGGCAAGCCCAAGCAGCGCCGCCCCCAGAAAGAAGCCAAAGCCCTTCACCGCGTTCTTCGATCCGGTCAGATAGGCAACCCAGCGGAACAGGCCACCGCCTTCCTTTGGGGCCAGCAGCTTGACAGCAGATTTTGATGACATCTTGGCCAGATCCTTGGCCACCCCCGACACACCTTGCACCGCCATCACAAAGGCAACCGACGCGGCAATTCCCCATGCCGGATCAAGCTGTGCCAAAGCCACGAGCGCCCCGATCTGCAAGGCAAGCCCGGCAAAAAGCGTGGCGGCAAGCCCGAACCGCGCGGCCAACCATCCGGCGGCCAGATTGGTGACGATGCCCGCAACCTCGTACAGCAGGAACAGCCACGCCAGTTGCACCGGCGAAAAGCCCAAGGCGTTGAAGTGCAACAAGACCAGCATCCGCAACGCGCCGTCCGACAGCATGAAGGCCCAGTAGGCCGCCGTCACGGCCCCATAGGCGCGCAAGGGGTTCGGCGCGCTCACATCGTCCCCGCAACCATCCGGACAATGTCGGCCAGGCGGCAGGAATAGCCCCATTCGTTATCGTACCAGGCGTAGATTTTGACCTGGGTGCCGTTGATCACCATCGTCGATTGCGCATCCACGATCGCCGACCGGGGGTCATTTGTGTAGTCGCACGAAACCAGCGGCCGCGCTTCATATCCCAAAATACCCGTGAGAGGGCCTTCGGCGGCGGCCTTGAACAAGGCGTTGACCTCGTCCGCTGTGGTCGCTCGCTCTACCTCGAACACGCAGTCGGTCAGCGACGCGTTCAGCAACGGCACCCGCACCGCATGACCATTCAGACGGCCCTTGAGTTCGGGATAGATCAGCGTGATCGCGGTGGCACTGCCCGTGGTCGTCGGAATTAGATTCAACAGCGCCGACCGCGCCCGGCGCATATCCTTGGCCGGACGGTCCACGATCGTTTGCGTGTTGGTGACATTGTGGAGCGTGGTGATCGACCCATGCCGGATGCCAAGATTTTCGTGGATCACCTTGACCACCGGCGCAAGGCAATTGGTGGTGCAGGACGCGGCCGTCACCAGACTTTGGCTGCCGTCGTAAAGATGATGGTTCACCCCATAAACAAGGTTCAGTGCGCCACCGTCTTTCACCGGAGCACTGACAATCACCTTTTTCACTCCGGCGGCATAATAGGGCGCAATCTTTGCCGCCGTTTTGAAGACACCCGTGCAATCGATGACCAGATCAACGCCCAACGCTGCCAGCGGCAGGGCCTCGATGGTCTTTTCGTGCGTCAGGCGAATGGGCGTGTCATTCAGGACCAACGCATCCTTGTGGTGATCCACAGGCGTTCGCCAACGGCCGTGGACAGAGTCGAATTCCATCAAGAGGGCGTGCTGTTCCGCATCCCCCACAGGGTCATTCAACAGAACGATATCGCCACCCGTTCCTGTGTCGATCAGGTCGCGCAAGACCAGCTTTCCAATCCGGCCAAGGCCGTTCAC
>JBKBWK010000007.1:10497-98209 GCA_046313895.1 Paracoccaceae bacterium
CAGCAATGCATGTCATGGAGATCAGTCCTTTTTTGCTGTCACGGCGTTTGCCCCGATGGCATCGACGCGGGCTTGCAAAGACATTCGGCTCAGGCTGTCGAAAGGCAGTTCCACGAAGGCAGCAATCCGGCGGCGCAGCGAGGCATAGGTCTGCGCAAAGATCAGGGCCTTTTCGGCATCGGTGCCCGTGGCCTTGACCGGATCGGGCAGGCCCCAGTGCCCGGTGATCGGCTGGCCGGGCCAAGGCGGGCAGTCCTCCGCTGCGGCGGTGTCACAGACGGTAAAGACGAAATCCATCACATCAGAGCCCGATTGCTGAAACTCCGAAATGTGCTTTGCGCGCAAGGCGGTGACGTCATGCCCGTTGCGTTTCAGGACATCAATGGCAAACGGATTGAGCTGGGTGTTCGGCGTGGTTCCGGCAGAAAATGCCCGAAACCGTCCGTCGCCCAGATCCCGAAGCAGGGCTTCCGCAAAAATCGACCGGGCGGAATTTCCCGAACAGATGAACAGAACGGCGAAAGTTTTGCCTTGCATGTTGACGGTATCCTTCTGTGTGAACAGGACAGGGGTGAGAAGATCCGGCCGCGCTCGACCCACATCCAGCGCAAGATATCCGATCAGTCTCTCGGTCATATGAAGATCGACGGAATAGTGCAGCGACCGGCCCTGCCGAGCAACCTGAACAAGGCCCGACGAGGTCAGGTCTGCCAGATGGTGCGACAGCGTGTTCGGTTTCAGACCCAGCGCTTGCACGATTTCGGTTGGACGAACGCCCTGCGGCGCAAAGCGCATCAGCAATCGGAAAATGGCCAGCCGACCGGGATGACCCAGAACGGCGAAGGCATGACTGGCACCATTGATTTTCATAATTCCGGAATTACGGAATTTTCGTAAGTTGTCCAATGAAGATTTGGTAACAGCCGCCGGTCGGTTGGCAGTCTGCGCGACCAAGACAAGCAACGCCTCCGGACCAACGGCCCAGAACGTGCCGATCTTTGAAACCTGCAAAATGCAGGGCGCTTGCGGCAAGAGCGTTGCTTCCTGGCAGGGCCCTTCATATTCAAGTGAAAGAGCGCGCTGACCGGCGCATTGCACAGTGACCGGACGTTGCGATGTGGTCTATCAGGGGCACTCAGGGCGCTTGCCCTTTGGACCTGGCTTTCTGTAATCTGCGCTTGGGGGAAAGAAAATGACCACGCCAACCCGCAGGCAGATGCTCTTCCTGATCGGCGCGATGTGCGCAGCTCAGGCTCAGGCACAGACCGTGCCAACCATCAGATTGGGCCTGACACCGGTGTTCCTCGACAATGATGGCGCCGTCATTCTTCGTCTGCGGGAGGCATTGGCGACAGGAACAGGGCGCAATATCGACCTTGTGCAGCGCCGGACCTATCAGGAAGTGACCGGACTCTTGCTGGAAGGTGCGGTGGATGCCGCTTGGCTGTGCGGTTATCCGTTCCTGCAGCACGAGGATAATCTTGCTCTGCTGGGCGTGCCGATCTGGCGTAGAGAGCCGTTGTATCAGTCCTATCTGATCGTCCGGGCGGATGATCCTGCCACCGGCCTTCCAGACCTTCGCGGCGGCACGCATGCCTATTCCGACCCCGACAGCAACTCTGGCTGGCTTGTCACGGCCTCGGATATCGTCCGCATGGGAGAGCGGCCGGAAACGTATTTCAACCGAACCCTGTTTGCATACGGCCATCGCAACGTCGCGCGATCCGTTGCCGGTGGTCTGACGCGGTCTGGTAGTATTGATGGCTATGTCTGGGAGGCACTTGCACAGGTCGAACCAGACCTGACATCGCGGACCAAGGTCATAGGACGGTCTGAAAAGCTGGGCTTTCCGCCGTTTGTGACACGTAGGGATCATGTTGCAAGTTCATCCGTGGCCCTTTTGCGAAAGGCCCTTTTCGATCTTGGGGCGTCGCCTGATGGTCGGGCCGCCCTTCAACTTCTGCAGCTGGACGGAATTGCTCCGGGCGACCTTCAGCTCTTTGACGGCATCCGCGCCCGAATGCACGACGTGCAGGGAGCATGACAAAGGGCATGCTGAAAAGGGTGCAGGACATGCCGCTGTCGTTTCGGGTGCCGCTCATCGCCTCGGCAATGATGGTGCTTGTGGGGGTGGTGGCATCGCAGCAGGTGCTATCGGCCTTGTCTTCGGTCCAGGAGGCACGGCTGCAGGAACTGGCCCGACTGCATGTTGACGGGCTGGCTGTTGCCCTTGGTCCGTCGGTGCTGCGCCGCGATGTCTGGGAAGTCTTTGATACGCTGGACCGCGCCACGGCCGCAGGGTCGGGACGCCGCATGGCGCTGACCGTCGTCGCTGATGAAGCTGGACGGGTGATCGCGGCATCGGATCCGTTGCGTGCCCCGGTGGACTCTGATGTTGGCCCTCTCGCGGAAGGGGCTCAGGCGATTGATGCGATCCGTCTGTCAGGCGCAGAAAACCACATCCGGGTCGTGACCAACCTTGACTACCAGGGCCGGAACGTGGGGAGGATTGTCAGCGAGCTGAACGTGGCCGACCTTGTGGCGGAACGCTGGCACGCTACGCTTTATCTGCTTGCAGGCAATGCCGCGGCCACCTTGGTACTAGCCTTTGGTGGTTACATCGCCATGCGGCGCATGCTGAATCCGGTCGCCCGGCTCGCGGGACATATGGGCCAGATGGAAGGGACGCTGGAACCGATCCCGGCCAGTGACTTGCCGAAGGGCGATACGGAACTGGCGCGCCTGTTCCAGACCTACAATACCATGTCGGGCGCAGTGCAAGCCAAGGCCGAAGCGGAACGACGGCTGGCCGAGCGGGAAAGATTTGTCAGCCTTGGACGGCTGTCGTCGTCACTTGCGCATGAGATCAACAATCCGCTTGGCGGACTGCTGAATGCGGCGGATACCATCCACACTTACGCCAACCGGCCCGAGGTTGTGCGGCAGTCGGCCGAATTGATGCAACGTGGCCTTGGCCATCTGCGTGACGTGACGCGCGCAATCCTTGATCAGAATCGTCTTGATCGTGCCGGGCAACCGTTGCGACCCGAGGATTTTGAGGACTTGAGGCTGCTCTTTGAGCCCGAAGTGCACAGCCGAAATCAGTCTCTGGACTGGCAGGTCAGCGTCGCAGCTTCTGCGCTTGAAAGCCAACCCGCTGCCCCTGTTCGGCAGGTGACACTGAACCTGCTTCTCAACGCCGGAGCGGCAGCGGGGATGAATGGCACGGTGGGTCTGACCGTGGCCAATGACGGCAAAAGTCTTTCTATCTTGGTTAAAAATACCGGTCTGGCCATGAGCGAGGGCGACCTCGCCAGGCTTATGGAGTCTGGCCCCTTGCCGCCAGGTGGCGGCGTCGGCCTGCGGCTTGTGCATGACATCGTGGCCGCGCTTGGCGGCACAGTCCTGCACGAACGCACCGGCGATCAGACCCGGATTCTTGTGGATTTGCCTGCGCAAGGTGATTCCCATGCTTGAGGGGCGCCGCATCGTTCTGGTCGAGGATGACGAGATTATGGGCGCTTCGCTTGTCCAGCGCCTGACGCTGGAGGGGGCCGAGGTCCAATGGCACCGCCTGATCGCCCGCGCGCTGCCAGCGATCCGGTCACCGCGCAAGGTTCTGGACGCTGTGATTTGCGATATCCGGCTGCCGGATGGCACAGGTGAGGATCTTTACGACACCCTCACCCGCACGGGCCATCCGCCGCCGTTTCTGTTCATCACAGGTCAGGGCGGCATCGATCAGGCCGTGCGGCTGATCCGATCAGGCGCTGCAGATTACATTACCAAGCCGTTTGAAATCGGGCCTTTTCTGAAACGTCTGTCTGCCGTCATGCGGCCACGTCCGGATCAGGATATGCCACCCGAAACAGGCGTCACGTCCGCTGCGCGGACCGTGGATCGGCAAGTGATCGAAGCCGCATCACGCGACTCTGCTCTCCTCATCCGCGGCGCACCGGGCCTTGGCAAACTTCGCCTGGCGCGGCGGATACATGAACTGTCTGAGCGGAAAGCCGCGCCGATGGTGGTCTGCAACGCGATGCGCGACACAGTTGGCGTGCGTGAAGTGCAGGCGGCCGTATTGGATGTAGGTGAGGGCTCGCTCGTTGTCATCGGAATCGCAAGGCTGGACTTGGCCGCGCAGGATGCTCTGATTGGACTGCTTGCTGCGCCACGCTTTCGGTTGATTGCCACGCTCAGCCTTCAGGTTGACGAAGAAGAACAGGGCTTGCGTGCCGATCTCCTGTCGCTGTTGCGCTCGCATGAAATCGTGGTGCCCCCGCTGGCCGACCGCCCGGACGATGCCGTCTGGCTGGCGGCCCGGTTGTTTTCCGGCCTCAATGCGCGTCGTAAGGTCCCGCTGACGGGGATCGCCGCTTCGGCCGAAGAAGCCATCCGATCACATGCCTGGCCGGGCAACGGCCGCGAGCTGCGCGCCCGATTGATGCGGGCGGTCGAGGCCGCAGAAGGCACAATGGTCCTCACCTCCGACCTGTTTCCGGAACGCGCCGTGAACGCTGAAATTCGGTCGCTATCCGAGGTGCGCGAAGCTGCCGAAAAAGCGCAGATCGTTACTGCTTTGGAGCGAACCCATGGCCAGGTCGGTGAGGCGGCAAAGCTGCTTCGCATCTCTCGCACGACACTGTGGGAAAAGATGCAGAAACTGGGGCTTTGACCACCAGTAGATGTTCGGAAATCCGAACGCCTGAAAATAGGTTGCAATCACAATGTCTTGCTGCATTGCAGCGCATGTCGCTGACCCGTCGCTTTGTCGGCTCCCATTCCGGTATCTTAGGCCAAAGGAAGCCAAGGGAGGATTTGCTACAATGAAATGCAATCGGTTGGTCGATGTCGGCCGCCGCCAGTTCCTGCGCGGGGGTGTTCTCGGCGTCGCAGGGGCTGCAGCGGCAAGCGTGTTGCCTGCGGGGCAAGCACAAGCGCAGCAGGCGCGTGCGATGGTGGATTATCCGTCGAACAAGCTGGCCAATATCGCGGATCTGAAGGTGAACGAGCCGATGGATATCGGCTATCCCGATGCCGACAGCCCCGGTATCCTTCTGAAGATCGGCACGCCGGTCGAAGGCGGCGCTGGTCCTGATGGCGACATTGTCGCCTATTCCGTGCTCTGCCCGCACAAGGGCTTTTACATGAGCTATCACGCTGCAGACAAAACCCTGAACTGCCCCGGCCACTTCAGCCGGTTCGATTGCGAAAAGGGCGGCCAGCAGGTCTGGGGCCATGCCACACAGAACCTGCCGCAGTTCACGTTGCGGGTGGACGACAAGGGCGACATCTATGCCGAAGGCGCGGACGAGCTGATCTACGGCCGTCTGTCCAACGTGCTGCAAGCGTAAGGGGGGCGAGAACATGGCTTACAAGCGCAATATCGACCGCCTGCCGATCATTCCCGCAGGCGCCAAGGAACACAACGTCACTTGCCATTACTGCATCGTCGGTTGCGGCTACAAGGCCTACACCTGGCCGCTGAAAACCCAAGGCTCCACCGACAGCAACTGGAGCGGGGAAGACCTGTCCAAGCAACAGTCTGCGGAAACTGCCGCCTGGTACGCACCGTCAATGTACAACGTCGTCAAACAGAACGGCAAAGACGTGCATCTGGTCATCAAGCCCGATGTGGACTGCGTGGTGAACTCGGGCCTTGGCTCGATCCGCGGCGCGCGCATGGCCGAGAACCGTCGGTCCGACGTGACCGGAACCCAGAAGCAGCGGCTGACCGAGCCGATGGTCTGGCGCTATGGCACCTGGCAGCCGACGTCATGGGATGATGCGCTGGATCTGGTGGCCCGCGTCACCGCCCGTGTGATCGACAAGGACAACGAGAACGATCTTTACGTCTCGATGTTCGACCATGGCGGATCTGCCGGGGGTTATGAAAACACCTGGGGCACCGGCAAGCTTTACTTTGAATCGATGAAGGTCAAGCATTGCCGCATCCACAACCGCCCCGCCTATATGTCGGAGGTGCACTCCAGCCGCGACATGGGCGTGGACGAGCTGAACTACAACTACGGCGACTATGAAGTGACCGACACCATCTTCCTGGTCGGCACCAACCCGATGGAATGCCAGACCAACCTGTTCCTGAACCACATGGTCAAGGGCATGCAGAACGGGGCGCGCGTTGTCATTTCGGATCCGCGCCGCACCGTGACGGTGGACAGCTGTGAACAAGTGGCAGGGGCCGAGAACGTGCTGCATCTGCCCATCACCACCGGGTCGGACGTGGCGTTGCACAACACGCTGTTCACCTACATCACTGAACAGGGCTGGGTGGATGCCGACTTCATCGCCAAATCGACCTTCCAGGGCGATGTGGCGGTGGGCGCGGACTCGGCCTATCCGGCGTCCCTCGGGTCGTTCGAAGCGGCGAAGGTCGCCTGCAGGATGAGCCTTGCCGACGGCGCCGCCGCAACCGGCCTCACCGAAGCGCAAATCATCCAGGCCGCCGAGTGGATCGCCAAGCCGAAAGAGGATGGCAGCCGCCGCAAATGCGTGACCGGCTATGAAAAGGGCATCATCTGGGGCAACGACAACTATCGTGCCATCGGGTCGCTGCTGAACATCGCTCTGGCCACCGGCAACGTCGGCCGCGAAGGCGGCGGGTGCTGCCGTCTGGGCGGACACCAGGAAGGCTACTACCGCCCGTCCGATGCCCATGTCGGCCGCCCTGCCTCCTACATCGACCAGATGATCATCGCTGGCGGCGGCAAGGTGCACCACATCTGGGCCAACGACCACTTCAAGACCACACTGAACGCGTCCGAGTTCAAGCGCGTCTACAACCGCCGGTCCAACATGGTGAAAGAAGCCATGGACGCCCGCGCCGGGGCCACGCGTGAGGAAATGGTCGATGCCATCGTCGGCGCGATCAATGCGGGCGGGTTGTTCGTGGTGGATGTGGACATCATCCACAGCCAGATCGGGCAAGCGGCGCATGTCATCCTGCCGGCGGTCGAATCGGGTGAAATGAACCTGACCTCGATGAACGGCGAACGTCGTTTGCGTCTGACAGAAAAATACATGGACGCACCCGGCTCGGCCAAGCCCGACTGCCTGATTGCAGCAGGGATTGCCCAGAACCTTGAACGCGTGCTGCGCGAAGAAGGCCGGACCGAATACGCCGACCAGTTCAAGGGCTATGACTGGGCGACCGAAGAAGACAGCTTCATGGACGGCTACAACAAGGGCAATCCTGAAGTGACCTACGAGCGTCTGCGCGCCATGGGCAACGATGGGGTGCTGGAGCCGGTCAGCGGCTTTGCCGATGGCAAGCTGGTCGGCACCAACCGTCTTTATGAGGACGGCGTGTTCACACGGCATGGGCGCGAAGATGGCAAGGCCTTGTTCTGCATGGGCGAATGGCGCGGTTGGCAGGCGGCTGGCAAGGCCCAGCAGCAGGCAAACCACCGGTTCCTCATCAACAACGGTCGCGCCAACATGAACTGGCAGAACTGGTTCCTGGACCAGGGCAACGAGTTCGTGATGGACCGCTTCCCGGTGCCCTTCATCCAGATCAACCCCGACGACATGGCCGAGCTTGGCCTGAAGGCGGGCGACATGGTCGAGGTGCACAACGACATGGGGGCAACCCAGGCGCTGGTCTATCCGGAACCGACGGCGAAGCGCAACGAAACCTTCATGATCTTCGGTGCCCCGAACGGCGCCCAAGGCAACATCGTGAACGCCGGCGTGAACGAGCTGATCCTGCCGGACTACAAGCACACCTGGGCCAACATCCGCAAAATTTCGGATGCCACCCCGGCCTCGGCTGCGGTCTCCTACAAGTCGTGGGAAGTCGAACTTTGATCTGACAAAATGCGCCGCCCGGCAGCTCCGGGCGGCGCTTCTTCATCAAGAAAAAAGGGCGGCCATGAAACTTGCTTATGTGACACTTCAAGGCCGTGGCCGCACCGATGAGCTGATCGCCGCTGTTGCGGATCAGCTGATGAAAGACGGTTTGCGGCTTGCCGGGACCGTCCAATCCAACATCGAGCGGCCTGATCGCAGGAAATGCGACATGGATCTCATCATCCTTCCTGATGGCCCGGTGGTCCGCATCAGCGAGGATCGCGGCGATCTGGCGCGCGGCTGCATGCTGGACAGCGGTGCACTGGAACAAACGGTTGTCGCAGTGCAGCAGCGTCTTGCTGACGCACAGGTGTTGATCGTCAACAAATTCGGCAAGCGCGAGTCCGAAGGCAAGGGCCTTGTCCCCATCATCGCCGAAGCGCTCGAGCTGGGACTGCCGGTTCTGATCGGCGTGAATGGTCTGAACCTTGCAGCGTTCCTCGCATTTGCCGGAGAGGCTGCACATGCCCTGCAAGCCGACGTCTCGACAATTGCCGATTGGTGCAACGCGGCTTTGGCGGTGCAAAAGGAACAGGCGTCCTGACACTGCCCACCGATTCACCCAATGAAACAGTCAGATTTTTGAGACGGGCCGCTGAACCGATGACATGACTTTGGCTTCGCGCAAACCATACAAATCTTGCAATCCATCTGTTATCTTAATATTTTTTCGGCCCAGCTCCGACAGGTTTGCGCAAAGACGTTTGGCAGGACTGTTGCCACAAATGCTTGATCAGAGGCAGTTCGGCACCAACCAGAGTCTTCAAATACACAAGCGGCCGGTCCGTGCCCTAATGGCGCGGCGCCTGTTCCAGGCACCTTGCCGGTCCGGCGGACAGCAAGAATGCGCGACATGCGCAAAGATGGTATTCTGAACCGCGGAGCAAGTCGTTGACCCAAGACGACCAAAACCAAGTGCCGACCTTCTTGATTTCGGCGGCCTGAATTGACGTGGGTCATTTCAGATCCGATGGACTCGTCGGATGATACGTCTGAAGTCAATATTGGAGCATGGTCATGTCTTTTAACCGCGAAGCCGTCATTTGCGCACCCGTTCGAACTCCGATCGGAACCTATAATGGAGCCTTGAAAAGCACCCCGGCGACCGAGCTTGGGGCAACGGCAATTCATGCGGTTCTGACCCGGTCTGGCCTTGATCCTGCACGGGTGGATGCCGTGATCATGGGCAATGTGATTCAGGCCGGCAACAAGATGAACCCCGCGCGGCAAGCGGCGATCGGTGGCGGGGTGCCGGTGGGCGCCCCGGCGCTGACCGTGAACCGAGTCTGCGGGTCGGGGGCTCAGGCAGTGGCGAGTGCCGCGCAAGAGATCTGGCTTGGACTGGCGCAGGCCGTGATCGCGGGCGGGATGGAGAACATGGACATGGCCCCCTACCTGATGCCCGGTGGGCGGTGGGGAAACCGGATGGGGCCCGCTACAATTTACGACGCAATGCTGACGGATGGGTTGAATGACGCGTTTTCCGGGGAGCATTCGGGCTGGCACACCGAAGATCTGGTCACGAAATACAACATCAGCCGCGCAGATCAGGACATTTGGGCCGAACGGTCGCAGCGCCTCTTTTCGGACGCACAGGCGGCGGGCCTGTTCGGGGCTGAAATCATCCCGGTTGAGGTCAAGGGCCGCAAGGGGCCCGAGATGTTCGCGAAAGATGAACATAACCGGCCAGAGACGACGCTGGAGTCGCTGACCAGGCTGCGCCCCGCCTTCCGCAAGGACGGCACGATTACCGCAGGCAATGCGCCGGGCCTGAACTCGGGGGCGGCAGCGATGATCGTAGCGGATCGTGGCTTTGCCGAGACGGCGGGGCTTTTGCCGCTGGCCCGGATCGCCGCTTACGGGGTTGGCGCGGTAGAGCCGGGGATGTTCGGCATCGGCCCGGTTCCAGCGGTGCGGCAAGCACTGGATCGGGCGGGTTGGACAGTCAAGGACGTGGACCGGATCGAGATCAACGAGGCCTTTGCCGCCATCGCGCTGGCGGTGCTGCGCGAACTCGGTCTACCAGAGGAGATTGTCAACGTCGAAGGCGGGGCGATTGCGCATGGCCATCCGATCGGTGCATCGGGGGCGGTGCTGACCACGCGGCTTTTGCACTCCATGCAGCGCGACGGGCTGAAGCGGGGTGTTGTCACTCTGTGCATCGGCGGCGGTCAGGGCATCGCCCTCGCCCTCGAAATGCTCTGACCGATGGACGGCCCGATCGGCACCATTGATGCCAATGAGGCGGTGGCCGACATAGCCTATCGCCTCAGCGAGATTGTTGCGATCTACCCGATCACGCCGGCGTCGGTGATGGGTGAACATGCCGATCAATGGGCGGCGGACGGCCGGGCAAATCTGTGGGGCACAATCCCGCAGGTGGTGGAGATGCAGTCCGAAGGCGGGGCGGCGGGTGCCGTGCATGGCGCGCTGACGGCAGGCGCCCTGACCACGACCTTCACCGCGTCGCAGGGGCTGATGCTTATGCTGCCCGATCTTTACAAGATCGCGGGCGAGCTCACACCCTTCTGTATGCATGTGGCCGCACGCAGCCTGGCGACCCACGCACTGTCGATCTTTGGTGATCATTCCGACGTGATGGCGGTGCGGGGGGCCGGGTTTGCCCTGCTGGCCTCGGGAAATGCGCAGGAGGCTCAGGATCTGGCCGCCATCGGCCATGCAGTCACGTTGGCTGCGCGCGTTCCGGTGCTGCATTTCTTCGACGGCTTCCGCACTTCGCACGAGATCCGCAAAGTCGAAGGCTTGTCGGATGAAACCCTGCGCGCCCTGATCCACGAAGGCTCGGTCGCAGCGCACCGCGCCCGCGCGCTGAGCCCGGAACGCCCGGTGATCCGGGGCACATCGCAGAACCCCGACACCTTTTTTCAGGGGCGCGAGGCGGTGGAGCCGTTTTACACGGCCTTCCCCAACCGTCTGGCCGAAACCATGGTGCGGTTCGCCGAATTGACAGGGCGACGGTATGGGCTGTTCGACTATGTGGGCGATCCACATGCCGAACGGGTCGTCATTCTGATGGGATCGGGTGCCGAATGTGCCGAGGAAGCGGTTGAGGCGCTGGTGGCGCAAGGTGAAAAGGTCGGTGTGCTGAAGGTGCGGTTGTTCCGGCCATTTTCGGTGGGTCACTTAATGGCCGCCCTGCCCCAAACCGTCTCCGCACTGGCGATACTTGATCGCACGAAGGAACCGGGGTCATCTGGAGAGCCCCTGTTGCAGGAAGTGACAACCGCTCTGGCGATGGCCGTTCAGGACGGGCAGCGTGCTGAGATGCCGCGCATCATCGGCGGGCGCTATGGCTTGGGCTGCAAGGAGTTCAGCCCCGGCCATGTCAAAGCAGTCTTTGATGAACTTGTCAAAGCGCTGCCGAAAGCGCGCGTGACCGTTGGTATTCGGGACGATGTTTCGGGCACGTCCCTGGCACCTGACATGGATTTCGAGAAAGGCCTTCTTGCACCCGACGTGACGGAAGCCCTGTTTTTTGGGCTGGGTTCCGATGGCACCGTGTCCGGGGCCAAAGCGACGATCAAACTGATCGGCGAGCGGACGGGCCTGCATGTGCAAGGCCATTTTGAATACGACAGCCGGAAGGCAGGGCAGACGACCATCTCACACTTGCGCCTATCACCACGCCCGATCCGTGCGACCTATGGCATTGCCGAGGCTGGCTTTGTGGCCGTGCATGCGCCTGAATTCCTGGCGCGACGCGACATCTTTGCCCGTGCCCGCCGGGGTGCGACGGTGCTGGTCAACACGCCGCTTGACCCTGCCGCCTTTTGGGACAGCCTGCCGCGTGAGGCGCAATCCTCGCTGATCGAGCGCGCTTGCCGGGTGCATGTGATCGACGCCTACGCCATCGCAGACAAGGCCGGGCTGGGGCGGCGGATCAACATGGTGATGCAAGCCTGTTTCCTGGCGCTGTCGGGCGTTCTCCCGAAAGACGAGGCGTTGGCCGCACTGAAGGCCTCGGTCACTGAGACCTGGGGCAAGCGTGGCCCCGAGGTGGTGCGGCGCAACGTGGCCGCCATCGACGCGGCCTTGGCCGGATTGCATGTCGTGCCCCTTCCCGAAACCGTTTCCGCGACCGACGGACTGCGACGCTCTGTTCCTGACGAAGCAGACGATTTCGCGCAACGCGTGACGCGGGCGCTGCTGGATGGGCGGGGCGACGCCCTGCCGGTCAGTGCCTTTCCGCCCGATGGCACCTGGCCCAGCGGCACCAGTCGGCTGGAGAAACGCGCCATCGCGCTGGAGATCCCGATCTGGCAGCCTGACCTTTGTGTGCAATGTAACCGCTGCGCGATGATTTGTCCGCATGCGGCGATCCGGACCAAGGTCTTTGACCCGGCGTCGTTGGAGGGTGCACCGGATGGGTTCCGCTCGGTCTCCGAAGGGTTCGAGCCCGCGCTCGAGGGCATGGCCTATACCGTGCAAGTCGCACCCGAAGATTGCACCGGCTGCGGGTTGTGCATCGAGCTTTGTCCGGCGCGGGACCGCCATGACCCGAAACGCAAGGCGCTGATCGCCGCACCCGTGGCCGACCATCTGGACACCGAACGGGCAAGCTGGGATTTCTTCCGCGCCTTGCCGTCGGCCCCGCTGGATGCAATGCCGATTGACCGGCGCACCGCCACGTTCCGCGAGCCGCTGTTCGAATTCTCCGGTGCTTGTGCGGGCTGTGGCGAAACCCCCTATCTGCGGCTGTTGTCCGAATTGTTCGGCGACCGGCTGCTGATCGCCAATGCAACGGGCTGTTCCTCGATTTACGGCGGGAACCTGCCCACGACACCTTGGGCGAAGAACGCTGCGGGGCGCGGCCCGGCCTGGTCCAATTCGCTGTTCGAGGACAACGCTGAATTCGGGCTGGGGATGCGGCTGGCACTTGATACAAGGCGCGCGCGGGTTCTGTTGGCAGCCTCGGCTGTTCTGCCCGAACGGTTGGCGGAGGCGCTGGCCGCGATCCCGGCGCAAACCGCCGACCCGGCAGAAGTGACCCGCATTCGTGGTTTGCTGGCCGAAGCGGTGACGACCCTCGCGGGCGACGTTGTAGCCCATGAGCTTGATGCACTTTTGCCCACCAGTCTGTGGATCGTCGGGGGTGATGGCTGGGCCTATGACATCGGCTACGGCGGCCTCGATCATGTTCTGGCTTCCGGGCGAAAGGTGAACGTGTTGGTGCTGGATACCGAGGTCTATTCCAACACCGGCGGGCAGGCGTCCAAGGCCACGCCGACGGGGGCGTCCGCCAAGTTCGCGGTGGCGGGCAAGGCAGGCCGCAAGAAGGATCTGGGTCTCTTGGCGATGTCCTATGGCCATGTCTATGTCGCCGAGGTCGGGCTTCAGGCCCGCCCCGACCAGACCGTGCAGGCGATGCTGGAGGCCGAGGCGCATCCGGGCCCGTCACTGATCATCGCCGCCAGCCCCTGCATTGCGCATGGCTATGATCTGGCCCAGTCGCCGCGCCAACAGCGCCGGGCCATCGCGGCGGGGGCACTGATCCCCTACCGCTTTGATCCGGCCAGAATTGCGCGTGGCGAAGCGCCGTTGCAGCTTGACGCGCCGGAACCGAGTTTGGACATGGGAGACTACATGGCGCAAGAAGCGCGGTTCCGCATGGTGGAACTCCGCTCGCCCGAGCGCGCGAAGCTGCTTCTGGCCGCCGCCCGTGAAGGGGTGCGCGCCCGGCAGGCGCTCTATCGGCAGCTGTCGGGGCTTCATCTGCCAACCGAGACGAGGGGCGACAATGGCTGACCTGACAACCCGCTGGATGGGTCTGACCCTGCAAAGCCCGGTGATCGTCGGTGCCGGTCCGCTGTCGCAAGACACGGCCTCGGCACGGATGGCCGCCGAGGCCGGTGCTGGTGCGATCGTTATGCACTCGCTGTTCGAAGAACAACTGGCCGACGAACAGATGGCGGCGCATCTGATGATCGACGCCTTGGCGGATCACGATGCCGAAGTTGGTGGATTCCTGCCCCATGCCGCGTTTTCGATGGATGGTGAAGGATATCTGGCGGAACTCGCGGCGCTGAAAGCGGCCGTGGACGTGCCGGTAATCGCCTCGCTCAACGGCATCACCCCCGGGGGCTGGACACGCTATGCAGTCAAACTTGCCGCTGCCGGCGCGGATGCGCTGGAGCTGAACCTGTACGACATCGCCACTGACCCCATGGAAGATGCCGCCGCCGTTGAGGCGCGTCAGGCGGTGCTCGTGGCCGATGTGGTGCGCAGCGTGGCGATCCCTGTCACGGTCAAACTGGCACCGACCTACACCGCCCTTCCCGCCTTTGCGATGCGCTTGCGGGACGCGGGGGCGAAAGGCGTGACCGTGTTCAACCGCCTGTTCGATCCGCGCGTCGATCTGGACGCGCTCGAGGTGCAGCGGAATCTGGAAATATCCACGCCCGCCGAACTGCCGTCGCGGCTCCATGCACTGGCGATCCTGTCGGCGCGGGTGCCTGGGTTATCGCTGGCCTGTTCGGGCGGTATCCACGCAGGAAATCACGCGGCGCAGGCACTCGCCTGTGGCGCGGATGTGGTGCAGGTCACATCGGCGCTCGTGGCGCACGGCCCCGATCGGATGGCGGCAATCATCACGGGTATGCACAAGATGCTGGACAGTGCGGGCTATGCCACGGCCGATAGCCTGCGCGGCATCCTGAACCTCGACCGCGCGCCGGACCCCACGGCCTGGACGCGGCTGAACTATGTGCGCACGCTGGACGGTTGGCGCAGCATCCTGAACCGGAGGGCCTGAGCAATGAGCGGCGACAAGAAAACCTGGCATGGCATCCCACGCGACGAAATTCCTTGGAAACCGTCGGTGGATGCCGAAGCCTGCATCGGCTGCCAGCTTTGCTATGTCACCTGCGGGCGCGGGGTTTATCAGATGCAGGACGGCGTCGCGGTGCCGGTTGCCGCCATGGAATGTGTTGTGGGCTGTTCAACCTGCGGAAACGTCTGCCCGACCGGTGCCATCAACTTTCCCGCGCTGGATGTGGTCTGGAAGGTGGAACGCGAGCGTCAGATTTTTCGCGCGATCAAGAAGGAGGCTCAGATCAAGCACGAGAAGGATGATGCGCAGAAGATGCGCGCCGCAATGACCGAGGCTGAAGCCGCCGCCGCCGCCGTCCCCACCCGTGCCCATGTAGAGGTGGCAGGCGAGTTCGGGGACAAGCGGTTCCTTGCACGGCTGGAAGACCTGATCGACGGGCAGCCATTTGACATCGTGAACCTGAAACTGGAGGTTCCAACGGTGAAGGGCGCCCGGCAAAAGGCACCCTCTTTCATGAGCTTTGATGTCACCTCAGAGCAGCAAGAAGCCGTTGCACCGTTTCTGGAAAGGGTCTCGGCGCTTGTGCACGAGGTGGGCCTCGTTCTGGTGTCAGCAAATCCAGTGACATAAGGGGGAGATGCAATCGTTACCAAGACCCGCCCCCTCGTCACGGGAAGCGTGCATTTTGCCCGATGTGGTCTCCCAGTATTTCAGGTGGCCGCATTCTGCGTATCATCATCGCCTCGCGCGTGACGCATGAAGATTGACCCAAAGGTGGCAAGCGCCAGGGTCAGAAACTGATCATGATTGCGCCTTCATTGGCAAAGCGCGGGAAAGCTATGGCTGCCGACTCCAGCCCCAGATTGCGTGCACGGAACGCCACATCTGCGCCGATCTGTTGCGCAATGCCGATGCAGGTGGTGACAGTCACGCCCGCCGTAACCAGCGTATCAGTCTGGGCGTGGAACTCTGTTTGCTCGGGGTTGGCCAACATCCGCTCAGCCGGGCCGAATATATAGAGATCCAGCGTGGCGCCGGGTGTGGCGCGGATGCGGTCATCAGGGTCGATGCCATCCTCATGCGCGATGGCCAGCTGGATCTGTCGGCACAGATCGCCGCAACCGGCATCCAGCGGCTGTGCCTGCCAATCAGGATGCAGGGTCTGGAACTGGGCGAAGAGGTTGCGCTTCTTGGCATAGCGCCCGCCCGCAAGGTCTGACAGATCGCGGGCGACATAGATGTAATTGGCGCTGGCGCGGTCTTCGTCTGCGGTGAAATGCGCGCAAAAGCGGGGGTTCGCCACGACGTAGGCTTTCGCAACATAGATCATCTGCAACGGATAGGGCAGCGCGCCGCCACGGCCTCCAGCAGCCCGTCGCAGCAGGCGTCGGTCGGCTTGCCGATGGGTTGCAGCAGGTGCAGGTCATCGCCCAGCCTGCGTGCCAACAGCAGGCAGTCCGGGCCCGACCTGCGACCACAGGATGCCGTAGATCGGCGCATAGGAAGCCGGCGTGGCAAAGATATAGCCCGACACATGCTGCGGATAGCGGCGCAGATAGTCTTGCAGCATCACCTTGTCGGCCATCACCAAGGGGCGAAAGGCGTGGCCGAGAAAGGCTGTGTCGGCGGCTTGCCAGTCGATTGAGGTTTGCATCTCTTTCATCAAGCGGCCAGGCAGGTGCCCGCCCGTTCGCAAGTCGCGCGTTCCAGTTGCACGGTGACATGATTGATCCCGAAGTCGTGGTCCAACTCGTCGGTGACATGATCGAGGAACGCATCGGAATCGGCGTCGGCACCGTCCCAGACCAGATGCACCGCCAGCGCCGTGCGGGTGGTGGACAGCGCCCAGATGTGCAGGTCATGCACATTGGTCACATCCTCCTGCGCGCCCAGCCAGTCGGCGACGGCCTGATGGTCGATTCCCTCCGGCACGCCGTCCAGCCCCAGTCGAAGCGAATCGCGTAGCAGCCCCCAGCTTGTCCAGGCAATCAGCAGGCTGACCGCGATGGCGACCGCCGGGTCGAGCCAGTGCCAGCCGGTCATCAGGATGCCCGCAGCCGCCAGCACCACCGCGCCCGATACCGCCGCGTCGGCCGCCATGTGCAGATAGGCGCCCTTGGCGTTCAGGTCGTCCTTTTGCGAGCGCATGAACAAAAGTGCCGATCCGGTGTTTACCGCGATGCCGACCAGCGCCACCAGCAGTATGGTCATTCCCGGCACCTCGACCACGGTCTGAAACCGGTGCGCGGCCTCCCACACCACCACGACGACGCCGATCAGGATGGCAATCGCGTTCAGCATGGCGGCCAATATGGTGGCGCGGCCATAACCGAAGGTATAGGCGGCCGACCCCGCCCGCTTGGCCAGCACCGCCGCCCCCCAAGCGATGAGCAGCCCCGCCACATCGGTCAGGTTGTGCGCGGCATCGGCCAACAGCGCCAGCGAGCCGGTCAGAAACCCCGCCGCCCCTTCGACCAAAACATAGGCGGTGTTCAACCCCACCGCCCAGCGGAACGCCGGGCCAAGGTCGGCCGGGGGTTTGTGGTCATGCGCGTGATCATGGGGCATGGTCGGGCCTTCCTTTTGTTCATGCCGTGACGCGAGATCGCCCCGGTCAATGTGATGGAGATGTCGTCGTCTTTTTGCATTTTCGTCAATGTCAAACCCAGAAGCCCCGGATCATCTTTGCCGCCAAGGCCAGCAGCAGCGCCGCGATCAGCGTCTTGACCGGTCTTTCGATCAGGCCCCGATGCAGGATCGAGGCCCCCAAGGTGCCGCCAAGGATGGCCGCCACCGCGATGACGGACAGTAGCGGCCAATCCATCTGCGTGAAGCCAAGATAGGTCAGAAACTTCCCCGCCGTCGAAAACGGGATGACAAAGCCGATCGCGCGGGCGGCCTTCTTGGCGTCATGCCCCAGCTGGATCAGCGCGGGCATCAAAAGCGTGCCGCCGCCAACCCCAAGCAACCCCTAAATCACTTCGACGCCCGCGCCAATCCCCAACAGCGGAAGAGCGCTGTTGCTGTGCAACAGTGTCGGGCGGCGTGGGAACTGCAGCAGGATGGCGGCGGTCAGCAGAAAGGCGGTCAGGATCGCCTCAAGCGCGCCGTGCGCGATATATTGGCTGGACCAGGCCCCGATCGGAGTCGCGATCAGGATCGACACCGCCAGCGGCAGCGCAAAGCGCACGTCCAGCATGCCGTGGCGGAAATGTGTGACCCAGGCGGCGGCGGTCGCGGCGGTGAAATAGCGCGAGCGATAGCCCTTCGGCGTCAGGTAGAGCCGGGCAATCTCGGCCCGGTCGTAATGTGGGCACATCGGCACGATGACCTTGGCGCGGTCCAACTCGTCCAGCCGGTCGGGCAATTCGTTCAGCGGGATGTGCTGGCCGATCACCACCGACCAGGCGGCGTGTTCCTCGCGAAAGCGGCAAGGGCGGGAAAGGCCCGTTGGTTGCGGATAAGACGTTCAACTGGCCCAAGGCGCCGAGCAATTGTGTTCCCGACGTCGTAACCTTCTCGGTCTGGCTGGCAGAGTCCATGGTCCTGTTACGCATATTCACTTCGCGGCTTGGCAGCTGCAGCCCGCCTCCCGCCAATAAGGGGATCAGGGCTGCGTCATAGCCAACCGGACGTCATCCGACGAAGTGCGATGCGCTGATGGACGCCGGGCATCAAATGCCGTCCCGATTGGAACGCCTGTGCAGGCATGAGATGATTTCTGCGGCTGAATGCGCCCCAAGGCCTGCTTGGGGTCTGCAGCAGCCCGTCACACATCGCACCAGCCGGTGTTCAGTGCCACCAAACTCTTGGTCCATGCCCAAAGGCTTTTATCCATGACCCGGACGGCAGCGATTGACGCCTGCTGGCATTTGCATTTGCAAGACGGTTTGCCCGCACCCTGATCCTGGGATAGGTTGCGCAATCTGATCTGGATCACGGCAAAGATACAAAGTCGTGGCATCATGCCCCAAAGAGAGGTCGCGCCATGGATATCAGCCTGTTGCTGGAGCGTTTTGAAGAACCGCTGTTGGCGGCGCTGTTCGGTGTGCTGGTGGGGGCGGTGTTTGGCATTGCGGCGCAGCGGTCTTCGTTCTGCCTTCGGGCCGCAACCGTGGAATTCGCGCGGGGCAGTATCGGGCCAAAGGTGGCGGTCTGGCTTCTTGCCTTTTCGACGGCGATGATTTGGGTTCAGACGGCGCAGATGCTGGGGCTGTTCCGGGCGAGTGACGCGCGGATGATGGCGGTGGCGGGGTCATGGTCGGGGGCGGTGATCGGAGGGCTGATGTTCGGCGTCGGAATGGTTCTGGCGCGGGGCTGTTCGGGGCGGCTTCTGGTACTTGCGGCGACGGGCAACCTGCGGTCGGTGGTGTCGGGGTTGATCTTTGCGGTGGTGGCGCAAATGGCGCTGCACGGCTGGCTGGCCCCGTTGCGGCAGGCGCTGGCCGCGTTGTGGGTGACACCGGGCGGGCGAAATGTGGATTTGCTGGCCGCAGCGTCCCTGCCGTCCTGGACCGGCTTGCTGATCGGCGTTGGCATTGCGGCGCTGGCACTTTGGCTGGCCTGGCGCAACCAGATTGGCGCCCGGGTTCTGGTCTTTGCCTCGGGTGTTGGATTTTCGGTCGCATTGGGGTGGGTGCTGACCTTTGCGCTGTCGCAACAGGCGTTTGATCCGGTAGCCGTCACCTCGACCACCTTTTCAGGCCCGTCAGCCAATACGCTTATGTTCTTTTTGACCCCCGATGCTGTGCTGGGGTTCGATATCGGGCTGGTACCGGGCGTGTTTCTAGGGGCCTTTTTTTCAGCGGCCTGGGCCGGCGAGTTGAAGTTTCAGGGGTTTGAGGGCGAAGGCCAGATGCGGCGATCGATGGCCGGCGCGGCGCTGATGGGGTTTGGTGCCATGCTGGCTGGGGGCTGTGCCATCGGTGCCGGAGTCACCGGAGGGTCGATCTTTGTGGCGACGGCCCTGCTTGCGCTTTTGTGCATGTGGGTGGGCGCAGCGATCACCGATTTCGTGGTGGATCAGCCGGGCGTTCGGGTTCGGGGCTGATTAGACCCACAAGCCGTTTATGATCAGCGGTTGCCGCACTGTCTGGTCATTCGAATTCCATCTCGGCAAAGACGACCCCGGCGTTTTTAGTGGCCAGTTCCTCGAACGTATCAAGGTGCCGCCAAGCGGATTGATCGACGTAGTAGGCCCCGGCCAGATCGCCGCCGTCGTCAATATGCGCCGCGATCTTGGCGCGCAAATCCAGTAGGTAATCGCGGGTATAGCGGGTGACTTGCGCAAGGTTGGTCGGGTGGCCGTGACCAGGGATAATATACGTCGGGTTCAGCGGCATCAGCGCATTGTCCCATGTTTCGATCCAGCACAAGGTGCAGGTGCCCTCAAAAATCGGGGGCATGCGTTCGTGAAAGGCGATATCGCCTGCGATCATCATGCTCCATTGCGGAATCCACACTTGGGTATCGCCGGGCGAATGCGCTGGCCCGAGGTGCATCACCTGAACCGTAACCTCGCCCATGGTGATGGTCTGCGGTTCGGTGAAGGTTTCCGTTGGCAGGGCGATCACCGTGCCTTCGGCATTTTCGCGGGCGTATCGTTGCAGGCTGGCAAGGTCTTGCGCGCTGCCATCTTCGAATTCGGCCGCCGCCTCGGCATGGGCAAGGATCGGCACGCCCATGGCCGCCCAATAGCCATTGCCCAGCATTGAATGACCTTGGCCGTTTTCATTGATCACCAGTTTGACCGGCTGATCAGTCACGGCGCGGATTTCGTCATGCAAGGCTTGCGCCAGTTTCGTGCTGGCGCCCCCGTTCACCACGATCACGCCGTCGCCAGTGACGATGAACGAGAGGTTGTTGTTGTGTCCCGCGTTTTCATAGGTGGGTGGCGCGGTGGCCCCGATGGCCGAGAAAACATGCGGGATCACCTCGACCGGTTTGGAATAAAGCACCGATTGCGGGTATTTATCGGGAATGTCCTCGGAAGCGAGGGCTGGGGTGGCGGCCAGCAAGGCGGCGATCAAGGCGCGGGTCATCCTGCGACAAACCTGTAGCCATCGCCGGATTTTTCGGTGCGTCCGACGCCACCTCCGGGCAGATGAAAGCCGATCAGCCGCATCTGCGCGCTGTGGATCTGATCCAGCAGCGCAAGCCGGGTCGTGGCGGCAGCGTCCTTGTCCTGATCCGAGCCCGAGGGCCAGCCGGGGCGCTCAAAGGCAACGTGATGGTTGCCAATCGCATCGCCCAACACCATGGCCGACTCCGATCCTGCATGCAGTTCATAGGACATGTGCCCCGGCGTGTGCCCGGGTGTTATCCGCGCGGCGATGCCGGGCAGGATTTCGGCACCATCGGTGACAAAGCGCAAGCGATCGGCAATCACACGCAGCCGACGGTCAGCCCCGATGGCAAAGGTGGTGCGCGCCTCGCCAATGGTGGATACGGTGTTCGGGTCGGTCCAATAGTCGAATTCGGCTTGACCGATCAAAAATTCGGCGTTTGTGCATATGGGTTCATCAAAGTCGTCCAGCAGGCCCCACAGATGGTCTGGATGGGCATGGGTGAACACGACATGGGTGATATCATCGGCGCTGATGCCGGCCGCGTCAAACGCCTCGGCGAGTTTGCCCGCCGAGGGCTGGAAATCGGGGCCGGCGCCCACGTCGAACAGCACTGTGTGGGTGCCGTCGCGCAGCAGCGTAACGTTGCAGGGCGGTGTAAGTTGATCGGTTGGCAACCCGTAAGAGGCAACGATCTGCGCCATTTCGTCGGCGGGCATACCGCCAAGGATGAAATCCCCCGGCAGCACCAGATTGCCATCGGACAGGGTGTCAATCCGCATCTGCCCCATGGTCAGCGTCGATGATGCCCACAGGCGGCGCGGCGCCAGCGGCAGGGCAAGGGCCGCAGCAGCAGCAGAAGTCAGGATGTGGCGACGAGTCAACATTTGGGCATTCCTATGCGAAAAGGGCGGGCACGCAGAGGTGCCCGCCAGTCTGGGAGGATCCGTTCCTAGCCGAACATGTCGGCGGTGATACCCGAATACCAGCCGATGCTTTCCTCGTAGGTCGCCTTGCGCAGCGCGGCATCTTCGCCCGTGGCCGAGATGAAGCTTTCGACCGAGGCGATCTTCTCGGGGCTGGGTTCATAGCTGGCACCGACCTTGACCCCATCATCCGGCGCGATCAGCGACCAACAGGTGTTGGAGTATTTCGCCGGGAACACCTTGGCGTCCAGAAGTGCGCCCCGGATCGACATGGCGGCGACCTTGGCCTGCGAATTGGCGGAATAGCCCGATTTCGGCATGTCGCCCTGTGCGCTGGAATCACCCAGCACATAGATGTTTTCATCGGCCTTTGAGGTCATGCTGTCGGGATGCACCGGGGCCCAGCCCGAATCGTCGGTGACTCCGGCGATGGCGGCGATCTTGCCCGCCGTCTGGCCGGGGATCACGTTGCAGACGTCAACCTTCTGCACCTCGCCCTCGACGACGATTTCCATACTGTCCGGACGCACCTCGACCGCACCACCGCCGAAATCAGGCCCGATCCACGAGATCATGCCGTCGTAATGCTTACCCCAGCCTTCCTCGAACAACGCTTTCTTCGAGAAATTCTCTTTGGGATCAAGGATCAGGATCTTGGCCGTCGGGTTGTTTTGCTTGAGCAGGTGGGCGACCATGCTGATCCGCTCGTAGGGGCCTGGCGGGCAGCGATAGGGGTTGGGCGGGGCAACCATCGCGAAGGTGCCGCCCTGTGGCATTGATTCGACCATGGCTTTCAGCAATTGCGTTTGCGGCCCGGCTTTGTAGGCATGCGGCATGATCTCGGCATGTTGATCCGCCGACCAGCCGGGTACAGACCCATCGCGGAAATCAATGCCGGGCGACAGGATCAGGCGGTCGTAAGGCACGGTTTGACCACCCGCAAGGGTAACGGTTTTCGCCGCACGATCGACGCCGGTGGCCATATCGTTGATGACGGTGACACCGCCCGCCGCGATCTTGTCATAGCCGTGTTGCAGCGATTCAAACTCGCGGAAGCCGCCGATATAGAGGTTCGAAAAAAAGCAGGTGGTGTAGATCGGATTGGCCTCGATCAGGGTGACGTCAAGGCCCCCTGCGCTGTCCTTGGCAAGGTAGCGCGCGGCGGTGGCCCCGCCGGCGCCGCCGCCGATGACGACAACTCGGGGCTTGGCCTGTCCCCAGACCATGGGGGCAGACAAAAGTGTCGCTGTGGCAAGACCAGTGCCAAGGAAATGGCGTCGGTTCAGGGTCATCTCGGGTTCTCCTCCCTTGAGGTTTGAAAAGGGGGCGGTTCGGCCGCCCCTCTGGCTATTCCAACGTGGCGAAATAGGCGGCGAGCGCCGCTATTTCGTCATTCGACAGGCGGCTGGCCATCATCTGCATCACCGGATGCGGCCGCAGTTTGACCTTGTAGGCGTGCAGGGCGACGACGAAATCCTCGGACGGCCATTGGGTGATTGACGGGATGCCGTCGTCACTGCCATCGCGGCGGTGGCAGGTGGTACATTCCGCCGACAGATAAGCGCCGTATTCGGCATCGCCCTCAATCGCCAGAATGGCAGGGTCCAGATCCGGCACGGTCTTGCGCGCGGTCGGCTCTGCCTCGGGGATATTCTGGGGTTGGTCGGAATAGTCGCGCAGATAGGCCATCAGGTCGGCGCGGTCGTTGGGATCTGGCATGCCGCGGTAGTTCATGCGTGTTCCAGACACCAGTGCCTTGGGGTTTTCCAAATAGGCGTCCAGGGTTTGCAAAGTCCATGTCAGACCATCATGCCCCATCCGCGCTATGGATTTGGAATAGGCAAAGCTTGGCACCGTGCCAGCCCTGCGTCCAAAGACATTGCTAAGCACTGGGCCGATTCGGTTGGTCGCACCATCCCCGATCTGGTGGCAGCCCTTGCAATTGCGGTCGAACAGGACCGCACCGCGCTGTGGGTCGCCGATGCTTTCGGCCCCCACAGGCACTGTGGCCACGATGCCCATCGCAAAAAAGGCGAGGATCAAGGGTCGCACCATCCCCGATCAGCCGCCCAAGCTGGCCAGATAGGCGATCACGGCGGCGCGATCCTGTTCAGACTTCAAGCCGGCGAAGGCCATCTTGGTGCCTTTCATGAAGCCACGCGGGTTTTCCAGAAAGGCGTGCAGCGCGGTGTCGTCCCAGATCAGGCCATCCTCGACCATAGCCAGCAGGGGCTTGGAATAGCTGAACCCATCCACCTTGCCAGCCACCTGGCCTACGACGCCATTCAGCACTGGCCCCACCGCGTTCTTGGCACCTTCGCCCACCTTGTGACAGGCCGAGCATTTCTTGAATACGGTTGCGCCAGCAGCAATAAGTTCCGGATCGGCAGCGGCGGTCTGCACCGGTTCCGGTTCCGGTTCTGCAGTGGCCGCCTCTTCAGTCGCTTCAACAGAGGCGGCAACCGGCATCGCGACGGCGGCATCGGCTAGCAGTACCGGCAAGGTTCCTGCAGGTTTGCCGTCTGCATCGGTCGGCGTCACTTTCAGGTCGATCGCGCGCTTGGTCACTTGCGGCGCGGCAGCGCGACAGTTTTCCATGCACGGCTCACCCGTGAACAGCGGGTATTCCGTCTGCGGCCGGTCATCGGGATAGAATCCATCAGCGTTGGGCATCACGATACTGGTGAAATTCTCGTTGGTCAGAACGAAGTCGTCTTCGACAATCCCGTTGGAATAGAGCAAAAACGCGGTGATCGCATAGGCATCATCCCCCGTCAGGGTCTGCGCCTCACCAAAGGGCATCGACCGGTGGACGTAATCGAACACGGTGGACAGATAGGGCCAGTAGCTGCCCACAGTCTTGACCGGGCGCGGGTCGGTCAGCGACCCGTTGCCACCGGCCAGAACCGGCCAACTGTCCAGCCCTTCGGCAAAGTCACCGTGGCACGACGCACAGGCCGTACCGAACACCTGCTCGCCGGTTTCCACATCGCCCGAGCCGACTGGCAGACCGGTGCCGTCTGGAAGCACGGCCACATCCCAAGCGGCGATTTCTTCCGGCAGGGCAACGCGGCCAAGCCCCAGCGGTTCGGCAAGCACGGGGGCGGCAAAGATGGTCAGAACGGCCGAAGCCAGCGCCAGTTTACGCGATTTCAACATTCTCGACCTCTCCGTCCGCGCGCACCCACCAGACCTGGATGGCGTTGTTGTGATAAACGTTGTTCACGCCGCGGATATCGCGCAGCGCCTGTTTGGTGGGCTGAACATAGCCGGTGTCATCCACCGCACGCGACAGGATGAACATCTCGGACCCGTCCCAGTTCATGTCGAAGTGGAAACGGGTCAGCGCCTTGGGCTTGGCATCGCCGGAAATGCGGGCCGGGGCCCAGGTGTTGCCGCCATCGGTGGATACGTCCACGCGGGTAATGGTGCCGTTGCCGCTCCACGCCAGACCGGTCACGACCAAGGGGCCAGCGCCGTGGCGGATCGGCGCTTGCGGGCTGGGCGAGGTGATGACGGATTTCGCGTCCATCACCCATGTCCATTTGCGCGCCCGCCCGTCCGGCATCAGGTCGGTGTATTTCGAGGTTTCTTCGCGGCTTTGCACAGCCTGATCGTACACGGCAATGCGGCGGATCCATTTGACCCACATGTTGCCTTCCCATCCCGGCACAACCAGCCGGACCGGATAGCCATGCTCTTTTCGCAGCGCCTCACCATTGGCGAAGAAGGCGACCATCACATCGTCCAGCGCCTTTTCCAGCGGGATCGAACGGCCGTTGGATGATGCGTCATGGCCTTCGACATAGACCCATTTGCCCTCGGTTTGCACGCCAGCCTCGGCCAACAGGTCCCGCAGCATGACGCCGGTATATTCCATGTTGTGGATCATGCCTTGGGTGAATTGGCAGCCTTCAAGCTGCGCGCCGCCCCATTCCATCCCACCATTGGCCGCACATTCACAGAACGCGGTGGTGATGTGGCGGGGAAAGCGCAGAAGATCTTCAAAGGTGAACACCAGTGGCTTGTCGACCAGACCGTTGATCATCAGGCGGTAGTCCTGTTTCGTCATGTCGATCGCGCCCGAGTGGTGGCGTTCAAACGCGCAACCCTGCGGGGTGATCGTGCCTTCCAGCGCATGGATCGGGGTAAAGTTGATCGAGGAGACCGGGCTTTCGGTCAGCCATTCGACATTGCGGCGCACCACATGCGCTTCGTGCGTCGTCGGCAGACCGTAGGGGCTGGCATCAACCGGGTCGCCAAAGACCGAGGCATAGTCCTGCACTTCGGTGATCAGCGGATCGGCGGTCTGCGCTTGGGCGGCTGTGGCCAGAAGCCCGGCCCCGGCGGCGGCGGTGCCGCGCAGGAACGTCCGGCGCGATGGGTTGGTCTTGAGTTCGTCGGTCATGTGGCGAACACTCCTTTCGGTCAAAGTCCGGTCACGGAGACCGAGGTGTTTGGGTCGAGTTTCACGGTGCCAAGTTTGCGGATGTGCGATTCAAGCACATCCCAGATCTGCGGCCCGGTGGTGCCTTCGTTCACCGAGGCCCATCCGGCGACGGTGTAGGATTTGGCGGCGTCAATCGATTCGCCCGTGTCGGTCAGGGCAAGGTTGGTGATGCGGCTCCCGATGGGCTTCGAGATATCGATGGTGAATCCCATGCCGCCCACCCGCACCATATCACCGCCCTGTTGGTAATACGGGTCGGTGTTGAACAGGTTGTCCGCCACGTCTTCGAGAATGGCGTGCAGGGTTTCGCCGGTCATTTCAGACCGATACACCTGTCCATAGGTCATCGAGGTGACGTTGAAGATATCTTCGCGCGTGATAGCATCGCCAGGCATCAGAGACGGCCCCCAACGGACGCCGGGCGACAGAGCGATCTGCGCGTCACGCTCCGACCGCACCGCATCGCAGATCAGGTCATCCCAGGTGCCCTGAAAATTCCCACGGCGATACAACAGCGATTCGGTGGTGCCGATCTTTTCGTCCAGCTGGTCCTTGAATGGCGCGCGTTCAGAGTCGATCAGGGCGGCCATGTCAGCATCGGGGGTGATCACGTCGGAAAAGATCGGGATCAGCTTGTGGCGGAAACCCATCATCTTGCCGTCCCGCACATCCAGGTCGACGCGGGACACGAACTTGCCATTCGACCCCGACGCGATCAGGATCGTTTGCCCCACCAGCACAGGTTCCGGGATGGCGTCATGGGTGTGACCTGTGAGGATCACGTCGATGCCCTGCACGCGGGAGGCCATTTTCCGATCGACGTCAAAGCCGTTGTGCGACAGGCAAACCACCAGATCGACACCGTCAGCACGGACCTCGTTCACCACGTCTTGCATGCGGTCTTCGCGGATACCGAACGAATATTCAGGAAACATCCAGCCGGGATTGGCAATCGGCATATAGGGGAACGCCTGGCCGATGACGGCGATCCGTAGGCCGTTCCGTTCAAAGATCTTGTAAGGCTCGAACGCGGGTTCGTTCCACTCTGCGTCGAAAATGTTGGCGCCAAGAAAAGCAAAGGGCAGGCTTTCCACGATTTCCTGCACGCGCTCGGTGCCGAAGGTCCATTCCCAATGGCTGGTCATCGCATCGGGTGCCAGCGCGTTCATCACGTTGACCACGTCCTGACCTTTGGTCAGATGGCTGGTCATCGACCCGTGCCATGTGTCGCCGCCATCCAGAAGCAGCGCCTCGGGGCGGGCGGCACGAATGGATTTGACTACTGTTGCCACGCGGTCCATGCCGCCCATCTTGCCATAGGTCTTGCCAAGCGCCACAAAGTCCTGATGCGTCAGCGCATAGGCTTCGGGGCTGTTGGGGGTCAGTTTAAACATGTCGATGAAGGCATTGCCCACCACATGAGGCGGCTTGCCCTTGGCGTCGCCCACGCCAATGTTCCATTCAGGTTCGCGGAACCACACGGGTTTCAGTTGGGCGTGAATGTCGGTGATGTGGATCAGCGTCACATTGCCGAAATCATCGAATTGCAAAAGCTGGTCTTGCGTCAGCGCCTGTTGCGCCGCCAGACGGGACCAGTTGCCAAAGCCAGAGACGCCGACAATGGCAGAGGCGGCAAGGCTGGCCTGAAGAAATTCGCGGCGGCTGATCATGGTCGTGTCCTTCGTATCTCAACATGCCAAAGCCGTCGCGCAAACGCGGGGCCGTAGGCCGGATCATTTTATCTGGATTAAAATTCCCCCGCCTGTGGGCGGGGGAACAAAAGATCAGTGACGGACCGAAACACCTTCGACCGACAGACCATTGCCGCGCGATGCGACGTAAAGCTCCAGCGCCTTGAACTCTGCCGAGTCAGGCTTGAAGGTTTCTGCCCGCGTGTCGCGCACACAGCCGACAAAGCGTTGCTGTGCCGACAGGATGCCCGCGTCTTTCAGACGATAGACCGGGAAGCCGTTGATCTGGCCTTGGCTCAGGTGGTCGGCCCGGATGAACAGGCCTTGGTTGTCTTCATGGCAATTGGCGCATGACATTTCCAGCTGACCAAAGCGGGTGTAGTAGATTTCCTTGCCCGCTTCCCAGAACGGTGCCGCCGGACCGTCGATGGCGACATTCACCAATTCGCCACGCGACTGCATCGAGATCAGCGCCATCATGTCTTTCATCTTGTCACCGGTCATGCCCCAAGCCTCAAGACCCATGCGTTCGGTCACACATTCGTTGACATAGTTTTCAACGGTCATCAGTTCGCCGGTTTGCGCATCGACGCGCGGCGTAACCGCGCGCAGGCCCTTCATGCTTTCGGGGCCTTCATGGCATCCGGCACAGCTTTCGCCTTTGGCGCCCTGCGCCTTGTTCCAGCTGTCTATGCCGCGGTCAACGAACACCATGCCCGGATTGTCGAAATCATCGCGTTGCAGCGCGCGGGTTTCATCTTCGCGATAGTGCCAGCCGGAATAGATCGTGTCCATCACGCCGGACAGATGCGGCGGGGCAGCGGTTGTGGTGACGATGTTCAACACGCCGTCATCGGTTTCGATGCTCAGGCTGTCTTCGACGGGGTTCGCAAACGCCGCGCCCGTCAGGGCAAGGCCAAGGGCCAATGTGGTGGCCAGACGTGTCGCGTGGCGCTGCATGATGTCTCCTCCCTTGAACATCTGCGGCAATCAGGCTTGCTCGATGGTTTTGACGTCTTCGTAAACCGAACCGTCGTCGTCATACCATGTGAACTTGATTTCGCCCGAATCCGCCATTTTGGCATCGAATTCGAAATAGGGGTTGGTGGACACCGCCGGATCGATGGCGACATCGATCACATTTACGCCGCCCAGATCGCAGGTGAACCGGTTGATGATCGAACGCGGGATCAATTCGCCCGCCGCATCTTTGCGCTGACCGGATTCCATCTTGTGGCTGATCAGAGCCTTGATCGTGATGACCTCACCAGCCTTGGCTGATTTGGGCACTTTCACACGGGGTTTTGCATCATTTGCCATGATATTTCTCCTGTTCCTGACCTCAGCCGCCGCAGCCGCCGATGGTGACTTTGACGGTCGTAGCCGCCTGAACGATGCTGCCGTCAGCCATTTTGGCGACCGCAATCACGTCTTGTGTGGTGGCAAGGCGGATGCGGGTGGCGACCATCTGGCTACCGGCGGCAGGGCCGAAGGTGAAGGTGGCAACCGCCGGGGTCGGGTTGCCCGCCGCCAGCAGCATGATGGCCACAGCGCCGGGTGCATCGACAGACACCGGGACGGTGTTGCCGTTTTCGGCGATTTCCGGGGCGGTGATGGTGATTCCGCCTGTTCCCGCAGCCGCGCCGGCGGTAAATTCGGCAGTCAGCTCTTCAACGGTTTTGGCAAAGACCGGGTTCGAAAGCGTCGCGGCTGCGATGCCGCCAAGGCCAGCCCAAAGGGCGTCTCTTCTTGAAAGTTTCATGGTCATCTCCTCTGGTCGCGTTGTCGGATCACTCTTTCATCGTGATCAGATAGGCCACGACATCTTCGATCTGTTGGGCCGTCAGAATGGGGGGCAGAGCTTCGGTCGGGGCTTTTCCACTGTAGGCGGCACCCGGTCGGGTAAACCCTTCGGTCTTGTAGAATGCCGGCATGAAGCTGCCGTCGAACGTCATCTTCGCATTGGCGACAAGGCCGCGCAGATGGGCTTCGGAATAGCGGTCAGCAACGCCGTCAAGCTGCGGGGCAATATCGCCCTGAAAATCAGCCTCGGGGATGGTGCCGATCTTGTGGCAAGCCACGCAATTTCCCAAGGCGGCGGTGGTCATCACCTTCTTGCCAGCCGCAGCATCACCGGGGACACCGGTCAACGATGCTTCAATCGAGCCGTCAACAAAAGTCACCGCTTCGGGGGCCGTTTCACTGATGGCTGGTGTAGCAAGGCCCAGCGCTGCCGCCGTGGCCAACCAGAATTGGCGTGTCATTGCGATCCTCCCAGATCTTTCCGTCCAACTACGATAACCTCGGTATGCCTTCGTGCGCAATAGGAATATAGTAATCTTTGAATATTCATATGTTACATATAAAATCAATATCTTATGGCGCACTTGGGGCGCTCAGGCGGGCGGCGAGATACTTCTGGAAGTGATCCCCCGAATCGTATCCGTGGTCCCGCACCCATTCCAGAAGCGCCGTCGTCGTGCCAATTTCGAAGGCGCCAGGCATCAAGGCTACGGCGGCCTCTGCGGCGGTTTTGTCGGCCGGCACCTCTTCGGGCAAGAAGATCATGGTGGGGGTGAACATCACGCCCCACCGCACCGCCATATCCTTTTCGGACAGGGTGGTGCCGTCGAAATCGGTCACCTCGACATCACCGAACAGATTGATCTGGACGACGAAGTAATTGTCGCGGATCAGGGCCTCTACCGTGGGGTCGGGATAAACCTTCTCGTGCATACGGGTGCAGTAAATGCAACCGCGTTGTTCAACGATCAGCAGAAGGCGTTTGCCCAACGTGTTAGCCTCGGCCAGATCCTCGGTCAGATCCTTGAAAGTTTCGCGCAGCCAGTCAGGCTTGTGCAAGCCATCGTCGCCCAGTTCGGCGGCAGTCAGCGGCAGGGTGGACAGCAAAAGCGCGGTCAGGGCGGCGCGGAACATGCGGTATCCTTTCATTTCAGGGTGGCGGACCAGTCGAAATTGCGGATCATCCAATCGGCGATCAGATTGACGGAATTAGTGGCAATCAGGATGCCAAAGACGATGAGCATCACCCCCATCGCCTTTTCGACATGGCCCATCAGCGCACGGTGCCGGGCAACCCATCCAAGAAACGGACCAGCGAACAAAGCGGCAACGACGAAGGGCAGTGTCATGGCAAGCCCGTAGACAAACAATAGCATCCCGCCGCGCCACAGATCACCCATGCCGCTGGCCACCATCAGGATCGCGGCCAGGGCCGGGCCAACGCAGGGCGTCCAGCCAAAGCCAAACGCCAGGCCCATGACATAGGCCCCCGCAAGGGTGGTCGGCTTGCTGTCTGACTGCACGCGGGCCTCGCGGTAGAACAGCCCGATTCTCAGAATGCCAAGGAAGTGCAGCCCGAACAGGATCAGTACCCCACCCGCAACCCATGACAGCGGTTCGCGCCATTGCAGGAACGCCCGGCCAAGGGCGGTTGCCCCCAGACCCAGCATTACGAACACCGTGGTGACACCAAAGGCGAACAACAGCGCCTGCACCACCAGCCGAGCCTGTGCCCCTGGCGCTATCGTGTCGCCGTCGCGCAATTCGCGCACCGACAGGCCGGCCATGTAGGACAGGTAGAACGGCACCATCGGCAAGATGCAGGGCGACAGGAACGACAAAAGCCCCGCCAGTGCCGCACCGGTGTAGCTGATATCCAGCATCTGGCCCCCTTCAGGACGCGTCAAATGCGCGCCTTGTTCCATGGCTTTTATTATATTAGTATATTTCTATGTTGCAATGAGGCTGTCAACGTGAGGCGTTTTCTTGGTGGAATGGTGCTGCTGCTGACGACCATGCTGGCGCAAGCCACGCTGGCGTCCGAACTGCGCCTTTTGATGTTCGAACAGCCCGGCTGCATCTATTGCGCCAAGTGGGATGCCGAGATTGCGCCGCAGTACCCCCTGACCGACGAAGGCAAGGCCGCGCCGCTGACCCGAATGCACTTGCGGGCCGAGGTGCCCGACGACATCATCCTGACGCGGCCCGCTGCCTTTACGCCGACCTTTGTCCTGCTGCGCGGCGGACAGGAAACAGGGCGGATCGAGGGCTATCCGGGGGAAGATTTCTTCTGGCCGCTGCTGGCGCAGCTGATCGCGGATGCGCACGATCGCCCCGGACCATGACGCCTTCCGACATCAACTCCCTTACAAATGAAGCGACATTGCGGGTTTTGGTTGCCCCGCCCCCGTCTCCTCGTCATGAAGGAGGCGGAAGGGCCATCAAGGCAGTGTCATCGGGCGAAATGGATCATACGGATCAAGACGAGGCTCGGGACCTGGAAGGGCTGGTCGCAAATGCCAATGATGCCGCCACCTTTCTCAAAGCGATTGGCCATGACGGACGGCTGTTGATCCTGTGTCATCTGCACGGTGGTCCCAAAAGTGTGACCGAGCTTGAAAACCTGCTTTCGGCGCGTCAGGCGGTTGTCAGCCAGCAACTTGCCCGATTGCGGCTGGAAGGTCTGGTCAGTGCCCGCCGTGACGGGCAGGCAATTTTTTATTCTATTCGGGACAGCCGGGCGTCTGCCATGATCGGTCTGCTGGCAAGGCTTTTCTGCAATCCGGCATAGAACCGGACAAGGACGACACCGCGCAGCAGGTTGTGCCGCGCGACTGCAAAAGGAGGAAGGCATGGAAACGCTTCCATATGGCCCTTTGGCGGCCCTTGTCGGGCTGGTCGGCGGCTTGCTTTTGGGTCTGGCCGCGCGGTTGGGCGATTTCTGCACCCTCGGCGCGCTGGAGTCGGCGGTTTATGGCAAGGACCAAAAGCGGTTGCGGCTGTGGGGCATCGTGCTGGGCGTGGCGATTCTGGGCACGCAGTTGGGCGCGCTGGCGGGCTGGGTCGATCTGGGCAGGTCGTTTTACCATACCATTGCGTGGAATCCGTTGGCGTCGATTCTGGGCGGGCTGGTGTTTGGCTACGGCATGGCGATGGCGGGAAACTGCGGCTTTGGCGCGCTGGTCCGGTTCGGCGGCGGCGATCTGCGGTCGCTGGTTGTGGTCGTGGTGATGGGGATCTTCGGTTTTGTCGCGCTGTCGGGACCGCTGGCTCCGGGGCGTCTTCTGTTGTTCCCGCAGCCCGACGCCACTGGTCCGCAAGGCATTGTGCATGATGTTGGCGTTTTGACCGGCCTGTCGGCGAGTGTGATCGTTGTCGTCATCGGGCTTGGCTGTTTGATCTGGGCGCTGTCCTATGCGCCGTTGCGCCACGCGCCGCGCACGCTGTTCTGGGGCGTGGTGGCCGGGCTGGCGGTGGTCTGGTGCTTTGCCGCGACAACATGGGTCAGCGACTACAGTCTAGGCGCCATCGACGTCGAGGGTCTGTCGTTCACAGCCCCCATCGGGCGCACGCTGATCTTCCTGATGACATCGACCGCGGGTGGCATCACCTTTTCGGTGGGGTCGGTTGTGGGCGTGATGGCGGGGGCTTTGATCGGGTCGATGATCCGCGGCATGTTCCGATGGGAAGCTTGCGAAGACCCGCGCGAGCTGGGCCGTCAGGTCGGCGGCGCGGTGCTGATGGGCATCGGCGGCGTGGTGGCGATGGGCTGCTCTGTCGGGCAGGGCGTCAGCGCCTTTGCCGCACTGGCGTGGTCCGGCCCGGTGACTTTGGTTGCAATCATCGCCGGGGCACTGTTTGGCCTGCATCAGTTGATCAGCGGGTATCAGCCGGATTGAACCTGCCCGTACATCAGACCATCTTGCGGAAAAAAGTGGCGTGATCGGGGGATAAAAAGCCAGATCGGCTGCACAAACCGCAGATTAAAGGCGATATGTCCAGCGGCTTTGCCCTATCCTGCGCATGGATCATCGGCCAGAAGCCCAAGATGATCTTCACGGGAAATGGACTGCTCCAGCGTGCCCGGCTCAGTGCACCGCTTGGCAAACGGTCCCGAAACAGGGGAGACCAGCACAAGATGACCGAACGCATTCTTGTGGCCATAGACGGCAGCAGCGCGGGGGAACGCGCGCTGGCCTTTGCCCATGCCCACGCGAAACGGGAAGGCCGGGGGATCGTCCTTGTTCATGTCCTCGAATGGTCGCCCTATACCTTCCTGACCAAGGAAGAGCTGGCCGAGCGTCATGCCCGCCGAACGCAGGAACTGGCACGGGCCGAGGCAGCGATCATCGCCCCGATGCTGGACAAATACAAGGATCAGGGCGTTCCGTTCGATACGGCAATCCGCTACGGCCATGTCACGGAAACCATCTGTGCCGTCGCCCGAGAAATCGGTGCCGCCCAGATCGTTACCGGCCGCACCGGCAATTCGGGTATGATGTCGCGCATGTTCGGGTCCGTTGCGGGCACGTTGGCGCAAGTCTCGCCTGTTCCCTGCACCATTGTCCCGTAAGGAAGCCCCGCATGACCATGTTCACCCGCATTCTGGCGGCTCTTGCTGCCATTGCTGCGGCTTGCGCCGCATCCGTTGCGCAGGCCCAATACATCGATGACACTGTGAACCAGATTTTCGCCGCCACGACAGGATGGTTTGTCAACTTCATCTTCGCGCCCATACCGGGAACCAACTTTGCGTGGATCGTGGCCTGGCTGGTTATCGCAGCGACGGTATTCACGCTTTATTTCGGATTTATCCAGTTCCGGGTCTGGCGCCATTCATTCCAACTGGTTTCGGGCAAATATTCCGACCCCAATGATGCGGGAGAGGTCAGCCATTTTCAGGCGCTGGCCACCGCCCTGTCGGGGACGGTCGGGCTTGGCAATATCGCAGGTGTGGCGGTAGCCGTGACCATTGGTGGCGCCGGGGCGACGTTCTGGATGATTCTTGCCGGTCTTCTGGGCATGGCGTCCAAGTTCACCGAGTGCACGCTTGGCGTGAAATACCGCAATGAATATGCCGATGGCACAGTCTCGGGCGGGCCGATGTATTACATCACCAAGGGCTTTGCCGAACGCGGCCTGCCGGGGGGCAAGATCCTGGCGGTGATGTTTGCGATCTTCTGTGTGCTGGGGTCCCTTGGCGGGGGCAACATGTTCCAGGCCAATCAGGCGCATCAGCAACTGACCGGCGTTCTGGGGGTCTATCCGGGCTTCATCACCGGGCTTGTGTTTGCCGCCATCGTCTTTGCGGTGATCGTGGGCGGGTTGAAATCCATCGCCCGGGTCACCGAAAAGATCGTGCCCTTCATGGGTGTCCTTTATGTCGGCACCGCCCTGATCATCCTTGTGATGAACGCCAACTTGATCGGCGGGGCCGTTGCCCAGATCATTGACGGGGCCTTTACCGGCAACGGCATTGCAGGCGGCATGATCGGCGCGCTTATCCAGGGTTTCCGTCGCGCCGCGTTTTCGAACGAGGCCGGGGTCGGCTCTGCCGCCATAGCCCATTCGGCGGTGCGCACCAAAGAGCCGATCACCGAAGGGTTCGTGTCCTTGCTGGAGCCCTTTATCGATACGGTGGTGATCTGCACCATGACGGCACTGGTGATCGTGATCACCGGCCAGCTTGTAACCGATCCGACAACGGGGCTTTACATGCTGGGCGCGGATGGTCGGGTGCTGACCGCAACCGGGGCCACCGGTGTCGGGCTGACCTCAGCCGCCTTCGGGTCCGCCTTGCCGTGGTTTCCCTACATTCTGGTCATCGCCGTTCTGCTATTCGCCTTCTCGACCATGATATCGTGGTCGTATTACGGGCTGAAGGCCTGGACCTACCTGTTTGGCGAAGGCAAGACGCAAGAACTGTCATTCAAGATTCTGTTTTGCGTCTTTGTGGTGATCGGAGCGTCGGCGTCACTTGATCCGGTGATCGACTTTTCGGATGCGGCGATCTTTGCCATGGCCGTGGTCAACATCATCGGGCTGTACGCGCTGATGCCGATCGTCAAACGGGAATTGGACAGCTATTTGTCGAGGCTTCGCTCTGGCGAAATCCGCCGCTTCAAATAGGCCTCACGCATTGCAAAATCGTCCCGGTTCCCCCGTCACGGTTCGGCCATCAACGGTTCTGGCAATTCGTCTATGACCAAATCAGGAGTTTGATCCCGCGGTGTTATGGTGCGATCCTTTCGAAGGGATGGAGGGAGGCACTGTGGGACAAGTTCGTCATGGAAGCGCCACGACCACGCAGGCCGTCCGAGCAGCATTAATGAGCGCTGGCCCGCCATTGGTCCGAGGGCCGGTCCGAATGATCGCAGGCATCGCTCGCGCAGGCTGTCATCATCTTTGCGTGTTGATCAAACATTCCGATCAAATGCCGCGTATGAAACAGACTACCCTTGGAGGCTGTCATGTTTTGCAATCCTAGAAAATTCGGTCGCATCGTTGCCATTGCACTCTGGGTCACGATCACGGTTCCCGCTGGCACGCTGGCTGCCCAAGAAGTTCAATTCTCGGGGTGGACGCATCAGAAATTCAGCCTGCTTGGCGGCAACACATGGCGCCAGCGCGGAGAAGATCTTTCGGTGGACTCTGACGGTTCTGTGTCGCTGATCTGGCAGGCCCTGCCGGAAAGGTCACGCAAGGCGCGGACTGCGACTTGGAGTTGGAGCGTCGAGCAAGGCGTTCCGCCGACCGATCTGACGCAAAAGGGCGGGGACGACCGCAACCTGTCGCTTTATGCCATATTTGTTCCTGCCGGCGCCGTCCCGACTGCGGAAGGTCAGGGCATTCGAAAGCTGCTGGAGAACCCGGATGTTCGGGTCTTGATGTATGTTTGGGGCGGCGCGCATCGACGCGGTGATCTGCTGTCCAGCCCCTACCTCGGGGCGCGGGGCAAGACCATCATTGTGCAACCCGCCGGTGAGGGGCAGCATGAGGAAGAGGTCGATCTGCGCTCTGACCTGAAGCGGGCGTTCGGTATCTCTGATCTGGCCCTTGTCGGCCTCGCGGTGAGTGCAGACTCGGATGACACCGGCACGAAAATCCGCGCGCGCATCGGCAAGCTTCGGCTGTCGAACTGATCCTGCTAGAAGCTGGGGTAACGGCCCGGATCGTCAAAAATCTGACATCCAGACCCATAACGCACTCACGAGCCCGTTTTCGTCCCTCGGCACGACAGAAATCGATTGCGTGGCCTGATGGAGACGGAAAAGGCGTGGTGTTGTCTCTGGCCCGAAGTGCTCATCAACGCTGATCACATCAGCCATTCGACGGGCAGCCAGCCGACCACGGTAACGACCAAGCGCTTCACGGCGGTAGAGCCCGGCTCTTTGGTCACAACCGTCCGGCGCGCGGTGTCGATCCAGACCTTCTGGCCGCTTTGGAGCCTGACTTGCCAGGCAAGACCTGCCATCCCACGATCAAAAGCGGTGTGCAGATCCTCGGCCATCTGCGGGCTTTCGATCAGGATTCCCATCTCTGTGTTCAGTGTGGTCGAGCGGGGATCGAAATTGAACGAGCCGACGAAAATTCGTGCGCCGTCAACGGCAAAGGTCTTTGCGTGCAGACTGGCCTTGGATAATCCGAACCTGCGTCTTTTCCCAATTTGGCGGTCGGCCCCGGCGCTGGCGTGCAACTCGAAAAGCTCGACACCCGCACGCAGCATTGCATGACGCCGCTTTGCATATCCTGCATGCACCGCCACAACGTCTGTCGCCTCAAGCGAGTTGGTGAGGGCACGCACCGCAACGCCGCGTGCTGTCAGAGTGGCAAACGCCCTGAGCCCCGTCTTGCCCGGCACCAGATAAGGCGACACGACGTCGATCTTCGTCTCGATCTGACCCACCGCCTGCATCAGACGCGTGGCCAAGAGGTCTTCGCGCGGAACCGCGCCTTGCCCTTTGACCGGGTCGTCGCTGACCAGAACGGCGCGCGTCCATTCCAGGCTGAGATCGCCACTGGTCAGTGCAGCCACGATATCCGAGCGTTCAATAATTGCGCGGTATTCACTGAATTGTGGGTGTTTGCGGAATTGCGCAAGGCCGTCGCCAACAGTGTCCGAACCACGGACACTTCCCACGATTGGCCCTACAGGATGCGCTGAGGGGCAGGCCCAATACCGGTCGAAATCCTCCGACACCTGTGGCACGATTGCACCCGCCGCCAACACATCGAGATCCACGAACAGCGCCTCGGGGCCTGCGTCAAAATACCTGTCGCCAACATTGCGCCCGCCAAGGACCGTCACCACCCCATCGACCGTGAAGGACTTGTTGTGCATCCGGCGGTTCAGCCGAAAGAAATCAAAAGCATAGCATAGTGTCTTGAAGCGGCGCAGGTTGAACGGGTTGTAAAGGCGCACTTCAATATTCGGATGCGCCTCAAGTGCCGACAGTTCCGGATCAAGCCCCGCTGTGCCGTTGTCATCCAGAAGCAGCCGCACGCGCACGCCACGATCCGCAGCGCGCCGAAGGGCATCCAGCAGCATGTAGCCTGTCAGGTCACCGTACCAGATGTAATACTGTGCGTCGATTGCCGACACCGCCATATCGGCCAGTGTGATCCGCGAGGCAAAGGCGTCGGCCCCATGCGACAAGGGCCTGACACCGGTCAGCCCCGCTTGTCCATCAGACTTTGGCGCAACCGCCGCCGCGATGGCGCCAGTGATCACGGGGGGCAGGGAGGTGCTGATCGTGCGCCCCGAAACCTCAGGCACCCGAAACACCATGCGCGCCAAAACAACAGCCAGCGCCGCAACCCCCAAAATCCCCAACAGAGTTTCGAACGCTGCCATCACTTTGTGCCTGTCTCTCGGTTTGCCGCGTAAGATGACAGATGCCTGAATCGTCCGATGATCGGCCGGTGATCTGACGCCATCACGGCCTCCGGCCCGGCGATGACACCGCTGTGCAGCAATTCCAGATCACGGCTATACGCCAGACGGTCAAGGTTCAGAAAGGGACGACCCGCCGGAAAGGTCGGGCCGGGGCTGTGCACGCACAGCCAGTTGGGCACCGTCTCGAACCCCTGCTGGTCGCGCCATTCGTTGTAGTCGCCCGCGATAACGGTCGGCCTGTGGTCAAGCTCGGCCAGCCGCGCGACTATAAAGCCGAGCTGCTTGCGGCGGTTGCCGCGCAGCAGGCCCAGATGCACCCCGACGATACGCACCGCCAGACCCCGCACCGTCAGATCGGCGATCACCACACCGCGCGGCTCCAGGGCGGGCAGGTCATGAAGGCGTATCGCGCCCACCTCGATGCCCGGCCGCTTGAGCATGGCAATCCCGTGCCAGCCAAGGCCGACAGCGTTTGGCGTCAGGTCAATCACCTCGAAAGGACCAATCCGGCCCTGAATACGGGGCAAGGCAGCGGGACGCGGGTGCATGCGAAAATCGGCTTCCTGCAACAAGACAACATCGGCATCAAAGCCCACGATGGCATCTACCGTCCGTGATGGACGGCGGCGGAAGTCGCGGCCAAGCCCAGCGCGGATGTTCCAGCTTGCCACTGTAAGCTCGGTCATTCACCCTGATCCTTTTAGAGCCGACGCCCCGTCCGGAACGCTCTCAGATATGACATCTAGTCGTTTCACGCTTCCCTTCCAAGCAGTCGGGCCGGACTTGCGCGGCGGTCACATCAAAGGCGGGTCCCGATCTCGACCGCGCATCGGTGGGACGCTGTTGGCATGGTAACATCATCAGGCGAATGGAACGTAGCGGATAACTCCAGCGAAGTGCACCTGCCGCTAGACGCCTTCCCGGCTTCCGACGCCCAATTGCGCGGCGTGCCCGCCGCAGATAGTCGGAAGTTGATTGCTGTAGTCGCGTATGGTCGCGACCACGATGCCCGCGTCGATCTCCGGGATATGGGTTAACTCTGTCCGCATCAGCCTTCAGATCGTCCGCCGTCCACTGGCAACCGATCTACATTCAGAGATGCGCAAACTCATGCGTCGGGCGCGGCAGGATGCGGGGATCGCAGGGCGGACTGAATCAATCCGGCGCCTTTGAGGTGACAGCCACCACAACGCCCAGGCGAAGGAAATGACCTGTCCACACCTATCGTGTGGAACGGCGACCCATCAGCAGCCGGAATGCAACCGGTGCCAGCACGATCACGAACAGGATCCGCACGACGTGATGCAGGGCCACAAAAGCGACGTCAGCTTGGATGGCCAGCGCGATCAGCCCCATTTCAGTCAGTCCACCGGGGGCCAGGGCCAGCAGCGCCTGATCGGGGGCGATGCCTGACAGATACCTCATTGCCAGGGCCGCTCCGAAAGCAAGGGCCAGCGTCAGAAGCGTGGCCCCAATGGCAAGTGCGGCTGCAAGGAGGACGGTCCGGGCGCGGATCCCCAGGAACCGACAGCCAAGGACGGTGCCCAAAAGTACTTGGGCGGCGCTCACCAAAAGACCCGGCGGCGCGCTTTCGGTGAGGCCCGCAAGGTGCAGAATGGCAGAGACCAGAAGCGGGCCAAGGAATGTGGGGGCAGGAAACCGCAGGCCTTTGCCAACCAGGCTTCCGACCACAGCCGAGGTCAGAAGAAGCAGCGCATCCTGCCATGTCAGCACAGCATCGGATGCCCCCGTAAAGGCGCCGACCGCATGGCCTTCGACGATCCGGAACCAGAAGGCGATGAGCGCGATGGTCACCACGATGCGCAGGCTGTGGGCCAGGATGATCGGCGCGGGCTTGGCTCCGCTCGCCTCACCGATCTCGATCATTTCGGACAGGCCACCCGGCATGCCCGCAAAATAGGCCGTGACCCAGTCGAACCTGCCCGCAAAGCGGTAGAAGGGCACGACCACAAGGGCCACAGCGACAACATAGACCATCAGCACAGCAACAGTGCCAATCCAGGCGCTGGCCTCGGCGATGATGTCGGGCGTGAAGCGCGACCCAAGGAGGACGCCGATCACGGCAACAACGGCGGGTCGTAGCCAGGAAGGGCCAAGGATCGGCGCCTTGGCAAGCGAGGCTGCCATCGTCGCGAAAAGCGCACCAAGCATCCAGGGCAGAGGCAGGTTCAGAAGGTAGAACACAGCCCCGCCGCCAGTCCCGATGGCAAGGGCCAGGGCAATCCGCGGCAGGGTTTCCATGTCAGAGGATCCAGGTAAATCGCGGGCAACGGCCGCAGGTTCATCGATACTTTTCGATAAAGGCGCCAATGTCCAGAGCCCGGATATCGGGCAAGGCGGCCTTAGGCGCCGCATGATCGCAAGTCCACCAAGCGATCTGCTGCAAAGCCCCGGCCTGTGGCGGAGTGAACCGCCATTTCAGGTGGCGCGCGGGCACGCCGCCGACGATTTCATAGGGTGCAACGCCTTTCCACACCACGGCACCCGCCCCAATCACCGCGCCGGTGTCGACCGTGACGCCGGGCAGGAGAGTGACGCCATGCCCGATCCGGACGTCGTGGCAGGTGGTGACCCGATGGGTTGACTTCCAGCCGGAAGTGACCCGGTTAGGGACCCAATTTTCTTTAATCGACTGGTCTGGTCTTCGCGCTGCTTCAGCCGCTTCCTCTCAGTCGCGATCAGCCCGGCATACTTCTTCCATTTGAAGTCGGTCACCGGGCTGATCCCGGCCTTGCGGCAAATCTCCGCAACCGGCGGGCCTTCTTCGCCTGGCATGATGATGAATGCCTGCGGCGCATCCGTGAATTTGCTCGCTTTCATCCGATTTCACTCCTTTCCCAGCCAGGAAAGCGGAGCGGAACACTCCAGACCCAAACGATCCGGTTTGGGGGGCAGATCTGCCGTTGACGCGCCAATCTGATTTGCATCAAGGCCGCAAATGTCCAACAGTGCGACCTTAAGGCGTTCACATGTGACTGTTTCAGGGGCCGCCGGTCATTGCCGGCATAGTGGGATCGGGACACCGGATGGAAAATCACGCAGCGCCGCCAGAACCATCAGGGCCATCGGATTTGTCCCGTCTGGTGTGGCCGCTGACCATTATGCTGCTGGGACTCTTGTTTTTTTTCATGCAGATGCCACCCGGAACTTCGGCACCAACCGAGGTTTCTTACAGTGAAATCAAAGACCTCATACGCACCGGCAAGGTGCGCGAGGCGACGCTTGAGGCGACGGCCATTGTCGCCGTCCTGAACAGCCCGACCGCCGAAGGGGCCGACAAGGTGCGCGCCATCACCCCGCAGCAACCCGATGCCGGGCTGTTGCCACTGCTTGAAGACATGGGCGTCACTGTGACCGCCGAAGAGCCGCGCGCGCCGTCGGTTCTGGTGTCGTTGCTGCCGTGGATCCTGATCTTTGCGTTCTATTTCTGGCTCAGCCGCAGGATGACCGGCGGCGGCGTCGGGGGCATTGGCGGCGGCCTTCCGGGCGGTATTGGCGATTTTCTTGGCGGGCGGGCGGCCAAGCCTGTGAAACCCACCCGCAAGGTGACCTTTGCCGATGTCGCAGGTCAGGACGAGGCCAAGCGCGAGGTGTCGGAACTGGTCGAATTCCTGCGCGACCCGGACCGGTTTTCCAAGGTCGGCGCGACCGTGCCGCATGGCGTGCTGCTGATGGGGCCGCCCGGCACGGGCAAGACGCTGCTCGCCCGCGCGCTTGCGGGCGAGGCGGATGTGCCGTTCTTTTCCACCTCCGGCTCCGAGTTCATCGAGGTGTTCGTCGGCGTCGGCGCAGGCCGGGTGCGCAAGATGTTCGAAGAGGCCCGCAAGCAATCGCCGTCGATCATCTTCATCGACGAGTTGGACAGCATCGGCCGCACGCGGGGCACCGGCCTTGGCGGTGGCCATGACGAGCGTGAACAGACGCTGAACCAGATCCTTGCTGAACTCGACGGCTTCAGCCCGCGTGAGGCGGTGGTGGTGCTGGCGGCCACCAACCGCCCCGATGTGCTGGACCCTGCCCTGCTGCGCCCCGGCCGGTTCGACCGGCATGTGACGCTGGAACTGCCCGACAAGACCGCGCGGCGGGCAATTCTGGATGTGCATGTCAAGGACCTGCCGCTGCGCCATGATGTCGATCTGGATCAGGTCGCCGCAGGCACACCGGGGTTTTCCGGAGCCGATCTGAAGAACCTGCTGAACGAGGCGGCGATCACGGCGGCCAGACGGTCAGCCGCAGACATCACCCCCGAAGATCTGGATCATGCGCGCGACAAGGTGATGATGGGCACGGTGCGCACATTGGCAATCCAGCCCGATGAAAAGCACCGCCTTGCCGTGCACGAGTCCGGGCATACTGCCGTCGCCTTCTACAACGCCGGGGCCGATCCGATCTACAAGGTTACGATCATTCCGCGCGGGCGCAGTCTTGGCAGCACCCATATGCTGCCCGAACATGACCGCCACACCCTGCCCGAGGCCTATCTGCGGGTGCAACTGACCACGCTTCTGGCCGGGCGGGCGGCGGAAAAGCTGCTGCTCGGGTCGGTCAGTTCCGGGGCCGATGACGATATCCGCCGCGCCACGGTGCTGGCGCGGTCGATGGTGGCGCGCTGGGGCATGGACCCCGACATCGGCCCGGTCGATCTGCGCGACAGCGAGGATCACCCGTTCCTTGGCCAGCAGATCGCCCAGCCGCGCAGTTTTTCCGACCAGACGGCCGCGCGGGTGGATCAGGCGGTGATCACCCTCTTGCATGCAGCCGAAGAACAGGCATCGCAGATCATTGCAGCACACCGCGATCAGATCGGGCAGCTTGTCGCCCGGCTGGAGGCCGATGAAACCCTTGATCTGCCAGCGATCCGGGAATGTCTTGGCCCGAATGACACAGTCACCCCCTTCGTCAAAGGTCGGTCTGGACGCAAACCGCCAAGCGACAAGACCCGATAGCACTTTCGCGGACAAGAACAGCACAGGATTGGGGGCCATGTCCGAAACCATTTTTCGCACCAAGGGCCTGACCAAGGTCTATCGCAGCGGCGCGCAGGAAGTGCATGCCCTGCGCGGGGTGGATTTTCGGGCGGCGCGGGGCGAATTCATCGTCATCCTTGGCCCGTCGGGATCGGGTAAATCGACCTTCCTGAACATTGTCGGCGGGCTTGATACGGCAACGGCAGGCGAAGCATGGTTCGAAGAGCATCAGTTGACCGCGCTGGATGAAAGGGGCCTCACGCAATACCGCCGCGACCATGTGGGGTTTGTGTTCCAGTTCTACAATCTGGTGCCCAGCCTGACCGCGCGTGAAAACGTGGCGCTGGTCACCGAGATTGCCCGGCGCCCCATGTCGCCGGATGAGGCCTTGGCGCTGGTGGGCCTGACAGACCGCCGCGACCATTTCCCTGCGCAACTGTCGGGTGGTGAGCAGCAGCGGGTGGCGATTGCGCGGGCCATTGCCAAGAACCCCGAGGTGTTGTTGTGCGACGAGCCGACCGGCGCGCTCGACTCGGCAACCGGGATAAGGGTGCTGGAGGCACTGACACAGGTGAACCGCAGCATCGGCGCGACAACGCTGGTGATCACCCACAACGCCGCAATCCGCGAGATTGCCGACCGGGTCTTGCGCTTTGCCGACGGTCGGATCGTCGAGGAAACCGTCAACGCCACCAAGAAAAGCCCGGCGGAGGTGTCATGGTGATCTCGCCCCTGCGCCGCAAGGTGCTGCGCGATCTGCGCCGTCTTTGGGCACAGGTGCTGGCGATTGCGCTGGTGCTGGCGGCCGGGGTGGCAACTCTGATCCTTGGCAACGGCGCCTATTCCTCGCTGCATGAGACGCGGGCGCGTTATTATGACGACTATCGCTTTGCCGATGTCTTTGCCGATGTGACGCGGGCACCGCGCGCCTTGCTGGGCGATATCCGCGAGATCGACAACGTGCTGGCCGCCGAGGCCCGGATCGTGAAGCTGGCACTGCTTGACATGCCGGCCATGGCAGAGCCGGGCACGATGTTCCTGGTCTCGTTGCCCGAAGACGGCGACCGGGGACTGAACCTGTTGCACTTGCGGCAGGGTCGGCTACCGGATCCGCAATCGGTGCGCGAGGTGGTGGTGTCGGAAGGCTTTGCCGCCGCGCACCGATTGCGGCCCGGTGCACCGCTGACGGTGCTGATGAACGGCCAACGGCGCGATCTGCTGGTGACCGGCATCGCCCTGTCGCCCGAATTCATCTATGCACTGGGGCCGGGCGAGATGATGCCCGACCCACGCCGCTTTGGCATCGCATGGCTGCCACGCCCGGCGCTTGAATCGGCCTTTGATCTTGAGGGCGCCTTTTCCAATGTGGTGCTGAAGCTGGCGCCCGGCGCGTCGGTGGATCGCACGATCGAGGCGCTTGACCGGCTGACGGCACCCTACGGCGGGGCCGGGGCGGTGGCGCGCAAGGATCAGATCTCGCACGCCTTTCTGGATGCAGAGCTGAAGCAGCTGAGTGCGATGGTCAAGGTCCTGCCACCGATTTTCCTGCTGGTCGCGGCGATGCTCGTCAACATCACCCTGTCACGGCTCATCACGCTGGAACGCGAACAGATCGGGCTGTTGAAGGCCATCGGCTATTCGTCGCGGGCCATCGCGCAGCATTATGTGGAATTCGTGCTGGCCATTGCCGCGCTGGGCGTTGTCATCGGGGCGGCGGCAGGGGTCTGGCTGGGCGCCGGTCTGGCGCAGCTTTATGCGCGCTTCTTCTCGTTCCCGTTCCTGATCTTTACCCGCGATCCACAGATCTACGGGCTGGCGGCCACTGTCACTGTGGCCTCTGCCGTGGCCGGGGCGCTGTTTGCCGTGCGTGTTGCCGTGGCCCTGCCACCCGCCGCGGCGATGTCGCCACCTGCGCCAGCCGACTACCGGACCCGGATGGGAGCCTTCAGTCAGCTGTTCGCCTTGCGCCAGACCGGGGTGATGGTGGCACGACATCTGTTCCGCTGGCCGCTGCGGACAGCCTCTGGCACTTTGGGTGTTGCCATGGCGGTGGCGATCCTCGTGGCCTCGCTGTGGTCATTCGGGTCGATCAACCAAATGATCGACGTCACATTTGCCCGCGCCGAACGGCATGACGCACTGGTGGCGTTCGGGGCGCCCGAACCGGCACGCGCACTCTTTGCCGTCCGCCAGATGCCGGGCGTTCTGGCGGCGGAGCCGTTCCGCGCCGTTAATGCCCGGATCAGCCACCGCGCCTTGTCGCGCAGGCTGTCGATCACGGGAAAGCCGGAAACGCCCGTATTGTCGCGCGTTCTGGCCCCCGATTTGCGCCCGATGGCGATGCCAGATGCGGGACTGATCATATCCGAAGCGCTTGCCGAAGCCTTGGCAGTCCGCCCCGGCGACCGCGTGACAATCGAGTTTCTGGAAGGTGCGCGCCGCACGGTCACCCTGCCCGTCAGCGGCCTGTCGCTTGGCTATGTGGGCCTTGGCGCGGCCATGGAGATCACTGCGCTGAACCGGGCCATGGGCGAAGGGGCGTTGATCTCGGGGGTTGCCCTGCAGATCGACGAAACCCGGCTGGACGCCTTCTATGCCGCCGCGAAGGCCACGCCCAAGACCGGTTTTGTAGCGGTAACCGCCCTGACGGTCGCGCGCTTCAAGGAAACTCTGGCGGAAAACATCACCGTCATGATTACCGTCTATGTCGGGCTTGCTGCCATCATTGCGGTCGGGGTGGTTTACAACTTTTCCCGCATCGCGCTGTCCGAGCAGGGGCGGGAGCTGGCCAGTCTGCGGGTTCTGGGCTTCACCCGGGGCGAGGTCTCAGGCATCCTGTTTGGCGAACTGGCCACGGTGGTGCTTTTGGCGCAGCCCTGTGGCTGGCTGTTCGGTTATGTCATCGCGTTTGGCATGGTGCAGGCCTTTTCGTCCGATCTATACCGCGTGCCCTTCGTGATGGGGCCCGAGGTTTATGTGACGGCCAGTGTGGTCGTTTGTGTCGCCGCCCTTGCATCATCTTGGGCGATTCGGGGACGTATCAACCGCCTCGACATGGTCGAGGTTCTGAAAACGAGGGAATAACCCATGCGCCGTCTCATCTCGGTCATCGCTGTTCTGGCACTTCTTGCCGGAATCGTCTGGGCCTTTCTGCCCCGGCCGGTAGAAGTTGAGGTGGCCGAGGTCGGACCGCGCACAATCGTCGTTGCGGTGGCGGAGGAGGGTGAGGCGCGCATCCGAGAGGTTTTCACCATCTCGGCGACGATCGGCGGCAAGCTGCGGCGGATTGACCTGCATGCCGGTGACACGGTCTTTGCCCAGAAGACGGTGGTGGCGGTGATCGGCCCGGCAGCCCCTGCGCTGCTGGATTCGCGCGCACGCAGCGTGGCCGAGGCGACCAGATCGGCCGCGCTATCTGCGGTCGATTTGGCGGCGGCACAGGTGGCGCAAGCCGAGGCCGCGCTGGAGTTCAAGGCCGCAGAGGCCGACCGGTCGCGCGCGCTGTTTGAGAGGTCGGCAATCTCTCAGCGGGTGTTCGACACCGGCATTCTGGAACAAAGAACCGCCCAGGCTGCCGTTGACAGCGCCAGGGCCAATCTTGCGGTGCGCCAGCGCGAGTTGGAAAGTGCCGAAGCGGTGCTGGGCACCGGCGATCCTTACGGCGCCGAATCGTGCTGCGTTGACATCATAGCTCCGGTTTCGGGGCGGGTGCTGAGGGTGCTGACCGAGAACGAACAGGTGGTGCTGCCTGGCACCCCGATCATGGAGATCGGCAATCCCGGCAACATGGAAATCGCGGTGGACCTGTTGTCGCGCGATGCCGTGCGGGTGCGCGAAGGATCGGAGGCGCAGATCACCGGCTGGGGCGGAGCCCCCATTGCGGCTCGGGTCGAGCGTATCGAGCCTTCGGCCAGAACCAGGGTTTCGGCGCTTGGCATTGACGAGCAGCGGGTCAGGGTGATCCTGACCCTGCGCGGCGATCCGGCAGAGTGGCAGCTTCTGGGCCACGGCTTTCGCGTCATCGCCCATATCAACCTGTGGAAAGGCGAAGATGTCCTGTCGATCCCGGTGGGGACCCTCTTCCGCGACGGGTCGGAGTGGGCAGCCTACGCTGTGCAGGACGGGCGCGCGCAGTTGCGGATTGTCACCTTGGGTGAACGCAATGAAAGCTATGCGCAGGTCCTATCCGGGGTGAAGGCCGGGGATCAGGTGATCCTTCATCCCAGCGATCTTGTAGCAGACGGCACCGCCGTAAGTCATCGTTCCGATCCCTAAGTCACGAAAGGCAGGAGTGAGCCGCCCCTGGTTTACCGGAGGGCAAAACTCTCGGAGAATTGCCCGTTATGGAGCAGACATCAAAGAAGAAGACCGCAAAGCCGTATTCACCTGAGTTCCGCGAACGTGCGGTGCGGTTGGCGATGGAACACCGCGATGAGTATCAAAGCGAAGCTGCGGCGCTAACGGTGATCGCAGGTAAATTGGGCCGTTCGCCGGACAGTCTTCGCGTTTGGGTTCGCCAGGCCCAGCGTGATGGCGGCGAACGGCCGGGCCAGACGACGGCCGAGAAAGCGCGGATCAAGGAGTTGGAGCGCGAGGTGCGCGAACTCCGCCAGGGTGAGGAGGGTCAGAAAACGATCCGGGGGATCGTTTTCCCGACGAACGAGATCCTGAAGAAAGCGTCGGCGTATTTCGCGATGGCGGAGCTCGACCGCCCGTTTCGCAAATGACTGCTTTCATTGAAGAACGCCATGGAACATACGGGGTCGAGCCGATGTGTAAAATTCTACAGATCGCCCCGTCGACCTATTATGACCGGTGTGCCATTGCGCGTGCCCCTGGTTTGGCCTCTGCCAGGGCCAAGTCTGACGCCGCGCTGAGCGTCAAGATCGATGCTGCCTAGGAGGACAACCGCAAGCTCTACGGCGCGCGGAAGATCTGGCGTGTCTTGCGGCGTGAAGGCGAGGATGTCGCACGCTGCACAGTAGAGAGGTTGATGCGCAGCCTGGGGATCAGGGGCGTGGTTCGAGGCAAAAAGCTCATCACGACCAACCCTGACACCTCGCTGCCGTGCCCCGATGACAAGGTGAACCGCCTGTTCATGGCAGATCGGCCGAACAAGCTGTGGGTTTCAGACTTCACCTACGTGCCCACATGGTCAGGCACCGTTTACGTAGCGTTCGTCATCGATGTGTTTGCCCGCCGGCTCGTTGGCTGGCGCGCGTCAACTTCGATGAAGACCCAGTTCGTCCTCGACGCGTTGGAGCAAGCGATTTGGCAAAGAAAGACGCCCGATAACAAGAGCTTGGTCCACCATTCGGATCGCGGATCACAGTATCTGTCGATCAAGTATACCGAGCGGTAGGCCGAGGCCGAGATCGACCTCTCGGTCGGAACGGTCAGTGACGCCTATGACAACGCCCTGGCCGAATGCGTCATCGGCCTCTTCAAAACCGAGGTGACCAACCAGATCGGCCCGTGGAAATCAATGCGCGACGTTGAGTGGGAAACCCTAAAATGGGTCGATTGGTATAATAATCGCCGCCTGCTTGGCCCAATCGGCTACATCCCACCCGCCGAAGCAGAGGAGGCGTTCTATGCAAACCTGAACTCACTCGATATGGTCGCCTAATCATTGAACAAACCACCCTCCGGTAAACCCGGGGCGGTTCAGATAGCGTCGCGGGTCTGCCTGCGCGACAGCAACCCGCGGACTGCGGACGAATACCGTGGTCCGCTCGAACGGCCCCTACTTCAAACAGCTCAGCGCGGGGCGATGGAGCAACAGCCTGTCAGCATCTGCGGCTCTCCGCGTCCCTCAAGAATGACTGTAACGTCCAGACCGTAGCTGCGGTCCGACATCCCGTCCGAGCACGCCATTGGCACCATGACTGCTGTCATGCGGAGGCTTTCACCCTGTGCCGTCACCAACCGACGGGGATCGCGGAACATCCCTGTCGCCAGCACCTGCTCGATCTGCATCATGCTTTCGGGCGCATCTGGCGTGGAGAATATCACGTTGTCGCCCGTCGGCCGGAATGACCAGAATGGCTCGTTGCCAAGGCAATGCAGCGTTGGCGGCAGGGTTCCGGGGGTCCAGACATCGACCTGGTAGGCAAGGTAGCGAAGCGCTGCCCAACCGCTGCGTTCACCCGTGTTGATCCTCGCCCAACGCCCGGTTTCATCATAGCCCACGACTTCGATATCGCGGGCGTTGGGCGAAAGTGTCCCGATGATCTCGGCGCTTGCATCGGGGGCCGCACGGATGTTCAGCACGTCGTTCGCAGCGACGCCGGTCACATCGAACAAGGTGGGAAGGATGTATTCCTGCGTTGCGGTCGCTGGCGAGGCCGCGAAAAGGAAGATGCCGAGCACCAGCCCCTTCGCGGCAGCGAAGATGGGAAAGAATCTGACAGTCGCTGGATCATTTTTCATGGGTTCACCTCAATTGCAGCATTCAGCCCCTTGTGATCATGGGGCGCAAGTTCGTGGTGCATCTCGGCCGCGTCTCGGGGATGTGCATCAGCGCCGCCCGCCGGTTTTGGCCGTGTCGGGGGGCGATCCAGTGGTCTCGTGTCGGAAGAACCACGCCTTTGCGATCTCTGTGGCGACAATGTACGCGCCGACGATCACCACCACGGCGGCCAGTTCCAGCGCCGACAGCGGCACGAAGCCGAAGAGTGCGCTGGCACCCCCGAGGAACGGAATAGCAAAGGTGGCGGCCGCCACAGCCAAGGTCGACCATAGAAGCAATCGGCTGGGCCGACTGCGGAAGGCGGACTTACGGGTCCGCAGGACCAGAACCACCGCCAGCTCAGTCAGCAAAGAGATCATGAACCACGAGGTCTGGAACAGTGCCTCGCCCGCGTGAAAGACATAGAGAAGCACGCCGAAGGTCAGCAGGTCGAAGACCGAACTAATCAGACCGAAGACGATCATGAACCGCTGAATTTCCTTGACGTTCCAGCGCTGCGGGCTCGAGACGCGTTCGGGGTCCACGTTGTCGCTGGAGATCGCGAGGGACGGCAGGTCCGAGAGGAAATTGTTGAGCAGGATCTGCTTGGCCGCCAGCGGCAGGAACGGCAGGAACGGTGTGGCCAGCGCCATGCTGATCATGTTGCCAAAATTGGCGCTCGTGGTGATCGAGATATATTTGAGCGTGTTGGCAAAGGTGCGCCGCCCGTCTTCGACGCCCTGACGCAGCACGTCGAGGTCACGGCTCAGCAGGATGATGTCGGCGCTCTCGCGCGCCACGTCCACGGCCTCGGCGACCGAGATGCCGACATCGGCGGCATGGAGCGCGGGGGCGTCGTTGATGCCGTCGCCCAGATAACCAACGGAATGGCCGGTGCGCTGGAGCGCGCGGACGATGCGCTCCTTCTGCTGCGGGTCAATTTCGACGAACAGATCGGTGCGTGGCGCGAGGTGCCATAGCGCCTCGTCCTTCATCGCCGCTAGATCCTCGCCGGTCAGCATCGAGTTGGAGTCAAGTCCGACCTCCGCTGCCATATGTGCAGTGACGTGGCGGTTATCACCGCTGATCACCTTGATAGCGATGCCAAGCCGGGCGAGGGTCTGGATGGTCTGCCTTGCCTCGGGCTTGGGTGGGTCGAGAAACACCAAAAAGCCGCGAAAGATCATGTCGTGTTCGTCCTCGCGGTCATAGTCGGTTTGCGCGGCGACGCGGCGCGTGGCCAGTGCCAGCACGCGAAAGCCTTGTTCGCCTTTGGCCTTGAACACCGCCTCTAGGTCTGACCGTACGCTGGCGTCCAGCGGCACCTCGGCGCCGTCGCGCTCGAGCGCGGTGCAGATGTCCAGCACCTCTGCGAAAGCTCCCTTGGTGACGAACAGATGCTGGCCGGGGACATTTTCTTCGGCCACCACGATGGTGAGGCGGCGGCGCACGAAATCGTAGGGAATCTCGTCGATCTTGGTCAGACCGACGGTGGTCAGCCCCGCAGCCGCGCCGACCGCGACGATGGCAGAGTCCAGCGGGTTCGCGATGCCGGTTTCGAGCGTGGCGTTGACATAGGCAAGCTGGCGCACTGCGTCCGACGGGCGGTTCGTCGCGTCGAGCACTTCGCTCAAGACAACGGTTCCTTCGGTCAGCGTGCCGGTCTTGTCGGTGCAGAGCACGGACATGCTGCCAAGGTTCTCGATGGCGTCGAGGCGCCGAACGATCACTCCCCGCTTGCCCATGGCGCGCGCTCCGGCCGACAGCGTGACACTGATGATCGCGGGCAGGAGTTCCGGCGACAATCCCACGGCGAGTGCCGCGGCGAACAGCAGCGACTCGATCACGGGGCGGTCCAGAGCCACGTTCACCGTAAGAACGAACAGCACGATGACGACCATCACCCGGATCAGCAAGTAGCCGAACTGCCGGACCCCGCGCGCGAAATCCGTCTCGGGCTGGCGCTCCCGCAAACGGGCGGCTATGGCGCCGAATTCCGTCCGCCGCCCGGTCCGCACGACCAGCACCCGTGCCGTACCGCTGCGCACCGAAGACCCCAGGAAGACCGTGTTCGTGCGCTCGGCTAGTGGCGCATCGGCGGCGATGATGCCCGGTCGCTTTTCGACAGGAAAGGACTCTCCCGTCATGCTGGCCTCGCTGACGAGGAAATCCTGCGCCCCAATTACAAGACCATCGGCGGGGATCAGGTTGCCCGCCGACAGCATGAGCACATCGCCCGGCACGATCTGAGTCACGGGCAACACCTGCTCCGCCCCGTCGCGAAGCACCCGGGCCGTCAGCGCAAGGCGCTCTTTGAGCGCCTCGACCGCAGTCGAGGCGCGGTATTCCTGAAAGAAGCTGAGAGCGGAGCTGCCCAGAACGATGGCAAGGATGATCCCGGCATCGACCCATTGCTGCAGGACCAGCGAGATGACAGCCGCAAACGCGAGGATCAGGACCAGCGGGCTTTCGAACTGCCGCAGCAGCAGACGCAACGCGTTCAGACGCGGCGCATCCTCGACACTGTTGGGGCCGACAGTGGCAAGCCGAGACGTCGCCACGTCCGTCGATAGGCCACCTAAACCGCCGCCCAGCTTCACTGATACATCGGTGGCATCCTCGCCCCAGTAGCTGGCATCACGCGTAGCATTGGTCATCGCGGCCCCCACGCACTGACTGCGGAATATGCAGGATTATCCACATTACCAGAAAACCGTTCCAAAGACCGCGCCGATCACGGCCGTCAGCGCCATCGCTGGCGCGCCCCAGAATGTCACGCGCAGCGTGGCCTTCATCACATTGGCACCCCCCACCCGCCCGGGCTCCCACGGCACCAAGGAGAGCAAGAAAGAGAAGCGATGCCACCGACACGCCCACCACCAGCATGGGTCGCGGCATCAGCAAGACCATCGCCAGTGGCATCGCGGCGCCTGCGGCGAAGGTCGCCGCCAAGGTAAGCACTGCCTGGACCCATGCGTGCAGCCGTTACTTCAGAGATCCCAAGCTCGTCGCGCGTATGAGTCCCCAGCGCGTCCTTGACCATCAACTGATCCGCCACCTGATGCGCCAGATCGCCCGAAACGCCAAGGTCGATGTAGATCTGCGCCCGCTCTTCGCGCTCGAATTCGAGCTGGGTGGCAAGTTCGGCCCGCTCGCGCGCAAGATCCGCCTCTTGGGTCTCGGATTGCGAACTGACCGAGACATACTTGCCCGCCGCCATTGACATGGCCGCAGCCATCCGGCCCGCAACGCCAGCAACCAACACCTCTGACGTCGCGGCGCAGGAAGCAGCCATGCCAACGACAAGGCTGGCGGTTGAAACAATGCCGTCCTTGGCGCCCAGCACCGCTGCCCGCAGCCAGCCGATACGCGAAACGAGGTGTGACTGAGGATGGATGTGAAGGCGTGACATGTCATTTCTCCGTCAGCAGCTTTTGCAATTCTCAGCTTGCCTCTTGCCTTTGATAGCTGGAAGGAGTGAGGGACGCCGAAGGCAATCAAAGACCCATTCGTTTCTTTTCGCAAATTACCCGCTTTTGAAGAATGTGATTGCCTTTGTCCGATCAAAGCTTGGGTGAACTTTGGGTTGTGGTCGGATTACCGCCATCCTGATTGCCACCCCCTTTTGACAGCTGCCCGTGCAACGGAATCAGAACGGCTATGGTCAGCCCTGCAAAAGCCGCGCCGGTGTGAACACTGCTGCCACAGCAACCCCCCACCAATAGATAGCGCCCAGCCCTGCCAGTTCGTGTCGGCTGAGCGGGTTTCCGACCCTGCGCAGCCCGGCACGGCGCGGGGACTATTGTACGGCGAACAGGATCAGCGCCAATGCCGCGAAGGCAGGGATCACCGCCACCCAGAAGACCAAAGCGAAGTCGTCTGCGAACAGCCACATCAGACCTATCGCAAGCAGCGGGCCGAGGAAGGCTCCGACGGTATCCAGCGACTGGGGCAGCCCGAAGGCCGCCACCCGCAATTCCGGCGGCGCGATGTCGGCCACAAGGGCGTCTCGCGAAGCACCGCGGATGCCCTTGCCTACTCTGTCGATGAAGCGGGCCGTGAAGCCGTTCAGGACGGCAACGTGGACCTGGAACGCGGCCACCTGATGGTCGAAGTCGCGCGCCATAAGGTGCTGACGCAGCAGTTTCACACAATGCATCTTTGTCTCGACGCGGCTTATGCGGTGATAACCGCTCCATCGTCGCCAGCTGGGTCAGCCAAGGCGCTTCAATGCAAGCAGGACCTCGTTGCGCGGTTTCGCCCCGGCGGCGTCCGGCTTCCAAGGCGTGGCGTTCTTGCGGGGCGGGATGATTGCAGCGGCACCTCGGGCAGAAGCGCGTCCGCTTTGGGCGAAGTCACTGTCCGGGCAAAGACGCTGTTGCCAACGGGCAGCGCTGGGAGGAAACGCAAGAAGCCCTCTGGGTTATAGGGGGCTTGTCAAACGTTGAGGTGGCGTTGAGGTAAGGCGCGCAACGCCATCCACAAGTGTTGCGATAAACTCATAAGTCAATGTTATTAATGGAATATTTTTCCAAAAAGACCTTCAACCGCCGTAGTTTACCTGACCTTATGTGCCCAGTTTACGCTTTATAGTTTACGGTTTTTTTCGGAAATCGGTGCTGTTTCACCAAGCCGCCACCGACCATTGTTCTAGTCTTCATTTTTTGAGCTGAAAATTGTTCAACAGACCGTCAGCATTGATGATCGCATTGGCAATTTCCAAGGTTGAGGTCCGCCGCGACATGGCATGGGTACGAATGACCCTGTAGGCCTCGCTTTCGTTGATGCCATGATGCCGCATCAGGATGAACTTTGCTTCGGTCACGATCTGGATATTTTCCATTTTCAGGCGCAGCTTTTCAAGGTTGGCAAGGTCTTCACGGCGTTGCAGCCAGATTCGCCGCGCCATCAGGATGCTGCTCATCACCCCAAACGCGCGCAACGGTTTGCTCAGAACCGTTTGCACGTTCAGATCCAGCAGACCCAGAAGAACGGAGGGGTTTTCGTATCCGATGATGCCGATCAGTGTCGGGCGATTCAGCGCCCCATCCTGAAACAGCTTCTGCATGCCCACCGGCACCGATTCCCTGATCTCGACAAATACCACATCGACATTTGCCGGCAGCGTATCGGGCAGCGGCCAGACCGTTTCGACGCTGCATCCGATCCGACTGATCTGTTGCACCAAATCATCACAGTCAGCATCGCGTCGATGAAGGACCAGGACATTCAGACTGCGCAGATCATTGATCAAACCCGTCATGTCAGATCACCCCGAAGCTCCGGCATGGATCATCCCTATCGGCGTCCGGCAAGACTTATCGCGACCGCTTGCGCGGAATCGGGCGAGGCCGTGACCATCAGTTTGAAATTGCGGTCGTTAAGATCGGGGTTGACCAGATACGGATCTGGCTTGATCGGCCGGATCAGTTCGCGCTCGACGATGAACTCACCCTCGTCGTTCACTTTGGCAATGCGCGATTGCAGGTAGGTGTGGTTGTTGTCCGGGTCGATCTTTACCACGCCCTGTGGCGCTTCAAAGGTCGCTCCAAGCAGGGTCTCACGCAACTGCCCGGTATCAAGCGAGTTGGTCCGCCCAAGCGCCTGCGCAAACATGTGGATCTGGAAATACGCGGCTTCACAGCAACTCGTGACGGCACTGCTGGAACCGAACAGGCGGGTATAACTGGCCAGAAACCGGTCATTTTCGACGGATCGGATGGTGCGAAAATAGGGGGCGGCGGTGATATGCCCGGCAGCGGCCTCCGGGCCGATTTCCAGGATCTCGGCCTCGTTCGTGGTCAGGCTGGCGATCGGCACCCGTCGCGCATCATTGCCCGCCGCATAATAAGCGCGATACAGGTTCACCGTGCCCTCGCCCACCACGGTAGAGAATATCACATCCGGCTGCTTTGCGGCAATTTCATCCAGCACGGCCTGAATGTCGTCAGCCTTTGCGTCGATCGGCAGATAGCGTTCGCCCACCACGCTGCCGCCACCCTGCCGCACGATGTTGCGCATCACCCGGTTCGACTCGCGCGGATAAATGTAATCTGACCCGACGAAATAGAAGTTCTTGCCATAGTTCTCCATGAGGTAGATCGCCAGCGGCACCGAGTTCTGGTTCGGCGTGGCCCCGCCGTAGATAACGTTAGGCGAATACTCGAACCCCTCATACAGGGTTGGATAAAAAAATAATGCGTTGCGCCGCTCGATCACTGGCAGCACCTGTTTGCGCGCCGACGACATGTAACAACCGATGATGACGCTGACCCGATCCTCGGCAATCAGCCGTTCGGCCAACCGCCCGTATTCGTTTGGCACCGATCCAGGGTCATACAAGACCGGTTCTATCAGTCGTCCATTCACCCCACCGGCCGCGTTGATCTCGTCAATCGCCAGAAGCGCCCCGTTGCGCTGCGATTTTTCAATTACCGACGTGATCCCTGTCGAAGAAAACAGGATTCCGATGCGCCAAACGCTGTCGCTGGGGGGTCGTGTCATGGTCTGTCCTTTTCGGGGTCCCCGTTTTCCGTGATGCGGGCTTCACCCGACGAGACTGCAACAGTAAAGGTTCGCATTGATGTCACAAGCTGATTTTCCCGCGTCCCACTCTGGGCTGACCCAGTCCGCGCGAAATCGGTCAGCAGAAAATGCGCGAACGGAATTTCCACATGCTTACGCACCGCCCGCCGCAGCGACCGGGCACCGAACTGCCGGTCAAACCCGTCACGCGCGACCAACTCGGCCATGTCGGGCGCCAGCGTGATCCGGCAATTGTGCTTGAGGATGCGCCGGTTCAGCTTTTCCACCTCCAGACCGATCAGCGCCTGCACCACATGCGGTTCGATCCAGTTGAACACCTCGACATGGTCTATCCGGTTGACGAACTCGGGGGGGAAGCGCGAGAGCAGCGCGCCTTGCGCGATACTGGTCAGCCGATTCTTGCGCGCGGCCGCCGTAATCGGGAACATCCGACGCAACGGGCGGGTGGCGGCTTCGGCCTCGCGTCGCAGACGTTCTGCGCCCAGGTTCGATGTCATGAAAATGATGGCATTGCGGAACGAATAGGTTCGCTCGCCCGAGGCCACGGTCAGGATACCGTTATCAAAAATATTCAACAGTGCCAGCACAACCTCGGGGCTGGCCTTTTCCAATTCATCGAACAGAACGATGCCAGGACGGCCCAGGTTGCCCTCGATCTTTTCCTGATCCAGAATGGTGCGGCCTTCCTTTGACCCGACATAGCCGGGCGGCGCGCCGGTGATGGCGGCGGCGTAATGTTCCTGCGACAAGGTGTTCATGTCCACCCGGCACATCGCATCGGCGTCTCCATGTAGCGCGCGCGCCAGCATGCGCACCAGTTCGGTCTTGCCCACGCCCGTCGGCCCCAGCAAAAGGCTTGTGTAAAGCGGGCGGCGCGGGTCGGCGATATCGGCGCGCACGATGCGCAGCATGTCAATCACGCTGTCCACCGCTGCGTCCTGCCCAATTATTTCGGCCCTCAGATGCCGCTCGATCACATCGATGTCGAACCCGAAACGGCTCTCGATGCCGCGCGCCGACATGTGTGCACTCAGCACATCATCCGTACTCAGGTTTTCAGCCTCCAACGCCTTTTGCTGCTGCCGCTTGCGTTCGGTCTGTTCGAGCATGTCATTAAGAAACGGCATCAGTTCACCTTCTTCCTTGGGTGCCGCATCCAAGGCCCATGCCCCGGATGCGGCCTTGGATTATTCGGCCTCTTTTTCCTTGGCACCGGTGGGCAGATTGCCGACCGGACACGAGGCCACGCCCACCGTGGTGCGGGTGATCGCCTCGACCTGCTCGCGGGTTTTCTGGGCATCGTTCACCCAGTTGCGATAGAACTCGAACGGGCAATCGGCCACGCCCAGATCACCGTCACCCGATGCATGCACGCCCGTGTAGCCACGGTGCAGCAGCTTGAACAGATGGTTTTGCGACTGGTCGTTGGCACGGGCATCGCGGATTTCGGGAACTGAAAGCTGCGCATACTGGATGCCCATTTCCTCTTCGCCACATTCGCCCAATGTGCGCCCGTCAAAGCCGATGATCGCGGAATGGCCGAAATAGCTGTAAACCCCGTCAAAGCCGGTCGCATTCGCCACAGCAACGTAGGTGTTGTTGGCCCATGCCATTGCCTTGGCCATGATCACCTGCTGATCTTTGGCCGGATACATGTAGCCTTGGCAGCGCACGATCAGTTCGGCACCCTTCATAGCGCAATCGCGCCAGATTTCGGGATAGTTGCCGTCGTCACAGATGATAAGGCTTACCTTCAGCCCCTTTGGCCCTTCGGAGACATAGGTCTCGCCGCCCGGGCACCAGCCTTCGATCGGGCACCATGGAATGATCTTGCGGTACTTCTGGACGATCTCGCCCTTGTTGTTCATCAAGATCAGGGTGTTATAGGGGTTCTTGCGCGGGTGTTCCTCGTGCCGTTCGCCGGTGATGGAAAAAACGCCCCAAGTGTTGGCCTTGCGGCAGGCGCTGGCAAAAATTTCCGTCTCGTCGCCCGGGATCACAGCGGCGGTATCGAACATCTCCTTGTTGTCATACATGATCCCTTGGGTGCTGTATTCGGGAAAGATCACCAGATCCATGCCCGGCAAACCCTGCTTCATCCCCACCACCATGTCGGCGATTTTCTGGGCATTTGCCAGAACTTCGGCCTTCGTATGCAGGCGCGGCATCTTGTAGTTTACGACAGCTACACCCACGGTTGTCGGGCTGCTGGAAATGTCACCATGTCTCATGTTCGTCTCCTTTAGATGAAAGATCGCCGCATAGGGCGGCGGGGTGAAAAGGTCAGAATGTCAGGTGCCCTTCAGCAACCTCGTCGGTGAGTTCGGCCCCGGCCCCGGTCAGCGCGACGCGGCCCTTGTCGATCACCAGAAACCGGTCGGACACGCGCCGGGCAAAAGGCACGTTCTGTTCGACCACCACGATGGTAATGCCCATCTCGCGGTTCAGCCGGATGATCACGTCGTGGATCTGGGCCACGATATTGGGCTGGATGCCTTCGGTCGGCTCGTCCAGAATCAACAACTTAGGGTCCATCGCCAGCGCCCTCGCAAACGCAAGCTGCTGCTGCTGGCCGCCCGACAGATCGCCGCCGCGCCGATCAATGAATTCCTTCAGGATGGGAAACAGCTCGAAGACAAACCCGGGCAGCTCGCGCTTGCCATCCGGGCGGGCATAACACCCCATCAGGATATTCTCGCGGACCGTAAAGCGCGGGATCACCTCGCGGCCTTGCGGAATATAGCCGATTCCCAGCATCGCGCGGTCGCTGGTCCGCATCGTGCTGATGTCGGTGCCGTTGAACACCAGCCGCCCGGTCATCCGGTCGGTCAGCCCCATGAAGGTGCGCATCAAGGTGGTCTTGCCCACCCCGTTGCGCCCCAGCACGGTCATGATCTGCCCCTTGTCCACGTGAAAGCCGATGTCTTGCAGCACCGGGCTTTTGCCATAGTAGGAATACAGGTTGGTTGCCTCCAGCATCGTGACCTCCTAATGGCCGAGGTAAACGGCCTTGACGCGCGCGTCGGCCTCGATTTCGGCAATGGTTCCATCGGCTAGGACTTGCCCCTGGTTCATCACAGTGACGCGCTGCGCGACCTGACGGACGAACTGCATGTCATGTTCGACCACGATGATCGTGTGCTCGCCGCGCAGACTGTTGAAGATTTCGGCGGTTTTCAGGGTTTCCTGAATCGTCATCCCGGCCGTTGGTTCATCCATCAGGATAAGCTTGCTGTCCTGCGCCAGCAGCATCGCGATTTCCAGCCATTGGGTCTGGCCATGCGACAGGTTGCCGGCCTTAGTGTCGATGTGGTCGATCAGCGACACCCGGTCCAGCACTTCCTTGACCCGCCCCCGGATCGGGGTGCGAAAAGTTGAAAGCGCGGCCCAAAGACCCGGGCGGCGCGACCGGGCAATTTCGATGTTCTCGATCACCGTCATATCCTTGAACACCGACGGCACCTGAAACTTGCGCCCTATGCCATGGCGGGCGCGGCGGTATTCGGCCAGATCGGTGATGTCAGTCCCGTCAAACATGATCTTGCCGGATGTCGCTCGGGTCTTGCCGCAGATCAGGTCAAGTGTGGTCGATTTGCCCGCCCCGTTCGGGCCCAAAAGACAGCGCAGCTCGCCCCTTTGCACCTGGAGGTTCAGCCCGTTGACCGCCTTCAGGCCGCCGAACTGCACGGTCAGATTCTGGATATCCAGCACGGTCATGGTTCAACCCTCCTTCACGGGAAGGGTGGGTTTTTCTTGCGGAGCACCACGAAGACGGTCCACCAGCGCCAGCGCCAGACCGTACAGACCGCGCGGCAGGAAGATCACGAAGAAGATGAACAGCACGCCCAGGATCAGCAGCCAGCCCTCGACAAACACGTCCGACAAGCGGCCTTCCGCCAGGTTCACCAGAATGGCGCCGACTGAGGCCCAGACCAGCGACTCGCGCCCGCCAACCGCGCACCAGATCACGATGGCCAGACTGAACGACACGCTCATGTAGGTGGGCGAGGCAAATTCAAGCACCAGCGTGTAAAGCATCCCCGCCCAGCCCGCGATCGCCGCCGACAGGCAGAACACGAATGTCTCATACGAGGCAACGTCATAGCCGAAGTATCGCACGCGCTCCGCATCCTCGCGGATCGCACGCAGCACCAGCCCGACCTTGCTGCGCACCACCAGCATGCCCAAAAGCAGAGCCACGATCAGACATCCCGCCACCAGATAATAGAACGACAGGCTGTAGGTATCGACCGTCCATCCCGGCAGGGTCAGCGGAGCAAGCCCGGTCAACCCGTTCTGTCCACCGGTGAACCGCTGTTCCTCGATGAACACCAGTTGCAGCGCCACCATGAAGGCCAGCGTGATGATCGCCACGAACACCCCAGTGATCCGACCGCGAAACATGAACATGGCCATAAGCCCCGCCACCGCCGCCGGCAACAAAAGCCCCGCCAGCAGCGTGATGGTCAGCGAATGGAACGGCTGCCAGAACCAAGGCAGGCTTTCGACGTTGGTCCAGCCCATGAAATCGGGCATGCCGCCTGGGTTGTTCGTGGAAGCCGCCAGCTTCAGGTGCATCGCCATCACATAAGACCCGATGCCAAAGGTCGCCGCCTGCCCCAGGTTCAGCAACCCCGCTGTCCCCCAGGACAGGGCCAGCGCCATTGCCACCATGGCCAGCGCAAGGTAGCGCGCAAAGGTGTTCAGCTCGAACCCGTCAAACCCCAATAGGAATGGCACGCCCAGAAGAATGATGACGGCAAAGGCGATGTAGCCCAGAAAATCGTAGTGATTTGTGCGGTTCATCTTTACGCCCTCAACGCCGGATGGTTTGTGGGAACAGGCCATTGGGCCGGAACCGGATAAGCAGGATGATCGCCAGCAGCACAGCAATGCGGCCCAGCGTGTCGTTCATCAGCATGGAAAACAGCGCCGTCGCCTCGCCCACTGCCGCCGCCGCCACGGCGGTGCCGATCAGGCTGCCCACGCCGCCGATGATCACCACCAGGAAGGCATCGACGACCAGATAGGTGCCCATCGACGGCGTGGTGCTGACCAGCGGCGTCAACAGCGCCCCCGCCACCCCGGCCAACCCGGCTCCATAGGCAAAGGTCATCGCATAGACCTTTTCCGCCCGGATTCCGTAACATTCCGAGATTTCTCTGTTCTGGATCACGGCGCGCAGCCGCGTTCCGAACTCGGTCTTTGTCATCAGGGCCCAGGTCGCCGCCAGCACGGCCACCGCAAACACTATCACGAACAGTCGGTAATTCGACATCACCACCGCACCGATCACGGTGTTACCCTCCAGTATCTTTGGCGTCGCCACGAAGCGCGACTCGGGGCCAATGAACATGCGCACCAGTTGTTGCAGCACGATCCCGATGCCCCAAGTGGCGAGAATGGTGTCCAAAGGCCGTCGATACAGCCTGTGCACCACCCCGCGTTCCACCAGCCAGCCGACGGCGGCAATCACCACAAAGATAAGTGGCAGGCTGGCCAGAATGCTGAACCCCAGAAAGGTTTGCATCGCCCAAGCCACATAGGCGCCCAGCATGACAAACTCGCCATGCGCCAGATTGATAACCCCCATCGACCCGTAGATGATGGCAAGGCCAAGGCCCACGATCAGCAGGATCGAGGCCATGCTCAGCCCGGCAAACGCCTGATTCAGTAACGCATCCATTCGCTATGTCCTGATTAATTGCCGAAAAAAGGCGCGCTGCACACTCAGGGAATTGCCCACGTGGGGGGCCGTGCAGACGCGCTTAGTTCGGGGAGCCGCAGAGACGCTTCGCGATGCTAGGTCAGCCGCGCACCAGACCTTCGCCGGTGCATGTTTCGCCCTCATAGGCCCAGTACGGGTCAGGCGCGACGCGGGCTTCGGACTGCACCAGAATCTCGGCCTGACCGTCCGTTTTCCAGCGGGCGATCTTTGGCCAAAGATGGGTGTGGAGATTGGCGTCGATCAGGACTTCGCCTTGCGGTGCCATCGTGGTCAGCCCCACCGCAGCATCGCGGATCGCAGCAGGTGTGATGTTCGCGGGGTCCAGCTTTTCAACGGCGGCCTTGAACTGATAGACTTGGAAATAGGCCGCTTCCGACACGAAGTGCGTCACCTGATTGGCGCCATAGCGGCTGAGATAGGCCTGTACGAACTTTTCGTTTTCAGGCGACTTATAGCCCATGAAATACGGCGCAGACGAGAAGTGGCCCACTGCCGCCTCGCCGCCGATGGCCTGCACTTCGACCTCGGACCGGGTGAGGCTGGCGCAGGGCATCTTTTCCGGATCGAATCCTGCTGCATGATACTGGCGCGCAAAGGCCACGTCGGAATCGCCTACCAGCGTGCAGAACACCACATCGGGTTGTTCTGTGCGGATGCGGTTGATGACCGAGCTGAAATCCGAATGCCCCAGTGGCACATATTCTTCGTGCACCGCCTCGCCGCCCAGACCGGCCAAGATCATCTTGCAGACGTTGTTTTCTTCGCGCGGATAGACATAGTTGTTGCCGATCAGGAAAAAGCGCTTGCCGAAGTTTTCGGCCAGCCAAGGCACGAAATCCTGCTGCTGCTGGTTCGGAACGGCGCCGCCATACATAACGTTGCGCGAACATTCGCGCCCCTCATAAAGTGTCGGATACCAGTACAAGTTGTTGCGCTGTTCCACCACCGGCAGCACCGCCTGACGACTGGCGGAGGTGTAAGAGCCAAACACGCTTATGCAGTTGTCGCGGATCACCTGGCGGCGCGCGCGGTCGGCATAGGTCGCCGGGTCCGAGGCCGGATCTTCGATAAAGGTCTTGATCTTCATCCCTGCAACGCCGCCCGCGGCATTGATCTCTTCGATCGCCATCAGGGCGGCATCATGCAGCGTGCGTTCCACCACCGCGACGGCACCGGTCAGCGAAAACAGCAGGCCCACATTCAATTCACCGCTTTGGGCATAGGCCCGGCCCGCCCCGGACAACAGCGCCGGTGCAGCAAGCCCGCTGGTCATAGCAAGGCTGCCGGTTGCGCCAAGGCCTTTCATAAAACTGCGACGTCTCATTGGGGTCACTCCATGTTGGTTGAGATCATTTTTCTGGATCTGGTCAGTGACAACGCGGAATAGAAAAAGCCCCCGGAAATCGTGTCAGCGGTGACACGGTTTCCGGGGGCTTCGTTGCCTTTTGGTCGGGTACAGATCAGTGCTGATCACCCCCGTGTTCCAACGGTGAGACATATGCGACTGCAAATCAAGTTTTAAATATGGTTTATTTTCATGCAGTTCGGCAAAATATTCACCAAGGCGCCCTGCCCAGCTCTGTCTGTTGACCCATGCCAATCCATGAGGAACTGCGAATCAAATCCGAGATGCGGCGACCGCTTGGAAGGTTTCAAAACCGACGCGCCCCAGGCGTGCCATTGCCGCAGAAATGAGACGCCAAGGACAGACGCCAGTTAAGATGTTGAATTTGTCCTGCTTTCCCTTGGGTCAAGGCGAGGAAATGAAGTGTAAAAATTTAATTGATTTTTTGTTACCTCTACGTCACGCTGAAAAGGCAATGGCTTCAATGGCGAAGTCTTGCCCTACAAGGCATTGATGCCCCTCGCTTCGACGCAATGAGTGCGCCGCAGCGAGGGGTTTTTTATTTTCGGGTCGCAGCGTTGCACGTCGCCGTGCCGCCAGTCGGTTTGACCCTCCCCCCTCCCTCCTCTCTTCCGCATCCCTCTCACATCACGGGTGATCCATGACACGAACAGATCGTTTTGATGACGCGCCGCCCCCAGAGTCAGCGCTCGACCACGTCTTGGGCGACGAATACGAACACCGACCCGTGCCGCTGTCGGCCCGGCGCAGCATGTTTTCCGTGTCGATGATCTGGATGGGATTTCCCATGATCATCACCGGGGCCATGACCGGGTCGATCCTTGTGCTTGGCATGGGGTTCAGTGCGGCCCTGACCGCCATGATCATCGGAAACCTGATCATGTTGGTCTATGTCGGCTCACTTGGCTTGCTGGGTACCCGTTCGGGAATGAACTTTGCACTGATCGCCAGCATCGTGTTCGGCCGCAAGGGCTATGTCTTGGCCTCGGGGTTGCTCTCAACTCTTCTGCTGGGCTGGTATGCGGTGCAGACCGGCATCACAGGGGCGCTGATCAGCAGCGCCTACAACCTCAACTACATCCTGATGACAGTGATCGCTGGTGTGCTGTATATCGGCATCACGGTTATCGGCGTGCGTGGACTGCACCTGATCGGCATGATCTCGGTCCCTTTCTTTGTGGTTCTGGGGCTTTGGGTGGTGGCCGACTCTGCCAGCACAACCAGTTGGGCCGCGATCTATGCTTATCCCGGCAACAATGGCATCGCGTCGATGTCGATGGGTGTCGGGCTGACCGTTGTCATCGCGCTGTTCATCGACGCAGGCACGGTGACAGCTGATTTCAACCGCTGGGCGCAGGACAGCCGCAGTTCATTGGTAGCTACCTTCAGTGCCTTTCCCTTCGCCAACATGTTCGCCATGCTGGTGGGCGGGATCATGACCGCGGCCCTTGCTGTCCCAGACGCCAACCCATTTGGCACTGACAACATGTTCGGCTACGCCAACGCAAAACAGATCGGCTGGCTCAGTGTTTTGGCGTTCCTGTTCTTGTACTGCAACCTTGGCTCGGTGTGCGCCCACTGTCTTTACAACGCCGCAACGGGTTGGTCGCGGATCGTCAATTCGCATATGCGGCTGGCGGCGGTTGTGCTGGGGGCCATCGGCATCGTTATTGCGGCCTCGAACGTCTGGGCCTTCTTTATCGCCTGGCTGTCGCTTCTGGGCATCCTTGTGCCGCCGATTGGTGCCATCATCTTGATGGATCAATACATTCTGCGCCGCAACGCGCAGGTTACATCCGATTGGCGTGGAACGGCCTTTGCCGCTTGGGCTGTCGGTTCTGCCTGCGCTTTTCTGGTCGAAACTTTCGCACCCCAGTTTTCCACTGCGATCTGCGGGGCGATCGCGGCCGGCATTGCATACGTCGCAATTGCTGCCGTCGCCGCCAAGGGTAGCGAACGCGCGGCCTGATCCGGATCCCTTTAGGCAGAGCGGCCCCGTGCCGGTCTGCCCATACACAAAGCACGAAAGGACAAGGCAATGACCACTGATTATCAGATTTTCGACCTTGGCGAGATGCGCTTTCAACGTGGGGCCACGCTGCGAGATGCCAAACTGGCCTACAAGACGTTTGGCACCCTGAACGCCGACAAGTCGAACGCCATCGTCTATCCGACATGGTATTCGGGCCAGCATTATGACAACGAATGGCTGATCGGACCGGGCATGGCGCTGGACCCGGACAAGTACTTCATCATCATTCCCAACATGTTCGGCAACGGCCTGTCTTCATCGCCAAGCAACACGCCCGAACCCTACAATGCCGCGCGGTTTCCACTGGTCACCGCTTATGACAACGTGATGGCGCAGCATCGGCTGGTGACCGAGGTCTTTGGCATCAAAAAGCTGGCGCTGGCCACAGGCTGGTCGATGGGGGCATTGCAGGCCTTTCACTGGGGGGCGCTGTTTCCCGACATGGTGGAACGAATCGCGCCGTTCTGCGGATCGGCAAAATGTTCGCGCCACAACTTTGTCTTTCTCGAAGGCGTCCAGGCCGCCCTGCGCGCCGACAGTACGTGGGCCGATGGTTGGTACAAATCCAAACCTGAAAAGGGTCTGCGCGCCATGGCGCGGGTCTATGCCGGCTGGGGCTTTTCGCAGGATTTCTACCGTGCAGAGCTTGACCTCAAGACCTTGGGCTACTCTTCTCTTGAGGATTTCCTGGTCGCTTTCTGGGAAGGCTTTTTCCTGCCCAAGGATGCCAACAATCTGATCACGATGGCATGGACCTGGCAACACGGCGACATCAGCGACAACGACCTGTACGGCGGCGACTTCAAGAAAGCCCTGGGCGCGATCACCGCCAAGGCATTTGTCATGCCGGGAGAGACGGATTTGTATTTCCCGACCGCCGACAGCAAGTTCGAAGTGGCGCACATGCCGAACGCCGACTATGTGCCGGTGCCGTCGATCTGGGGCCATTTCGCCGGCGGGCCGGGCACCAATCCAGATGACGTCCGCTTCATCGACGCCAAGCTGAAAGATCTGTTGGTGCAGTAGACCTTTGATCTATGGCCCCCACCAGTTTCGCAAAAGCTGAACAGGTGGGGGTCAGGCCGACCCGTGGATTTTGTTGCCCGTCGTCGAATGATTTGGAACAGGCCGCATAACTTTGGTCTGGAGGATCCCGGCTCTGCTGGTTGCAGGCTATGCGGCTTGGCGCTGATGGATCAAGCGCCGGTTCTGGATTGTCAGCTTCTTGATCCACTCCCTGTCTGCCAGGATTGCCCGGCCGCGCCCGAAGTAGACGTAAGCGGGTGTCAGAATGGCGACGCTTTCGTGATATCGGCGATGGTTGTAATGCTCGACGAAGGCGGTAGATGGCCGCCTCAGGTTCTGCGGTGAAGAAGTCAGCTCACAGTTGCGCCTTTCGACTGCAGATAAACGGTGCCGGGCCTGGTCAGAATTGCCCAGACGACCCGGGTCAGTTTGTTGGCCAGGGCGACGACGGCCTTGTTGCGGTGCGTTCGTACTTCTAGAGCAGAGAGCCAGCCTCCGAGGGCGTCAATGATCGCTATGGCCGACCATGCAAGGGCAACAATAAAGGCGCTGTCGAAGGTCTTGTCAGGTATGCGCTGCGCAACTTCATGGTGCCAATCCCGCATTTTGCGACATTGGACGACCTCAATCTCTGGCTGGCGGACCAATGCCGCAAGCGTCAGTCAGATGTCTTGCGCCGGCATCAGGGCATCGCCTCCTCCCGCAATCAGGTGGTCATCACCTCCGAGTGGGCTGGAACATCGATCCGGATCATGTTGTCCGGCCTTCGTGGCGAAGACAGCATTGCGGAGCTGTGCCGCAAGGAAGGGATCGCCCAAAGCCTGTATTACAGCTGGTCGAAGGAATTCCTCGAGGCCGGCAAGAAGCGGCTGGCCGGTGATACGGCCCGCCAGGCGAATGCAGGCGAGGTGAAGGATCTGCGCGCCGGGCTTTGGCACTGAAGGAGCTTGTGGCCGATCTCAGCCTCGAAACCCGTCTGCTCAAAAACACATGACCGGGCCCTCTCGGTGATGCAACGCATCACCTGCCGGGTAACAGCTGGGGGCGACCACGCATGAGATACCCCGCCGCTGAAAAGCTCGAAATCATCCGGCTGGTGGAGCAGTCGCATCTGCCTGTCAGGCGCACTTTGGCCAAGATCAGCATCCCATCCTGCTCGAAACCACGTTTTCGAAGGGGAACTTGAAGAAGCCATCGCGGCCTTCATCGACCACTACAACAACCATCGCTATCACGAGAGCATCGGCAACCTGACACCGGCTGACGTCTACGTCGGGCGCGGCGAAACCATCCTGGCTGAAAGGAGGCGCATCAAACACCAAACCATCCAAAAACCGCCGATTGAACCATCAGCCTCAAGCAGCATAACCTGAACTCGATGAGCCCGAACTCTCCGCTCCAAAATCAGGCCGCATGTTCCAAATCATTCGACGACGGACAGTCCCGAGACCGCCGCCTATTTGATGGTCCCCGCAGTGCTAGGTGTCTATGTCGGCAACAAAACCGTCGGCATGGTCAGCGAGACAAGCTTCTATAAGGTCAGAACATGCGCACTGTTGATCGTGGGATTCGAGCTTTTGGCAAAGGCCATCTTCGGCATTGATCCGATCCTGCGAATGGTCAAGGCCGCATTTGGGCAATGACTATCTCTCCCCTTTTGAGGTGCGCCCTATCGAGACCGGCGTTGCAGGCTTTGGCGGCGGTTGGGGCTTGGCGTCACTCCTCGGGCTTTGCCCGCCAGATGCGCTCTGACGTGTCCATTTCGTAGCCCAAGCTTTCGAAGCTGGCGATTTCCAAAGACTGCCCCCAAGGCGCGTTGAAATAGATCCAGTTGAAGCCTGCAAGCGGGCCTTCGGTCACGGTGTTCGGGCCTTCCAGAAACTCGATCCCCGCAGCGCGCAAGCGTTCGACCGATGCGAACACATCCTCGACCTCAAAGCACAGATGCGTGCCGCCAATTTCAGAGTTGCGCCGGGGCCGTGCGGAACTGTCCTCACCGCTGTATTCAAACAGCTCGACATTGGTGCCGGCACCGCAGCGCAGAAACACCAGATCGCGGATGCGGGTGTGAGCGGGGGTGCCCAGCCGGTGCTTCATGAAGGCCTCATCCACATCGAACGGGCCGGTGCGAAACACTTCGACCGCCCCGAACACAGCCTTGAAAAACGCGATGCCTTCGTTGATGTCCGGCACGGTGATGCCGATGTGGTGCATGCCATAGACACGTTCAGCCATTGGTCTTTTCCTCCCCTTTGGTGCGGTGGTGTTGTGTCGGTCAGACCCGTTCCAGCGCAATGGCAATGCCTTGCCCCACGCCGATGCACATGGTGGACAGGGACCGTTTGCCCCCGGTCAGCGCCAGTTGCAGCGCGGCGGTCCCGGTGATCCGCGCGCCGGACATGCCCAGAGGATGGCCCAAGGCAATCGCCCCGCCGTTCGGGTTGACGCGGGGGTCGTCATCGGCAATGCCCAAAGCGCGCAGGGTGGCCAGGCCCTGCGAGGCGAAGGCTTCGTTCAACTCGATCACGTCGAAATCGGCCGGGCCAAGCCCAAGCCGCGCCATCAGCTTTTCGCTGGCCGGGGCCGGGCCAAAGCCCATGATCCGCGGAGCGACCCCCGCCGTGGCCCCGCCCAACACCCGCGCGATCGGTGTCAGCCCGTATTTGCGCGCCGCCTTGGCTGACGCCAGGATCAGCGCGGCCGCCCCGTCATTGACCCCGCTTGCATTGCCGGCCGTCACCGACCCGCCCTTGCGAAAGGGGGTGCCCAGTTTGGCAAGGGCTTCCAGCGTCGTGGCACGCGGGTGTTCGTCACGGTCCACCACCACCGCTTCGCCCTTGCGCTGCGGGATGGTTACTGGGGTGATTTCCGCCGCCAGCCGCCCGTTGGCCTGCGCCACCGAGGCCTTGGCCTGCGACCGCCACGCAAAGGCATCCTGATCGGCGCGGGAAATGGCGAAATCCTCGGCCACGTTCTCGCCGGTTTCGGGCATGGAATCGACGCCGTATTGCGCCTTCATCGCTGGGTTGACGAAGCGCCAGCCGATGGTGGTGTCGTAGATCTCGGCGTTGCGGCTGAAGGCGGTGTCGGCCTTTGGCATGACAAAGGGCGCGCGCGACATGCTTTCCACGCCGCCCGCGATCATCAGATCGGCCTCGCCCGCCTTGATCTGGCGCGAAGCGGCAAGAACCGCATCCATTCCCGACCCACAAAGCCGGTTGATCGTGGTGCCCGTCACCGAAACCGGCAGACCCGCCAGCAGGGCCGACATGCGCGCGACGTTGCGGTTGTCCTCGCCCGCCTGATTGGCGCAGCCAAAGATCACATCATCGACCGCCGCCCAATCGACGCCCGCGTTGCGGGCCATCAGCGCCCGCAGCGGCACCGCGCCCAGATCATCGGCGCGCACCGAGGACAGGTTTCCCCCGAACCGGCCAATGGGCGTGCGGATAAAGTCGCAGATGAAAACGTCGGTCATGTCAAAGCTCATTTCACAGTTCGGGCACAGTAAGGTCGGCGACGGGCCCATCCAGATGCAGGACAGCCCCGGTCATGGATTGCAGCGCGTCAAAGGTCAGCGAGAGCAGCTTTTCCCGCAGAACGAAGCGGCCTTCGACAATGTCGATGACTGCAAGGCTGGAATACACCCGCGTCACGCATCCAACCCCGGTCAGCGGCAGGGTGCAGCGTTTCAGCAGTTTGGGCTTGCCGTCCCGGGTGACATGGTCGGTCATCACCGCCACGCGCTTTGCCCCGTGGACAAGATCCATCGCCCCGCCGACCGCAGGCACGCCTTTCGGGCCGGTGGACCAATTCGCCAGATCGCCGGTTTCGGCCACCTCATAGGCACCGAGGATCGCCACATCCAGATGCCCGCCCCGCACCATGGCAAAGCTGTCGGCGTGGTGGAAAAAGGCCGTGCCGGGTTTCAGCGTGACGGCCTTCTTGCCGGCGTTGATCAGATCCCAGTCCTCATCCCCCGGCGCGGGGGCCTGGCCAAAGCCGAGGATGCCATTTTCGGTGTGAAAGATTGCCTCGCGTCCGGGGGGCTGGAATTTCGCCACCAGTTCGGGAAAGCCGATGCCAAGGTTGACATAGGCGCCATCGGCAATGTCCTGCGCCGCGCGCCAAGCCATCTGCGTCGGGGTCAGTTTCACAGTCATGCAGACACCTCGGGATAGCGGGCGCCTGCCCGGTTCAGGGCTTCTTCTTGAGCGGGGTTAGCCACTTCGACCAGCCCCTGCACAAAGATGCCGGGGGTGATCACCGCCTCGGGGTAGATCCCGCCGGGGGCGACGATACGGCTGACCTGCACGATGGTTGTGGTTGCCGCCATGCACATCAGCGGCCCAAAGTTCCGCGCGGCCATCCGGTAGGTCAGGTTGCCCAGACGGTCACCCAGATGCGCCTTGACCAGTGCATAGTCGGCCTTCAGCCATCGTTCCTGCACATAAGGCCGCCCGTCGAACACCTCGACCGGTTTGCCGGTTGCAAGATCGGTGCCGTAACTGGTCGGCGTGTAGAAGGCTGGAATGCCCGCCCCGCCCGCGCGGATCCGTTCGGCCAGCGTGCCCTGCGGCACCAGCTCCAGTTCGATCTGCCCGGCGAGATAGCGTTCGGTGAACACCACCGGATCGGCGGATCGCGGGAACGAGCAGATCAGCTTTGCCACCATGCCTGCCTCGATCAGGGCGGCAAGGCCGACATGACCATTTCCGGCATTGTTGTTGACGACCGTAAGCCCCTTCGGATGACCCGTCTCCTGATAGCGGTCGATCAGGGCGTGGATCAGTTCGATCGGCGCACCAGACCCGCCAAAGCCACCGATCATCACGATCATTCCATCGCGGATGCCCGCAACGGCAGTGGCCAGATCAGGAAGTGTCTTGTCCATTGCGTATCGTCCTATTTCAGCGCGATGTAGGTTTCGGGGTCCAGCATGGTCACCCGGATGGCAACGTGGCGCCCCGTGGCAGACCCCACCAGTTCCCGCATTCTGGCACAGACATCCAGCATCACCGCGCGCGTGCGTTCCGGGCGGGGCATGACCTGCAACTCGACATTCACTGGCGGCAGGCCGGGCATCGCCAGAACCGCCATCGCGGCCATCTGGCAGGCGGGCCGGTCCACCGTCAGGTCATGGCATAACATGTCCACAATCGGCCCCAGCGCGGCAGCCAACCTGTCACGGCACAGGGGATAGATCGCTTCGTCCACATAGATCTTTACGTTTGGCATCCTGGCCCCGATCTTTGCTGGAGTGTCGTCTCAGATCACGGATCAGGCGGCAGAGCCACTTGCAGTCAGCAAGGCCACGTTTTCCCGGCGTGGGCTCAGCTTGCCCGCCTCGATCTGAAGGGCAATCTCGACCACGCGCTGATTTACCGGCGCCGTGCGGCCATGGGCGCGCAGGGTTTGCACCACCCAGCCGTTCACCTCTTCCACCTCGGCGCGGCGGCCCTTGCGCCAATCCTGCAAGGATGTGGTCAACGTATCCTCACGCGAGAAGGTCCGTAGCACCTCGTCAAAGATTTCATCGACATAGCGTTCGGGGTCGTTGCTCATGCTGGGCGGCATCCCGATGATCGGCATGATCGTCGCACCATCGGCCAGTGCCGCCTGCATCGCCTCATACCCGGCCTCGCGCATGACCGCGAGCATGCCCGGCGCGCGGGCGGCATCGTTCAGCGCGGTGTCGATAATCGCCGAGGGGATCAGTTCGGCGGCATTGACCACCAGTTTCATCCATTTCGCGGACCGGATGTCATCCGTCACCTCGACCCGACCGGAATGGCGCAGAAGGTCGGCCACGGCCTCGACCCGGTGCTGTTGCCCGGGGTCCAGCGCGCCCATGGCAAACCAAGATTCGTCGTGGTCGTTCTGGCGGTTGGTGACACCCGGCACCCACATGTTCGACGCAATCTCGATCACCGCGCCGATGGTGCGGTGCCGACCAACGACGGCGGCGATATCCTCGTGCGTCATGCCGTTTTGCAAGCCGATCACAAAGCCATCCTCGGCCAGAACCGGTTTGATCAACTGCGTGGCCCAGGTGGTGTCATAGGCCTTGACCACCAGAAAGATCAGATCGAAGGGCTGCCTGATCTCCGCCACTTCGCAAAGATGCAGGGCGGGGACGCTGGCGTTGATCTGCCGTGTCGGAAAGTTGACCGTGATGCCATCCGCGCGGATCGCCTCGATATGCGCGGGCCATTGGTCGATGAAAGTGACATCCAGCCCCGCCAACGCGAAATCGGCGGCGATGGAGGCCCCCTGCGCCCCGGTTCCAAGAAAGGCGATGCGGGGACTTTTGCGATCCGGCGTCATGCTGCAGCCTTGTTCAGAACGAAATCAAAGGTCGAGCGCCATTTCGTATCGCCCCCCGCCACAGGCTCGAAGGGTGCTATCAGCGATTGCTTTACCCCAAAGACCGCATCCGATTGGAGATAGTCATCGCCCGCCACAAAGGTATGGGTGACCACGGTTTCAAAGCCCTCGCGGCTGACGATGAAATGCATATGCGCGGGACGGTAGGGGTGGCGACCAAGGTGGCCCAGCATCTGCCCCACCGGGCCATCATCGGGAATCGGATAGGACACCGGCTTGATCCCCTTGAACCAGTAACGCCCGTCAGGCCCGGTGACAAACACACCCCGGTTGTTGTGGCGTGGCTGCACGCCCGGCTGCTGAACGTCGTAAAAGCCGTCCTCATTGTCGGACCAGACGTCGATCCGCACGCCCTCCAGCGGGGTGCCGTCAAGGTTCGTCACCATGCCCTGAAACAGACAGGTTTCCCGGCCGCCATCCTGCGAGATGTTGGCCCCCATCGGGTATTCCGGCACACCGTCCACATGGAACGGTCCCAGCACGGTGTTTTCCGTAGCCCCTGTCGGGCGGCGGTTGTTGATCGCATCCACCAGCATCGACACGCCCAGCACATCCGACAACAGGATGTATTCCTGCCGGTTGCCATCGCAGATCTGGCCGGTGCGGGTCAGGAAGTCGATGGCCGTCGCCCATTCATCTTGCGTCAGTTCGACATCCTTGATGAAGGCATGCAGATGCGTGACCAGCCGCGACATCACATGCGCAAGGCGCGGATCGGTGGCCTTGCCCATCCGTCCATTTACGGCCTCGACCGAATGGCTTTCGGTGAAATAATCAATGGCGGCTTTTGCGGTCATGGTGTTGTCCTTTCAGATCAGATCGGCGCTGCTCAGATCGGCGTGGGCCGGCTGCCCGCCCAGGCAGCCTCGAGCAGCGCAAGAATGCCGTCCCGCGTCACCTCGCGCGGGTTTGCGTAGGGGTTCTTGATGGCCAGATCAGCGATATTAGCCAGATCGCCTCGGTTGACCCCGAAATCGCGCAATGCCATTGGCGCGCCCAGCGATCTGGCCAGATCGTAAAGCCCGCCACCCAGATCACCACCGAAAAGCCGCGCGGCAGGCTCCAGCGCCTTGGCCGCCGCGACGGCGTTGAAGGCCACCGTATGCGGCAAAAGAATTGCGTGCGTTTCGGCGTGGGGCAGATCAAGCGTGCCCCCCAGCGTATGACAAAGCTTGTGATGCAGCGCCATGGCAACCGCGCCCAGCACCGTGCCACACAGCCACGACCCATAAAGCGCGTCGCTGCGCGCGCCCAGATCGGCCGGGTTGCGGCAGATGGCGGGCAGCGCGCGTTGCAGGGCGGCAATCCCCTCAACCGCCATCATCGAGGTCACCGGATTGGCGTCGGTGGCATAAAGCCCCTCGACCGCGTGGGCCATGGCGTTCAGGCCGCTGGCCACACTCATCGCCACGGGCAGGCCAAGCGTCAGTTCAGGGTCGTAGATCACCGCTTCGGGCCGGATGCGCGGATCGCGGCGGGTGGTTTTCACCCGGGCTTCCGTCTCGCCCAGAATGTCGGTCACTTCCGATCCGGCATAGGTGGTGGCCACCACCAGATGCGGCGCGTCGTTGCGCCAGGCAATCGCCTTGCCCAAGCCGATGGTTGAACCGCCGCCATAGGATACAATGCAATCCGCCCCGCTGTCGGCGTAGGCCTGCAGCGCCCGGGCGGTTGTCTCGACCGGGGTGTGCATCCGCGCTTCGGCAAAGACACCCGCCGCCCTGACACCGATCCGGGTGGCAAGCCCGTCTGCATCGACTTTCTGGAACGGCGTCGCAAGAATCAGGGCACGGGTGCCACCGATGGCCGCAATCTCGTCGCTGACCTGGCGCAACGCGCCCGCCCCGAACCGCACCCGAAGAGGCGACGATTGATAGGTGAATGCATCCCTCATCATCAGCTACCCGCCTGACGGCGCGCCGTCGAATAGATCAATGCGGCAGCCAGGATCAGCGCGCCCTGAAAGAAGTATTGATACATCTGCGACAGGCCAAGAAAGGATACCGCATTCAGCACCTCGGTCAGCAGGACCGCTCCCATCAAAGTCCCGATGAAGGTGCCCCGTCCGCCGCGCAGGCTGGTGCCGCCCAGAACCACCGCTGTAATGCTGGCAAGCGTGTAGTTCACGCCCTGCGCCGGATCGCCCACGCCAATCTGCACCATCAGCATGACCGCCCCCAGTGCTGTGAACAGCGATACCGCGATATAGCCCCCGATAATCACCAGGTTGACGCGGATGCCCATCCGGCGCGCGGATTCCTCATGCGACCCCACGGCGCGGAACTGCCAGCCAAGACGGCGCCTGCGCAGCACATATTCTGCCACCAGTGCCACGACGACCAGCACCAGAAAGGCCACCGGCAGCGGGCCCAACTTCCAGCCGATCGTGTCCATCACGGCAAAATTGATATAGCCGCCCGGCCCGTCCCGCAGAACAAAGCTCAGGCCCTGCAACCCGATATACATCGCCAGTGTCGCCGCAATCGGGGTGAAATTGGCAAAGCGGATCAGGCAGCCGTTGATCGTGCCCACCACAAGTGCCGCCAGAAACATCAGCGCAAAACCAAGCGCTATGGTCTGCGGCGATTGCCCGTCATTGATGAAGAACGACGCCACAACCACCAGAAACCCGGCCAGCGGCCCCACGGAAAGATCGATCCCGCCCATCAGCAGAGCAACGGTCTGGCCAAGGGCAATGAACCCAAGCGCCGTCGCCAGAAGAAGGATGTTCGAGATGTTGAAGGCGGAAAGGTAATTCGAGTTCTGCCCAAAGACATACAGCCCCAGCATCACCACCACGACCGCCAGCGGCACGACCGTGGCATTGTCGCTCTGGATAAACTGGCGCAGGCCGCTGCTGGCCGATTGCGCGGCGCGGGAAGCCTCACCCACGCCCGCAATATGGGACTGCGCCTTGACGGCGGCCGCGACGATACGGCCTTCGGTGACATCGTCGCCGCGCAGGGTTTCGGCGATCCGCCCCCGCGACATGACGATCACCACGTCGCACAGCCCCTCCAGCTCTGCCGCGTCGGACGAATTCACGATGACGGGGGTGCCGGACTGCGACACCTCGCGCAGGATGCGGTAAATCTCGAACCGCGCGCCCACATCCACGCCTTGCGTCGGCTCATCCGCCAGAATGAAACCGGGGCGCGACATCAGAGCCCGCGCCATCACCACCTTCTGCTGGTTGCCGCCCGACAGCGACAGGATGCCCGCGTCCAGCCCCGGCGTCTTGACCGAAAGCGAGCCGAACACGCGGCCCACCTCGCCAAGTTCCTTGCGACGGCTGAGGATGCCCATGTTGCTGAACTGATCCAGTGCCGAGAAGGTTGCATTTTCCCGCACCGTCAGGTCGGCGATGATGCCTTCCTCGTGGCGGTCCGACGGCATGTAAGCGGATTTCGCCTTCACCTCGGCCGCTGAAAGCGCGGTGTCTTTCAGGCGCACTTCGCCCTTCCATGTCTCCAGCCCGGCAAGGGCGCGCATCACGCCCGACTGGCCGTTGCCCTCGACCCCGGCGATGCCGATGATCTGGCCGCGCCCGATGGCAAAGCTGACGTCGTGGAACTTGCGGCCCGTCAAGCCCGTGACGGTGAAGTTGATTTCCGGGTCCGCATCCTGCGATTTCGGCGGAAAAGCCGATGCCAGGCTGCGCCCGACGATCATGGCCAGAAGATCGTCGTCGGTGACATCGCGCACCAACGCGCCACCGGCATATTGGCCGTCGCGCAGCACCGTCACCCGGTGGGCGATCTGGCGCAGTTCGGCCAGGCGGTGGGTGATGTAGATGACCGCCGTGCCCTGCGCCACAACGCTGCGGATGCGGGCGAACAGCATTTCGGTCGCGTCCTGGTCCAGCGCCGCCGTCGGCTCGTCCAGGATCAGAACCGGGGGCCGGGTGGCAAGCGCCTTGGCAATTTCCAACAGGTGCTTTTGCGCCACGGTCAGGCTGTCGGCCCGCGCATTCAGCGGCACATGAAGACCCACATCATCCAGCATGGTGCGGGCAATCTCGGCGGGGTTGCCGGTGGCGAAAACGCGGTCCGGCAGGGCCACGCGCATGTTTTCCAGCACCGAGAGGTCATCCAGCACGGCAGGATGCTGATAGGAAATCGACACGCCCAGGTCAGCAGCGCGTTCCGGCGTCATGGGCGAGATGACTTCGCCGTTGAATTCGATCACGCCGCTGTTGGGCTGCAAGACGCCCGAAATGATGTTCATCAGCGTGGACTTGCCCGCGCCGTTTTCGCCCAGAATGGCATGAACCTCGCCGGGGAGAATTTCGACCGACACGTCAGACAGCGCCACGACGCCGGAAAACAGCTTCGTGATATTGGACAGCCGGATTGTCGGAGCGGCCTCAGGCGCGCTGTTCAACGGTTCCGTTTCCACCAGTTTCAACGTTGCGACCTTGGGCATATCACGTCCTGCCATCCCTGCGGGTGTTCGAAAGGGGGGCGCGGCCCCGGACATCTGCCCGGGGCCGCAGCCTTGATCACTGACCGACAGCTTTCGCCTGCGCATCATCCGCCATCTCTGCCGACAGATAGATCGAGCCGGGCAGATCGGGGCGGCAGGTCACGGGATTCGGCGTGCCGGAAACCGAGTTCTCATAGACCGGAGCCTTGAAGATCTCGTCCGTGGGCGGCGTGCCGCCGGTGGCCAAGGCGACGGCCCACTGCACGGCCAGACGGACGTTGTCGTTGCCCGTGGCGACGGTGAACAGTTTGAAGTCCGGGTTGGCGTCCTTGTTCTGCTCATAGAAGCAGGACAGCGAGTTGCCGTCCGACGTGGCCAAGGCCGGGATCGACCGCTTGAACTCGGCGAACACCGGCAGCGCGCCCACCAGCGACGGGCCGAAGTCAGACACGATCACGTCGATCTTGTCGTTCTTGGCGATCTCGGCCGACAGAACCTGCTGGGTCAGCGACGGATCCCAGTTGGTGACGGCAAAGGGCTCGGGGTTGATGAAAACATACTTGTCGTCCAGCACCGATTTCATACCGGCCAGTTCGTCAATACCCTGGCTGTTGCCGGCCGGGCCGCTGAGGAACAGAAGGTTGCCGCCTTCGGGCAGAATTTCCTTGATCCAGTTACCCCAGCTCACGCCGTCCTCGAAGAAGGACGAGCCGATGAACTTGGCATAGTTGGTGCCGGCTTCGCCGCCCACGTTCACCCGGTAGGGCACGACGATGGTGCCGGCGCGGTGCGCGTTGGTCAGCGCCGGCAGCACGGCGGGGCCGGCATCACCAAACACCACCATCGCCTTGATCCCGCGTGCAGCCATCGAGTTGATGTCCGAAATGGCCTTTTGGGTGTCGCCCTGACCGTCGGCATATTCATACTGGGTGATGCTGGGGCACTTGGCGGCCTCTTCTGCACCCGATGCCGTGGTGACCAGACGCCAGCTGTTGCCGCCAAATCCATCCAGCAGCGCCAGTGATGCCTCGTTCGGCCCGCACCAGGAAGGAGTCTGTGCCAGTGCTGTCGATGCCGCAAGTGCCATCGTCAGAGTAGCCACCGCACCGGCGGCAGTTGTCATCTTTGCCTTAAGCTTCATTGTCCGTTTCCTCCGTTTTGGACTTTAGTGCACGTTTGGTTGCTGCCTGTTTCCAGCGCAGTGAGTAGACGCCGATCCCGAAGACCAACGCCAAGGCCTGAATGATTGTCTGCGCCGAGAAGGGCACACCGACCGCCAGCGCGAACTGGCTGAGCTGGTTCAGGAAAAATGCGGCGATCACGGTCGAGATGGGAAATCCACGCCCGCCCAGCAGGGACGTTCCCGCCAGCACCACCACCGCCACCGATGGCAACAGCAGGCTGTCACCCTGAAAGGCGGTCGGTTCCCGGGTGATGCCGGAAATCAGGACGCCCGCGACGCAGTAGTGCAACTGGGCAAAGACATAGGCCATCGCCTGATACGTCCGCACCTTCAGGCCGGCGGCATGGGCCGCAGCCGGGTTGGCACCGATGGCTTCGAACCGGCGGCCGGCGATGGTTTTCTTCAGCACGAAACTGACCAGCAGCATGATGAGCAGCGCAAAGAGGACCGAGTTCGGAATACCCAGCGTCTTGCTGCCCGCGATCTTCGCCATCAGCGGCGTAGTGATCCGCGGAACCCCGCCCGAGACTGCAAACACCGCGCCGTACAGAAGCGCGTTCATCCCGATGGTCGCCACGATGGCGTTCAGCCGCAGCACGCCGACAAGGATGCCATTCGCCAGACCCGCCACCACAGCGCACACAAACGCAAAACCGATGGAGGACAGCAACAGTGCGTCGCTGCCGTTCGACATATGCGTGGTGATGACCACGGCAAGCGACACCCCCCCGGCCAGCGAAAGGTCAAACCCACCCTGCTGCACGACCAGCATCTGCCCAAGGCCGACAATCGCGATGATCGCGGCGAATGGCAGGCTGCCCGCAAGACCGCCCGCCGAAATCGCCGAAGGGGCAAAGATCGCGCAGACCACGATCAAGGCCAGCGTCGAGATCACGACCGTCACAAACCCGCGCGCAGGTTTCAGCGACCGCAGATCAAGGGCAAGGCCATCCTGACCCGCTGTCTGTTGATACTGTGCCATGTTCCGCCCCCCCTTTGCGCGCTGACCGATCAGGCGATTTCCAGCGTGATCTTCACCGCCTTCGTCGGGTCGCGGCCCAGGTCAAAGGCCGTGATCGCATCGTCCAGCGCAAAGCTGTGGGTCTGGATCGGCGACAGGTCGATCCCCGTGCGCTCCAGAAACCGGATTGCAGCGGGCCAGACACCGGGTGACCCGATGCAGCCGCGCACGGTCAGGTCTTTGATCTGGATCTTGCCCAGTTCGACCGGAATTTTCTGCCCGATGCTGATGCCCACCATAGACACGAACCCCTCGGGCCGGGCGTAATCGAACACATTGGCCAGCGAAGACGGATGCCCTGCCGCCTCGACCACCAGATCGGCGCCGCCCTTGGTCATCTCGGTCACCGCCTCGACGGGGTTGCCGTCCAACGGGTCCACAGTGCCCACGGCACCCAGCTTCATCGCGATCTCGCGCCGCAGCGGCACCGGATCGACCACGATCACCCGCGCTCCCATGCCGATCGCCGCCGCCGCCGAGACAAGGCCGATGGTCCCGCCGCCCGAAACCACGACCGTCTGCGAAGCATCCACCCCGCCATGCCGCAAGACCGCGTAGTAGCCGCAGGTGAAGGGTTCGATCAGCGCGCCCTTGGCATCATCCACCCCATCGGGCAGCTTGTGCAGCCATTCGGGCCGCGCCGCAAAGAATTCGCGGTTGGCCCCGTCCATCGAAAAGCCGAAATGGTGAATACGCTCGGGCGTGCGGATCACACACTCGCCCACCACCCGGTCGCCACGCTGCAAGCCTTTGACGTTGCGGCCGACCTCGACCACCTCGCCCACCCATTCGTGGCCGGGTGTGACGGGGTAGGAAATCGGGATGATGTAGTTGCCCGACAGCAGCTCATAGTCCGAATGGCAGATCCCCACGCGGCGCGAGCGGACCATCACCTCATTGTCGCCAATGCTTGGCATCTGGATGTCGGTGACGACGGGCTTGTTCGGTTGATCGAAAATCAGGGCTTTCATTTTGCGTCTCCGTCAGATTGGCCGGTCAGGCCACGGTTTCGATGCGGCCGCTTTTGGCCGAGGCAAAGACCGCCTCCAAGAGGGCGATGTTGTTCACCAGATGGTCGGCGGTGATCGGATAATCCGCACCGCGCACGGCCCGGGCAAACGCCACCAGATTGTCCTTCACCGGTTCGGCCTTGCCGACCTCGCGGGTGATGATCGGTCCGCCGGCCATGGCCGAGGTGACGATCCAGCCATCCGGGGCCTCGACATGCGCCTTGTCGCGGATGTCGATCCAACCTTTCGACCCGAACACCGCAAAGCGCGAGATGAACGGGTTGGCGAGAGAGGCCGAGACATAGGACGTGCCACCCCCCTTGAACTTGACGAAGGCAGCCACCGTGTCGCCCTGCGGCAGGTCCGACGACAGTTGCTCGCAGATGCACAGGACACTTTCCGCCGCCCCCAGAAGCCGCACCGACAGGTCCAGCAGGTGGATCCCCGTCGCCGTCATGCCCCCTGCCGGGGCCTGATCGGCCTTCAGCCGCCAGTTGTCGCGCGCCAGCGTCAGGAACTTGTCGTGGCTGAAATTCGCCTCGATCTGGTGGATGCGTCCCAGCGTGCCGGCATCAGCCATCGCCAGCATTTCGGCCACGGGTGGTTCGAACCGCCGCTCATGCCCCATGCCCAGCACCAGCCCCGCCGCGCGGCACAGGGCAACCGAACGCTCGGCCTCGGCCTTGGTCAGGGCCAGCGGCTTTTCGCAGAAAATATGCTTTCCCGCCGCCACAGCCGCCGCGATCTGGTCGGTGTGCAGCGAATGTGGCGTCGCCAGCACCACCGCCTCGACTGCCGGGTCGCTCAGCGCATCGGCATAGTGCGCCGACAGCGCGATGCCCTTGCCTTCGCACAACTGGCGCACGGCTTCGATGTTCGGCTCCACCGCACGCACCACCTGAATGTCATCGGGCGCCGATTGCAGGACGGACAGCATCTTCTGCCCCCACCAGCCCATGCCCACGAGGGCGATCTTGACTGGCCCCGACATCAGCGGTTGTCCACGCGCTTGGAGAACGGGCGGATCGAGACGGTTTTCCACAAGCCCACCTTGGCGAAGGGATCGTTGCTGTTGAACGCCTGAACCTCGGCCAGGCTGCTTGCCTCCAGCACGAAGCACGAACCGATCATCGTTGCTTCATCATCGGCCAGCAGTGGCCCCGAGATGACGGTTTTCACCGTTGCGGCAGCCAGATAGGCCTTGTGCGCATCGTAATTGGCAAGGCGCTTTTCAACAGCGCCGTCATGGTCCAGGCAGTGAACGACATAGTGCATGGCTGTCTCCTCAGGCCGGGATGATGCGGCGGGCGCGCAACTCGTCGAACACGTCGGTGAAGCTGCTGCGGGTGGATTGATAGGCGTCAAAGCCCAGGGTGCGGCTGTTGGTCATGTCGGTGAAACATTCCAGCGTGCGGCCAAGATCGGCGTCGCTGTGCCACCACGAGGCCAGCTTGCCGACCGGAATGTCCTGCAAGCCGTGCTTGGCCACGATCTCGGACCACACCGCCTGCGCATCGGCCATCTGGCCTTCCAGCGGGGTCGGTTGGCCAGGATAGGGCGCGGCTTCAATGCCGAAGTAGTCGGCGATCTGCTGCCACAGCCAGGTCCAGCGGAAAACGTCGCCATTCGAGGTGTTGAAGGGCGTATTTGCCGCCTCGGGCGTTGTCGCGGCCCACAGGAGTTGCTTGGCCAGCAACCGCGCATCGGTCACGTCAGTTACGGCGTTCAACTGTTCGGTCGAGCCCGGATAGACGAAGGGTCGCCCAGTGTGTTTGCAGATGCTGGCATAGACGGCCAGCGTTACGGCCATGTTCATCGCATTGCCGATGACAAAGCCGATCATGGTATGCGGGCGGTGCACCGACCAGGTGAAGCCGCGCTTTTGCGCCATTTCGAACAGCACGTCTTCCTGCGCGTAGTAGAAATTCAGGCCGGGCAGGCGGGGACTGGATTCAAGGAAAGGCGTGTAGGGCTTGACCTTGGCATAGTCGTCGAACGAGCCAAGGTAGTGCTTCAGCCCCGTCACCAATGCGGCATGACGGATCGGCGCATCGGTCAGCCCGTCGAACAGATTGCGGATCATCAACGCGTTGACGCGGACGTTCTCGGCTTCATTGGCCTGCCGCGACCATGTGCAGAAGAACACGTGCGTGACATCGCCCGCCGCCTGCAACGCCGCAGCCGTCGCTGCCGCGTCCTGCAGGTCGGCCGCAATGTGCCGGTCCGAGAACGCCAGATCGGCCGCGCCGCGGGACAGGGTCACAACCGTCCAGCCCTTTTCTTTCAACAGAGTGCCGGCATAGCTGCCAGACAGCCCCGTGGCCCCGACGATAAGAGCGACGTTGTTTTCAGCCATTGTTCTTGTCTTTCTGTTTGTTGGTCAAAGGTCAGGTCGTGACCAGAATCTTCAGGTGTTCGCCTGTGGGGTTCAGAAGCGCCTCGAACCCCTTGGCCACCACGTCCTTCGCGTCGATACGGGCGGTGATCACCTTTTCCACCGGGAAGGTGCCCGCCGCGATCATCCGGGCGATGCGCGGCCAGATTTGCGTCGGGTAGCACCATGTCGCCTCGACCGAGATGTCCTTCAGCGCCCACAGCATCGCGTCAATGCTGGCGGGCTTCATGTGCAGGCCCACCTGCACCACCTTGCCCTGCCGCCGCACGGCCTGCACACAGGCATTCAGCGACGCCTCCAGCCCGACGCATTCCAGCGCCACATCAACGCCCACGCCCTCTTCGGTCAGGTCGCCCACAACCTGCGCCAGCGTGCCGTCGCGCGGGTCCACGATATGGGCATAGGGCGCGATATCGGCGATGATGCGCCGGCGGTTCGGGTTTGGTTCGGACACGATGATGGTCGATGCCCCCGCCGCCTTGGCCGCAAGGATGGTCAGCGCGCCAATCGGCCCGGCACCCGACACCAGCACCGTTGATCCCGCCGTGATGCCGCCCCGGTCCACGCCGTACAGCGCCACCGCCGCAGGTTCGATCATCGCGGCTTGATCGTCGGTGATGCCGTCCGGCACAGGCTGCGCGTTGTAATCCTTGATCACTGCCTTTTCAGCCATCCCACCCCAGGCCCAGCTGAGCCCTACGCAGCCCATCGACGGCGACAGGTGATACAGTCCCCGCTTGCCGTAATAGTCATTGCGCGGCGACAGAAGCGGCTGGATCGAGATGCGATCCCCCGCCTTCACATGGCTGACGGCATCGCCAACCGCCAGAACGCGGGCGGAAAACTCATGCCCCAGAATTTGTGGGTTGGTCGCCCCGGTGTAGATATGCGGCTCTGTCGGCGTCACGATCGGCCCTGCGATGTATTCATGCAGGTCCGTGCCGCAAATCCCCGTCACGGCAGGCGCGATCAGCACATCATCGGGCGCCAGACGTCCCGAAGGCTCGGCCACATCCTCGACCCGAATATCCTTTGCCCCGTGAAACCGGACAGCTCTCATTCCTGCATCCTCCCTCAGACCCGCAACGAGATTGCGGCATATCGCTTCGCCCCCAGATGCAGCCAGCGCCCCGCGCAAAGCATGCTCTGCACCGACAACCGCACCAAACCGCCAGGTGGACGAAGACTCACTCCCGGTTCAATGGTTAGCAAATCCAGTCTGAGTGAAATGCGCAAATTTAGCCGATCCGAATAAATTATTCCAACCGCCACCACTTTGGCGATTTATGGTCGACCGCGGAGCGAGGGATGGATTTCAGCATGCAAGCGAATGTGGCAGGTGCGGCGCAGACGGATTCTGGCAATCCGACTATTGGATGGATTGGCGCTGGAAAGATGGGTGCGCCCATGATCCGCAACCTTCTGGCCGCCGGATCAAAGGTCGCGGTGACAGAACCGGACGCCCGTGTGACCGCAGACCTGACCCGCGCCGGGGCCACAGCTGCGGCCAACCTCGACATGCACCGGCACAATGCCATCGTCTTTGCGACGCTGCCAAATGACGCTGTGCTGCGCGACGTAGTTCTTGGGTCCGACGGCAAGCCCGGACTCGCGCACCAGATGGCGCACGGCGCGATTTTCGTCGAGATGAGCACGGTTTCCCCCGAATGCTCGGTCGAGATCGCCACAGCCCTTCAGGCCGCGGGAATCGCCTACCTGCGCGCCCCTCTTTCGGGCAGCACGGCCCTTGCAGAAAAGGCCGCGCTGACGATTCTCGCCTCGGGCGACGAACAGGCCTGGGCCACCGTCCTGCCCCTGATCAAACTGCTGTCGACGCGGCAGTTCTACCTTGGACCGGGCGAAGAGGCCCGTTACATGAAGCTGGTCATCAACACCCTGGTTGGTGCCACGTCGGCCATTCTGGCCGAGGCGCTTGCCCTTGGTGCCAGCGGCGGCCTCAGCCGCAGCAGCATGATGGAGGTGATCTGCGAAAGCGCGGTCGCCTCTCCCCTGTTGAAGTACAAATCCGATGCCGTCGTGTCGGCGGATTACACGCCCGCCTTTACTGTGCAGCAGATGATCAAGGATTTCGGCCTGATCAGCGATGCCGGTCGCGCCAATGACGTGCCGCTGATGACCACCGGCCTGATCCTCGAACTCTATCGGGCCGCCGCCAATTCGGGATTGCGCGATCAGGATTTCTTCGCTTTGGTGAAATGGCAGTCGGATATCACTGCCCAATAGGATCACCACCGTGCAACAGGCGACCCCGTCGATTGCCCCTGCCTCTGCGAACGCCAGCCCGGTGGCGTCCGAACTGACCAGTCACGAACTGTCGCGCATCGTCGATTTCCTGCGCAAACTGCGCGCGCCGTTCGACAGTGACATGCCCGGTGCCGCGAAAGACGTGTTCTGGAACATCGTGCTGGAACTGGTGGACGCACATCTGCACCGCCGCCCCATCGACAAGTCCGGGTTGGTGACGCTGGCCGGCGTGCCCTACAGCACCGGCAACCGGATGATCACCAAGATGATCGGTGACAATCAGATCCGTCAGGTGCCGCGCGGTGGTGGGCTGAAAACCCACTTTCTGGAACCGACCGATGCCCTGCTGCACAGCTTCATGGACTATGCCACCCATGTGAAGGGCCATCTGGCCAAGACCTTCGGCCTGCGCAAGGGAACAGAGGCGAGCGAATACTACTTTGGCGGCAGCTACTTTGCCGCGCAGATTATCTCGCCGGTGCGGGGCGACGATATTGCGGTCAAGGTGCCGGGCGATATCCGCTTCCTGCTGAACGACGACAATTACTTTTCCGCCATGCGGAACATGTGGTCCGATTTCCGCAATGACCTGAGCCGCAAAAGCAGTTTCCAGCTGCACCGCCTGCCCGACCTGTACACCAATGCCCACAAGGCCTTTGCCGCGCCGACACCAGAGCATGATGTCGTGGCGCTCAACATGCCCTGGCTTGGCGAGTTTGCCGAAAAGGGCTGTCTGGCCCCGCTGGACGAGTTGCTGAACGATGCGGCCATCAACCCGCTGGATTTTCATCCGTCGGTCTGGGGCACCGGAAACTGGAAGGGCACCCAGTACGGCATTCCGCTGTATTGCACGATCGAGATTCTGGCCGCCCGCCGCGACCTCTTTGAGGATCGCGGCCTGACCCATCCCCGCACTTTCGATGAAACCATCGCAGCGGCGCGCGCGCTGCACCGCCCGGCGAACGACTTCTACGGCATTGCCTGGAACGGTCAGCGCGGCATGCCCATTGCCAATTCCTTCATGTTCTTTCTGGCCGCCTGCCAGAAGACCATCATCGACATCCCGATGCACAATCGGGAAAGCTGGTCCTACGACCGGTTTGAGAAGCTGAAGCTTCAGATCAACACCGACGATTCGGTTGATGTGATCGAATACATGAAGCAACTGGCCGAGGTTTCGCCCCCCGACATCGCCGAGGTCGATTGGGAACGCGGACTGAACTACTTCATGTATGGGCAGGTTGGGCTGGCCTATTGCTGGACGATGCGCGCCGCCCGGTTCGAACACGAGCTCAGCTCTCAGGTGGCCCGCCGCGTTGCCTATCTGCCGCCGCCGTCCCGCCGGCTACGCCAGATCGCGGCGCCGGTGGGGGGCTTTCTGATGACCATACCGGCGCGCGTCCCGCCGGCCCGGCAGCGCCAGATCATGAATGCGCTCGCCTGGATGGTGTCACCCGAGGCGATGAAGGCGCATGTGAAGAACGGCTTCCCCGTCGCGCCCCGCTTTTCCGTCTGCGCCGACCCCGAGGCGCTGGCCTCATCGCCCATCGTCAGCATGGTGGATCAACTGGCCCGCAGAAACGAACTTGTCACCTGGGCAAGGCCGCCGATCCCCGAGTTCAGCCTGATCGAGGCGATCCTGGGAACCGAGGTCCATGATGCCGTCTTTCACGGCAAGCCCGCGCGCCAGGCGCTGCGCGACGCCGAGAACCGGATTCTCAGCGGATCGCTGTCCAAGGTGTAGCATTGCCTTAAAATCCGGCACACGGCGCGTTGAGCGGCGTTTGTTGCTCTGAATTGTGACATTCAGACGCCAGCTAGTCGGGGTTTTTCCCTGTTTCGCAGTACAATCCGGTCAACGGCGGCAAGAAGACGGGGCCACCAACTGCCGGACAACGCCACAGAAACATTGATGCCGCACGACTGCTGTAAGCGGTATCGTCATATGAAGCGTTTTGCCTGCCCAGGCCTGTCCGCCATCAGCGCCCATGGGACAGTTTGGCGTGATTGCGTAAAGGAGGGTTTGCGGCTCGTCTTTACCCCAGTGGGAGTTGAAGATGATGAAGAACCAAAGGACCGCGCCAGCGAAACCCGTGACGATGAAGGCCCCTGCCGAGCAGGTTGTGAAGGATATCCGGCGAGCGACGCGCAAGTTGCATTCGTCTGAGGAGAAGATCCGGATCGTGTTGTCCGGTCTGCGTGGCAAAGACAGCCTTGCCGAGCGGTGCCGCAAAAAAATCGCCCCAAGCCTGTATTACAGCTGGTTGAAGGAATTCCTCAAGGCCGGCAAGAAGCGGCTGGCTGGTGATACGGCCCGCGAGTCGAATGCAGGCGAGGTGAAGGATCTGCGCGCCGGGCTTTGGCACTGAAGGAGCTTGTGGCCGATCTCAGCCTCGAAA
>JBKBWK010000008.1:0-92594 GCA_046313895.1 Paracoccaceae bacterium
TTTGTCTTTCCGACTCGGGCGGTACAGTTTAGGGGTTTGGGCGGCAGATTGAAGGGGGAGACGACAAAAATGAGCGTGAAGGATGAAATGGAGCGGTGTCTTGTGGCCGCCTTCAACCCCAGCCACATCGAGATTGTGAATGAAAGCCATAAGCATGCCGGACATTCCGGCGATGACGGGACTGGCGAAAGCCACTTTCGTGTCGTGATCCGGTCAGACAGACTGTCACCGATGACCCGTGTCGCCCGTCACCGGGCGGTGCATGCAGCCTTGGGTGATCTGAACACAAGGGTGCATGCCATCGCGCTGGATCTGGGCTGATCGCGCGGCACTTCGGCGATCTGCGCGCCGATAACGATCATCGGCGCGCGCCTTTCATCAAGACGTTGCAGCTAGGGTATCAGCTTTCTGCGACAAAGCCCGCCGCAGCGATCCCGGCGCTGGCCACCGCCGCGTCATTGTCCGATGTGTCACCGGTCACGCCGACCGCACCCAAAACGGTGCCCTTGGCATCGCGCACCAGAACACCGCCTTTGACGGGGACAAAATCGCCGCCATAGATGCCGTTCATCGCTTGCACGAAATACGCCTGGGACTCTGCGCGGGCGAAAATCGCGCTGCCGGGCAGGCCCATCATCACGCAGGCATTGGCCTTGCCATGGGCCAGCGCATAGCGACCGGGGGCCGCGCCATCCTCGCGCTCGAAAGCGATGGTGTGCCCGCCTGCGTCCACCACGACGATGGACAACGGCTTCATGTCGGCTTCGCGCCCCTTGGCCAGTGCAGTCTTGATGATGGTGCGGGCCTTCTTGATGGTGATCGTCATTTTACCCCTGCTTTCTTTTCCAGCCGCCGGGCATGCAGCACCGGTTCGGTATAGCCCGAAGGCTGTTCGCGTCCCTTGAATACCAGATCACAGGCGGCACGGAAGGCCACCCCGTCAAACTGCGGGGCCATTGGCTGATAGGCGGGGTCACTTGCGTTCTGTCGGTCCACCACGGTTGCCATCTTCTGCATCGCGGCCATGACCTGATCGGTGCTGACGACGCCATGATGCAGCCAGTTCGCAAGGGCCTGCGAGGAAATCCGACAGGTTGCGCGGTCTTCCATCAGGCCGACATCGTGAATGTCCGGCACCTTGGAACAGCCGACGCCCTGATCGATCCAGCGCACGACATAGCCAAGGATGCCCTGGGCGTTGTTTTCGACCTCTTGCCGGATTTCATCTTCCGACCAGTTGGTGCCGTGCGCCACCGGGATGGTCAAAAGGGCCGCCAGCGTGGCGCGCGCACCGCCCTTGGCAATCTCGTCCTGCCGCGCCAGCACATCGACGCGGTGGTAATGCGTCGCGTGCAGGGTCGCGGCCGTGGGCGACGGCACCCAGGCGCAATTCGCGCCCGCCTGCGGATGGGCGGCCTTTTGCGCCAGCATGTCCCCCATCAGGTCGGGCGCGGCCCACATGCCTTTGCCGATCTGTGCCTTGCCGCGCAAACCGCAGGCCAGACCGATATCGACATTGCGATCCTCATAGGCCTTGATCCAGCTTTCGCCCTTCATGTCGCCCTTGCGCACCATGGGGCCGGCTTCCATGCTGGTGTGGATCTCATCGCCGGTGCGATCAAGGAACCCGGTGTTGATGAAGGCCACACGGTTTTTCGCCGCGCGAATACATTCTTTCAGGTTGGCACTTGTCCGGCGTTCTTCGTCCATGATGCCAAGCTTGACGGTAAAGCGCGGCAAACCAAGCACCGCCTCGACCCGATCAAAGATTTCGCTGGCAAAGGCCACCTCGTCTGGACCGTGCATCTTTGGCTTCACCACATAGACAGACCCGCAAATCGAATTGCGCGCACCATCGGTCTTTTGCAGATCGTGCAGCGCACAGAGGGTGGTTATGAAGGCATCCATCACACCTTCGCCAATCTCGTGCCCATCTGCGGTCTGGACGGCCGGGTTGGTCATCAGATGCCCGACATTGCGCACCAACAAGAGCGCGCGGGATTTCAGCGTTATGCTGCCACCATCGGGGGCAGTGAAGGTCTGGTCGGGGTTCAGACGGCGGACGCTGGCTTTCCCGTTTTTGACGATGGTTTCGGACAGATCGCCCTTCATCAGACCCAGCCAGTTCGCATAGGCCAATACCTTGTCTTCGGCATCGACAGCGGCGACCGAGTCTTCGCAATCCATGATGGCCGACAACGCGGCCTCAAGCCTGATGTCTGACAGGTGGGCGGCATCGGTGGCACCGATCTGGCTGGTCGAGTCGATCACCAGCACGATGTGCAGCCCGTGGTTCTTCAGCACAATCCTTGCGGGGGCGGCGATGTCGCCGCTGAATCCCACAAAGCGCGTCGCATCAACCAGACCGACGGGACCGTTTGCAGTGGTCACGGCCAACTGACCGCCGACAACAGAAAAGCCGAGTGCATCGGCCCAGACTGCGTTCGCCAAGGGTGCCGCATCGTCCAGAAAGGCGCGGCCCCAAGTGATGACCCGGGCGCCGCGCTGCGCGTCATACCCTTTGGTGGTTGGCAGGTCGCCCATGGCATCTGTGCCGTAAAGCGCATCATACAGGCTGCCCCAGCGCGCATTGGCCGCGTTCAGTGCATAGCGCGCGTTCATCACCGGCACCACCAGTTGCGGGCCGGGAACCAGCGCGATCTCGGGGTCGGTTTGCGCGGTTTCGATGCTGAAATCCGGGCCTTCGGGCACCAGATAGCCGATTTCAGCCAGAAAACCGCGATAGTCGTCCATCTTGATGGTCTGACCGCGACGGGCCTTGTGCCAGTCGTCGATCTGGCGCTGCAGGGTTTCGCGCTTGGCCAACAAGGCCCTGTTTTTCGGCATCAGATCAGCCACAGCATCGGCAAAGCCGTGCCAGAAGGTGCTGCTGTCAATCCCGGTACCCGGAAGGGCATGGTGTTCGATGAAATCCACAAGACGGGCGTCAACCTTCAGCCCGGTGATGGTGATGCGGTCGGTCATTGGTTTTCTCATTGCTGAATCCGGTTGCCGGACGGGATACCATGGTATGCTGTGGCACACAGATAGTGATTATCCGGGCAAGTGGCAATGAAGGCGGTCATCTTATTTGACCAAAATTGCCAGCACAGTTGTCGCATTTTCTTGAAAATTGAAAACTTAGGGATCGGACTAAGTTTTTTCTTGCCGTGGGCGACTGACGTTGCAATACATAGCCTTATGACTAAGCATGAAGCAGACCTGACCCTGATCTTTCACGCGCTTGGCGATCCCACGCGCAGGGCGATGCTGGAACGGTTGGGGCAGGCTGCTCTGCCGGTTTCGGTGCTGGCGGCCCCGACCGGTTTCGCCCTGCCAACGGTCCTGCGGCATCTGGAGGTGCTGGAAGGCGCAGGCCTGATCCGCACGGAAAAACACGGCCGCACAAGGCTTTGCCGGGCTGTCCCCACGACGTTGCATGCAGTTGACGACTGGCTGCAATCGGCCCGTGCCGAGTGGGAGTCGCGAACCGACCGGTTGGAGATGTTTCTTGAAACTCTGGAGGATGACAATGATCCTGAATCCAACAACCGACCTTGAACTGGTCCGTCACCTCAAGGCCAGTCCGGCACAGGTCTGGCGCTGCTGGACCGAACCCGCCTTGCTGGAACAGTGGTTCGCGCCAAAGCCTGTGGTGACGCGCGATGTCAAAATCGACCTCCGCCCCGGTGGGATCTTTTCGACGACGATGGATATTCCCGACATGGGCACCGAGTCGGGTGATGGCTGTATTCTGGAGGTGGTGCCAGAACGTCGTCTGGTCTGGACCGATCTTCTGGGCCCCGATTACCGTCCGGTGCAGGAAAGCTTTGGCTTTACCGCCTATGTCCTGATGGAACCGGACGGCGGCGGCACGCGCTATCGTGCCATCGCCATGCACCGCACCGCAGATCAGCGCAAATCGCATGAGGATATGGGCTTTCACGACGGATGGGGCACGGCGGCGGCACAGCTTGACGCGGTGGCGGTGACGTTGTGACCGGCCGCAGCATCACCCTGTCGCGGCTGATCGCAGCGCCGGTGAACAAGGTCTGGCTCTGCTGGACCGACCCTGCGCTCTTGCCGCGCTGGTTCGGCCCCGATGGCTTTTCCTGCCACACGCATGACATTGATCTCAGGGAAGGCGGGCACTGGCTGTTTGATATGACCGGTCCCGACGGCACCGTCTGGCCCAACCGCCACCGCTATGTCAGGATGGCGCCGCATATCATTGAATTCCTGCTGGATTCCGGTTCAGACGACGAGGCACCCTTCGAGGTGGTCATGACCCTTACCGCAGATGGAACCGCCACCCGCATCCGGTATGAGATGACTTTTCCAAGCGCAGCAGCGCGGGCCATGGCAGTGGGTTACGGCGCGGTTGAGTTGGGCCAGCAAACGCTGAACAAACTGGCGGCAATTGCGCAAGCCGGGTGACGGTCTACTTGCGCTTTGCCTCGGCCCTGCACCGGTCCGAGCAAAAGCGCACCTCATCCCAGACCTTTTCCCACTTTTTGCGCCACGCAAAAGGGCGCCCGCAGTGGGCACAAGGCTTGCTGGGCAGATCGCCCTTTTTCACCATTTTTGCCATGGCTTAGAACTCAAGGCTCAACTGCGTCGATGGTGCGCTGTGTCGGCGTTTCGGGGCGCGGTCATTGACAAAGCGCGCGTCGGCACGGCTGGCGTGACGCTCGATGATCTCGGCCACCTCGGCCTTGGGTGCGGTCTTGCGCAGACCCCAGATCGCATCGCGCGCGGCGCGTTGTGCCGCCATGACATCGATCACAGGTTCGGGATAGCGCCGCCCAAGCAGACTGCCCGCGCCTTCCCACTTCCACGGGCTTTGCAGATAGGCGTCGGGCACTGCGGACAATTCCGGCAGCCAACGGCGGGTGAAAGCGCCGGTCGGGTCTTGGTCCACCCCCTGTTTGACCGGATTGTAAATGCGCGGCGTGTTGATTCCGGTGGTGCCCGACTGCATCTGCACCTGTGGCCAGTGGATGCCCGGTTCGTAATCGGTAAACAGCCGCGCCAGCACCGGTCCGGTTGCCCGCCAGTCCAGCCAAAGATGATACGACGCGACCGAGGTCACCATCGCCCGCATCCGGAAGTTCAGCCATCCGGTCGCCGCCAGATAGCGCATGCAGGCATCCACAAAGGGCAGCCCGGTTTCCCCCGCATTCCACGCAGCAAGCCGCGCGGCATCGGGGTCGCGCGGGCGCAGGGTTTCGGCGGCGCGGTGCAGGCAACGCACTTCAATCTGCGGCTCATCCTCCAGCTTTTGCATGAAATGATCGCGCCAGGCGAGGCGGCTTTGAAAGCTGGTCAGTGCCCCGGGCCAACGTCCCCCCGGACGCTCTGCCAACCGGGCCGTGGTGGCATGCTCCACCTCGCGCCCGGACAGCGCCCCAAGGGCGAGGTAGGGCGACACCCGTGAACACGCCCGCTCACCGGTCAGGGGCGAGGACATGGCGCTGCGGTAGGGCTCTCCCCGTTTGGTCAGGAAACTGTCAAGTGCCAGAAGGGCATGACTGCGCCCTCCGGTCTGCCGATGAGGGCACCGGTCTTCGGCAAGTCGCAAGGCGCGTGCGGTCGGGATCACGCCCGGTTCGACCCCGGATACCGGTTGCAAGGCGTCTGGTGTAGGCAGTTGCGGCTGTGTGGTAAAGGCATCGCGCCGGCGGGCCCAGCCATTGCGACTGGCCAGACGCCGGACGACGCCGGATTGGGGCATTTCGTGCCATGCGATCCCTGCTTCCCGTGCCCAGGCCGCAACCCGCTTGTCGCGGGCAAAGGTCCACAAATTCCCGGTTTCTTCATGGCTGATGATCTGGTCGATACGGTGCTGGCGACACATGCGGTCCAGCACCTGAACCGCATCACCCACCCGAACCACCAAGGGCGCACCAAGGCCGGCCAGATCCCGGCGCAGATCTGCCAGACATTCTGCGGTGAACGCCCATTGCCGGGCAGACGTGTCCGGCAGCGCCCAATACTCGGGCTCGACCACATAGAGCGGCAGCAACCGACCGCAACCGGCAGCCTTTGTCAGCGCCGGATGGTCATTCAGGCGCAGGTCGCGTTTGAACCAAACTAGAACATTCATGGAACATAGATGTAGCGGTCTGCGCAGATTCGTAAAGGTCCATCCTGTCGGTCTGCGCGCAAAATGCGTTTTGTCGGCGGGGGCTTGCGCGTGGCGGTGGCGGGGATAGCTTGTCCGGGCAGGAGGACCAAACGCATGACAGACGCCCGCGCCATACACCTTGCCGATTATCAGCCGTTTTCGCACCTGATCGATCAGGTGGCCTTGACGTTCCGCCTGTCGCCCAAAACAACGCGGGTACATGCGCGGTTAAAGATGCGGCCAAATCCGGCGCGCGGGTCCGGCCTTGACCTGCGGCTGGACGGCGAAGGGTTGCGTCTGATTGCCCTGTCGGTCGATGGCCGCAACCTGTCGGCGCAGCCAGATGCGACGGGGGTGACGGTCCGCGCCGCCGATCTGCCCGACGGACCGTTCATCCTGGAAACCGACGTCGAGATTGCGCCCGAAGGAAACACCGCACTCGAAGGGCTGTACATGTCGGGTGGCATGTATTGCACGCAATGCGAGGCCGAAGGGTTTCGCAAGATCACCTTTTACCCGGATCGCCCCGATGTGATGACCCGGTTCGCCGTGCGCATCGAAGGGGAGCAGCCGGTGCTGTTGTCGAACGGCAATCTGGTGGGGCAGGGGCCGGGTTGGGCAGAATGGGATGATCCCTGGCCAAAGCCCGCTTACCTGTTTGCGCTGGTTGCGGGCGATTTGCGCGCATATTCTGCGACATTCAAGACCATGTCTGGGCGCGATGTCGCGCTGAACATCTGGGTGCGTCCGGGCGACGAACGGCGTTGCGCCTATGCGATGGACAGTTTGATCCGGTCGATGCGCTGGGATGAACAGGTTTACGGCCGCGAATACGACTTGGACGTTTTCAACATTGTAGCCGTCGATGACTTCAATATGGGCGCGATGGAGAACAAGGGATTGAACATTTTCAATTCCAAGTATGTTCTGGCCAGCCCCGAGACGGCAACGGACGATGACTTTGCCCGGATCGAGGCAATCATCGCGCATGAGTATTTTCACAACTGGACCGGCAACCGCATCACTTGCCGCGACTGGTTTCAGTTGTGCCTGAAGGAAGGGCTGACCGTGTTCCGCGACCAGCAGTTTTCCGGCGACATGCGCAGCCATGCGGTCAAGCGCATCGAGGACGTGCTGATGTTGCGGGCGCGTCAGTTCCGCGAGGATCAGGGGCCGCTGGCCCATGCCGTGCGGCCCGAAAGCTATATCGAGATCAACAATTTCTACACGGCCACGATCTATGAAAAGGGTGCCGAGGTGATCGGCATGCTGAAGCGACTGGTCGGGGATGATGGCTATGCCCGGGCGCTGGACCTGTATTTCACCCGACATGATGGGCAGGCCGCGACGATCGAGGATTGGTTGCGCGTGTTTCAGGACGCGACAGGGCGCGATCTGACCCAGTTCCAACGCTGGTATTCCGAGGCGGGAACGCCTCGTCTGAAGGTGACGGATGATTTCAGCGACGGAACCTACACGCTGCACTTTGAACAGGAAAATCCGGAAACGCCGGGCCAGCCGGTCAAGGGCGCAAAGGTTTTGCCGATTGCGGTCGGGCTGTTGAATCCGAACGGCGACGAAGTGGTGCCGACCACGGTGCTTGAAATGACCGAAATGCGGCAGTCTTTCCGGTTTGACGGGCTGTCTGCCCGGCCGGTGCCTTCGATCCTGCGCGGGTTTTCCGCCCCGGTGGTGATGGAACGCACGGTATCTTCGGAAGACCGCGCATTTCTGTTGGCCCATGACACCGACCCGTTCAACAAGTGGGAGGCGGGTCGCGCATTGGCCAAGGACGTGCTTGCGCGCATGGTGACGGACGGCGCCGCACCGGGGCCGGACTGGATTGATGCGCTGACGCGGGTGGCGCTGGACGATGGTCTTGACCCGGCGTTCCGGGCGCTTTGCCTGCGACTGCCATCGGATGACGACATGGCGCAAACCCTGCATGCGTCGGGCCATGTGCCTGATCCGGCGCGCATTTATACAGCGCGCAGACGGATGGGTGATGCCTTGGCGCAGGGTCTGGCGGCGGCTTTGCCGCGCTTGATTGCATCCTTGGCCGAACCGGGGCCTTTTACCCCTGACGCCCGCGCGGCGGGGCGCCGTGCGCTGCGTCTGGCGGCGCTGTCACTGCTCAGCCGGGTTGATGGCGGAACGGCAGCGCGTGCGGCGTTTGGAGCGGCGGACAACATGACCGAGGAAGTGGGCGCCTTGTCCTGTCTGCTGGATATCGGGCAGGGTGCTGCGGAACTGGCGCAGTTCGAGTCGCGGTGGAAGGCTGATCGCAATGTCATGGACAAGTGGTTCGCCCTGCAGATCGCCTATGCGGCCCCCGACCGGGCGGCCGAGGTGACACGGGCCCTGACCGGGCATCCGGATTTCGACTGGAAGAACCCAAACCGGTTTCGCAGCGTGATCGGCGCGCTGTCGGGAAACCATGCCGGTTTCCATCACATCAGCGGTGCCGGCTATGGTCTTGTGGCGGACTGGCTTTTGCGGCTGGATCCCCTGAACCCGCAAACAGCGGCGCGAATGTCTACCGCGTTCGAGACATGGCCTCGCTATGACGCCGACCGTCAGGGCATGGTGCGCGACGTGTTGCAGCGGATGCTGGCGACCGACGGGCTGAGCCGTGATCTGACCGAGATGGCGGGGCGGATGCTGGGCGATTAACCCAAGCGCCGGAACAGGGCGGTCAGCCGCTTGGCCTCGTCCTCGATGCCAAAGGGCGGATTGATCATCACCATGCCCGACCCCTCCATCCGGTGCCCGTCGCGCACCGGGGGGAACCGGACCTCGTGGATCATCGCATCGGGATGGGCAGCCTTTATTTCGGCAAGCATGGGCTTGTGCAACCCGTCGCGCAGGATCGGATACCACAGGTAAATCAGGCCGACGTTCCATTTCCGGTGCAACTGACCAAGCACGCGGGGGATGGTTTCGTAATCGGTCTTGACCTCGTAAGACGGGTCGATCAGCACCATCCCGCGCCGGGGTGTTGGCGGGCAGATCGACAGCGCCTTGGCCAGCCCGTCCTCGCGGTAAACCTTGGCACCAAAGGGGGCAGTGGCATATTCAAGTGCGGCATGTTCCTGCGGGTGCAATTCGCACAGGTGGATGGTGTCGATCTCGCGCAAGAGGTGCCCGGCGATCAGGGGGCTGCCGGGATAGGCGTTCGGTCCACGTTGTTCGCGGGTTGCCGCCAGTGCGCGGGTATAGGGATGGCTGGTGGGAAACCAATCGGCCGCGACGGCAATGCCCTTGGCCGCCTCGCCGGTTTTGATCGCCTCGGGGGCGGTCAGGTCATAAAGACCCCGCCCGGCATGGGTTTCGACATAGGTGATCGGTTTATCCTTGCGGGTCAGATAGTCCAGTGTCCACGCCAGCAGGGCGTGTTTGTGGACATCGGCAAGGTTTCCGGCGTGATAAAGATGTTGATATGACAGCATACTGATGGCCTAGCAGGCGTGCGCGCAGGCCGCAACCTATTCAGGATCGCGCTTGTGGGCGGCAAGATCGCGGGCCGATTTCTCGGCCTGCGCCTTGTGCAGGTCGCGCTCGGCCTTGGTACGGCCGAATTTGGCAGCATTTTCGTCAGCCTGCGCGCGGGCCACCTTGCGGGCGACCTGCTTTTTCACCTGCCGCAGGTTGACGATCTTTGCCATCAGCCTTTCGGGCCGATCATGTCTTCTGGCCGGACTACCCGGTCAAAGGTTTCGCCATCGACATAACCCAGAGCGATCGCTTCTTCGCGCAGCGTGGTGCCGTTTTTGTGTGCGGTTTTCGCCACCTTGGTCGCCGCATCATAACCGATGGTCGGGGCCAGTGCTGTGACCAGCATCAGGGATTCCTTCATCAGCTTGTCGATACGGGCAAGGTTGGCTTGGGTGCCCACGACCATGTTGTCAGTGAACGACCCTGCGGCATCGCCCAAAAGCTGCATGGATTGCAGCAGGTTATAGGACATCATCGGGTTATAGACGTTCAGCTCGAAATGGCCTTGGCTTCCGGCGAAGCCGATAGCGGCATCGTTGCCCATCACATGCGCGCAGACCATGGTCAGCGCCTCGGCCTGCGTCGGATTCACTTTTCCAGGCATGATCGACGATCCGGGTTCGTTTTCCGGCAAGATCAACTCGCCCAGACCCGAGCGCGGACCAGAGCCCAGAAGCCGAAGGTCGTTGGCGATCTTGAACAGGCTTGCCGCCACGGTTTTCAGGGCACCCGAGAACATCACCATCGCGTCATGTGCGGCAAGGGCTTCGAATTTGTTCGGCGCCGTCACGAAGGGCAGCTCGGTGATTTCGGCGATCTTGGCCGCCACGCGGGTATCCCAGCCGACGCGTGTGTTCAGGCCGGTGCCAACCGCTGTGCCACCCTGTGCCAGTTCATAAATGTCGGGCAGGCAGGATTTCACCCGTGCGACGCCCTTGGCGACCTGCGCGGCATAGCCGGAAAATTCCTGACCCAAGGTCAGCGGCGTCGCATCCTGCGTGTGGGTGCGGCCGATCTTGATGATATCCTTGAACTCTTCGGATTTGGCGACCAAGGCCGCGTGCAGCTTTTCCAGCCCCGGCAGCAACACGTCGCGCGCCATCATGCCGGTCGCCACATGCATCGCGGTGGGGAATGTGTCGTTGGACGATTGGCCCATATTGACATGGTCATTGGGATGAACCGGCTTTTTCGAGCCCTTGACCCCGCCCAGCATTTCAATCGCGCGGTTCGAGATCACCTCGTTGGCGTTCATGTTGCTTTGCGTGCCAGACCCGGTCTGCCAGACCACCAGCGGAAAGTTGTCGTCAAACCGCCCGTCGATCACCTCGGTCGCGGCGGCGGCAATCGCCTGGCCCAACTCGGCCGGGATGTCGCCCTGATCGATGTTGACCAGCGCGCAGGCCTTCTTGATCACGCCAAGTGCGCGGATGATCGCGACGGGCTGCTTCTCCCAGCCGATGGGAAAATTGATGATCGAACGCTGGGTCTGTGCGCCCCAATATTTATCGGCGGGAACCTCTAGCGGGCCAAAGCTGTCGGTCTCGGTGCGGGTTGCGGACATCTGCAAGCCTCCTGTTTTTGCTGCCGCGTGCTTACGCTGCGGGCGCAGAAAAATCAATCGGCATACAGTGGCATACCGCGACTATTGCTTACGGAATTTATCCAGACTGACGACTTCGGCATCATGATGCGGCGGCGGATCATCATCACCATCGCCATCTTCGTCCTCATCATCGTCGTCGTCTTCGACGTGGCTTTCAAAGCGCAAACCGAATTCCACCGAAGGGTCCACAAAGGTGCGCACGGCATCAAAAGGAATGACCATCGGTTCGGGTTGGTTGCCGAAATTCAGCGTGATGGTGAAGCCGTCTTCATCAACATTCAGATTCTCGAACCAATGCTGGATCACAATGGTCATTTCCGCCGGATAGCGGGCCTTCAGCCAATCGGCCATCTCCACATCCGGGTGCGTTGTATCGAAGGTGATGAAAAAGTGATGCGCGCCGGGAAGGCCATGATCCGCCACATCCTGAAGCACGGACTGGATCAGGCTGCGCATCGCGCGATGCATCAGATTTCCGTAGTCAATCGACCGCGCCATGGTGAACCCTCGTCTTTTCGTGTGGTCAGCATAGGGATTTTGACCCCGAAGGGAAGGGGTCAGGCAGCACTGATTGCAACCGAGAGCAGCGACGACGCTGACAAAACCTGCCAGAGCGGACGGTGAAACCGCAACAAAAGGACGGCAGACAGGATGGCCAGACCAGATGCCGTCAGGTCAAGGCTGGCCGGGTCCGGGATGATCAGGCGCACGGGACCGATGCTGTTGATGGTCGTGGTACGAAACAGCAGGTGCAGCGCAAACCAAAGCGACAGATTCGCGATGACACCCACCACGGCGGCCATGATGGCCTGCAACGCCGCCGACAGCCGCGGGTCGGCGGTGATGCGGGCCAGATAGGGGGCGGCCACGAAGATCCACAAAAAGCACGGCACAAAGGTCATCCACAGGGTCACACCCGCAGCGGCAACGCCCAAAGTCCAACCGCCCGCGCCGTGACCCGCCATATAGCCCACAAATTCCGTCACAAGGATCAGCGGGCCCGGCGTGGTTTCAGCCAGGCCAAGGCCTGCCATCATCTGCGACGTGGTCAGCCAGCCTTGCACCAGAATCACCTCTTGCGTCATCCACGCCAGCACCGCATAGGCCCCGCCGAAGGTGACGACGGCGAGCTTGGAAAAGAACCATGCAAGATCGAACAGGATACCGCCTGACAGCCACAAGAGCCCAAGCGGGATCCACCAGACCGCCAGCCAGAAGATCAGCGTTTGCAGGGTGTGCGGCGCATTAACCTGTGGCACCGGGGACGTGTTGCGCCGTGCAGTCAGCATCCCCCAAAGACCAGCAGCAAGGATGATCACCGGAAACGGAAGGTTCAGGAAGAACAGGCCAAGAAAGGCCAGACCCGCGATCATATAGGCTGTGCGGCCGCGCAAGGCCTTGTGCGCGACACGGATCAACGCCTCGATCACGATGGCGATCACCGCAGCTTGAACGCCCAGAAGCAGCGCCTGCATCATGGGAAGCGCGCCCCAGGCGGCATAGGCCATGGACAGGGCCAGAACCACCATGGCCCCCGGCAGCACAAACAATGTGCCGGCGATCAACCCGCCAACCGTGCCGTGAAGCCGCCATCCGGCCCATGTGGCAAGCTGCATCGCCTCGGGCCCCGGAAGCAGCATGCAGAACGAAAGGGCAGACAGATAGTCCTTTTCAGTCAGCCACTTGCGTTCATCCACCAGCACGCGATGCATCAGCGCAATCTGGGCCGCCGGTCCCCCAAAGGACAGGATACCGATGCGGGCGAAGGTGCGGGTCAGGTCGGAAAGATCAGGGGTCATCGCGGCACGCTACGGAAGCAGACCGATGCCAGCAAGTCAGAAAAACCCCGCCGGACTTGGGGGCCGGCGGGGTGGGGTCTGTGTGACGTGTGATTGCAAGCAGCACGTCAAAAGGGGGCCTTCGCACCCTTTGCAAGCAACAGCGCGACCAAGGCCGCGCCGGATCTGAATAGGGCCCATATCCTAATCATCGGTTAATGCGCGTGTCACAGGCCGTCGAATTCGCACAAGGCATGCACATCCATGCCCATGCCTTCCAGCCGCTTGCGCCCGCCCAGATCAGGCAGATCAACAACAAAAGCGCAGCCCACCACCTGCGCCCCGAGCCGCTCGATCAGCCTGATCCCAGCCTCGGCAGTCCCGCCCGTGGCCAGAAGGTCATCGACCAACAGAACCGTCTCGCCCGGTTGCATGGCGTCTTCATGCACCTCGACCACCGCTTCGCCGTATTCCAGCGTGTAGGCTTGGGAAATCGTCGGCCCCGGCAGCTTGCCCTTCTTGCGGACCGGCACAAAGCCGGTTGACAACTGATGCGCGACTGCGCCGCCAAGGATGAACCCCCGCGCCTCCAGCCCAACCACCTTGTCGATCCTCATTCCGGCATAGGGGGCCAGCAGTTGATCGACGCACATCCGGAAACCGCGCGGATCGGCGAACAGGGTTGTGACGTCCCGGAACAGGATGCCCTCATGCGGGAAATCGACAATGGTGCGGATATAATCCTTGACGGACTTCTTGCGGGTCATCGGCAGGCTTTCAGGGTTGGGGCGGATACAGACGGCGCAAAAGCTGCGCGTCCTGACCCGCGATGGAGACGGTGGCGTTGGATCGTTGCGACAGGATCGACATGCCTTCATAGGCGGGGCTGTCAATGTCGAACAAGGGACCGGTGGCCTGAAAAATCTCTTCCAGCACCACCGAAACAATTTCGGTCGGTTTGATCCGGTGCGATATCAGAATCGAGGCATCGGTGATCTGACGGGCGTCATCCCACCACAGGGTGGTGAAGCCCACGCCCATCACGCCGGAGGCCGAGACACCGGGCGCGTCTGGCATCTGGCTGCCCTCCTCGGCTTCGGTCAACGTCAGCCGGATGTCGGCCTCCGGCCCCGCGACGCGGGTGATCGTCAGACCCGACCCCGCCGCGTTGATCTGGTGCAGCGCGTAGTCAACGCTGGTGGACAGCAAAAGCGGCATGAAAGCACCGACCCTGATCTCGGACGGCAGGATGGTCAGGGTAAGGTTTGACTGCGGCCACCGGACGGGGGCTTGCACGCAGTCCTGCCCCGGCGCCGCCCCACATGTGGCGGCACGAAAGAAATCTTCGTCCGACAACAGTCCACTGACCACCACGGCGTCAAAGGCGGCGGCGGATGAGACAAAGCCGCAGGACAGGAGCGACAGGCCCAAGCGCCGGATCACAGAACCCGCCCGGCCACGGCGTCAAGTTTGACCAGAAGATCGGGGTCGCGCAGGCTGGGGTCGGTCATGATGGCATGGTCCAATGCCCGGTCGCAACCCTGCGGGCAGGGCGCACGGTCGCGCCCAAGCCGCGCGGGAAGCTGCGCCAGAAGGCTGCGTGCAAGGCTGCTGTTGCGCCCCATGGTGGCCATGACCTGCGCCACATTGACCGCCCCATGCGACGGGTGCCAGCAATCGAAATCCGTCACCATGGCGACGCAAGCATAGCACAGCTCAGCCTCACGGGCGAGTTTCGCCTCGGGCATTCCGGTCATGCCGATCAGGTCAGCCCCCCACTGGCGATACAGACGACTTTCGGCGAGGGTTGAAAATTGCGGTCCCTCCATCGCCACATAGGTGGCGGCGTCATGCACATTGGCCCCCGCCGCGCGGGCGGCGGCAGCCAGATGGCCCGACAATCGCGCGCAGGTCGGGTGCGAAAACCCGACATGGGCCACGCATCCCGCGCCGAAGAACGACTTTTCGCGTGCATAGGTGCGGTCGATATATTGGTCCACCAGCACGAAATCGCCCGGCGCCATGTCTGCGCGCAGCGACCCCACTGCCGACACAGCCACCAGATCGGTGCAGCCCAGACGCTTGAGCGCATCAATGTTGGCGCGATAGTTCACCGTGCTGGGTGACTGCACATGGCCGCGACCGTGGCGCGGCAGAAACGCCATGGCCACACCGTCCAGCCGCCCCACCAGAATGTCATCCGATGGCTTGCCCCATGGCGTCTTGACCTTGACCCAGCTTGCCCCTTCAAGCCCGTCGATCTGATAGAGGCCTGAGCCTCCGATGATGCCGATCATGGTATCCATATGTCCGTGCCCCGCGCTGTTCACCCTGATCTTAGGCGCAGGGGCTTGTGGGGGAAAGAGGGCGGGACATGACATGGGCAGGGACGGCCGGCCGCACCTGTCCGGACCGGTGTCAGCTTTCGCCCGGACGCAGAAGCTCGAACGTCTCGCGTACGATGGTGTAGTCCCGGTATCCCATCCGGGCCAGCGGATGAAAGCGCGTCGGATCGAATCGGCCGTCAACCACACAATCATCGCGCAGATGGATGCCTGTCACCTCGCCAAGGATCAGAAAATTATTGCGACCTTTCAGCGGGATGATCTGGGTCATCCGACATTCCAGCACTGCCGGGGCACCGGCGACGCGGGGGCAAGGAATGGTTTCGCATGGGGCCTTGTCCAGCCCGGCTGTCTCGAATTCGTCCACACCATGCGGCAATGCGGCAGAAGTGTCGCTCATCGGGTGCAGCATGTCGGCGGCCACGATATTCACGGCAAAAACCCCGGTTTCCTGAACATTCGCCAAAGAATCCTTGGCCCCGGTCGACGCGAACATCACCTGCGGCGGAACATAGGCTACCGCGTTGAAGAAGGAATAGGGCGCAAGATTGTCGCCCTTGGATCCGGTGGTCGAGATCCAGCCGATCGGGCGGGGGGTCACGATGGCATTGAAGGGGTTGTGCGGCAGGCCGTGGCCTTCCTCGGGACGGTAAAACATCTGTCGGCCTTTCACGATTTGAACCTGACATAATCGCATGTTAGGGGCGCATGCCATGGGGCATTTCCGGGAATCGCCCGTGGGTACAGTCAATCAGGGCGGGAGACGGGCCGGGTGTACAAGCTGGAGGAGGAGACAGAGGCCGACTGGTGGGAAGTGGAGGCATTGTATGATCTGTGTTTTGCTCCCGGTCGAACGGCATTGTCATCCTATCGCTTGCGCGACGGTGTGCCAACCGTCGCAGCCCTGTGCCTGACTCTGCGCGATGACGATGGCACGCTTGCGGCCGTGATCCGTTACTGGCCTGCGCTCGTGGGGGGGCAGGATGTGTTGCTTCTGGGGCCGGTCGCGGTGCACCCGACCCGGCAAGGCGAAGGTCTTGGCGGACTGTTGATCAACGAAAGTCTGGCCGAAGCGCGGCGTCTTGGGTGGGAGCGGGTGCTTCTGGTTGGGGATGTGCCGTATTATGGGCGGTTCGGGTTTCGCAAGCTGGAAGGGGTGGTGATGCCGCCACCAACCAACCCGGACCGTGTGTTGGGGCTGGCACTGAAGGCCGGTGCGTGGGACGGGGTGTCGGGCCCCGTGACCAAGGCAACCTGAAGGCCATTGCGCGTGGGCAATCGCGCCCCATATGATTGGGTATGGAGCCAGTATCGCACAATCTTTCCGCCGTCTTGCCGCCCGGAGATATCTCACCGGAGATCCGGGATCTGGCCGCACGTCATAAGCGCGCCAACGGTCCGGTGATGGCCATGGTCAACCGTTTGGGTGGCACGCTGGAGCGCCAGCTTGCGCTGGTGCCACAGGTCTATCGGACCCAGATCGAGCGGGTCGTGGCGCAGGCGCTGACCGGTGCTTACGCGGTTGCCGGACAGGGCGACCGGCTGCCGGATACCGGAACACGCGGATCAATGATCGCGGCCATGGCGTCGGGTGCTGCCGGTGGCGCAGGCGGGTTGCCTACGGCGCTGGCCGAGTTGCCGGTGACCGTGACCCTTATCTTGCACGCGATCAGGCAGGCGGCGCGGGCCGAGGGATTTGATCCCGATGACCCGGCGATCCGGGCCGAATGTATCCGGGTGTTCGGCGCGGGCAGCCCCTTGGCCGAAGATGACGGCATCAACACCAGTTTCTTTTCGGCGCGTCTGACCTTGACCGGTCCGGCCGTGCAAAAGGTGATTGCCAGCGTGGCCCCAAAACTGGCGACGGCCTTGGGCCAGAAACTGGCTGCACAGGCGATTCCCGTCCTTGGTGCTGTCACCGGGGCCGCCCTGAACGCCGCATTCCTGTCGTATTACACCGAGATCGCGCGGGTACGCTTTGCGCTGCTGCGCCTGTCGCAGACCCATGACGCCGCCCAGGTTCTGGCGGACTTCCGCGCAGCAGTGGATCAGCCCAAACTGCGCCGCGCCTGATCTTGTTTCAATCGGCCCGGTTTGACAGCCAATCCATCAGGGCCGGACGTGCGCTGTCGTCGCCTTTGGCCCGGGCCGCATCAATCACTTCACGCACCTCGCGCAGATCGACCCGACGGATCAGCGCCTTGACAGGTCCGATCGAGGCCGGTCGCATTGACAGGCTGCGCAGACCAAGCGATGCCAGGGCAATCGCCTCGATCGGGCGGCCAGCATCTTCGCCGCAGAACGACAAGGGCGTGGCAGACGTCGCACAGCGGGCCACGATCTGTTCGATGAACGCAAGGAAAGACAGGTTCAGCACATCATAGCGCCGCCGCACCCGTTCATTCTCGCGGTCGGCGGCGAAGAAGAATTGCTTCAGGTCGTTTCCGCCGATCGAAATGAAATCGGTCAGTTCAAAAAAAGCCGCCGGCGCAAAGGCAAGGCTGGGTGTTTCCAGCATCGCGCCGATTTCCAACGACTCTGGCACCACATGGCCCAAGGACCGCTCGCGGTGAACTTCGCGCAGCACATGCGAGCGTGCATCCTGAAATTCCGAGAATTCGCTGATGAACGGGAACATCACGGTCAGTGGTCGCCCGTTTGCCGCACGGATCAGCGCCTGCATCTGCATGCGCAGCACACCCGGCTTGTCCAACCCCACCCGGATGGCGCGCCAGCCCATGGCCGGGTTCGGTTCGTCGTTCGGTTTTATGTAGGGCAGCACCTTGTCTGACCCGATATCAAGCGTGCGAAAGGCCACGCGCTTGCCCTTGGCCGCGTCAATGACCCGCGCATAGAGCCCTGCCAGTTCGGCGCGGCGGGGCATCTTGTTGCGGACAAGGAATTGCAATTCGGTGCGGAACAGCCCGACGCCATCGGCACCCGACCCGTCCAGACTGGGAAGGTCTGCCATCAGCCCGGCGTTCATGTGCAGCGCAATGGTTGTCCCGCATGTTGCCGTGGCAGGCAGATCGCGCAACGACGCATATCGCTTTTGCGCTTCGGCGTGCATGGCGATCTTGTCGCGAAAGGCCCGTGCGACGGTTTCTTCCGGTCGCAGGTGGGCGATGCCCTGATCGCCATCGACAAGAATGTGATCGCCGTTCAGTGCTTCGGTTGTGATGCGTCGGGCGTGGATCACCAAAGGAATGGCAAGCGCCCGCGCCACAATGGCGGCATGGCTGCCGACAGAGCCTTCCTCCAGCACCACGCCGCGCAGCTTGCGCCCGTATTCCAGCAGCTCTGCCGGGCCGATGTTGCGCGCGACCAGAACCGGATTGTCCGGCATCTCGGCGCCGGTATCTGCGCCTTGACCGGTCAGGATACGCAACAGGCGGTTCGACAGATCGTCCAGATCGTGCAAGCGCTCGCGCAGATAGGCGTCCGGCACCTGCTCCAGACGGGCGCGTGCGGCGGACTGTTCCTTTTCCACGGCGGCCTCGGCCGACAGACCGTTCTGGATGTTCTCTTCCATCCGCCGCAGCCAACCACGCGAATTGGCAAACATCCGGTAAGCTTCCAGAACCTGCTTTTGGTCCTTGTCCAGACTTTCCACCGACAAAAGATCATCCACCGACACCCGCAACTGCCCGACGGCTTCGCGGATGCGGTCGATTTCGGTCAGCGGATCATCAGCGACGGGGTTCGTGACCACCACGCGCGGCTCGTGCAGCCAGACGTTGCCCTCTGCCGCGCCTTCCTGACCCGTGCTGCCGCGAAACATCACCGGCTGTCGGTGCAGCGCGCGCATCCCGTCATCATCCGACGTGAACGCCCCCAGTTCGGTCATCTCGGCCAGCACCATGGCCACGACTTCCAGCGCATAGATCTCGTCGTCGGAAAACTGACGTGCGACCTTTGATTGCACGACAAGGACGCCCAGCTTTTCACCGACCCGCTGGATCGGCACGCCAAGGAAACTGGAATACAGTTCTTCCCCGGTTTCGGGCATGTAGCGAAAGCCCTTTTCGGCAGGCGCATCGGCGGTGTTGACCGGTGTGTTGGTGCGCGCGACGCGGCCCACCAGCCCTTCGCCCAGTTTCATCCGGGTTTGGTGGACCGCCTCTGCTTTCAGCCCTTCGGTGGCGCAAAGTTCCAGCGTTTCCGGATCGCGGAACAGGTAGATCGAGCACACCTCGGTGTGCATGGAATCGGCAATCAGATGGGTGATGCGGTCAAGCCGTTCCTGACCCTGGGACTGGGCGCCCAACACATCGCGCAAGCGACGCAAAAGTTTGCGACTGTCACTTTCCGACCGTTCTGGCATCAGCGAGCATCCTTTGACTTGCTCTCTCTATAGGCGAGGCCGGGCCGGTTGGGGAGTGGGCAAAGCAAGATGAGCTGTTCTAAGACCTGCATATGGCCCGATCAGCCCAATATTGCATCGCAGCGGCGGCGCGGGCGATGATCCCCGGACCGCCGACCCGTCCCATGACCGATTGCGACGGTTGTCCGATCAGGCCTTGTCCAACTCAAAACAATCGTGCAGCGCCTGCACCGCCAGTTCCATGTACTTGCGGTCGATCAAGACCGAGATCTTGATTTCCGACGTGGCAATCACCTTGATGTTGATGTTTTCGGCGGCAAGTGCGCGGAACATCTTGGCGGCAACGCCGACCTGACTGCGCATGCCGATGCCGACGACGGAAACCTTGGCGACATCGGTGTCCGCGATCAACTCGTCATAGTTGATGATGCCAGCCGCGCGGGCGTCTTCCATGGCTTTCTGCGCTCGGGCGACCTGATTGACCGGGACCGAAAAGGTCATGTCGGTTACGGCACCCGGATGGCTGCCATAGTTCTTTTCCGAGATGTTCTGGACGATCATGTCCACGTTCACCCCGGCATCGGCCAGGGGGCCGAAGATGGCCGAGGCCACGCCGGGGCGGTCTTCGACAGTCACCAGCGTCATTTTCGCTTCATCGCGGCTGTAGGCCACGCCAGAGACGACTTTCGATTCCATGATTTCCTCCTCGTCACAGACCAGGGTTCCAGAGTTTTCGTCGGTATCCTCGAACGACGACAGCACCCGCAGCCGCACCTTGTAGCGCATTGCCAGTTCGACCGACCGCGTTTGCAGCACTTTGGCCCCCAGCGAGGCCAGTTCCAGCATTTCCTCGAACGCGATCTTGTCGAGCTTGCGCGCCTTGGACGCGATGCGGGGATCGGTGGTGTAAACACCGTCAACGTCGGTGTAGATATCGCAGCGCTCGGCCTCAAAGGCCGCTGCGAAGGCGACGGCCGTGGTGTCAGACCCCCCCCGGCCCAGAGTGGTGATGCGGCCTTCGGCGGAAACGCCCTGAAAGCCGGCGACCACGGCAACCTTGAAGCCTTCGGCGAATTTCGCGTCGATGTGATCGCGCGGGATGCTGATGAACCGGGCGCTGCCATGGGCCGACGTCGTATTGATCGGCACCTGCCAGCCTTGCCAGGACCGGGCCGGGATGCCCATTTCCTGCAATCGCAAGGCCATCAACCCAGCCGTCACGTTTTCGCCCGAGGCGACGACCGCATCATATTCGCGGGCATCATACAGCTTCGAGGTGCCCTCGACATAGCCGACCAGCCGGTTGGTTTCACCAGACATCGCGCTGACAATGACGATCACGTCATAGCCACGGGCCACTTCGGCCTGCACCTTCTTGGCAGCGTTCTCGATCCGCGACAGATCTGCCACCGAGGTGCCGCCAAATTTCATCACCAGAAGCGGCATGGATCATCCTCCCACGGCCACCAAAACAATCGCGCGTGTCATATGCGGGGGCGGGGGGCTGCGCAACCCCTGCCGCATGCGCCGCGCGTGTTGGTCAAACGTTGGGTCGCAGCAGGTAGTGCCAGTATCACAGCGCGCGCCAGCCGATGTCGCGTCGGCAAAAGCCTTCCGGCCAGTCGATGGCGTCCACCATGGCATAGGCGCGCGATTGCGCTTCGGCCAAGGTGGCCCCGCGTGCCGTGACGTTCAGCACACGCCCGCCTGTCGCCACAATGGTCGCCTCGTTCAAGGCCGTGCCTGCGTGAAACACCATCTGCGACGAGGTTTCGGGCAGTGCATCAAGACCCCGGATCACACTGCCTTTGCTATAGGCGCCCGGATAGCCACGCGCGGCCATGACCACGGTCAAGGCATGGTCGTCGGCCCAGTTGACCCGCGTTTTGTCAAGGCGACCCTCTGCACAGGCCAGCAACAGATCAAGCGTCTGCGCGCCCAGACGCATCATCAGGACCTGGGTTTCCGGGTCGCCAAAGCGTGCATTGTATTCGACAAGCCGGGCCTGCCCCTTGTCGATCATCAGTCCCGCATAGAGAACGCCCTGATACGGTGTGCCGCGCCGGGCCATTTCGCGGATGGTCGGCAGCACGATCTGGTCCATCGCCTGTTGTTGCAGGGCGGATGTCAGAACGGGAGCCGGGGAATAGGCCCCCATGCCCCCTGTATTGGGCCCGGTGTCGCCGTCGCCCACGCGCTTGTGGTCTTGGGCCGTCCCGACTGGCAGAGCACTAACACCATCGGTCAGGATGAAAAAGCTGGCTTCCTCGCCCGACATGAAGTCCTCGATCACCACTTCGGCGCCAGCCTCTCCGAATTCACCGCCAAACATGTCGTCGATAGCGACAATGGCTTCGTCCACCGTCAGGGCGACGATCACGCCCTTGCCTGCGGCCAGCCCGTCTGCCTTGACCACGATGGGGGCGCCTTGTGCCAGAACGTAATCCCGCGCCGGGGCGGCGCTGGTGAACCGTGCATAGGCGGCGGTAGGGGCGCCGCACGCGTCACAGATTTCCTTGGTGAAGGATTTCGAGGCTTCAAGACGCGCGGCGGCAGCACTGGGGCCAAAGGTCAGCAATCCGGCTGCACGGGTGGCGTCAGCCACGCCCGCCGCAAGCGGTGCTTCGGGGCCGATGATCACGAAGTCGATGGCGTTTTCTTCGCAAAAAGCCACCACGGCAGCGCCGTCAAGGATGTTGATGTCGGCGCATTCTGCGATCCGGGCAACCCCGCCATTGCCCGGGGCGACGATCAAACGGTCGGTCTTGGGGTTCTGCTTCACCGCCCAGGCCAGGGCATGTTCGCGCCCACCTGATCCAAGGATAAGGATATTCATGCCTATCGCCCCCGACATCCGACTGATCCCTGCGCCTTAGACTGCACGGCCGGTTCGGGCAAGGGTCGATGCCGCGCAAATGCCGCGCTGTCGCGCGGATCGCGTCATGGTTGCGCCAGAATGTTGGGCAAAGCTGTACCTGACCGATTGAATGGAGCCTTGCCAATGAACCGTCGCGAATTTCTTGTCGCTCTGACCTGTGGAATCGTTACCTATGCCGCAGGGGCGCGGGCGCAGACCGACCCGCTGGAGGCGGCGTTCAACGCTCTGCCGATGCAGGCCCGACGCTCGTGCCAGATCGAATTGCAGATGGCCGGACTTTACAGCGGTGCGGTGGACGGCGCTTATGGCAAAGGCACGCGCGCCGGGCTGGTTGCCGCCGCCGGGAAGATTACGGCAGACGGGCGGCGCGGCAAGCCCGATGTCACCACGCCCGACGGCGCACGGGCCTATCTCGCTCTGCTGGCCAATGGCGAATATATGAACCAGCTTTATGATGAAGGCAACGAGGGCTGAGGCCAGTTCGCGTTTGCTTGCGACACCGCCTTGCCTGACACGTTGTTTCGCAGCAATGGCTGCGCGATTGCGTCCGGTCATGAGTCTCAGTCTTTGGCGGGTTGGCCCGCCCTTGGGTTGGTTGCTGCCGCGTTCGGATTGACCTTTGGCCAGCCTTGAGGCGAACTCTCGGATTGATCCCGGCAAAAGGTGGTCTTCCGAAACCGCAAACTTGCTTTATGATCCAGACCATGGATCTGATCGACGACACCCCCGCGCCGCCCGGCAACAGCCCCGAATACACCGTGTCCGAATTGTCGGGTGCGGTCAAACGGGTGATCGAGGGCGAATTCGGCCTTGTCCGCGTGCGGGGCGAGGTGGGCCGCGTGTCGCGCCCGGCGTCGGGGCATCTGTATTTCGACCTCAAGGATGATCGCAGTGTGATTGCCGCGATCTCCTGGAAAGGGCAGGTCGCAAAGATGCAGGTCCGCCCCGAAGAGGGGATGGAGGTGATTGCGACAGGCCGGATGACCACCTTTCCGGGCCAGTCGAAATACCAGTTGATCGTCGAGGACGTGGCCCTGGCGGGGGCGGGCGCCTTGATGGCGATGCTGGAAAAACGCCGCGCCGCCTTGCAGGCCGAAGGGCTGTTTGATGCGGCGCGCAAGCGGCCCTTGCCGTATCTTCCGGGCGTGATCGGGGTTGTGACATCACCATCTGGTGCCGTTATCCGGGATATCCTGCACCGCTTGCGCGACCGCTTTCCGCGCCACGTGCTGATCTGGCCGGTTGCGGTGCAGGGGCAGGCTTGCGCCGCCGAAGTGGCTGCGGCGATCCGCGGCTTCAACGCGATTGAACCGGGCGGGCCCGTGCCGCGCCCCGATGTGCTGATCGTGGCGCGCGGCGGCGGCAGCCTTGAGGATCTGTGGGGCTTCAACGAGGAAATCGTGGTGCGCGCGGCGGCCGAAAGCCAGATCCCGCTGATTTCCGCCGTGGGGCATGAAACCGATACCACGTTGATCGACTACGCCGCCGACCGCCGTGCCCCGACGCCGACCGCCGCTGCCGAAATGGCGGTTCCGGTCCGGTTGGAGTTACTGGCATCGGTCGATGCTCTGGGCGCGCGGCTCAGCCGGGCCTTGGCCCAAGGTGTTGCGCAGCGCGGGCAGCGGCTGCGCGATCTGGCGCGCGCGTTGCCTCGCCCCGAGGTGCTGCTTTCGGGGCCGTCCCAACGGTTGGATACGGCGTCAGGCCGGCTGTCGGGCGGGTTGTCGCTTGCGGTCAGCCGCAAACGCGGGATCTATGAGCGGCAGGCCGGGCGGTTGTCGCCCTTGGCCTTGGTCGGCTTGGTGGCGCGGCGTCGCGAGACGCTATCACGGCGATCCGAAGCGCTGGAGGCGCGGATGTCCAGGCGCCGTGACCTGTGGCACGCAAGCTTTGACAAATGGGCATCGCGCCTTGCCCCTTCGCTGGCGCGCCTGATCACGCAGGCCGGTGCCCGGATTGCGGACCAGCGCAAGGGATTGGGTGCGGTGGCCGCGCGGCTGGACAAGGCACCGCAGCAACGATTTGCCGATTTACAGCGGCGGCTGGACGCCCTTGACCGCACCCGCCAGACCTTGGGCTATGCCCAGACCCTTCGTCGAGGTTATGCGGTGGTGCGCGGTGATGGCGCCGTCATCACCACCAAGGCGTCGGCGGAAAAGGCGGCCTCGCTTGAGGTCGAATTTCACGATGGGCGCCTCGCACTGTCCGGGCGGTCTGCCACGCGCAGGCCCGGTTCTGCAAAACCGCCAGAGCAGGGGTCATTGTTCTGAACTGACAATAATCCCGCGCAAGCTCCGGCCGGTTAGCAACCAAAATGTTCGAATCTTAAAAGACCGTCAGGCCCCGACATCCGGACCTGCACAGGCCAGCGGGTCCGGGGACTGTGCCACTTCGGACAATTCCGTGCCGGGGGCGTCACCGATGAACAGGCCGGTCAGCCGCCCATCCTGCCGCCAGAAATTCCAGCATTGCGGAACGGGGTCGTAGTCATAGGTAAAGCAGATCAGCCCCGCCTCTTCATACCATTCGCCATTGCGGCACTGATCGCCCTTGAAGGCCCAACGGACCTTGCGCCCCGGCAAGTATTGCTCGGCCCCATAAACCTGTCCAAGCTGGCTGAAGGTCAGCGTCTTGCCGGTGGTATAGGCCTCAAAGTCTGACGCACTGAGAGGGACCGAGCGTTCCGCAGCGCCCAAGGCACCGGGCAGCACTCCAAGCGATAGCAGCAAGCAAAGGGCAGAGGCGCGCATCTCGTACTCCTGTCACGATGCCGCATTTTGCCACGATGCAAGGGATTGCGCCAGTGAAGCCTGCGTCACGCAGCGGGATTTTGCGGATCCGACTGTTGCCAACGCTGCAAATGTGGGCGCATCAGCCGACGCCACAGACGCGGCATCATCGCCAGGGCGCAGGCAAGAGGCAAAGGCCAGGGCAACATCGGGGCATTTTCGGTCAGCCGAAGCGCGGGGTAGGGGCGGCCGGGGTGGGCATGATGGTCGGAATGGCGCGGCGCATTCAGCATCAACGCCGATGAAAACCAATGCGGGGTGTTCCACGAATGGCGGTCGGTCACCGGCTCATACCGGCCATCAGGCATGCGTACACGGGTCAGGCCATAGTGCTGGACATAGTCGGCCAAAAGCTGTTGCAGCTGCGCATGGGCCGACAGAGCGACCCAGACAACAACGCCCGTCAGACCGCCAATGCCAGTAGCCAGTACAAGCGACGTGGCACTCAATCCCAGATACCAGACATAGGGGTGAAGGCCCTTTGGCCCGGTCCGTCGGGCGCGCAGGGCATTTTCTGCGTCCTTGCCCATGTGATATCCGCCGATCCAGGCCCGCGGCGCAAAACGCCAGAAACTTTCGCCGGGGCGGGCCGAGTTCGGATCATCGGGCGTGGCCACCCTTTGATGATGCACCAGTCGGTGGGCCGAGGCGTGATGGCCAAACAGCAGCATGGCATAGATCACGGCCCCAAGCCGGAACAGCCAGCGACCGGGGCGGTGGATCAGCTCATGCGCTGCCGGATGCGCGACATGGCCCATGAAATACCCGGTGCCCAAGAACAGAAGCACCTTCTCGCCCGGGCGCAGATGGTCGGCGCAAATTCCCCAGACCACCATAGGCAGCAGGGCGACCGCGCCAAGACCCACGGCTACCAGCACAGCGTCGGCGGCGGGAAATTCGGTGCCCTCGGCGGCATTTCCGGCAACATAGGGGATCAGTTGGTCCAACACGATGACCAGCACAACCATGTAAAGGAACCCCGCCCAAAGCCACGCCCCCCCGGCCCAAACCCCGGCCCCGATCAGGACCAGAGGCGACAGGGCGGCAAGGGCAAAGGCAGACATCGGAAGGGATTTGACGCTCATGCCAAAGGGTTTAGCATGAAATTCGGGCCATTCCATGGTGGCTGTGAACCGAACGGCTACTCTGGTGTCCGGCACGGGTGACGGGCGCACGGCAGGTCTGGTGGACCGGCCAGCCCTTCAGGGCTGAACCCCTTTCCATACTGTGCCAAAGCGATTAGGTGAGGTGAAAGCCAAACCCCGAGGCCACGATGTCCTTTTTCAAGAAGCTGCGCGACAAGATGTTCCGGTCTTCCGACAAGATCGGTGAGGGTCTGGATGCCTTGGTGTCGGAACCGACGGTGCAAGCGGCCCCGGTGTCCGCGACCGACACGTCCAACGACACGCCCCCTGTCGCCGTGCCGGAAGCAGAACCTGCAAAGCCCGGACTTCTGGGCCGACTTTTTGGCAAGGCAGAGGCCGACGAACCCCGGCGCGAGCTGGATGATGCCATGCTCGAAAGCCTTGAGGACGTGTTGATTCAGGCTGACATGGGCGTGGATACGGCCCTGCGGGTCAGTGCAAACATTGCCGAAGGGCGGTTTGGCAAGAAGATTTCGGCAACTGAATTGCGTCGCGCTTTGGCGGATGAGGTCACGCGGATCATGACCCCGGTGGCGCGGCCTTTGCCGTTGTATCCCACCAAGCCACAGGTGGTTCTGGTGGTGGGCGTCAATGGGTCGGGCAAGACGACGACGATCGGCAAACTTGCCAGCCAGTTCAAGGCAGCGGGAAAGTCGGTGGTGATCGCGGCTGGTGATACCTTCCGTGCAGCGGCAGTCGAACAATTGCAGGTCTGGGGGCAACGCGCCGGGGTGCCGGTGCTGACGGCACCGGAAGGGTCGGACCCGGCCAGCCTGGCCTTTGACGCGCTGACCAAGGCACGGGCTGACGGCGCGGATCTGTTGATGATCGACACCGCTGGCCGCTTGCAAAACCGCGCCGATCTGATGGAAGAACTGGCCAAGATCGTGCGGGTGCTGCGCAAGGTGGACCCAACGGCTCCGCACAACACGCTTCTGGTGCTGGATGCCACAACCGGCCAGAACGCCTTGATGCAGGTCGAGATTTTCCGCAAGATTGCCGATGTCTCGGGCCTTGTGATGACCAAACTGGACGGCACCGCCAAGGGCGGCGTGCTTGTCGCCTTGGCCGACAAGTTCGGTCTGCCGATCCACGCGATCGGGGTGGGCGAGCAGATCGACGATCTGGCCCCGTTTGACCCCGAGGATTTTGCCCGCGCCCTTGTCGGTCTTGAGGCGTGACGGTGCCCGGGGCGGGCCTGGTGATCGGAACCGGCGTGCCTGAAACCCAAGCACCCACTGCCGGCAGCGGCGGGTGTGACTTGAAATTGGACTGTACGAGGTAGGCAGATGGCCGAAAAGAAGATCAACGGCGTGCTGAAACAGGTGCTGGAACTCGGCCCGACGATTGCATTCTTTCTGATCTATCTGAAGATCAAGGAGGACAGTTTTACCATCGGCGGCACCGAATATTCCGGCTTTATCGTCTCGGCTCTGGTGTTCATCCCGATCCTTCTGGCGGCGATGGCGGCATTGTGGTGGCTGACGGGCGCGATCAGCCGGATGCAGATATTCACTGCGTTCATGGTGATCTTCTTTGGCGGTCTGACCGCGTGGTTCAACGACGAGCGGTTCTTCAAGATGAAAACCACCATCGTCTATGGCTGCCTTGCCGGGTTGCTGGGCATCGGGCTTTTGCGCGGGCAGAGTTGGCTGCAATTCGTGATGGCCGAACTGCTGCCGATGCAGCAAGAAGGCTGGATGATCCTGACTCGTCGCCTGACGGCGATGTTTGTGGCACTGGCGGTTGCGAACGAATACATCTGGCGCACCATGTCGACCGAAACATGGGTCAAGCTTGAGACATTCGCCATGCCGGCGGCATTGGTGCTGTTCCTGTGGTGGCAGATCTTTGCCCTGCAACGGTTCCTGATCGAACCGGGCGATCCGCCAAAACAACCCTGATCCTGCCGCCATTCTGCCAAATTTGACCGCAATGTTGCACCCAGATTGGTCACGAGGTGCATATGGATCACGCTTCCCCCCGCCCGCATTTACCGCCCTTCGATCCGGGATACCTGTTGCCCGGCATCATGGCTGTGTCGATTTACCCCTTGCTCATGGCGTTGACCGGGGATCAGTCCGCTTCGTTCGTGACCGCGTTTTTCATGGGCATGTGGGTCATTCTTGCGCGAAATGCCGAATGGGTGGCGCGCTATTTCTGCAAGACCCTGTCCACCCGCATGGCCAGTCTGCTGGCGGTGTGTGCGGCCTTGGGCCCTGCATCGATTTTGATGATGTTGGACAAACCCGAATGGTGCCTGCGCCTGTTTTCGGCAATGGCAACCGTGGCCTGTCTTGTCATCGTGAATGACCTGCGCGACGGCGATCATGCCTATTTGCGCTTTCGGCTGCCGTCCCTGTCGCTGCACGGGGCCGAGGCCGAGTTGGCACAGGCTTTCATGACGTGGAACCTTGCGCTGATCCTTTTGACCGAGGGGGTGATCCAGATGTCCGGGATCCTGGGATGGATGCTGTGGTATGCAGCTCTTCCGCTTGTGATTTACGCGGCCGAGGCTGCGATCATCACAGGTGTTCTCCACCGCAGGCGCGTCGCCTCGTGATCTCCCAGAGGGGCGGATGGTCGTAGCCCGTTGACCGCGCTGTGGCAAAGGCGTATTCCGCCGCCCGTGGTGCTTTGTTGCCGGATTGCGGGCCACGTTAATCATCCCGCTAAAAGGGTCTTGGGTCGAAACCCCGAAGCCTGACCGGTTTCAGGGTTTACCTTTTTCCCAAGGGTGGCGGAATGTCTGAGAATTGGAAAACACGCACGAAACTGGTGCACGAGGGCAGCCGTCGCAGCCAGTACGGCGAGATGGCCGAAGCCATTTTTCTGACTCAAGGGTTTGTTTATCCCACCGCTGAAGCCGCCGAGGCGCGGTTCATCAAAGCCGCTGAAGACGAATTCATCTATGCCAGATACGGCAACCCGACCACGCGGATGTTCGAAGAACGCATCGCCGCATTGGAGGGCACTGAAGACGCATTCGCGACGGCCTCTGGTATGGCGGCGGTTTCGGGCGCGTTGATGTCGATGCTTCGGTCGGGCGATCATGTGGTCAGCGCACATGCGCTGTTCGGGTCGTGTCTCTATATTCTGGAAGAGGTGCTGACACGCTACGGCGTCAAGGTAACCTTTGTGGATGGCACCGATCTGGACCAGTGGCGCGCGGCCGTGACACCGGGAACCAAGGCGGTTTTCTTTGAATCAATGTCCAATCCGACCCTGCAACTGGTGGATATCAAGGGCGTGTCTGACATCGCCCATGCGGCGGGCGCATTAGTGGTTGTGGACAATGTCTTTGCCACACCGATTTTTTCACGCGCTGTCGATCAGGGCGCGGATGTGGTGGTCTATTCGACCACAAAGCACATCGACGGGCAGGGGCGCGCGCTTGGTGGCGTGGTCTGTGGAACCTCTGATTGGATCCGCAAGGTTCTTGAACCCTACATGAAGCATACCGGCGGCAGCATGAGCCCGTTTACAAGCTGGATCATGCTGAACGGCATGGCGACGCTGGACCTGCGTTGTCGTGCCATGGCCGAGTCGGCATTGACGATCGCCAAGGCGCTTGAGGGGCACGAAAAACTTGGTCTGGTGATTTATCCGGGGCTGGAAAGTCATCCGCAATACGCGCTGTGCATGCGTCAGATGGGGTCGGGGGGGACGCTGGTCACTTTTGACATCAAGGCAGGCAAGGACGCGGCTTTCCGCTTTATGAACGCGCTGGAAATTGCCAAGATTTCCAACAATCTGGGCGACGCGAAGACCATTGCCACGCATCCTGCCACCACCACGCACCAACGCTTGCCGCAAGATCAAAAGGATGCGCTGGGGATCACCCCCGGCCTGATCCGGCTGTCGGTCGGGCTGGAGGATACCGCCGACCTGATCGGCGATCTGCTTGGCGCGCTCGCTGTCGCCTGAGCCGTCAGCGCGCCAAGCCGACGCGAAGCGGTTCTTTTGGTCCGAGTCTATCTTGTGCGGGTGGCTGCCCTATATAACTGTCTATCGGACACGCGTCGAACGCACGGTGTCGTGACATGAAGACTGATCCGATGCCGCACTGACTGCGTATACCTGTTGACATTGACGGCATCGCCTGTGGGCGCTGCCTGAACCGGAAGGACCCTCCCGATGAATATCCACACGCCCGAAATGGACCGCAAACCCAGCCGGTCCGAAGCCGAAGCCGCGTTGGCATTGCTGCGCCAATGGGCGACAAAATCATCCGATGACGAGATTGCCACGCTGGAGCCGTCTGTCGGCTTTTTGCTGCCTGGCGTTGGCTATCCGTCGCTCAGCCGGAGCTATCCCAAGGGCTTTGCCGTGGACGACAGCTACAAGGACAGCCTGCCCGATTTGCAGAACGGGCCGTCCAGCCTGATCCGGGGGGAAAAGCAGCGCATCCAGCATGTGGGGATCTCGAATTTCCGTCTGCCGATCCGGTATCAGACCCGCAACGGCGACCCGTTGACGCTTGAAACCAGCGTGACGGGCACCGTCAGTCTTGAGGCCGAAAAGAAGGGCATCAACATGAGCCGCATCATGCGGTCCTTCTATGCCAACGCCGCGCAGGCCTTCAGCTTTGGCGTGATCGAACAGGCGCTTGATGATTACAAAGCCGATCTGGGCAGTTTTGATGCCCGCATCCAGATGCGTCTGTCGTTCCCGATGCAGGTGCCATCGTTGCGGTCCGGCCTGTCGGGCTGGCAATATTACGACATTGCGCTGGAACTGACCGAGACGGCGGGGGTGCGCAAGAAGATCATCCATCTGGATTACGTCTATTCCAGCACCTGCCCCTGTTCGCTGGAACTGTCCGAGCACGCGCGCATGACACGCGGGCAATTGGCAACGCCCCATTCGCAACGTTCGGTCGCGCGGATCTCGGTCGAACTGCGCGACGGCGCGGTGCTGTGGTTCGAAGACCTGATCGAAATGGCGCGTGCGGGCGTGGTCACGGAAACGCAGGTGATGGTCAAGCGCGAAGACGAGCAAGCCTTTGCCGAATTGAACGGCGCCAACCCGATCTTCGTCGAAGATGCGGCCCGGCTGTTCTGTGAGGTGTTGAAGCGCGATGCGAGGGTGGGGGATTTCCGGGTGCTGGCCAGCCATCAGGAAAGTCTGCACAGCCATGATGCGGTCAGTCTGCTGACCGAAGGCCCGACATTCGCGCAAGACAGTCTGGACCCGCGTCTGTTCCAGTCACTGTTTCACGTCGGCTGAACGACGCAAAAGGCGTGACGCAGGTCTTGATTGACCCTGATCCGCGGCAGGCGTAAACGTCGCGGATCATGGTCGATATCCGGCCCATTGCGAATGTGATCGGCAACCTGCTGATCTTTCTGGCCGCCATGATGTTGGTCCCGGCATCGGTTGATTTTCTGTCGGGTCTGCCGAACGCAGGCGATTTTCTGGAAAGCGCCTTCATCACGGGTGGCACGGGTCTGGCGCTTCGACTGGCCACGGCAAATTCTGATCTGAACCGATTGAACACCCGGCAGGCCTATCTTCTGACCGTTCAGGTCTGGGCGGGCCTGCCGCTTTTTGCCTGCCTGCCGTTCATGCTGGGCGCGCCGGGATTGGCCTTTACCGACGCCTATTTCGAGGCGGTGTCGGGGATCACCACCACCGGATCCACTGTCATCGTCGGGTTGGACGATCTTCCGCCGGGCATGAACCTGTGGCGCGGCATGCTGAACTGGATCGGTGGTTTGGGTATCGCGTTTGTCGCCATGATCTTTTTGCCGGTGATGCGGGTCGGGGGTATGCAGTTCTTTCGCACCGAAGGGTTCGACACGCTGGGCAAGGCCCTGCCGCGGGCCACCGATATCGCCCTGGCTTTGCTTGCGGTCTATGCCGGGCTGACAGTGCTGTGCGTCGGGGTTTATCTTGGCTTGGGCATGACTTGGCTGGACGCGGTGGTGAATGGGGCTGCGACCATCGCGACGGGGGGATTTTCGCCGTCGGATGCGTCCTTTGGCAAATATCCGGGCGCTGCCGAATATGCCGGGTCCGTGTTCATGCTGTTGGGCAGTTTCCCCTATATCCTCTATGCCCGCATGGCATCGGGGCATCGTGGGGCGGTGCTGTGGGACGCGCAGGTGGGCGCTTTGCTGCGCTGGACAATGTATGCCGTGGGCAGTGTGGCGCTGTGGCGGGTGCTGACCTCCGAGATGGGTGCCGAGCAGGCCTTTCGCGAGTCGCTGTTCAATCTTGTGTCGATCATCACCGGGACCGGGTTTTTCAGTGGCAGCTTTGGCGGCTGGGGCGAATATTCGATGGCGATGGCGCTGATCGTCGGGTTGATCGGCGGCTGTTCCGGATCGTCGTCGGGGGCATTGTCGGTGTTCCGGGTGCAAGTGGCCTGGGCGGCAGTGCAAAGCCAGATCGCCCGAATCCAGTCGCCCGAACGCATTGCACCGATCCGTTATGCCAAGCGCCGGGTCGAGGACGAGACGATCAATGCGCTGATGCTGTATGTCACGGGCTATATCCTGATCATCGGGCTGCTGACGATTGCCATGTCGCTGGCCGGGGTGGACATGGTGTCGGCCCTGTTCGGGATTTGGACGTCGCTGGGCAATATCGGCTACGGCTATGGTCCGATGGTGGCTGACACGGGCACATTCCGCGATTTTCCCGATGCGGCAAAATGGATGATGACACTGGCCATGCTGTTGGGGCGTCTTGGATTGCTGGCCATTCTGGTTGTGGCTTTGCCGTCGTTCTGGCGCCCGTAACTGCCTTGGCGTGATTGACTTGGGGGCTGGCCTTCGCCAAGGCTCGGCGCATGATCGACGTGCGACCCGTGACTTATGTGATCGGCCTTCTGGTAGTAGCCATGGGGGTGTTCATGCTGTTTCCGCTCGCGTTGGACTATGCGGCGGGCGATGCGAACTGGCGGGCGTTTTTCCGGGCGTCGATCCTGTGCCTTGTGGCGGGCGGGGCAACTGCACTGGCCTCGGCCAATGGCGCGGGCGGGTCGATGAGCCTGCAACAGATCTTCTTGCTGACCACCGGCGTCTGGGTCGCGATGCCGGCTTTTGGCGCGCTGCCGCTGATGCTGGGCGCGCCGGGGCTGTCGGGCACGGATGCGTTGTTCGAGGCCATATCGGGCATGACCACCACCGGGACCACGGTAATCGAAGGGATCACCAACCTGCCGCTGGGGGCCAATCTGTGGCGCGGCATCCTGCAATGGCTGGGGGGGCTGGGGATCGTGATCGTCGCCCTGTTGTTCCTGCCGGTGATGAAGGTCGGCGGGATGCAGTTCTTCCGGTCCGAAGGGTTCGATACGCTGGGCAAGGTCTTGCCACGGGCCTTGGACATCTCGGCCGCGCTGATCCAGATCTACGTCTGGATGACGGTGGCCTGTGCCGTGACCTATTTTGCCCTGGGCATGAGCGGGTTTGACGCGGTGATGCATGCTTTGACCACAGTCTCCACCGGGGGCATGTCCAGCTATGACGCGTCGTTTGGCATGTTTCAGGGACCGTTGGAATATGCGGCCGTGGTGTTCATGATTTTGGGCAGCCTGCCATTCATCCGCTTTGTGCAACTGGCGCAGGGCGTGTTCCTGCCGATCTGGCGCGATCCGCAGGTGCGTGCCTATCTGCGCTGGAACCTCTATGCCGTTTTGGCCGTCGTGGCCTACGAGGTTTTTACCAATCAGATTCCGACAGCGGTCGTTCTGCGCGAGGCCACGTTCAACATCGTCTCGACCTTTTCCGGCACCGGATTTTCCAGTGTGGACCTGACAGCCTGGGGTCCGTTTCCCTTTGTCGTCCTGATCATCGTCGGGCTGATCGGGGGATGCACGTCATCGACCGGCTGTTCGGTCAAGGTGTTCCGCTACCTGATCCTGTTCGAAGCGATCAAGGTGCAGATCAAGCGGTTGCACAACCCGTCATCGGTCAATCCGCTGCGCTATGACGGGCGGACGGTGACGCAGGATGTCGTGGATTCGGTGATCGTGTTCTTTACGCTGTTCATCCTGACGTTTGGTGTGTTGTCCGTGGCGCTGTCGCTGACCGGGCTGGAATTCAAGACCGCCATCACCGGGGCCTGGACCAGCATTGCCAATGTCGGTCCGGTGTTCGGGCGCGAGGTGGCAAGCACAGGGGCGGTGCACGCATTTCCCGAAAGCGCCAAGTGGCTGATGATGGCCGGGATGCTGGTCGGGCGGCTGGAACTGCTGTCGGTCTATGTGCTGTTCATGCGGCGGTTCTGGCGCGACTAGTCGCAGAACATCTACAATTATCGTCAAAATGGTAGCACTTCATCAAGAAGGCTCCACAACACCACATTTCAGCCGCGTTTGCTTGAAAACACCTATACCAGAATGGGTTAGGGAGCGTATGGACCAGTGGATTACACCGCCGTTTTCATTTTGGCATGCATTTTCATTCCGCTCGAACGACTGCTGCCCTTGCATCCTGACCAGCCAATGCTGCGGCGGGATTGGAAGAATGACCTGTTCTATATGCTGTTCAACGGCTTTGTCGTACGGGCGGGGTTTGCGGCCATCGCAGGCGGGGTGATGTATGGATATCAGGCGACGTTTGGGGCGAACCCGTTTCCGGTGATCGCCACGCTGCCGCTGTGGGTGCAGGTGATCTGCGTCGTGATCGTGTCAGACATCGGATATTACATCGCACACCGCATCTGCCACACGGTGCCTTTCCTGTGGCAGTTCCATTCCGTGCATCACAGCATCGAAGAGATGGACTGGCTGGCCACGCACCGCGTTCATCCAGTCGATCAGGTGTTTTCCACCGTTCTGTCCATGCTGCCGGTGTTCTTTCTGGGCTTCAGCGTTCAGGCATTGGTGATTTCGCAAGTGCTGTTCCACGCCCATTCCCTGTTGCTTCATTCCAATACGCGGATCAACTTCGGGCCGCTGAAATGGGTGCTGGCGTCGCCCGAATACCACCACTGGCATCATGCCAATGAAAAAGACGCCTTTGACCGCAATTTTGCAGGTCAGCTTTCGGTCATCGACACCATCGCCGGAACGCTGTTTCTGCCCGCCAATCGCAAGCCGGAGTCTTACGGCATGGATACCCCGATGCCGCGGCTTTACCATCAACAATTCCTTCACCCGTTTCGCGTGCTTGCTGGCACGTTGGTGGACGCAACCTGTTTGAGGACTCGTTCCATGTTCAAATCGCTGGAAGATCTTTTTGGCAAAATCGCGATGCTTGCCATCTTTGGCTATCTTGCCTCGCAGCAGGCAATGGCAGCCCGCACCGTTGTCACCTATGCCGATCAGATACCGCTTTGGGGACTGGCCCTTACGGCGCAGATGTTTGGCACCGTATTCATGGTCTTCATCTTGTATTTCACGCTGGTCCGTCTGCCCCCGAAAGAAAGCGCAGTCGGGCTGATGCCACGGGTGATTTCGGTGCTTGGCACCTATATCATGATGGCGTTGGTCTTGCTGCCGCCTGACGCAATCAGTGCTGAGATGCGGGTGCTTTCCACGCTGATGATCATTGCCGGAACCGCGATGGCGATTGCTTGCCTGTTTCAGCTTGGCAAATCCTTTTCGATCATGGCCTCGTCGCGAGAACTCAAGACCCAAGGTGCCTATGGTATCGTGCGGCATCCGCTTTATGGCGCAGAGGTCTTGATGGTGGTCGGCGTGGTGCTGTCGCATGGCTCGGTTCTGGCTTACGGCGTGGGAGCACTTTGGGTCACGATCCAGATTCGCCGGGCGCAGTATGAAGAAGGCGTTCTGCGCGCCAGCTTTCCCGAATATGAGGCTTACGCTGCGCGGGTGCCCATGCTGGTGCCCGGCTTGCGCCTGCGATGGCTTGAGACGCCTGTTGCGCAACCTGCCATATCCCCATCCGAGGACGGCCTGACCCAAGCCTGACCCATCAAAAAGCCGCCCCGGTCGGGCGGCTTTTCGCTTGGGCAGACAAGCGGCTGGCGCGGCTGCGGTTTATTCCCAACAGCTGACCAAAACCGTCATGCCCATGGCCTTTCGGGTCAGATCTTCGGGCGCCATGGCACCGACGGCGGGGGCCTGAGTGACGGCGACGCCGTTCTGCGCAAGGCTTTGCGTCAGCGAGGACGCCGAGGTGGCAAATTCCACGCCATCGGGCAGCACTCGGGCGCCATCTGTTGCGCGTGGCAACAACATGCCCAAGACCGCCCCCGTGCCATCAAGCACAGGTCCGCCGACATCGCCGGCCAAGGTGGCGATGCCAAGGCGCTTCAGGCCTGGTTCACCGCTCAGGCCCTTGATATCCTCCAGCAGGCCGAAGGTCATCACCGGGGCGGGCAAGGCGTCTTCAAACGGATAGCCCGCGACGGCGATTTCAGATCCGATCCGGTCGGACGCCATCTGGAAACCGGCAAACGAAGGCGGAGCGAGCGGTGTTGTCGGTGTCAGCAGCGCCATACCCGTGGCGGCATCGAGGTAGGTCACGGTGGCCTCGGTTACGCCATCCAGCGTGATGCGCCCGCACTGCGCCACAGCCTCGTCCGAGGTCAGCACACGGCCGGTACTGTCGATGTAAAAGCCAGAGCGCGACAGTTTCGGGCGGCGCAACTCCAACCCGGCCAGAAGACCACGCCGCGCAGCATCGGTCATCGGCACCATGCCGGGGTCAAGCGCGCGGTTGCCGACAGGGCGGAAGCTGGATTGCATCAGTCCCAGCACACGGTCTGCCTGTTCGGTCTGATCGGGCGACCAGACAAGGATGTAGCCCTTCACCAGTCCGGCGCGGGTTTCTGCAAAGGCATAGCTGCGCGTGGTGGCCGAGGTGCCGTTGATCTGGAACGACCGCTCGGCGCGGCTGCGCTCGCCGGTTGTGGGAATGATCGTCAGGGTTTGCAGAACGTCGTACAGGCCATAAAGCGCCGCCTTGTCGCCGGGTTGCGAAATCAGGATGACCTTCATCCCTCCATCCCCCTTGGGCGCAAAATGCACGAACGGCGGCTCATAATGGTCGAATTGCACAAGTCCCAATGGCAGGGTGATTTCGATACCGGATTCTGCCTCGGTCACTGTCTGAAAGCCATAGGCGGCACTGTCGGCCTGCCACTTCGACACAAGCGTTGCGCGCTGGCGCGCAGTCAGGATGCCGGTCGGGTCGAACCCTGCGGCAGCTTGCCAATCGGCCATGGATTTGCGCGTACCGGGGCCGAATGCGCCGTCAATGCCCGATGCATAGAACCCTTCCCATTGCAGGGCGCTCTGGATGTCTTGCCGTTCGGTCAGGGACAGTGCCGTTTCGCTTCGGCGCGCTTCGGCGGGGGTTTCTTCTGCGGCAACTTGGGCCGGGGCTGGCTCTGCCGCAGCCTGTGGCACGGCGGGTGCGGGCGCTGTGGGGGCGGCCTGCACTTCGGGTGCGGGCTGCGGGGCGGGAGCCGCAGACTCAGATCCCGCAGGCCAGAACTTTTCACGGAAATTGGTGCCGTCGGTCACATAGCTGTCGTTGGGAATCAGATTTTCACGGCGCAGATCGGCCAGACGCTGGGCCGCCTCGGTCGTGGTGTAGGGCCCGAGGACGATGCCATACCAGCGTGACCCCAACCGATAGCCAACCACATCGGGGAAGGCGGCGGCATAGGCGCGGGCACGTTCCTGCGCTTCAGCCAGCGTGGGGCGAGCCTCGACCTGAACCCAGGCTTGTTGCTGGGCTGCGGCCATTCCGGCCCAGAGTGTGACCGCCATCATCCAAAGCCCAAATATCTTGCGCAGCATTCCAATCCCTTCGGTTCCACAATCCGCCAGCCCTTTGGCGCACCCCTGACATGGCAAAGCGCACCTTACCTGCAAAGGACAGCGGCGCCGCATTGACCCTGTCCCGCCTCTTGCCTATGACAACCGAGCATTTCAAGGGCTTCTGTGCCCATAGGGGTCAACACTATGTCAGACAAGCATCTGTCGGGCGCGGAATCGGGCACGACCGGCGCGCCGCGGTCGTTTCAGGAGATCATCCTGAGGCTTCAGTCCTATTGGGCGGCCAAGGGCTGTGCGGTGTTGCAGCCCTATGACATGGAGGTTGGCGCGGGCACGTTCCACCCGGCCACCACGCTGCGGTCGTTGGGAACAAAGCCGTGGGCCGCAGCCTATGTGCAGCCGTCGCGTCGCCCGACCGATGGGCGCTATGGCGAAAACCCGAACCGGTTACAGCACTATTACCAATATCAGGTCATCATCAAACCTTCGCCCCCCGATCTGCAAGACCTGTATCTCGGGTCGTTGCGCGCGATCGGCCTTGACCCCGCCCTGCATGATATCCGTTTCGTCGAAGATGACTGGGAAAGCCCGACCCTCGGCGCCTGGGGCCTGGGGTGGGAGGTCTGGTGTGACGGCATGGAAGTCAGCCAGTTCACCTATTTCCAACAGGTTGGCGGCCATGACTGCCGCCCGGTCAGCGGAGAGTTGACCTATGGGCTGGAACGGCTTGCGATGTATGTGCTTGGCATCGACCATGTGATGACCATGCCGTTCAACGACCCCGCCAGTCCGATCCCGCTGACCTATGGCGATATCTTCCGCCAGACCGAGGAAGAATACAGCCGCCACAACTTTGACGGTGCCGATACCGCGCAACTGCTGCGTCATTTCGAGGATGCCGAGGCGGAATGTGACCGCCTGCTGGCCTTCCCACCCGAAGATCCGAAAACCGGCAAGCGCATCATCATGGCGCATCCGGCCTATGACCAGACCATCAAGGCAAGCCACCTGTTCAATCTGCTGGATGCACGCGGCGTGATATCGGTCACCGAACGGCAGGCGTATATCGGGCGGGTGCGGGCGCTGGCCAAGAAATGTGCCGACGCTTTCCGGCAGACCGACGCCGGGGCGAATGCGGTGGATCTGGGCGCATGAACGGCAAAATCGCAGCGGGGGTTATCGTGATAAGTGCAGCAGTGGCAGGCGTGGCAATCTGGTATTTGCAGGTTTACGCCTTCTATGAACCGGTCAGCTTCACTCCGGGGCAGGAAATAACCCTGACCACCATCGAAAGTGGCCAGCCCGAGCCCATTCTGGCCGAAGGCGTGACCGGGATTGATGCCAACAGCAGCCCCTTGCGGTTCCGGGCCTGTTTCACCACGCCCCTGACACAAGCCATGTTGTCGGAAACCTATGTCGCCTATGAACAGGCCGAACCGCTGATTGCGCCCAACTGGTTCGATTGTTTTGATGCCAAGAAGATCGGCCTCGCGCTGGAAAAGGGCGAAGCGCTTGCCTTTCTCAGTCAGGCCAACGTCCACACCGATGTCGATCGCGTGGTCGCCGTCTTTCCCGATGGCAGTGCCTATGCCTGGCATCAGCTGAACCCCGCCGCCAAGGATTGATCCGATGTCCGACCTTTTGATCGAGCTGTTCTCCGAGGAAATCCCGGCCCGGATGCAGGCCCGCGCCCGCGACGATCTGAAAAAGCTGATAACCGATGGTCTGGTCGAGGCCGGGTTGACCTATGGCTCGGCGGCGGCTTTTTCGACACCCCGCCGCCTGACACTGGCGATAGAAGGTCTGTCGGCCGAATCGCGCGCCGTGCGCGAAGAGCGCAAAGGACCGAACACCAGTGCCCCCGCGGCGGCGGTCGAAGGCTTTCTGCGGTCAACCGGTCTGACGCTGGACCGGTTGGAAAAGCGCGCCGACAAGAAGGGCGAGGTCTGGTTTGCCGTGATCGAACACCCTGGCCGCCGCGCGCCCGACATCATCGCCGAAGTGCTGGAGGCAACCATCCGCACATTCCCGTGGCCCAAGTCGATGCGCTGGGGCAACGGCAGCTTGCGCTGGGTGCGGCCGTTGCATTCCATCCTGTGCCTGCTGTCCGATGAGGGCGGGTCCGAGGTGGTGCCCCTGACGGTGGACGGCATCACGGCGGGAAACACCACGCGCGGCCACCGGTTCCTGTCACCAGCGGAATTTTCTGTATCGTCTTTCGAGGATTACACTGCAAAGCTCAAGCGCGCCCATGTCATTCTGGACAGCGCCGAGCGGGAAGCCGCGATCTGGCATGACGCGCAGACCCTCGCCTTCGTGGCCGGGATGGAGGTGGTCGAAGACCGCAGCCTTCTGACCGAAGTGGCGGGCTTGGTCGAATGGCCCGTGCCCCTGATCGGCCGGATCGCAGACGATTTCCTTGGCCTGCCTGCGGAAGTCCTGCAAACCAGCATGCGCGAACACCAGAAGTTCTTCTCGGTGCGCAACCCGAAAACCGCCCGGATCGAGGGCTTCGTGACCGTCGCCAACACCGTCACCGCCGACCATGGCGAAACGATCCTGAAGGGCAACCAGAAGGTGCTGGCGGCCCGGCTGTCGGACGCAAAGTTCTTTTGGGAAAACGACCTGCGGGTGGCGAAAGCGGGCATGGGCGAATGGCTGGACGGGCTGAAATCCGTGACCTTCCACAACAAACTGGGCAGCCAGTCCGACCGCGTCCGTCGCATCGCAGCCCTCGCGCGCGACATCGCGCCGATGGTCGGGGCCGACCCTGACCTTGCCGACCGTGCGGCGCGGCTTGCCAAACTCGACCTGCGCTCCGCCATGGTCGGCGAATTCCCCGAATTGCAGGGCCTGATGGGCATGTATTACGCGACCGCGGCGGGTGAGCCGGACGCGGTGGCGAATGCCGCCCGCGACCATTACTCCCCCCTCGGCCCGTCCGACGCGGTGCCCACCGACCCCGTGTCGGTCGCCGTGGCACTGGCCGACAAGATCGACTCCCTGACCGGCTTCTGGGCGATTGACGAAAAACCCACAGGGTCGAAAGACCCGTTCGCGCTGCGCCGGGCGGCTTTGGGGGTTATTCGGTTGGTGTTGGGGAATAGGGTGACAGTCGGTCTATTTGATCTTTTTGAAGACTCAATAGGCTTTCTATTGGAAAAGTTCGAGGCAGCTTCGAAGGCTGAGTCGCTTCCAGAATTGAGAAAAGCATACGCGAAGCTCACCGGCCAAAACGTCAAAACCCTTAGAGTTGCAGAAACGAGATCGTTCCTCCGAAATAATCCCGATTGGGCAGACGAGGCTTCGCATAAAGCCCTGGCTGTAGAGGCCATGAAAAAATATGACCGGACCGCACAAGATGAATTCATTCGTGCCTCCGACCTTCTCGCCTTCCTCCACGACCGCCTCAAAGTCTTCCTCAAAGACCAGGGCATCCGCCACGACGTCATCGACGCCTGCCTCGCCATGCCCGGCAATGACGACCTGACGTTGCTGGTCAACCGCGCCACCGCCCTGCAAGCCACCCTGCAAACCGAAGACGGGGCCAACCTCGTCGCGGGCTTCAAGCGCGCCAACAACATTCTGACCCAGGCAGAACAAAAGGACGGCGTGGAATACTCTTTCGGCGCCGACCCGAAATTCGCCGAGACCGACGGCGAACGCGCCCTGTTCACCGCCCTCGATCAGGCCGAAACCCTCATCACCCCGGCGATGGCGACGGAGGACTTCGCCGCCGCCATGCAGGCCATGGCCGCACTGCGCGCGAGCATCGACGCCTTTTTCACCGAAACCCAGATCAACACCGACAACCAGATCGTCCGGCGCAACCGTCTGAACCTCTTGCACCGGATCCGCACCATCTGCCTGTCGGTCGCGGACCTGACCAAACTCGACGGTTGATTTCCCCTGTTCAAAAATATCCTCGGGGGGTGAGCCCGGAACGGGCGAGGGGGGCAGACAGCCCCCCTTTTTCACAAGGCCAACCGGCAAATCGGCCATTCCTCTGCGCTTGCCTGACCCCAGAATCGGTGTAGTGTCGGCGCAGAAGAAGGATTGCCGCAGTGCAGAAAATCGACGCCCTCGACCCGCAGACCGCGTTTACCGAAGTCACGCCTACGGCCAAGATTGACCGTATTGCGCATGGCTGGCGGGCAAAATGTCTGCAACGTCTGGTGCGGCTTGATCTGCCGGTGCCGCAGACCGTGGCGCTTCCGGCACTGACGGTGCGTTCGATCGCAGCGGGTGCATCGCTTGATTGCAATGCCGTCCTGTCGCATTTCGCGGCCACGCCTCTGATCTCGGTCCGGCCAAGCCCGGAAAATCCCGACTGGGGCGGTCCGGCAACGGTGCTGAACATCGGGCTGAACGCCGAGCGCCATCAGTCATTGGCCCTGCGACACGGCCAACAGGCGGCGGACGCGATCTATCTGCGGTTTGTTCAGTCCTATGCCACCCATGTGGCGCGGCTGGACCCCGACATGTTCGCCGCAAGCGCCCCGTCGCCCGAAGCCGTCACGGCGGCCTTGCGGGTGTACGAGCGCGAGATGGACGAAGAGTTCCCGCAAGATCCGGCCCGGCAACTGGCCGAGGTGCTGCGGTCCATGGCCCGCGCGTGGGAAGGCACCACCGCGCGCCTGCTGCGTCAGGCAAAGGGGGCGCCCGTCGATGCGCCGCTCGGGCTGGTGGTGCAGGCCATGGCACAGGGTTTGGGAGCCGGTATTTCGGGGTCCGGCGTCATGCAGTTTGTCGATCCGCAGACCGGCGTACCGCAGATCACCGGGCGCTATCTGGGGCAGGGGCAGGGGCGCGATGCCTTGAAAGCCGCGCAGGCGATGTATTTGACGCGCGATCCGCGTGGTCCGTCGCTGGAAGATCTGGCGCCAGAAATCTTTGCCGACCTTTTGCGCCATGGGGCGGCCTGTCGCGCGCGTCTGCGCGAAGAGATGCAGATCGAATTCACCATCGAGGACGGTCATCTGGCGGTGCTGGATGCGATCAAGGTGCAACGCTCGGCCCGTGCCGGATTGCGGATCGCTGTGGCTTTGGCCGAGGATGGGGTGATCCCGCGTGAAGAGGCGGTGCTGCGGGTCGAGCCGCGTGCCTTGTCCGAATTGCTCCACCCTCAGGTCGATCCGCGTGGCCAGCGCGATGTCATTGCCCGCGGCATTGCGGCAAGTCCGGGCGCCGCTGTGGGACGGATCGTGTTTTCTTCACACGCAGCGCAGGCCAGTGCCGCGCGTGGTGAGCCGTGCATTCTGGTGCGGCGCGAAACGGCCCCCGAGGATATCCGCGGCATGCATTCGGCGGCGGGCGTCCTGACCGAACGTGGCGGCGTGACCAGCCATGCCGCCGTGATCGCGCGCGGCCTCGGTCTGCCCTGTGTAGTCGGTGCAGACCTGCGGTTGGATACCAAGGACAAGCGCATCCATGCCGATGGACGCAGTTTTGGCGAGGGGGATCTGATCACCGTTGACGGCACCACCGGGCAGGTGTTGGCAGGGGCTGTCGATATGCTTGCCCCGGCACTGGATCAGCATTTCCAGACATTGCTGGGCTGGGCCGACCAGTTTCGCGATATCGGTGTGCGCGCCAATGCCGATACGCCCGCCGATGCCGCCACCGCGCGGCAATTTGCGGCCCAAGGCATCGGATTGTGCCGGACCGAGCATATGTTCTTTGAAGAAGACCGCCTTGTGGCCATGCGCGAGATGATCTTTGCCGATACGTCCAAGGATCGTGCCGCGGCCCTTGCGCGGCTGTTGCCGATGCAGCGCGCCGATTTCGTGCAACTGTTCGAAATCATGGCCGGGCTGCCGGTTTGCATCCGATTGTTCGATCCGCCCTTGCATGAATTTCTGCCGCACAGCCGCGAAGGTCTGCGGGAATTGGCCGAAGCGCTGGATAAACCCTTGTCGGAAGTCACCCGCCGGGCCGAGGCATTGACCGAGTTCAACCCGATGCTGGGGATGCGCGGTGTGCGTCTTGGTGTGGTGTTGCCCGAAATCTACGACATGCAGGCGCAGGCGATTTTCGAGGCCACGGTCGAGGTCGCCCGCCGCGGCGCTGCTGTGGTGCCCGAGATCATGATCCCTCTGGTCAGTGCACGGCGTGAGGTTGAACTGGTCAAAACCCGCGTCGATGCGGTTGCGGCTGCGGTGCGCGTCAAGGCCGGGCTGGATTTCGACTACAAGCTGGGGGTGATGGTGGAAACGCCGCGCGCGGCCTTGCGCGCGGGCGAGATCGCGCAGCATGCCGCGTTCCTGTCTTTTGGCACCAACGACCTGACCCAGATGACCTATGGCCTGTCGCGCGACGATGCCGGACGGTTCATGAACACCTATGTCCAGCAGGGAGTCTTTCCCGAGGACCCGTTCCATATTCTGGATGTGGACGGGGTAGGAGAACTGTTGCTGATCGGGGCCGAGCGCGGCCGCCGCACCCGGCCCGACCTGACAGTTTCCATCTGCGGCGAACATGGCGGAAACCCCGAATCAATCGCCTTTTGCCGCAAGGCTGGGTTCGACTACGTCTCCTGTTCACCGTATCGTGTTCCCCTCGCGCGGTTGGCGGCAGCTCATCTGGCGCTGGAAGAGCGTTGTGGAAAAGTCGAAAAGTAACACAATATCATGTATATGTGGACGACTGTTCACCTGAAATATTAAGATTTGCGCAAGATTCCGCCGAAAGGCGACTAAAATTCGTTGTAAATTTGCAACGCCGATAGACTCGACCTTGTCCCGTGCTTTAACCCCTGCGGCTGTTGCGTGACCCAAGAAGATCTGGGCTGCGCGTTGGGGCAATAGAACGGAACAGTAGTCAATGTGCTTGCGACAAATCTTGGCCACGGCAGCGGTTGCAGCTTTCGCCATGGGTGGAGCGGCCTTCGCCGATGTGACGGTGAGCCAGTCCAACAGCCCGTCCCTGGGCATGGCCGAACAGATTGCGTCCCTGATGGGGACCGAACACAAAACGGTGGGCGCGATCCCGGAAACCAGACTGGCGGAACTTGCCATCGGGCCAAGCAAGCCGAAGCTTGGAAAGGTTTTGGCAAAGGTGGCACCAGCCGAACCGGTTTTGATCCGCTATAGCGACGATTTTCTGTCCACGCGACCCGCGCCCACGGGCGATGCCCAATGGCAATGCCTGCAGACGGCGCTGTATTTCGAAGCCCGGGGTGAAAGCCTCAAGGGTCAGTTTGCGGTAGCCGAAGTGATCCTGAACCGCGTCGATAGTCCTGACTATCCACGCACGGTCTGTGGTGTTGTCGGGCAGGGCAATGGCGGAGCGTGCCAGTTCAGCTATGTCTGCGATGGGCGCGCCGATGTGATGCGCGACCGGGCCGCCGCCGACCGGGCAGGACGGATCGCGCGGATCATGCTGGATGGCGCTCCGCGTGGCCTTACGGCAGGGGCCACCCATTTCCACACCCGCGCCGTCAATCCACGCTGGGCAAACCGGTTTCCCCGCACAGCGTCGATCGGTGCGCATCTGTTCTATCGCCAGCCCTGATATGTCGCGGGCCTTGCGCCCTGCGTCGGCTTGAGGCAATCGGGTGCAAGGGGCGGGCTGTAGCCTGCCTTTGTTTCCTTCGGGCCGTTGGGGGGCCAGATGACCAGCGACATCGGACTTGCCTTTGCCCATCCCGAAGAACGCGCGCAGGCCTCGGCTGGCACCGACCCACGGGACCGGATCAGTCTGCGCGATCATGTGGTCGAGGTGGATATCGGCGCGTTTCAGCAAGAGCGTGGCCACAAACAACGCGTGATGTTCAATGTGGTGGTCGAAGTGGTTCCAGTCACGGGGCCGTTGAATGATGACGTGGACAGGATCCTGTCCTATGACCGGATCACCGAGGCGATTGCGGCGGAATTGGCGTCGGAACGGCTGAACCTGCTGGAAACATTGGCCGAACGGGTTGCGGAACGGATTTTGGCCGAACCACAGGCAATGCGGGCCTTCGTGCGGATCGAAAAGCTGGACATCGGGCCCTACAAGCTGGGGGTCGAGATCGTGCGGTCGCGTGCAGAGGTGCCGTTGCGCATGGTCGGGCAGGATGGCCAAGAGGCCGTCGTGCACCCTTTGATCGTCTGGCTGGACAATGCCACACTTGCCGCGCCGGATCTGTCGGCCCGGCTTGATGCGCTTTTGGCGCGCTGCGCCCCGCTGATCCTGTGCGTCGGTCTGCCCGACTTGCCGCGCCCGGTGACAGGCCACAGGCCGACACAGCGCCGGATTGATCTTTTGGCGATGGAACAGAACGCCTGGGCATTGGCAGCACGTGATGCGCGGTGCGTGGTGGTGGCCACACGGACCGAGATCGACTGGGCGATCAAGCGCGGGCAATCCGTGGTCTGGGCCCCGTCAAAGATGGTCCTGGATGCTGTGGACGGGCCGAAATCGGCGGACCCGGTGGCACTTGCCCTGTGGCTTGCCGAAGTCATGGCGGCGCGAAGCATGATCGTTCACGGAAATGTTGCACTTCCGGCGGGAAGCCGCGTTCTGGTGGAGCGGGGCTAAGCGATCTACTTGCCAAACCGGGGTCAAGCCGCCTAATCGGGGGCATGATTTATACGCGACCCATTCCGATTGCCGATATTGCCGCCCCACCCGACGCCGTGCCGCTTGCGGGGGGCTGGTGCAAATTCACCCATGTCGAGATGTTGGAACGGGGACGCCCGCCCGAGGTGGTGCGGGTCGCCGAACTGCCGCCGAACCGGCTGGCCTATCTGACCGGACCACGGCCTGATTTTGCCGGTCTTGCCATGGATCGCCCGCGGATCATGGGGATCCTCAACGTGACGCCCGACAGTTTCTCGGACGGCGGGCTGTTTCTGAAGCCAGAAGCCGCAATGATGCAAGCCCGCGCCATGGCGGCGCAGGCCGATATTCTGGATATCGGCGGTGAAAGCACCCGACCGGGGGCCGCTGACGTGTCTGCCGACGAAGAAACCGCCCGCACCGTGCCGGTCATCGCTGCGATGCGCGCGGCAGGTATCGCACGGGCCGTGTCGATCGATACCCGCAAGGCGGCGGTGGCGCAGGCGGCTTTGGCGGCGGGGGCAGGGGTCGTGAATGACGTGACGGCCCTACAGTATGACCCTGCGATGGCAGGGGTGGTCGCGGCTGCGGGCGTGCCTGTCATCTTGATGCATTCCATCGCCACGCCTGCGACCATGCAGGATGATCCATACTATGACGATGTGCTGTTGGATGTGTATGATGCTTTGGCTGCCCGCGTGGCCGAAGCCGAGGCGGCAGGTATCGCGCGTGACCAGCTGGCGATTGATCCGGGCATCGGCTTTGGCAAGACTCTGGCCCATAACCTTGCCCTTCTGGCACGGCTGAGCCTGTTTCACGGGCTTGGCCTGCCGATCCTTTTGGGGGCCAGCCGCAAACGTTTCATCGGCACGCTATCGGGCGAAGACGATGCCGCGCGGCGGATGCCGGGCAGCGTTGCCGTGGCACTGGCCGGGGTGGCGCAGGGTATTCAGATGATCCGCGTGCATGACGTGGCCGAAACACGGGCCGCTCTGACGCTTTGGCAGGCCGCAACACAGGGAAACAACCCATGACACGCAAATTGTTTGGAACCGATGGCGTGCGGGGCCGCGCCAACAGCTATCCCATGACCGCTGAAATGGCGCTGAAACTGGGCGCGGCGGCGGGTCGGTTTTTCCGCCGCGATGGCGGGTCGGCGCATCGGGTGGTGATTGGCAAGGACACTCGGCTTTCGGGCTATATGCTCGAGAACGCCTTGACGGCGGGTCTGACCAGCACGGGTATGAACGTGTTGCTGCTGGGTCCGGTGCCAACGCCTGCCGTAGGGTTCCTGACCCGCAGCATGCGCGCCGATCTGGGGGTGATGATCAGCGCAAGCCATAATCCGCACCATGACAACGGCATCAAGTTCTTTGGCCCTGACGGGTTCAAACTGTCGGATGAGGCCGAGACCGAGATCGAAGCCATCGTCGAGGGCGAGATCCAGCTGGCGCAGGCGCACAACATCGGTCGCGCCAAGCGGATCGAGGATGGGCGCGGACGGTATCAGGAATTCGTCAAGACCACTTTCCCGGCGGGTCTGCGGCTGGATGGGTTGAAGGTGGTGATCGACTGTGCCAACGGGGCTGCCTACAAGGCCGCGCCCGAAGTGCTGTGGGAATTGGGGGCGACGGTGGTTCCCATCGGTGTGACACCCAACGGCACCAACATCAACGACCGCTGCGGGTCCACCCACACCCAGACCGCCGCTGAAGCGGTGGTTGCCCATGGGGCCGATGTGGGCATCTGTCTGGACGGCGATGCCGACCGGGTGATGATCCTGGATGAAACCGGCCGGGTGGCAGATGGCGATCAGATCATGGCGCTGATGGCCGCACGCTGGGCCGCCGAGGGCAAATTGCGTGGCGGTGCGCTGGTTGCCACGGTAATGTCCAACCTTGGGCTGGAGCGGTTTCTGTCGGGCCGGGGCATCGGGCTGGAACGTACCGCTGTCGGTGACCGCTATGTGGTTGAACGCATGCGGGCGGGGGGGTTCAATCTTGGTGGGGAACAGTCCGGCCATATCGTGATGACCGACTACGCCACCACAGGCGACGGCCTGATTGCCGGCTTGCAGTTTCTGGCCGAAATGGCGCGGACCGGACAAAAAGCGTCCGCCTTGGTCCGCCAATTCGACACCGTGCCACAAATGCTGAAAAACGTGCGCTTTGCCGACGGGAAAAAGCCGCTGGAACAAGACAGCGTCAAGGCGGTGATCGCAGCCAATGCTGCCCGGATCGCGGGCAAAGGCCGTATTCTGATCCGCAAATCCGGCACTGAACCGCTGATCCGGGTGATGGCGGAATGTGAGGACGAGACGATGTTGATCGAAGTGGTGGAAGAGATCGTCGGTGCGGTCGAGGCGGCGGTCTGATCCACCGCCCCGGCGCTTGGGTTTCAGGGCAGGGCGGCGAGCAAAACCTCGCCCGCTTCGGTTGGGCAGGCAATGCCGACATCGGCGATCGGCATGATGGCATGGCGGATGCGGTCGGTCAGGCGGTGCTGGCTGTGCCCTTCTCCGTCTGCGCGGTTCAGACCATGCAGCACATTGGCCATGTCCAGCACATAAAGCCTGCGCCCCATCGTCTGCAACTCGGCCAAAACCGAGGCCCAGTTGGTTTCCGTATCATCATAGTCGGTCGTTTCATACCGCCACCGCACCTGGCCCGACGTTGTATTGATCGCGTAAACCCATCCTGTGGGTGACCACAGATAGGCCGACCCGTCCGCCACATGCTGCGAGTTGATGAAGTTCCCCGCGTTGAAGGCCCAGAGTTTGGATCCGTCGGTCAGGGAAAGCCCGGTCAGGTTTTCCTTGTAGGTTCCGGCCACCAGCACGTCGCCTTCCACCTGGATCTGGCGCAGGTATTGCCAACTTTTGCGACCGTCCACCGCCCATTTCAATGTGCCGTCTGACAGGTTCAGCGCGTAGAGGTGGCCATCGCCGGGGCCAACAAAAACGGTGTCGGCGGTTCCTGTCGGGGCATAACTGGCCAGCGTGTCCTCGATCCCGCTGTGCTGCCACAAAAGCGTTCCGGTCTGGCTGTCCAGTGCGGTGATCTGGTGCCCGTCGCCAAACACCGTGAGGTTGGACGTGACCCATGGCACCCCGGTCTGGATCTGCGCATCATAGCGCCAGACCAGTGCGCCGGTCGCTTTGTCAAAGGCGGCAATCCATTTGCGCCCCCCGCAGATCACCAGGCCCCCGGCCACGCGCGGGCGGTATTCTGCCGCAGTCGGGAAACCGTGCGGGTGGGACCACAGCACAGCACCCTTGGCAACCGAAACAGCACCAACCGTCGCGTTGCCACAATACAGGATCAGACCGGCATCGTGCGTCAGCGGATTCAGCCGTTGGTTGCCGGTGGCATAACGACCAAGGATGGGCAGGTCTGGCACATGACCATGGGCAGCGGCAAGCGCCGGTCTGATCATCAGACCGGCGACAAGCCCTTGCACAAAGTGGCGCCGGTTTGGCGTCAGTTGCATTGTGCCCCTTGCTTGACCCAGGCGAACAGGATCTGCGTGTTCGGGTGATCGCGATCTTCGGTCGGGTCGATGCCGGGCGGCATCCGGTCTTCGGTCAGGTGCTGGAACACGCCGCTCAGATCGGGACGACCGGGGATGATGACTTTGGTCGCGTGGTCAACGCCCTTGGCCACCGAGTCTGCGCCCAACATGATGCCTTCATAGGATGTCATGTCCAGTTCGTGAAAGCTGGGTGGTTCCTGGTTTGACATGTGGCACGCCGAGCAGGCAGGCGTATCTTCGGCAAAAACATTGTCGGTGTTGAACAACGGCAGGATGTTCTTCTGGAAGTTGTCGTCATTCACAGCGCCATCGGTGATCCATGCCTCGATCGCCTTGATTTGCGGGGTGTCGTGCGCGACGTTGAAGCTTGCACCGAACGGCATCCGGTTGTTGCGCAGGCGACGGCCCAGGATTTCGCGCTTTGGATCCTCGCCGGCAACAAACAAAGCGCGGGCGGGTTCTTCGGTTGATCCGGCCTTGATACCGTCACAGGTCGACAAGTCCAGGCCCCGATAGCTTTCCTTCGGATCGTTGGAGGAATGGCAGACAATACAGGCCGGACCAGAGCCGAACGCGTTTGGCGTGGTCATGAGCTGGGCGACATAGCTATAGGGGATCGGCAAATTCTTGTTCAAAATAAGTTCTGTAACGGCAGCATGATCGCCCTCGATGTGAAGCTTCCCCTCGCGAAGATCGTCAGCATATTGCTGGGACAGTGTCTTCGGAGCGTCATCCGCCCAACCTGCCCCTGTGATGCCAAGTGTCGCGGAGCACAACGCCGCAACCATGGTCATTCTGGTGGTTATATTTCTCATTTGGTCCTCTCCCATGGGTCCTGAGTCGTCGATGGGCCATTCGCGGCCTTCTTTTTGAGCGTCGCCGTGACCTGATTGGCAGATTTTCGCCGTAAACTTTCGGCGTATTCGCAATCGGACACAGAGTTTATTAATAACGCCCTTTGATCACAGCGATCATATGTCGCTCACGCAACTGCCATGTTTTGTGTTGGAGCAAGCATTGGGCTGTGCTTAGACTGAAGTTGAGGTCACTCATCCTTTAGTCGGAAAACCTATGGTTGTATCAGACGTATCGCAAAACTCCATTGGTAGACACGCGCCTTCAACCAAGAGCGATCTTCCGAAGCCCAGACGCTTTGACGAAAAGCTGATCATTGTCGTTATACAGTTCATCTGCAGCGTTGTGCTTGTGGTGGACGTGGGCGGGGAAATCCACGGGACGTTCATGGACGATGAGCCGATCAGTCCCTTCATGTTGTTTCATCTGTGGATCGAGGGGATTGCCACGTTTCTGATGGGAGTGGCGTTTGTGCTGTCGTACCGACAGTTGCGGGCTCATCGCAGCGCGCTTGCCGATGCCAAAGACCGGATTGATGCCGTGCGCGGGGATTTCGCCGAACTTGTGGGCGCGCGTTTCCGCGAATGGGGCTTGTCCCCTGCCGAGTATGAAATCGCCCTGCTGACGGTCAAAGGGCTGCGGATCGCCGAAATCGCGAAAATGCGCGACAGTCGGGAAAGCACGATCAAGTCGCACCTGTCTGCGATCTTCAAAAAGGGCGGCGTCTCCTCGCGCACCGAATTGCTGGCCAAATTCGTTGACGAATTCCTGGCCCGTTCGTCTGAACTTTGACCGTGTCATCGTGGGTCTTCGGGCGACCGGATTCCGACGAGGCCGCAGCCATGATAGCCGTTCGCCGTGCAAACCACGCGCAGAAAAAAGCCGGGGAAGATCCCCGGCTTTTGGTTGTGATGGGCTTGTTGGCGTCGTGCAAGCTCAGTTGCGCGCGCGGTCCACCATTTTGCCCTTGGAAATCCACGGCATCATGGCGCGCAGCTTTTCACCGACCTTTTCGATCTGATGCTCGTCATTGATGCGGCGGGTGGCCTTGAAGAACGGCTGGCCAACGGCGTTTTCCTGCATGAAGTCACGCACGAATTTTCCGGTCTGGATGTCGGTCAGGACTTCTTTCATCCGGGCCTTGGTTTCGGCGTAAGGCAGAATGCGCGGACCCGAGACATACTCGCCATACTCTGCGGTGTTCGAGATCGAGTAGTTCATGTTGGCGATACCGCCTTCGTAGATCAGGTCCACGATCAGCTTCACCTCGTGCAGGCATTCGAAATAAGCCATCTCTGGCTCGTAGCCTGCTTCCACAAGAGTCTCGAACCCCATACGGATCAATTCCACCAGACCGCCGCACAGCACGGCCTGCTCGCCGAACAGATCGGTTTCACATTCCTGGCGGAAGTTGGTTTCGATGATGCCCGAACGGCCGCCACCGATGGCCGAGCAATAGGACAGCCCGATTTCCATGGCTTTGCCGGTTGCGTCCTGATGCACGGCCACAAGGCAGGGCACGCCGCCGCCCTTGGTGTATTCGCCGCGCACGGTGTGGCCTGGGCCTTTGGGGGCCATCATGATGACATCGACGCCTTTTTTCGGCTCGATCAGGCCGAAATGCACGTTCAGGCCGTGGGCAAAGGCAATGGCCGAGCCTTCGCGCAGATTGTCATGGACGTATTTGCGGTAGGTTTCAGCCTGAAGTTCATCGGGCATAGTGAACATGATCAGGTCGCACCACTTGGCGGCCTCGGCGATGTCCATGACCTTGAGGCCCTCGGCTTCGCACTTCTTGGCCGAGGCCGAACCGGGGCGCAGGGCCACGACGATGTTCTTGGCCCCCGAATCGCGCAGGTTCAGGGCATGGGCGTGGCCCTGGCTGCCATAGCCAAGAATGGCAACCTTCTTGTCCTTGATCAGGTTGATGTCGCAGTCCCGGTCATAATACACGCGCATGGCGTCTCTCCTATGTTTGTGGGCACAGGATAGAGAATTCTTGGCTGAGCGGCGTGCAATATTTGACGAATTTGAGCCGATGTGAGAAAAATCATTCGTAGATAAATTGTTCGGTGAAAATATCATGCAGATAGATGAAGCAGACAGGCGCATACTGCGGCACTATCTGGCCGAACCCGGCATTGACCGGAACGTCTTGGCCGAACGCGCCGGTGTGACACCTGCAACGCTGTGGCGGCGGCTGGAACGGCTGCGGACGGGCGGGGTGATCCGGGCTGAAGAGGCGGTCATCCATTGGCAAGCCCTTGGATACGGGGTCGAGGTCAGTCTGCGATTTACGCTCGACAAGACCAATCCGCGCGCGTTTGACGAGTTTATCCTTGCCGCGCGCGAGGTGCCCGAGGTGGTGACGATCGAAACCTTCCTTGGTCGTGTCGATGTGCGGCTGACGGTGATCGCGCGGGATATGGCCCACTATCAGGACGTCTATCGCAGTCGGATCCTGACCTTGCCACACATCGCCGAGTTGGACGCACTGATGCTGATCGCCACCATCAAGGACGTGGGAGGGCTGCCGCTGTGATGGATCTGGACGACGTGGACCGGGCGATCTTGCGGGTCCTTTCGGTGGACGCCGCGGTGTCTGCGCAGGAGCTGGGGCGGCGGCTTGGACTGTCGCAGCCTGCGGCCTGGCGACGGGTGCGGCGGCTGGAACAGGCGGGTGTGCTGGCTGGCCGCAGGGTCGAGGTGGACCGGGCGGCGCTTGGATTTGGCGTGACGGTCTTTCTGGGGATAAAGCTGGCCACGCGCGGGCGGGTGCCGCTGGAAGACTTCGAACGGGCGGTGACAGCCATCCCGGAAGTACAGGTGGTGCAGCATGTGCTGGGTCTGTTCGATTACCGGCTTCGGGTGGTGGCCCGCGATATTGCCGATTTCGAGCGGGTGCTGCGGCGGCGGATCATGACCCTGCCCGGGGTGGGGCAGGTCGAGGCCAATGTGCTGTTGACCGAGGAGCGCAGGCCGGGCCCCTTGGGCCAGGCGGACGCGCCGGGGGTTTTCCACCCCCGGACCCCCGGAGGATATTTGTGAACAGATGAAGGTCGGAAGGGTTTCTTCTGACAGAGCATGGGCTAAGGTTTGTGCAAAGAGGAGAGAACCATGGCTGGATTGCACGCGGATGTGGACCCTGAGGGTCTGGAAGAATTTTCGGTGGTGTTCACCGATCGCAGTCTGAACCACATGTCGGCGCGGTTTCAGGCGGTGATGCGGGACGTATCGGGGTTGCTGCGCGAGGTCTACAAGGGCAGTGCCGTGGCCTTGGTGCCCGGGGGTGGGACTTATGCCATGGAGGCGGTGGCGCGGCAATTCGGGCAAGGCCGGGTGCTGGTGGTGCGCAACGGCTGGTTTTCCTATCGCTGGAGCCAGATTTTCGACGCGGGCGGTTTCGCACAGGAGGTGAGCGTGGTGATGGCACGCCAGACCGGCAACGACCCGCGCGCGCCCTATGCGCCGCCGCCGGTTGATGAGGTCTGCGCGAAAATCCGCGAGATGCGCCCCGAGGCCGTTTTCGCGCCGCATGTGGAAACAAGTGCAGGGATCATCCTGCCGGATGACTATATCGTCCAGGTGGCGGCGGCGGCGCATGAGGTGGGGGCCCTGATGGTGCTTGACTGTATCGCGTCGGGTTGCATCTGGGTGGATATGGCAGCGACGGGAGTGGATGTTCTTATTTCGGCACCCCAAAAAGGCTGGTCAGCATCGCCCTCGGCGGGGGTGGTGGTGATGAGCCCGCGGGCCGAAGAGCGGCTGGCTGCGACCACGTCGAACAGCTTTGCCATCGATTTGAAAAAATGGCGGGCGATGATGGCGGCCTATGAGGCAGGTGGCCATGCCTATCATGCAACCATGCCGACCGATGCCATTCTGGGGTTCCGCGATGCGATGCTGGAGACCAAGGCGATGGGGTTCGAGGTGGCAAAGGCCGCGCAGTGGGAGCTGGGCGCGGCCGTTCGGGCGGTGCTGGCAGGCAAAGGCGTGCGCTCCGTCGCGGCAGATGGTTTTCAGGCGCCCGGCGTGGTGGTCAGCTACACGGATGATCCAGCCGTGCAGAACGGTGCCAAATTCCGCGAGCAGGGTTTGCAGATTGCCGCAGGGGTGCCGTTGCAGGTCGGCGAGGGCGAGGCCTTCAAGACCTTTCGGATCGGGCTGTTCGGTCTGGACAAGCTGAAGGACGTGCCGGGCACCGTAGCGCGTCTGGAGCGGGCGGTAGAGGCGGTGCTTTAGCGCAGCCCCAGACCTGCCCGCATCAGGGTCTTGCGCACCGGAGCCGCGGAATAGAGCGCGTTCAGGGCGCTGGCCCGCAGGTCACGCAACGATTGCGTGCCCATCATTGACGCGCGGTTGAGGGCGTCTATGCCCGTGACGCGCGCCTGCACTTCCCAATGGCGCTTGCGGTTGTAGGCGTCCAGCATCCGCGCAGAGCCGAGGTCGTCAGGGGCCGCTTGAGCAAGGTCAAGCAGCACGCGGATATCGGCCAGTGACATGTTGAGCCCTTGTGCGCCGATGGGCGGCACGACATGTGCAGCCTCGGCGATCAGGGCGCTGCGTTCGCCCGACATCCGCTCGGCGATCTGGCTGATGATGGGCCAGACGGTCAGGCGGCTGGCCAGAGTCAACGGGCCAAGGATCTGACAGGACCGGGTGTTCATCTCGGCCTCGAATTCGGGCACTGGCAAGGATTGCAGGCGGGCGATTTCAGACCCGGTTTCCATCCAGACCACAGCCGAGCGCGGCAGGCCGTTTCGGTCGGGTAACGGAACCAGCGTAAACGGCCCGCCCGTGCGGTGAATTTCGGTCGAGACATTCTGGTGCGGCACCGGGTGGCTGACGGCAAAGGCCAGTGCCTTCTGGCCGTATCGCAAGGTCTTGACCGGGATGCCAAGCGCCTGACGCACGACCGAATTGCGCCCATCGGCGGCGATGATCAGGCGCGTGCGGACCTGTGTGCCGTCCGTCAGGCCGACCAGCGCTTCGCCTTCCCGGGTCAGCACGCGAAGGGTGCCAACGCCGGGGTGGAAATCGACATTGGGCAATTCAGCAAGCCTCGCCACCATTTCGCGGCGCAACAGCCAGTTCGGCAGGTTCCAGCCAAAGGGCTGATCACTGATATCGGCGGCGTCGAAATCCTTGGTCATGCGCGGCTCGGCGACAGGACCGCCGGCATCGACGATGCGCATCACCTGCAAGGCCGCCGCAAAGGGTTCGAGGCGGGACCAAAGGCCAGCCGCCTGCAACACCGGGATCGACGGGTTCAGAAATGCCGTTGTCCGCAGATCGGCGCCATCCTCATCATCCGAGGTGACGGGCGGCGTCGGATCGACGCAGATCACGCGAAAACCCGCCGAGCCGAAGGCGGCGGCAGCCGTAAGACCGGCAACCCCGCCGCCGGAAATCAGGATATCGGTTTGGATTCGTGTCATGTCACTCTCCCGCTGCACCGCAAGATAGGCCTGCGCGCGCGGAAGTCGAAGTGACAAAGCGCTCCGGAGATCAGCTTTGACGCTTTGATTTTCCCGGCCAGCTGATGAACACGAAGAACAGGAACATCAAGGGAACCAGCGCAAGAGCAGTGAGGGTAAGGACGACCGGTCCCCAGATTCTGAAGGCGATGACTTCAACGGCGACGATGACAACCAAAAGATAGAATACGTTGTTCACGTCTTTCGAAATATCGCGCGCGATGCGACCGATCAGGGGAAGACCGTACAAGATCCGCATGGGAAGCGTGGGGCGGTCGGCCGTAGGGGTCGTCATCGTCATATCCGGTATCTCCTGCATCTGTGATCTACCTGGGGATATGGATGTTCCAACGTCTCGCTGCCACGCGCGAAATGACGCATCCAGGAGTCAGATTTGGGTGAGGCCGCCGAGGAACTGCGACAGATCGACCGCGTGATGATGGATATGCGGGGCCGGTTCGGGCTGTGGTGCGATGTGAATCGTGCGCAGGCCCATGGCGTGGGGCACGGCCAGATTGCGGGCGTCGTCCTCGAACATCGCGGCGGTGGTCGGGGTCAGCCCGTCCCGGGCAAAGACCTTGTGAAAGGCTGCGGCTTCGGGCTTTGGCAGGAAGTCTGCGTGTTCAACGCCGTAAACGGCATCGAACAGACCGGACAGCCCACGCGCGTCCAGAACCTTGTGCGCATAGGGGCTGTCGGCGTTGGTGTAAACGATCCGGCGGCCGGGCAGGGCCGCAATGCGCGCGGCAAGGGTCGGATCCGGGGTCAGAACCGAAAAGTCGATGTCATGCACATCGGCCAGATAGTCCAGAGGATCTATGGCGTGTTCGCGCATCAGACCGGCAAGAGTGGTGCCATACAGTTGCCAATAGCTGGCGCGCAGGTGGTTGGCGTGCTCGTGGTCCACATCAAGGCGCTTCATCACCCATTGCGTCATGCGCTGTTCAATCTGGTCAAACAACCGCATCCGGGGTGGATACAGCGTATTGTCCAGATCAAAGACCCAAGTTTCAACGTGTGAAAAGCTGTCTTTCATGGTGGAACCATCTAGCGCCCCCCTGCGCGCGCAGCAAGGGGCGGCGGCGGTTCGCCTTGCCAAGCCGGGGGCGCGGGCTATAGCGTTGCGGCAACAAGTGCGCAAGTGACAGGACGTGGCGGTGCAAAAAGATGCCTATACTCTGATACTCGAAGCCATCGAGGCCGGAATCTACAAACCTGGCGATCGTTTGGTGGAATCCGAGCTTGCCGAGCGGTTGGGGGTCAGCCGCACACCTGTGCGCGAAGCGCTGCAACGGTTGGAAACGCAGGCGATGCTGACCCGCGATGGGCGCAGCCTGATTGTGGCAACGCTTGACCACAACCAGTTGGCAGAGCTGTATGCCGTCCGTACCGAATTGGAGGGACTTGCGGCACGGCTTGCGGCCCGCCATGCCACGGATGAGGAAATCCGGGTACTGCGCGGGATGGTCGAGGATGACCGGGCTTTGCTCGCAGGGGATCCGCGTGCCCTCAGCCGGGCCAACAAGCGGTTCCACCGGCAAATCCATCTTGCAAGCCACAACCGGTTTTTGGTGCAGCAGCTTGACCTTGTGCATCGGTCGATGGCGTTGATGGCCACGACGTCCTTGGCCGCCGAGGGGCGCAGTGAAGGCGCCCTGGCCGAACATGACCAGATTGTGGGTGCCATTGAGGCGCATGATGGCGAAGCCGCCTATCAGGCCTTGCGCACCCATATCAGCCGCGCGTTCGAGACACGGTTGCGCGTCGATGCCGGCGAATTGCGGATGAAAACCTGAACCAAGGGCTTCCGACGGTCCGACTGGCGCTAGCCCTCGGGCGGGTCGAAATGGCCATGTGCCGTCTTGTCCCAATAGAAGGGTTTGCGCACCAACTCCCACGCGGCCTTGTACGAGGCGAGTGCCCCAAGCGGAAAGTACAAGTGCATGACCAACACCCAGAGTCGGCTGAAGCGATGGCCTGACAGGCGCAAGGCGGTGAGATGGAGGGTAAGATTTGCCAGCTCGGTCAGCATCAAAAGCGCGATCAGGCCAAGCGTGACCGCAGCAGGCAGCGCATCGGCGATGGGATGGGCGTAGCCAAACCACGGCAGCCAGAAGGACCACAGCACCGGCACCAGCAGGAATTGCGACAGCGTGCACAGGAACAGCACCTGAAAGCCTGCAAATTTCCACCATCCAAGTTGGCGCAGCAAGAGCCGCGGTTCGCGCATGTGGGTGGCCCATGTCATCATGTAGCCTTTCAGCCAGCGTGACCGCTGCTTGACCCATGGCAGGGCACGACAGTTGGCTTCTTCGCCTGTAACGGTCTGGACCAGTTCGGTGCGGTAACCGTGGCGGTAGAGCCGCATGCCCAGATCGGCATCCTCGGTCACGTTGTGCGCGTCCCAGCCGCCCAACTGTTCAAGTGCGGCGCGACGAAAGAACAGGGTTGTCCCGCCCAACGGGATCGGCAGGCCAAGCCGTTCCAACCCCGGCAAGATCAGCCTGAACCATGTGGCGTATTCAATGGTAAAGCAGCGCGACAGCCAGTTGGTTGTGGGATTGTAGAAATCCAGAATACCTTGCAGGCACGCAACCTCGGGGCCCCGCTGATAAAACCGCTGCACAATTCGGCTGATCTGATCGGGGTCGGGCGCATCTTCGGCGTCATAGACCCCGATGATGGACCCCCGACAGTGATCCATCGCAAAGTTGAGCGCGCGTGGTTTGGTCCTGATCTGGCCGTCAGGAACAACCACGACCCGCATCCACGGCGGCAAATCCGTGCCAGCCAGAGCCGTACGGGTCATCATGTCATCGGCTTCGACGACCAGAACGATATCAAGCAATTCGTGTGGATAGTCGAGCCGGCCAAGCCTGCGGATCAAGCGGGGGGCTATGTCGCTTTCCCGATAAAGCGCCACAATGACAGAAACCGTCGGCGGTCGGACGATCAGCGGGGCAGGGTCGGGGACTGGCTGATGGTGACGGGCGGCAAAACCTGCCACGATTTTCAGCATCGTAGACAGCGCAAGGGTAAGAATTGCCCATCCGACAAGGCCCCAGAGCAGCGCCATCGGCCAGACAAGCGACAAGATCGTCACGATGGCCGCCCCCAAAAGCAGCGGCCTCATCAACCGCTCTCCACCCAGAGACCGGCAGCTTTCGGCTTCCGCCACGCGGGTTTCGGCGGCGCGTGCCAGCCGGTGCCCCCGCAGCGTGAGCACGCAAGTCTCGATCGCTTGCAGCGGTGCAATCGCCATGGCTACAGGGCCGAAGATTTGGATCAGGTAATCACGATGCAGCGGGAAATCTTCTGGTTGCGCGGTGGCGATGATGGTCACGCCGCCGCTGTCACGCCATGGCACCAGATTGGACCGCAGGCAGTGATCGGCACCCAGACGATCCAGCAAACGAGTATCCGGGGGCTGCGTTTCAAGGTCGATCACGCTGGTGCCCCAGTGGCGGGCAAGCGCATCATAAAGGACTGCGGCAGGTAAAAGCGACCGCGATAACAGGATGTCGGTCAGACGTCCCCGCCGACGCGATTGCAGCGCTAGCGCCTGGACCATGTCGTCACCCGCAACCAGTCCGTCGCGCAGCAGCGCAATGCCCAGAGTGTCGGCACGGCCCGGCACACCGACCCGTCCGGCGCCGGCGTGTGCCGGTTCCGCCAATGATGCCACGGACAATGGAAATCGTGCGGACATGAACCCTCGACCGATTGTATCGGAACGGTTGCATGCCTTTGGTTAATGAATGGTTAAGAAATGTAGCCTAGGCGTCCCGCCGTGCCTGCATCGCTTCGGCAAACCGGGTGAACAGGTAATAGCTGTCTTGGGGGCCAGGGCTGGCCTCGGGGTGATATTGCACCGAAAACACCGGCTTGCCGGTGACGGCGATCCCGCAGTTCGATCCGTCGAACAGCGACACATGCGTTTCGGACACACTTTCGGGCAGCGTCTGGCTGTCCACTGTAAAGCCATGGTTCATGGAGGTGATTTCCACCTTGCCCGTGGTCAGATCCTTGACCGGATGGTTCGCTCCATGGTGGCCGTGGTTCATCTTCACCGTCTTGGCGCCCAGAGCAAGCGCCAGCATCTGGTGGCCAAGGCAAATGCCGAACACAGGCAGATCCCTGGCAAGGACGCCTTGAATTGTCGGCACCGCATAGGCGCCCGTCGCGGCTGGATCCCCCGGGCCATTGGACAGGAACACGCCTTCGGGGTTCAGCGCCAGAACATCTTCGGCAGTGGCAGAGGCCGGCAACACGGTCACTTCGCATCCTGCCGAGGCAAGGCAACGCAGGATGTTGCGCTTTGCGCCATAATCGATCGCCACCACACGCAGGCCCGGTCCGGTGCGCTTGGTATAGCCTTCGGGCCATGCCCAACGTTTTTCGTCCCAGCGATAGGATTGCGCGCAAGACACATCCTTGGCCAGATCAAGGCCGACAAGACCTTTCCACGCGCGGGCCTTCGCGACCAGCGCACCAATGTCGAAATTGCCGTTCGGATCATGGGCCAAGGCCACATGCGGGGCCCCTTGCTGGCGGATGGCGCGCGTCAGGCGGCGGGTGTCGATGCCACCAATCCCGATGCGGCCCTTTTTCAAGAGCCACGCGGTCAGGTCACCGGTCGCGCGCCAGTTGGACGGCGCGGTCACGTCCCATTTCACCACCATCCCGGCGGCGACGGGTTCGGCGGTTTCATCGTCTTCCTGGGTGACGCCGGTGTTGCCGATATGGGGGAAGGTGAAGGTCACGACCTGCCCGGCATAGCTGGGGTCAGTCATGATCTCTTGATAGCCGGTCATCGCGGTGTTGAAAACCAGCTCGGCGACGGTTTCGCCCACCGCCCCGAAGCCCGTGCCGTAAAACAATGTGCCATCGGCAAGGGCCAGACAGGCGGTAGCTTTCTGCTGAGCAGGCATGACGGCGACTCCCTTAGGCAAATTGCGCGGAACCTACGGGGGAAGGGGGGCGGGGTCAAGGCTTTGCCGGAAAAGGAATGCTCATGTTTTTCAATGGCTTGAGAAAAGCATGGCCAGTTGTCCTTGGTCGTGTTCCGCTGTATTGTGGCTGTCTCTGTCCCCGATGGAAGGCAAACCCATGTCGCTGCGCGAACGTCTGCAGATTTCCCTGAAAGAAGCAATGAAGGCGAAGGAGGTGGATCGGCTGTCAACCCTGCGTCTGATCAATGCCGCCATCAAGGACCGCGAAATCGCAGCGCGTGGCGAGGCCGGTATGGTCGAGGTGGGGGAGGGCGATATTCTGGCCATCCTTGGCAAGATGGTGAAGCAACGTCAGGAAAGCGCGCGGGCCTATGAAGAGGGCGGGCGGTTGGAGCTTGCCGAAAAGGAACTGGCCGAAGTCAAGGTGATCGAAGAATTCCTGCCACGACAGTTGTCCAGCGACGAGGTCGAGGCCGCAATCATCGCCGCCGTCGCCGAGGCCAGTGCCAGCAGCATTCGCGACATGGGCAAGGTCATGGCGGTGCTGAAGGGCAAATATACCGGGCAAATGGATTTTGGCGCCGTTGGGCCGATGGTAAAGGCGCGGCTGTCCTGACGCCTTGTCAAAGGTCAGCGCAATCCGGAAAGGACCTTGGTCAAATCCTGGCTGAGCGCCGTACGCTCTTCGACGCTCAGGAATGCGCCGATTTCCACCTGACGGCCTGCCCCCCGGAGCGTCAGGTAATTTTCGACCGGGCCACCTTTGGCGTGCAACTCAACCTGCACCCAATGCGGGTTGGCTTCCCATGCGGCATGGGCGCCGCGTGGGCCTTGGCGTGTCAGCGTCATGTGGGCAGGGGTCAGGGTGAGTTCTTCCAGGATCTCGGCGTCACGGTAGCTGCGCTGCAGCGCCCACCAGACACCTGCGACGGCCAGGACCAGAAACGGCAATAGCCCCCACAACACGGGCGAACCCACAACCGTCAGCAGTGGCAGGGCAATCAGGGCGGACGTGCCACCGATGAACAGAACGAACCCCTGACGCGGCAAGGACCGGTGCGGCCAAAGCTGCATCCGTCGGGGTTCACTGTCGTCGGTGCCAGTTTCCGAAGGCAGCCATTGATAGGGCATGGCGCAAAGTTTCCCTTTTTTGATGTTCACAAAACCTAGGTCGACCGGACCGGATGTCCACGCCAGACCCGGTCGCAGGGATCAGCCCTCACAAGTGATTTGCACGTCATACGACCGATAGATGAAATCGTCGCGCACATCTTCGTCGCCCACGGGACGCGAGGAATAGAGGCTGAAATCGCCTGTTGCGCACAGCATGCGCGCTTCGGCAGCGATCTGATCCCGAAAGGCCAGTTCACGGGGATCGGTCAGGCGATAGGCGCGCTCGATCCGGAAGCTGTGCAGTTGGGCCTTGTCTGTGACGGGTGGGGAGGGGCGTTGCGCGGGCAGCGGGGCGCAAGCGGCCAGCATCAGGGCAGCGGTAAGGACGGCGATCAGGGGGCTGGTCATCGAGCCGGGCAAACTGTCTGTGGGGTGGACAGGATGGGCTGAAACGCGGGCTGCATTGAAGCTGGCCATGTCGTACCGTCATGCGGAACCTGTGAAAAAGGCCCCGGAGTGATCCGGGGCCTGTCTGATGCTTGGTCAAGCCTTAGTGGGCGTGGCTTTTGTCCCAGTCGGACTGTTTGGGCAGCTGCTCGAACGTGTGTTCCGGCGGGGGCGAAGTCAGCGTCCATTCCAGAGTGTCGGCGTATTCGTTCCAGTAGTTGTTCTCGGTCACGCGCTTGCCGAATTTCAGCGCGTAGAAAATCATGACGATGAAGAACACAAAGGACGCGAACGACAGGAATGCGCCAAGCGACGACACATAGTTCCAGTAAGCAAACGCCTCGGGGTAGTCGATGTAGCGGCGCGGCATACCCTGACGACCCAGAAAGTGTTGCGGGAAGAAGGTCAGGTTCGCGCCAATGAACATCATCCAGAAGTGCAGCTTGCCCGCCCATTCCGGATACTGCCGGCCCGACATCTTGCCGAACCAGAAGTAGATACCGGCGAAAATCCCGAACACCGCACCAAGCGACATCACATAATGGAAGTGTGCGACAACGTAGTAAGTGTCATGATAGGCCCGGTCGATGGCAGCTTGGCTGAGCACGATACCGGTCACGCCGCCCACGGTGAACAGGAACAGGAAGCCAAACGCCCAGAGCATCGGGGTTTTCAGTTCGATTGATCCGCCCCACATCGTTGCGATCCACGAGAAGATCTTGATGCCGGTCGGCACCGCGATCACCATCGTGGCCAGCATGAAGTAGGATTGCTGGGTCAGCGACATGCCAACGGTGTACATGTGGTGCGCCCAGACGACGAAGCCCAGAACACCAATCGCAACCATCGCATAAACCATCGGCAGATAGCCGAAGATCGGTTTTTTCGAGAAGGTCGCGATCACCTGACTGATGATGCCAAAGGCTGGCAGCACGATGATATACACTTCCGGGTGGCCGAAGAACCACAGAATGTGCTGATACAGGATCGGGTCACCGCCGCCATCCGGCTGGAAGAACGTGGTGCCGAAGTTGCGGTCGGTCAGCAGCATGGTGATGGCACCAGCCAGAACCGGCAGCGACAGAAGGATCAGCCAAGAGGTCACGAAGATCGACCATGCGAACAGCGGCACCTTATGCAGCGTCATGCCGGGGGTGCGCATGTTCAGGAAGGTGGTGATCATGTTGATCGCACCAAGAATCGAAGACGCGCCCGACAGGTGGACCGCGAAAATCGCGAGGTCCATCGAATAGCCGCCCTCATTGGTCGAAAGTGGTGGATACAGCACCCAGCCGACGCCCGAGCCAAGCTGACCGTTGCCACCCGGTGACAGGACCGATGCCACGGCCAGCGACGTGCCGGCCACATACATCCAGTAGCTGAGGTTGTTCATCCGCGGGAAGGCCATGTCCGGCGCACCAATCTGCAGCGGCATGAAATAGTTTCCAAAGCCGCCGAACAGCGCCGGGATCACGACAAAGAACATCATCAAGATGCCGTGGGCCGTGATCAGCACGTTCCACAAATGCCCGTTGGGGGTGCACTGGTCGGTGGTTGTTGCCACCAGACGCGCCCCTTCGGCACACATGTATTGCACGCCCGGATGCATCAGCTCCATGCGCATGTAGACGGTGAAGATCACCGAGATCAGACCGACGATACCGCCGGTGAAAAGGTAAAGGATCCCGATGTCTTTGTGGTTGGTCGACATGAACCAGCGGGTAAAGAACCCTCGCTGGTCGTGGTCGTGGTCGTGGCCATGGATGGCTGCGTCCGCCATTGGCGTCTCCCGTTTTTGTTATATTCGATCACCCGACCGTCGGAGTCGGGTATTCACTTTTTGTAATAACGGCCCTGCGCCCGCGCGGCAACGGGGGAATTTGATCCAGATCAAACGTAAATGTCGCAGGGCTCTTGCGTGGGTCGTTGCGCGCTGCGGTCAATCCATCAGCGACACGCCGATTGCGGGCAAATGCTGTTCCGGGCACCGCACCATTGACGACGCTGACCAATCTTCGATGATCCGCCCCAGAAGGGAGCGGCGCGCCGTGGCTGACGCGCCGATGCTTTTGTGCCAGACCGGGTCTGACTTACTGCATCGTGGCCAGATAGGCGGCGACGTCTTCGGCCTTGGCCTTCAACTTGAACGTCATTTTCGACTTTGCGCCGGCGTCGCCGGTCTTTTCTTTCAGCCACTCGGTTGGATCAGTCACATAGGCTGCGAGGTGTTCTTCGTCCCACACACTGCCATCAGCACCGGCAGCAACAATCGATTCGCCATATTTGAAGCCTTCATGGGCACCGATCTGACGGCCAATGATGCCGAACAGGTCCGGTCCGGTCTTGCCACCTTTGATGATCGCAGTGCCGTCAGCGGCCGTAATTCCGTGGCAGGACTTGCATTTGGCGAATTCCTTTTCACCAACAGCTGCGTCTCCGGCGAAGGCAAGGGCAGGTGTGGACAGCAGGGCAAGAATTGCAAGTGTACGTTTCATCGGTGTTCCTTTGATAAGATCGGACGCGCCCTTTCAGGCCAGTCCCCGATGCTGAGGGATTACTCCCTCTTGGGCAAGCCCTGCAAAGGTCGAAAGGCCCCGGTTTGCGCTTGGGTCAGCATTGTTGACTTGCATGATCTGTCAGGGCACCGTCGGCCCGATCAGACCGAGGGGAGTCGCACGATGGATTGGGAAAAGATCTTGGCACCGCGGATGGGGCGGATGAAGGCATCCGAGATCCGCGAATTGCTGAAACTGCTGGATCAGCCCGACATCATTTCCTTTGCGGGCGGCATCCCTGATCCTGCGCTGTTCCCGGTTGGCGCGTTTCAAAAGGCGCTGACGGACGCCCTGTCCCCCGGTCGGGCAAGTGCCGCGTTGCAATATTCGGTCAGCGAAGGATATTTGCCCCTGCGCCGATGGTTGGCCGACCACATGGCCGGTCTTGGTATTCCCTGCGACCCACAGAATATCCTGATCACCTCGGGGTCGCAGCAGGCGCTGGACTATCTGGGCAAGCTGATGATCGGGCCCAAAGATACGGTTCTGGTCAACTGGCCCACCTATCTGGGGGCTTTGGGGGCGTTCAACGCCTATGAACCGGTCTATGACCGACTGGACCCGCGTGAAAACCGTGGGGCTGCGGAATATGCCGCCAAGGCTGCCGAGGCGGGTGGGACGGTGAAATTTGCATATCTGTCGGTCGATTTTGCCAATCCGACGGGCGAGACGATGGACCGCACCGCCCGTGACCGGGTGCTGGATCTTGCCGATGAATTGGGGGCAGCGATTGTCGAGGATGCCGCCTATCAGGCGCTGAGGTTTGACGGCGAGGCGGTGCCGCCGATCCTTGCGTTGGAAATCGCGCGCAAGGGCAGCATCGAAAACTGCCGCACGCTGTATTGCGGGTCGTTTTCAAAGACCCTCGCGCCGGGGTTGAGGGTGGGTTGGATCTGCGCGGCCAGCCCGGTGATAAGTCGGCTGGTATTGCTGAAACAGGCGGCCGATCTGCATTCATCGACCCTGAACCAGATGGCAATTGCCGATGTGGCGCAAACCGTGTTCGACAGCCATGTGGCGGGTGTGCGTGCGACCTACAAGGCACGGCGCGATCACATGCTGGCGGCCTTGGCCCGCGAGATGCCCGAGGGCGTGACATGGACACGGCCGGAGGGCGGGATGTTTGTCTGGATCACACTGCCCGAGACGATGGACGGCGCCGATCTGCTGGCGCAGTCGCTGAAGACCGAACGCGTGGCCTTTGTGCCGGGTCGGGCGTTTTTTGCCGATGGGTCCGGTGGCAATACCCTCCGGCTGAGCTATTCCTGTGCCGATACGGAGGCCATAGATGAAGGCATCCGTCGGCTGGGCGCACTGATCCGGCGCGAGTATGCCTAGACCGCGCAGTCGGGCGGGTTGGCCCCGTCCGGGCGCATCGCCCCGTCCGGAAAGAAGCGCGGGAAGGTGGATTTCAGGGCGACGTCCAGATCGTTCATGGTGACGGGCAGGCCAAGATCGACAAGGCTTGTCACGCCATGGTCACGGATGCCGCAGGGGACAATGCCGGTAAAATGGCTCAGGTCCGGTTCGACATTGATCGAGATGCCGTGAAAGCTGACCCAGCGGCGCAACTTGACGCCGATCGCTGCGATCTTGTCTTCGGCCGGTTGACCATCCGCGCCGCGCCGGTCGGGACGCGTGACCCAGACCCCGACCCGTCCGGGGCGGATTTCCCCGGTCACATTGAATTCGGCCAAGGCGGCGATCACCCAGTTTTCCATTGAACGCACGAAACAGCGGACATCGCGGCCGCGTGCGCCGACATCGAGCATGACATAGACCACCCGCTGACCTGGCCCGTGATAGGTGTATTGCCCGCCCCGCCCGACCGCGAACACCTCAAACCGGTCAGGATCTGTCAGATCGGCCGGTTTTGCGCTGGTGCCTGCGGTGTAAAGGGGGGGGTGTTCCAGCAACCATATCGCCTCGGGGGCGTCACCGCGCGCAATCGCCTCGGCGCGGGATTCCATGGCCGAAAGAGTTTCGGCATAGGGCGAAAGACCGGGAAAGTAGCGCCATTCGGGCATTTTTGACCTTTGAATCACCAATTTTCGGCTAGGCAGAACACGAGATCGTGTTAGCCTCTTTGGCAATTGAGTTCGAGACCAGCTTTTTCAGGAGAGATGTGATGAAGATCAAGGCAATTGCAACAGCAGGAATCATCGTGGGGTTGGGCCTTGCTCCGGCAGAGCCGGTGCACGCCGATGCAGGCGATGCCATTGCGGGGGCACTCATCGGCGGTATTATCGGCCATGCCATCGCAAGGGATCAGCAAAAGCGCCGCGCCACGACGCAGCGCCGGTCAACCAAATCGGCCAAACCCGGCATCTCCAGCGCGGTGCGCGAACAAAACCGCGAGGTGCAGACCGCGCTGAACCACTTCGGCTATCCTGTGGGCACGCCGGACGGGGCGATTGGCCCCAGAAGCCGGTCGGCGATTTCCAGCTATCAGGCGACCCTTGGCTATCCGCCGACAGGCCAGTTGACGGATTACGAGCGCACGGTTCTGGTCACGGCCTATCACCGTGCCATCGCCGGGGGACCGGCGGTGGCGCAGACAGCGGCCACGCATCCGATGGGGATGAAGGGACTGCTGTTGATGCAGCGTGACGAGATGGCGGGACTTCCGCCCGCCCAGGCGGCCGCGCCCTTCGTGATGCCGCCCGCCACTGCTCCGGGCCTGATGGCGGCGGCCCCTGCCTTGCCGACACTGGTTCCCGAAGCGGCCCCTGCGGCCCCGGTCGCCATTGCAACAGCCCCGTCTTTGCCCAGTTTCATGGGATCAGGCGCGGTGCAGGTGTCGTTGGCCAGCCAGTGCAACAAGATCAGTCTGATGACCAACACCAACGGCGGCTATGTCACCGAAGCCAGCATGACCGATCCGGCCTTTGCGTTGGGTGAACAGTTCTGTCTTGCACGCACCTATGCGATGGCGACGGGCGAAGAAATGGCCGGCAAGATCGCAGGCTTCACACCGCAACAGATTGCCGAACAATGTGCAGGCTTCGGGCCGGTTCTGGCCGAGCATGTCTCGGGCCTGTCGCTGAGGACACGCGACGAGGTGTTGGGAGGGGTCAAGAGCTTCATCCTCGGGTCGGGCATGTCCCCCGCGCAACTGACCGGCACGGCCAAGATCTGTCTGGGGGTAGGTTACACAACCGATGCGATGGATGTGGCGGTGGGGTCGGCGCTCTTGCTGACGGCCATGGGCGAGGCCGGGTATGCGGAACTTCTGGGTCACCACCTCAGCCAGGGTTTCGGCGCAACCGTGCGTCCGGATCTGGCACTTGAATGGTATGACATGGGCTTGACTGCGATCGGGCAGGGGCAGGCGGTCTTCGCGCCGGGAATCGGGGATCGTGGCGCGGTGATCCGCAAGGCCGCATACACCGTTGCGGGGCGTGCGGGCGATCTGGCACCTGTGGTGCCGGCAACCTTGCCGCAGTTTGCGCTGGTGCCCGAGGCTGCGCCAGTGACACCGCCCCAAGCCACTGTCGCGGCTGATCCCGTGATGGCCGAAGCGACCTCTGCGGCAGGGGCAAGGGTTGTGATGTCTGCGGCAAGACTGCCGTTTCTGCTTTTGGGCAACTGACGGGCGCGGGGATCAAAATCCCCCTTTCCTTCGTCGCGCGGCTTCGCTAAAAGCCCGCCATCCAAGTCGTGTCTGCGGATGTGGCGGAATTGGTAGACGCGCAGCGTTGAGGTCGCTGTTCCTTAACCGGAGTGAAAGTTCGAGTCTTTTCATCCGCACCACGACTTGGGAAAAAAACCGCGCAATCTCAAATGGTTGCGCGGTTTTTTGTTTTTCTAACCCCGCTTTCAGTCCACCTTTTGGCGATTGGCACCAGAATAGTGTCAAAGCGTCTCAGGCGGGTGCGTTAAGTCGTTGGGACGCTTGCTTGCGCTTAGATTCTCATACAGCTGTTACACGCAAGGTTTCGGTTCATGCTTGTCGGTAAGTGATCATTAACCCTCAGACCCCCTTTCGCTTGATCTTGCTCCGCGAAGATCACTTAGATGAAAGATACGAACCAATTTTCGTATGCGAGGCGAGGCACATGGGCCGAGACCAGTCTATCTGACGATTAGGGTATTTTCACTCGCGCCCATCATCGAAGGTTGTGCCAATCCATGCTGCACACAACGGAAAGTCAAATCGTGATGCGCGACGGGGTCACCGACAAAGTCCCTACGTACATCTGTCTGGCTTTGCATCGTTACCATCAGCAGTCCCCTCTGAGCACAGTAGGCAGAAGCCTCTTGAAGGCCTGACTTCTTCGCGGAAATCGCGCCGCCAATTTCGTCTGCGGTGACGAGTGAATAGGTGTTTGGTGAGAGCTGCATGACGCCGGAAGATTGCACACACGCTGAAAGCGCAAAGCATGACGTAAGTGCAAATGATAGTGTTTTTTTTGTGAAGCATAGCTTTCTTCATGGCCGGACTTGGTCGACAAAAGCCGGACATTACGCCAATTTGTGGGCACGTTTGAGGCGCGGAAGCTAATTTGATCGTATTCGAACACAACCTCTAAAGGTTCTGCCGAACGGTTTCTGGAAAAGTTCAGCCTCTACCCAGAAAGCATAAGTCTCCGACTACTTGACCTAGGCCGCCTACGTCATTCATGGTTCTCATATCTTGTCATAGGAACCGGCTCTGTTGCACAAATCCTGTCAGGGATGCATGTCGTGAATCCAGCGTGATAGTTGGAGGGTATGAGCAGACCGAACACACCGAGCTACAAGACCCTGAACTGGCCCGCGTATAACAATGCGCTCAAGCGCCGCGGATCGCTGACGATCTGGTTCGATCCGGATATGGCGTGGGCGGCGAAGCCGACAGGCAAGCGTGGGCGACAGCCCGTCTATAGCGACGCTGCCGTCCAGACCTGCCTGACGATGAAGGGGCTATTTGGTATGGCGCTACGGCAAATGACTCGCTTCGTCGAGAGCCTGCTTTGCCTGATCGGCCTGGATTGGGACGTGGCGGACTTCAGCACGCTGAGCCGTCGCCAGAAGACCCTTGCTGTGAAGATCACGCATCGAGGGTGGCAGGGCCCGCTGCACCTGTTGATCGACAGCACGGGGATCAAGGTGGAGGGTGAAGGCGAGTGGAACGCCCGCAAGCACGGCGGCACCAAACGCCGTGTATGGCGCAAGATCCACATCCGCTGCCCGGCAGGCGAATGGAACATTCGCCGAGAGGGGGAAGTGACGAGAAAACCTTGGAAATCCGGGCTGCCGAGTTCACCAGCAGCGACGTGGGCGATGCGCCCATGCTGCCCGATCTGCTCGAACAAATACCTCCTGATCAGGAGATCGCCAGCGTCACTGCCCACTCTCACGGTTTGCAAGCAAACCGTTGCCGGGCAACGGACGGGGCCCATGACACGCGCAAGTGCCACGATGCCATCGCTGATCGCGGGGTTACCGCAATCATCCCGCCACGCAAGAATGCAAGGCCATGGAAGACTGTCACGGCAGGCGCGGTCGCGCGCAAGGAAGCCCTACGAGCATCGAAATACCTCGGTCGCGCGCTCTGGCGACGATGGAGCGGATACCACCGTCGAAGCCGCGTCGAAACAAAGATGCACTGTGTGAAACTGCTGGGCCAGCGCCTCAAGGCGCGGGACTTCGACCGTCAGGTCGCGGAGTTCCAGGTTCGTGTTGCTGTCCTGAACGGTTTCACCGCGCTCGGCATCCCCGTCACAAAGGGCACGGGATAGGTCTGTCCGGGAGAAGGGGAAGTCCGGCCGTCAACCCATTTGTGCAACAGAGCCATGCCGCGATCATCCGGGCGGTCGCTGACGCGCTGTCATGTCTGACGGTGCCCATCGTGCTGGACCCGGTGATGGTCGCCAAAAGCGGGGACCGCCTGTTGCACGCATCTGCGGTTGCCGCCTTGCGCGCGGCGCTGCCGATGGCAACCGTCATCACCCCAAACCTGCCCGAAGCCGCCGACCTGCTGGGCGTGCCCGAGGCATTGAGCCGCCCCGAAATGCAGGCGCAAGCGCAGGCTTTGTTGGCAATCGGGGCACAAGCGGTGCTGCTGAAAGGCGGCCATCTGCCGGGGGATGATTGCCCCGATCTGCTGGTCAGGGCCACCGGCCAGACCTGGCTGCAAGGCCCGCGCGAGGCAACCCGCAAGACCCATGGCACCGCTGCACCCTGTCGTCTGCGCTGGCAACATTCCTCGGCCACGGCCTGCCCCTGCCCGAGGCGGCGGCGCGCGCCAAGGCCTATGTCGCCCGCGCCATTGCCACGGCCGACGCCCTGACTGTTGGCATGGGCCACGGCCCGACGCACCATTTTCACGCACCAATCGAAGGAAACACCCCATGACACGCCCCATCCCGGATCTGACCGTTCTTGTGACCGGCGCGGGCCGCGGCCTTGGTGCTGCCATCGCCCGTGCGTTCTACCGTGCAGGCGCAAGGGTCGCCGTCAACTATCGCAACAGCCAAACGGCGGCCGAGGCGCTGGCCGCCGACCTTGGCCCGCGTGCCGCTGCGCTTCGTGCCGATGTGACTGACCCCGCGCAGGTGGCGGCGATGGTCGATCAGATCACCGACCGTTTCGGTGCCCCCGATGTGCTGGTCCACAACGCGCTGGCGGATTTCGCCTTCAACGGCGACGCGCGCACCCATCTGGACCGGCTGCGCTGGGCCGATATCGCGCGGCAGACCGAAACGGCGGTGGGGGGCGCGCTGAACTGCCTCGCGGCGATGCAGGCCCATTGCGCCGCCCAAGGCTTTGGCCGCGTCATTACAATTGGCACCAACCTGATGCAAAATCCCGTCGTGCCCTATCACGACTACACCGCAGCCAAGGGCGCGCTGCTGGCCTTTACCCGCACTGCGGCCAAGGAGTTGGGGTCGCTGGGCATCACGGTGAACATGGTGTCGGGCGGCCTGTTGCGCACGACCGATGCCAGCGCCGCCACGCCGGAGACGGTGTTCGACATCATCGCATCGCGAACCCCGCTGGGCCGTGTGACCACACCCGAGGATATGGCCGATGCCGTGCTGTTCTTTGCATCGCCCTGGGCGCGGGCTGTGACGGGGCAAAACCTGATCGTCGATGGCGGATTGGTGTTCGGATGAGCGATGGCACCCCAAGTTCAACGCCCCTTGCAAAGGAACGCGCAAGCGCGCCCGGTGCATGTGGAACACCGGCACGCTTACGCGACCGCATCGGCTGCTGGATCGTCCGGGGTCCGAGCGGGGCCGCATGCCAGTCCCGTCAACCGGCAGCCCCACCTGACCGCCGTGGCCCGCGCAAAAGCACGACTGTTCCGGTCCGGGCCTTTTTTGCCGGCCTGCTGCACGCAGCGCGACCGATTTGCGCAGGGCACGACCATTTTCCACGCGTGGGCCAAGCCCGCTCTGGCCCCCGCGCCTCGCGCAGGCTATGTCCGTCAGGCGGGATGCCCCGCAACCGCAGGGAAGCATCATGACAGACTTAAGCCAACTCTTGCCGATGATCGCGATGCTGGCGGTGATCGGGGCCTTTGCGGGCATCATCGCCGGGCTTTTGGGGGTTGGCGGCGGGATCGTTCTGGTGCCGGCCTTTTTCTATGCCTTCACGCATTTGGGATATGGCGGGCCGCAGCTGATGCAGGTCTGTCTGGCCACTTCGCTTGCGACCATCATCGTGACCTCGATCCGATCGGTTCTGTCGCACAACAAGAAGGGCGCGGTGGATTGGGAAATCCTGCGCACCTGGGCGCCTTATATCGGCGTGGGCGCTGTGATTGGCGTGTTCACGGCCTCGGCGCTGAAGTCACTGACTTTGCAAGCGATTTTCGGAGTGCTTGGGTTGATCGTCGGGCTGTATCTGGCCTTTGGCCGGTCTGACTGGCGGTTGGGACCAGAGATGCCGAAAGGGGCAAAGCGTGCAGGACTGGGTGGAATGGTTGGATTTCTGTCGGTGCTGATGGGCATCGGGGGTGGCAGCTTTGGCGTGCCGATGATGAGCCTTTACAACACGCCGATCCACCGCGCCGTCGCCACTGCGTCGGGGTTCGGGATGACCATTGCAGTGCCGTCGGTGTTGGTGTTCCTGTTCCTGAACGTGCCGGATGCGCCGCCCTATTCGATTGGGGCCGTTAATCTTCCGGCTTTTGGGCTCATCTTTCTGATGACGATGATCACCACGCCGTGGGGCGTGAAACTGGCGCATGCGATGGACCCCAAGCCGCTGAAGCGGGTGTTTGCCGGCTTTATCATCATTGTTGCACTGAACATGCTGCGCAAGGTTCTCGGCTGGTGACAGGGGCGGGCTGGAGCCGTATCGGACCTGATCCGGCGATCGAGGCATGGGCACAATCGGCCCTGCCGGTTGCCCGCCGCGCGATAGCCGACAGCGACGCGCCATGGCGTTGCGGCGGGACGTGGTTTGTCGGGGTTGACGCGATGCCCAACGACTCTGACGGACGGATCGCCGGGGTTGATTTTCCGTGGGCGGCACTGCCGCTTGCGCGCACGCCGCTGCACCGGGCGCAACTGTCCACCATCCGGCGCGGCTATCCGCAGCCGTCGCCCGACGAAAGTCCTGCCGCCTTTCGCTTTCGCCAGCTGCGGGACGCCGCCCATCTGGACGGTCTGCTGCCCGTCGGCCCCGACCGCCGCCGCATGATCCGCGAGCCGCATGCCTGGATATTGGGCCTGCCCCTGACCAACATCCGCGCAGCGCCGCTGGTGGTGTGGGAGGGAAGCCACCTGATCATGGCGCGTGCGCTCAAGGCCGCCTTGTCGCCACACCCGCCTGAGCGTTGGGGCGATGTTGACATCACCGATGCGTATCAGGTCGCCCGATCACAGGTTTTTGACACCTGCCCACGGGTGCAGCTTGCCGTCGGTCCGGGAGAGGCCACAGTGTTGCACCGCCATACGATCCACGGTGTTGCACCCTGGGATGGGCATGAGACCGGCGACCGGGTCATTGCTTATTTCCGCCCCATGCTGGCGTCAGTTCAGGATTGGCTGACCGACGTCTGACCTAGCCCGTAACGCGGGCCGCGCGTCCGCCACGGCGCTTGGTCAGGCGCGGCGCACGGGCAGGCAATTCGTCCATGACCGCGCGACGGGCCTCTGGCGACATGCGCGACCATTGTCCGATTTCGTCGATGCTGCGGTAGCATCCAACGCAGATGCGTTCTTCGGGATGCACCACACACAGCTTGATGCAGGGCGACTCGATCTCGTTGCGCTTCCAGATCTCGTCGTTCACGTCTCGTCCCGCTCTGCTGCCATGAACGCCAGCCTATCCAGCGCCCCTTGCAAGATATAGCTGGCCGCGACTTTGTCGATCACCTCTTTGCGACCTTTTCGCGAGGTATCCGCCTCAAGCAATGCGCGTTCGGCGGCGACGGTGGACAGGCGTTCGTCCCAGAAGGTGATCGGCAGGGGTGTCAGCTTTTCCAGATTGCGGGCAAAAGCGCGGGTCGATTGCACGCGCGGGCCTTCGCTGCCGTCCATGTTCAACGGCAGGCCAAGGATGATGCCCATCGCCCCACGATCAGTCAGCAAGGCCAAAAGACGCGTCGCATCGAGTGTGAATTTCTCGCGCCGGATCACCTCGACCGGAGTCGCCACGCTGCGCCGAAGGTCGGATATCGCCACGCCAATGGTCTTGTCCCCCAGATCAAGGCCCGCAATGGCCCGGTTCGGGGACAAGGCCGCCACGAACACGGCGAGGTCCGTCGTGATCATTCGGCGACACCCACCGACACTGCCGCTTCCTTGATCCCTGCCAATTCGACGCTTTGTCCGGCAAAGCGGGTCTGCGCCTCGGCATAGATTTCTCGGGCCTGATCCATCCGACCCAATCGCGCCAGCGAGGTGATCAACCGTGCCCATTCTTCGGCGCTGCCGCCTTCGGTGGCCAACCTTTCGGCCAATTGATCCACCATCCCGGTGATCATGGCCTGCCGGTCTTCGTCGGTCATGTCAGCAGCCGCTGCCATGGCCCCGGCATCGGGGCCGCGCAGCCCATCCTTTCCGGGAAGCGTGTAATTCACCCCGGCGCGGGCGGCGATTTCTTCGATCTGTTCGCGGATCGCCGGCACCCAGGGCGCGTCCTCGGTGCTGTCGTCCAGCAGACTACGCCACAGGATGAAGGTTTGGTCAAACCGTCCGATCTGCGCAAACATCGTGCCCGAGTAATAGCGCGCCGTGCCGTTTTTGGGATCAAGTGAAAGAGCACGCGCCAGCATTTCTTCCGCTTGTGGCGACACATAGCCGCCGGTCGCCATCACCATCAACTCAGCCAGGCCGGCATAGTCTTCGGCTGTGACGGCATCGCCTTTCAGGCGGATCACGGCCTCTTGCGCCTGTCGTGCGGCGGGCAAATTGCCCAAGGCGGCCTCGTTGCGGGCCAAAAGTTCAAGTCCGGTCAGTTCGTCCGGGCGCTGTTGCACGGCCACGCGCAACTTTTCCATCAGATCAAGAAACGCAGGATCAACATCGGTGCGGGCGGCGGGCAGGGTGGTTCCAGCTTCTGCCTCGGCCTGCGACGGGCGGTTGGCGCGGATGTCTTCGGACATGGCCAGCCGCTCTTTCAGTGGCAGATCCGGGTATCCCGGCGCCCCCACACGCCAATACAAGGCGACAGCACCCACAAGCAACACGCCAACCAGCGCCAAGACGGCCAGTCCCGGCTTTGTATCCACCACAGCGGCCGTGTTGCGGGCAGTGCGATCCGCCTCCAGCAGACGACGCTGGATTTCGGTGCGCAGCCGCGCGCCTTCATCGGCCGGGATCGTACCGCGCGCGATGTCGCGTTCGATTTCGGTCAACTGATCACGATAGACCGCAAGGTCAAAGTCCACCGGGGCACGGGTGTCCGCGCGTGCCTTCCACATGGCGCGGGCCAGTGTCGCGGCGACCCCCACGACCAGCACCAGCACAGCCGCCCAAAAGCCCCAAACATACATTGCATCGTCCTTCTATCCGCACGGTTTCCATGTAAGCGGTCTGTGCCGCCAACAAAAGGCGAGAATTGGCCGCAGGCCATGGCCGCCCATGTCGCAATTTTCCCTGTTGTGCCGCTTGAGGCTGTGGCACCAACGCGTTGTCGGTCCAGTAAGGATATGACGAGAAGCGCCGCCGCCGGGGGAATGATCAGATGAAACGCTATTCGGTCTTTGCCATCGCGCGTGAGGCGCTGAACCACCATCAGGGGTGGGAACGGGCGTGGAAATCTCCCGCGCCAAAGGCGGCCTATGATGCCATCATCATCGGTGCGGGGGGGCATGGGCTGGCCACGGCCTATTATCTTGGCAAGAACCACGGCATCCGCAATGTCGCCATCATCGAAAAGGGTTGGTTGGGCGGCGGCAACACCGGGCGCAACACCACGATCATCCGGTCGAACTATCTGCAAGACCCGTCCGCCGCGATCTATGAAAAGGCGCGCAGCCTGTATGAGACTCTGTCACAGGATCTGAACTACAATGTGATGTTCAGCCCGCGCGGGCTGTTGATGCTGGCGCAGACCCATCACGAGGTGCGCGGCTATCTGCGCACTGTGCATGCCAACACGCTGCAGGGCGTTGCGACGGAATGGATCACGCCGCAGCAGGTCAAGGATCTGGTGCCGATCATCAACATCGACGGGCCGCGCTATCCGATCCTTGGCGCGCTGTATCAGGCGCGCGGTGGCACGGCGCGGCATGATGCGGTGGCCTGGGGCTATGCGCGGGCCTGTTCCGACATGGGGATGGACATCATCCAGCAATGCGAAGTCACCGGCGTGCGGTCGGAAAACGGTCAGGTGACTGCAGTCGAGACAACAAAGGGCACCATCGGCACCAAGAAACTGGGCATCGTGGTCGCCGGTCACTCGGGCCAGGTGGCCGATATGGCGGGCTTCCGCCTGCCGGTCGAGTCGATGGCGCTTCAGGCGCTGGTGAGTGAACCGATCAAGCCCTGCATGGATGTGGTGGTGATGGCCAACACCGTGCATGGCTACATGTCGCAATCCGACAAGGGCGAAATGGTGATCGGCGGCGGCACCGACGGGTTCAACAACTATACCCAGCGTGGCAGTTTCCAGCACATCGAAGAAACCCTGCGTGCGCTGGTTGAAACTTTTCCCATGATTTCAAGGCTCAAGATGTTGCGCCAATGGGGCGGTATTGTGGACATGACCGGCGACCGGTCCCCCATCATCAGTAAAACCCCGCTGGGCAACTGTTTCATCAATTGTGGCTGGGGAACCGGTGGGTTCAAGGCAATTCCCGGTTCCGGCTGGGCGATGGCCGACCTGATGGCGCGCGGCGAGCCGGGGCCGCTGGCCGCAGATTTCAACATGTGGCGCTTCCGCGAAGGCCGGTTTATCGACGAATCCGTGGCGGCCGGGGTGGCACATTAATGTTTGACGGGAACCCAATCCCTGTGGTCGGCGTTCATCTTGCGATTACCCATTGCAAGGAGATCCAGAAATGGCCGATCCGCTCAACACCACGACGACCACAACCAGCCCGGTTTACACCAACCCGGCCCAATCTGCCCTTGGCACCAGCACCCATACGACGCAGATCCGTCAGACCGAATCCTCGACCAACTGGTTTGCTTGGATGTTGGGCGGGGCTGTTGTCGCCGTCGGGATCGCAGCCCTGTTCTACATCGGAAACAACACCGCTCCGGTGCAGCCAGCTGGCAGCAACAATGTCACCATCGAAGCGCCAGCCGCCGCACCGGCCCCTGCGCCCGAAGCCGCAGCCCCTGTCGCGCCTGCGCCGACCCCTGAGCCGGTTGCTCCGGCTGTCACGCCTGTCGCACCTGCGCCTGACGCGGCCCCTGCCGCCCCGGCTGGCAACTAACTCCGCATACGTTTTTTCTCACTCGTTGCAAGGCGGGCGCTTTCTGGCGCCCGCCTTTTCCATGTCCGAAGGTGCGCCATGCTGATCCTTGAATGTCCCTATTGCGGCGTGCGCGCCGAAGAAACCGAACTTGCCCCGGGTGGCGAGGCGCATCTGAAACGCTTTGGGCCCGGATCGACGGATGACGCGTTCGAGGACTATATGTTTGCCCGCAAGAACCCCAAGGGCGTGCATTTCGAACGCTGGCGCCACGCCTATGGCTGTGGCAAGTGGTTTCTTGCTGCCCGCTGCACCGCCACGCTTGAAGTGTTCGGAACCTATCCGGCGCAAACCGCCGCGCCACCAGAAGACATCATCGCGAAAATCAAGGCCAAGCGCCCCGATTGGAAGGGCTACAAATGAGCACCCGCCTGAAATCCGGTGGTCGCCTGATCGACCGCTCTGCCGCCGTTGACTTCACCTTCAATGGCAAGCGCCTGCGTGGGTATGCCGGCGACACGCTGGCCGCAGCACTTTTGGCAAATGACCAGATGCTGGTTGGCCGCAGCTTCAAATACCACCGCCCGCGTGGGGTCGTGGCCTCTGGCGCGGAAGAGCCGAATGCTTTGGTCAATCTTGGCCGCGATTCGCGGTTGGAGCCGAACCAGCGCACGACCACGACCGAGCTGTTCGACGGGCTTGAGGCGCGCAGCCAGAACCACTGGCCTAGCCTCGACTACGATGTGGGCGTGTTGAACAACTATGCCGCCCGCTTCTTGCCCGGAGGGTTCTATTACAAGACCTTCATCCACCCGCGCGCGGCGTGGAAGCATGTGTTCGAGCCCATCATCCGTCAGTCGGCCGGATTGGGGTCTGCCCCCAAAGACCGCGATGCCGACCGGTATGAACAGGCCTACGCCTTTTGCGATCTGTTGATTGTCGGCGGCGGGGTCGCGGGCGTGCAGGCCGCCTTGGTGGCGGGCCGGGCAGGGGCAAGGGTCTGGCTGGTGGAACAGACCGCACATTGGGGCGGCCGTGCACCGGTGGATGGTGATGTGATCGACGGCAAGGCAGCGGCGGACTGGATCGCGGCGGCACTGACAGAACTGTCTGCGCTGGACAATGTGACCTTGCGGCTGCGCTGCATGGCGGCGGGATCCTATGACCACGGCTATGTGCTGCTGGACGAGAAACTGGCCGACCACACCCCCGGCGACGGGCGGCCAAAGCATCGCCTGTGGCGGATGCGGGTCGGCAAGATCATCGCCGCCACCGGGGCAATCGAGCGGCCGTTGTCGTTTGCGGGCAATGATATTCCCGGCGTGATGCTCGCGGGGGCGGTGCGCGACTATGTGGTGAACTGGGCGGTATCGCCGGGCGACCGCACCGTGGTTGTCACCAACAACGATGATGCCTACCGCACCGCCATCGCGCTGAAAGAGGCCGGGCTGGAGGTGGCCGCGGTGATTGATGCGCGCGCCACCGTCACCGGGCCATTGCCCGAGCGCGCCCGCGCCATGGGTATCCGCGTTGAGACCGGCAAGGCCATTGCAAAGGTCAAGGGCGGCAAACGGGTCGAGGCTGTCGAGATTTGCCTTCAGGCGGGGGAAGGGTCGGCCAGCACCACCTTGCCCTGCGATGCGGTGGCGATGTCGGGCGGCTGGTCGCCCGTCGTGCATCTGTGGAGCCATTGCGGCGGCAAACTGATCTGGGACGAAGCGCAGGCGATGTTCCGCCCGGATGCGGACCGCCCGCCGCTTGGGCATGACGGCAGCGCCATGGTGCTGACCGCCGGCGCCGCGAACGGGGCCTTGCGCGACGCGGTGGCGGACGCCGATGCACAGGTCAGGATCGCGCTGGAAGCACTTGGGCTGAAAGCGAAAAAGGCAAAGGCGCCGTCGCATGAGGTGCCGCCCGAAAGCCCGCTGGAGCCGGTCTGGATCATGCCGCAGGGCGCGCCCGTGGCTCTGCGTAGCAAGATGTGGCTGGATTATCAGAACGACGTCAAGGTATCCGACGTGCAATTGGCCGCCCGCGAAGGCTATGAGTCGGTTGAACACACCAAGCGCTATACCACGCTTGGCATGGCCACGGATCAAGGCAAGCTCAGCAATATCAACGGTCTGGCGGTGCTTGCCGACAGTCTGAACGCCGCAATCCCGCAGGTTGGCACCACGACGTTCCGCCCGCCCTATACCCCGGTTCCCCTGGGGGCTTTGGCGGGCGAGGCGCGCGGCGAGATTTTCCAGCCGCTGCGCAAGACGCCGATGCATGACTGGCACGAAAAGAACGGCGCGTTTTTCGAACCCGTCGGCCATTGGCGGCGGCCCTATTGCTTCCAACGTCCGGGCGAGACGCAAGAACAGGCTGTCCACCGTGAGGTGAAAAACACACGGGGCGCCCTTGGTTTGCTGGACGCATCCACGCTGGGCAAGATCATCGTGAAGGGGCCGGATGCGGGGCGGTTCCTTGACATGCTCTATACCAACGTGATGAGCAGCCTTCCGATCGGCAAGTGCCGCTACGGATTGATGTGCAATGAACAGGGATTTTTGTCCGACGATGGCGTGGTGGCGCGCATCGACGATCAGACGTGGCTGTGTCACACCACCTCGGGTGGGGCCGACCGGATCCATGCGTGGATGGAAGACTGGCTGCAATGCGAATGGTGGGACTGGCAGGTGTTCACCGCCAATGTGACCGAACAATATGCCCAAGTGGCGGTTGTCGGACCCAACGCCCGCAAGCTCTTGGAAAAGCTGGGCGGGATGGACGTGTCGAAGGAAGCGCTGCCCTTCATGCAATGGGCCGATGGCGTGTTGGGTGGGTTTGCCTGCCGGGTGTATCGCATCAGTTTCTCGGGCGAGTTGTCCTATGAAATTGCAGTGCCCGCCAGTCAGGGTGCGGCCTTCTGGGAGGCACTGCACAGCGCCGGGGCCGAGTTCGGTGCGATGCCTTACGGCACCGAAGCGCTTCATATCATGCGGGCCGAAAAGGGCTTTATCATGATCGGCGATGAAACCGACGGCACGATCATTCCGCAAGACCTTGGGCTCGATTGGGCAATCTCGAAGAAAAAGGCGGATTATCTTGGCAAGCGCGGGCAGGAACGCAGTTTCCTTGCCAGCCCGGACCGTTGGAAACTGGTGGGGTTCGAGACGCTGGATGGATCGGTGATCGAGGATGGCGCCTATATCCCCGATCACGGGGTGAACGCCAACAATCAGCGCAACGTGCAAGGACGCGTGACATCGACCTACCATTCCCCCACGCTTTGCAAAGGCATTGCCATGGGCCTGCTGCGCCACGGGCCGGATCGCATGGGCGAAGTGGTGGAGTTCACGAAAATTGCGGGCGGAACCACGCGGGCGCGGGTGGTCAGCCCGGTTTTCTTTGACAAGGATGGGGAGAAGCAGAATGTCTGATCCGGTCAGCCCGCTGAAGGGCGCATCCTATGACGGCTTTGTCCAGGTGCGCGAGATCGGCCCGCTGGGCATGATCACCCTGCGTGCAAAGGACGGCACACCCGGCCTTGCCGCCGCAGTCACCGCAGCCACCGGTTGCCCGTTGCCGGCAAAGCGCCGCATCGAGCGTCTTGGCGATACGGCCGCAGGCTGGATGAGCCCTGATGAATATCTGCTGATGGTGCCCTATGCCGGGGTTGGCCCTGCCTTGGCCGAGATTGCCAAGGCGATGGATGGCCAGCATCATCTGGCGGTTGATGTGTCGGACGCGCGCGCCGTGTTCCGGATCGAGGGTGTTCTCGCCGATCAGGTGCTGCGAAAACTGTCGCCGGTCGATTTCGATACACTGGAGCCAGGCGAATTGCGCCGCAGCAGGTCGGCGCAGGTAGCGGCGGCGTTCTGGCGCGATGAGGCGGGCTTCACGCTGGTGTGTTTCCGGTCGGTGGCTGGCTATGTGATGGAGCTTCTGAGCACCTCTGCCCGACCGGGATCTGAACTTTAGGTGACGCAAAAGGGGGGCTGTCTGCCCCCCTCGGCCTGCGGCCTCACCCCCCGAGGATATTTTTGAACAGATGAAGGGGCTTACAGCCCGACCAACTGGCGAATATCTTGCGGTGTGGCACCATCTGCGCGGAATTTTGCCAAGGCACGGGCATCGTCGCGTTTGGCCAGACGCTTGCCGGTCTGGTCGCGGATCAGGCGGTGGTGGTGGTAGATGGGTGTGGGCAGATCGAGCAGGTGTTGCAGCAAGACATGGATCGTTGTCGCCTCGAACAGGTCTTCGCCCCGGGTGATATGGGTGATGCCTTGGGCCGCATCATCGACCACGACGGACAGGTGATAGGAGGTGCCGAAATCCTTGCGCGCCAGCACCACATCACCGATGCGGGTGGTGATGTCGGTGGCGGTTGTGACAATCGTGCCGCCGTGGGTCGGGCCGGTTTCGGTGAAGCCGAGGCTGGACAGCGTGGCGACGGCAGCGGCGATGTTCAGGCGCAGGTGCTGGTTGTCAGGTCTTGGCGCGTTGGGTGAGGGTAGCCTGCGGCAGGTGCCGGGATAGACAGGGCCATCTGGGCCGAGTGGCGCGCCCTCTTGTGGGGCGCCGAGGGCGGTTTCGATATCGCGGCGTGTGCAGGTGCAAGGGTAAAGCAGACCCGCCTGCCAAAGCCGGTCAAGGGCCAGATTGTAGGCGGGATGGCGGTCAGACTGTCGCATTGGCACCGCGTCCCAACGGATGCCGAGCCATGCCAGATCATCAAGCAATTGCGCTGTCCATTCCGGGCGGCTGCGGGAGGGGTCGATATCCTCGATCCGCAGCAGGAAAGTCCCTGCATGGGCGCGGGCCATGTCATGCGAAAGCAGCGCAGAATAGGCGTGACCCAAATGCAGCGGGCCAGTCGGCGATGGCGCAAAGCGCGTGACGAAAGCCGCAGATGCTGCGTGCGCTATGCCAACCATGCCGTAAAGGCGTCTTTCGCGCGGTCGGTATAGGCCTTGTAACGGTCCTTGCGACCGCGGCGTCCGCCTTTTGCATCAATCGGGGGAAAAAGGCCGAAGTTCACGTTCATCGGCTGAAAGGTTTTTGCCTCGGCCCCGCCGGTGATATGGGTGATCAACGCGCCGGTGGCGGTTTCCGGCGGTGGGGGCGGCAGGGTTGCCCCCTTGATTTCGGCCGCCGCCATCCTCCCCGCCAGAAGGCCCATGGCGGCGCTTTCGACATAGCCTTCGACCCCGGTGATCTGGCCGGCAAAGCGGATATGCGGGTGTGATTTCAACCGCATCTGATCATCCAGCAGGGTGGGCGAGTTGATAAAGGTGTTGCGATGGATGCCGCCAAGCCGGGCAAAACTGGCACCGGTCAGGCCGGGAATACGTTTTAAAACATCTGTTTGCGCGCCATATTTCATCTTGGTCTGGAAGCCGACCATGTTGTAGAGCGTGCCCAGCTTGTTGTCGCGCCGCAGTTGCACGACTGCGTAGGGTTTGACGTCGGGCTGATGCGGGTTGGTCAGACCGACCGGTTTCATCGGGCCAAACCGCAAGGTTTCGCGGCCGCGTTCGGCCATCACCTCGATCGGCAGGCAGCCATCGAAATAGCCTGCGGTTTCCCCCTCATGGAACTCGGTCTTGTCAGCGGCGAGAAGGGCGTCGATAAAGCCTTCATAGTCGTCTCGCGTCATCGGACAGTTGATATAGGCGGTCTGTTCCTCATGCGTCTCGCCTTTGTCATAGCGCGACTGCATCCAGGCGACCGACATATCGACGGTGTCGGCATAGACGATGGGGGCGATGGCGTCGAAAAACGCCAACGCATCCGAGCCGGTGGCGGTGCGGATGCTGTGCGCCAAGGTGCCCGAGGTCAGCGGGCCGGTGGCGATGATCCAATGGCCATCAGTCGGCAGGTCGGTGATTTCGTCATAGGACACCGATATCAGTGGATGCGCCTGAATCCGGGCGGTGACACTTTCGGCAAACGGGTCACGGTCCACTGCCAGCGCCCCGCCTGCGGGCAGGCGGTGGGCGGCGGCCTGTTCCATGATCAGACCACCTGCGGCGCGCATTTCCCAATGCAGCAGGCCGACGGCATTGCGTTCGTCATCATCAGAGCGGAAGGAGTTGGAACAGACCATCTCGGCCAGGAATCCCGTCCGATGCGCAAAGGTGCCGACCTTCGGCCGCATCTCGTGGATCACCACGGAAATGCCTTGCTGTGCTGCCTGCCAGGCGGCTTCGGATCCGGCCATGCCGCCGCCGATGATGTGGAGTGTGTTGTTCATGGCTGCGAGATATCCCGGCCTCCCCCTGCTTTCAAGCGGGGGCGTGTGGATTTGCGCCGGGGCACTGCGCTTAGATCAGGGCGATGCGTTCGCGTTGGGTTGGATCGGGGTAGGGGCGATAAAGCCCCACTTCGACGTTCGCGATCATCTGATGCATCTGGTCATACCGACGACCGGCTTCGTCATCGGCGGCCGCAAGGGCGGCAAAGGCCGTGTCGAGTGCGGTCAGACTTGCAATTTCAATTTCCAGCAGGAAATCAGGGTGTGTGCCCGAGGCGAGGCCGAATTTTCGCCGCATCAAGCGCCAGCCGAGGATCAGGCCGCGGTCCTGCAGATGGGTCATCCAACCGTCGGTTGCCTTTGCAAAGGCGAGTGCACGGCAATCTTGCCGAAGTTCGATCATGCAGTGATACAGGTTCATCCATGCCTCCTGATCCGATTGCAGGATAGAACCCCGAACGTTGCAATTTCCTTAATCGGCCCCGGTCAGGCGGCGGCGCTGCGCCAAGACAAAGGCAGCAGGGTCAGAGACATCAAAGCCAAGCTCTGATGCCTTGTCAAAGAAACCACGTGCAGGCAATCCATCGGACAAACGCGAGCCGCACACAGACGCGCGCAGGGGGGCCCCCTTGCGCGCGTCTGTTTCCATCATGGCCTCAAGTGCCGCAGTCAGATCACCCATCCGCCAACCAAGATCGCGGGCAAGTTGGCCATATGTGATGGTCTGCCGCTTGGCCGCCAGAACGGCCAAGCGGGCTTCAAGGTCACTCAACACCTTGTTCGGCGACGCGGGCCACCGAGACCACAACCTCATCCGAGCCGACGTTGAACACCCGCACCCCACCGGCGGAGCGAGAGCGGAAGCTGATCTGTTCGACCGGCACCCGGATCGATTGGCCCGTGCTGGTCGCCAGCATGATCTGGTCGGAAAAATCAACCGGGAACGAGGCCACCAGCCGGCCGCCGCGCATCGCCTTGTCCATCGCCATCACACCCATGCCGCCGCGCCCGCGCACCGGATATCCGTGGCTGGAAGACAACTTGCCGGCCCCGCCTGCGGTGATGGTCAGGATCAGGTCTTCCGCCGCCGACATTTCGGCATAGCGTTCGGGGCTGAGCTGGTCTGCGGCAACGCTTTCTTCGTCTTCGTCCGCCTCGACCTCATCTTCAACCGCTCCGGCAATCAGACGACGCTGCTTGAGATAGGCCTCGCGTTCGCCCGGCGTTGCCTCGAAGTGGCGGATGATCGCCATGGAAACGACAGTGTCGCCATCCGCCAACCGGATGCCGCGCACGCCGGTTGATCCGCGTGATTTGAACACGCGGATGTCGGTGGTGGAAAACCGGATCGCGCGTCCCAATGCCGTCACCAGCATCACGTCGTCATTTTCATCGGCAATCGCGGCATTCACCAAAGACACGCCTTCGGGCAGGTTCATGGCGATCTTGCCGTTGCGTTTGACGTTCGTGAAATCGGAAAGGTCATTCTGGCGCACGTCGCCGTCGCTGGTGGCAAAGACGATCTGCAACGTTTCCCATTCATCCTCGGGCACATCAACCGGCATCAGGGCGGCGATCGACACGCCTTGCTGAATGGGCAGGATGTTGACGATGGCCTTGCCCTTTGCCGTGCGACCCGCCAGCGGCAGGCGCCATGTCTTGAGCTTGTAAACCATGCCATCCGTGGTGAAGAACAACAGCCAGGTGTGGGTGTTGGCGACGAACAGTGTCGTCACCACATCATCTTCTTTTGTCGCCATGGACGACAAGCCTTTGCCGCCGCGGTTCTGGGCGCGGAATTCGGCCAGGGGCGTGCGCTTGATATAGCCGCCGCTTGTGATCGTCACGACCATGTCTTCGCGTTCGATCAGGTCTTCGTCTTCCATATCGCCGGCCCAATCGACGATTTCGGTGCGGCGCGGCACGGCGAACAGGGCGCGCACTTCGCGCAACTCGTCCGAGATGATGGCCATGATCCGTTCGCGCGAGCCAAGGATTTCAAGATATTCCTTGATCTTGGCGGCCAGTTCTTCCAGCTCGTCCGTGACTTCCTTGACGCCCAGTTGGGTCAGGCGTTGCAGCCGAAGTTCCAGGATGGCGCGGGCCTGCACTTCGGACAGGTTATAGGTGCCATCGTCGTTCATCGTGTGGCTGGGGTCGTCGATCAGCAGAATATAGGGCGCGATGTCGGCCGCGGGCCAGCGACGTGTCATCAGCTTTTCGCGCGCCTCGGCGGCATCGGCGCTGGCGCGGATCGTGCGAACGACTTCGTCCACGTTGGACACGGCAACGGCCAGACCACACAGGATATGGCTGCGCTCGCGCGCGCGGCGCAACTCGAAAGCGGTGCGGCGGGCGACGACTTCTTCGCGGAACGTGATGAAATGGGTCAGGAAATCGCGCAGCGTCAATTGTTCGGGGCGGCCGCCGTTCAGCGCCAGCATGTTGCAGCCGAATGAAGTCTGCATCGGAGTAAAGCGGAACAACTGGTTCAGCACCACATCGGCCGTGGCGTCGCGTTTGAGTTCAATCACCACGCGGATGCCGATACGGTCAGATTCGTCGGCCACCGCCGAGATGCCCTCGATCCGCTTTTCGCGCACCAGTTCCGCGATCTTTTCGATCATAGCGGCTTTGTTGACCTGATAGGGCACCTCATCAATGATGATCGCATACCGATCTTTGCGGATTTCCTCGATATGGGTTTTCGAGCGGATGATGACCGAGCCGCGCCCCTCCAGATACGCCTTGCGCGCACCCGAACGGCCAAGGATGGTGGCGCCGGTGGGAAAATCCGGGGCGGGGATGATGTCCATCAACGCCTCGGATGACAGATCCGGGTTTTCAATCAGCGCCAACGTGCCGTCGATGACCTCGCCAAGGTTGTGCGGCGGAATGTTGGTCGCCATGCCAACGGCAATACCGCCCGCGCCATTGACCAGCATGTTGGGAAACCGGGCAGGCAGGACGGTGGGTTCCTTGTCCTTGCCGTCGTAGTTGTCTTGAAAATCAACGGTTTCCTTGTCGATGTCGGCCAGAAGGAACGCGGAGGGCTTGTCCATCCGCACTTCGGTATAGCGCATCGCGGCGGCGGAATCGCCGTCCATCGAGCCAAAGTTGCCTTGACCGTCGAGAAGTTTCAGCGACATGGAAAACGGCTGTGCCATCCGCACCAGCGCGTCATAGATCGCAGAGTCGCCGTGGGGGTGGTATTTCCCCATCGTATCGCCCACGGGTCGGGCCGATTTGCGGTAAGGCTTGTCGTGGCTGTTGCCCGATTCACTCATCGCGAACAGAATGCGCCGGTGCACGGGTTTCAGCCCGTCGCGCAGATCGGGGATCGCCCGGCTGACGATCACGCTCATCGCGTAATCGAGATAGGCGGTCTTCATCTCGGCCGCGATGTCAATCTGCGGGCCGACATGCACGGGCCTTTCAGGAATTTCGCCTGTGGTGTCAGTATCTTCTGGCGTATCGCTCATTCGGACGCGGCCTCCCTTGCGCGGGGCTATATCTAGTTGGCCGAACCTTACACCAAGCAAGGGATGGGGTGCAATGCCGCCCCGGCACAGGTTTTGGCAGCAAGCGCGCGACAGTGACAACAGTTTGAAATCATTGATTTTTAATTCCAATTTGGCATGATTCGGTCAGGGCGCACACAAAGGAGTCTGATGATGCGGTCAACAGAGACGGAACTGATGCTGAAAGGATATGGGCTGACAACGGCCGAGATGTTCTATCGCATGCCCGATTATCGCAATGTTCTCAATACCTTCGTCTGGCAGGACTATGATCTTGCCCCCGATTACCCCGAACTTTTCCGCTTTATCGAATTTTGGCAGGGCAACATCGAAGGCCCGCTTCATTCTGTGCGGTTCACGCATAAAAAGCTGATTTCGCCGGGTGAATGGCGCAATGTGGTGGGAGAGTTCCGTTTGCACTGACCGGCAAGTCCCTGACGCAAGGGTGTCGCAAGGATTGCAGGCCGATGTGCACTGGCCCGCCGCAATTCTGACCGCTATGGTTCCGCCATTGACGCGACAAGGGGGCACAGCATGGCGCAGCGTAACATTCTGATCACCGGAGCAGGGTCGGGCATTGGTCGGGCCACAGCGCGGGGCTTCCTCGCGGCAGGCTGGCGGGTCGGCTTGCTTGGCCGACGTGCGGACGCGCTGCGCGAGACGGCAGACGGGCAAGATGCGCTGATCCTGCCGGCAGATGTGACCAACCCTGAGCAGGTCGATGCGGCCTTTGCGAAAGTGGTGGCAGAGTGGGGCCGGCTGGATGTCTTGTTCAACAATGCGGGCATGTCCTTGAAAGGCGCCCCGATCGACGAGATTGCGGTCGAGGATTGGCTGGCGCTGTCGGGCGTGAACATCACCGGCATGTTCCTGTGCGCGCGGGCGGCCTTTGGCTTGATGCGTCGGCAAAGCCCGCAAGGCGGACGGATCATCAACAATGGCTCGATCAGTGCGGATCGTCCGCGCCCCGGTTCGGTGCCCTACACCATGTCGAAACATGCGGTCAGCGGGCTGACCAAGACCCTGGCGGTGGACGGGCGGCGGTTTGACATCGCCTGCGGTCAGATCGACATCGGCAATGCGGCCAGCGAGATGACGGCCGGGTTCTCTGCGGGCATGCCGCAGGCCAATGGCGAGATGCGGCCCGAACCGCTGATGCCGGTGGTACATGTGGCCGAGGCCGTGTTGCACATGGCCAGTCTGCCGCTGGATGTGAATGTTCCGTTCATGACCATCATGGCGCGTGACATGCCCTATCTTGGGCGCGGATGAACCGTCGGGTGGGGCCGGTCAGACCGGATCGGCCTTGCAGAACATGTCATAGACCAGTTCGATTGTGCGGCTGACCTTTGGATCCTGAATTGAGTAGTGGATCGCCTTGCCTTCACGGCGGCATGTGACCAACCCTTCCAGACGAAGGCGGGCAAGCTGTTGGCTGACGGCTGCTTGCCGACTGTCGAGCAGGTGCTCCAGATCCGTCACCGTCTTTTCACCCGATGACAGATGGCACAGGATCATCAACCGACCTTCGTGGCTGAGCGCTTTCAGGAAGTTCGCGGCGAGCGTGGCCTGAACTTCCATTTCGGCAGCGGAAAGACCACCGCAAGCTGCATCAGCAGGGAGCGCATTGGTCAGGCCGGCTTCGTTGCTGATGCGGTCCAAAGACATGCCTCCGATTACCCCGACCAGAATTTGTTGCGGATCATATGTCGCTTCTCCGCACTGAACTTCAACTGTCGCGGAAGGTAGGGTTATGCACGATTTCGAATATGGGCGCAAGTTTCGCGGTCAACGTCCCCTGATCCGGGGATCCAGCGCATCGCGCAACCCATCACCGATATAGTTCACCGACAGGACCGTGAGCGAAATTGCAACGCCGGGCCAGATCACCCGTTCGGGGTATTGCTGAATATAGTCCACGCCGTCGAACAACAGCCGCCCCCATGTCGGAAAGTCTGGCGGGAAGCCAAGCCCAAGAAAGGACAGCGCGCTTTCGGTGATGATGGCAGATGCGATGCCAAGGGTGGCCGACACCATGATCGGGCTGACGACGTTGGGCAGGATATGGCGCAGGATCATTCGCCGCGATGGTGTGCCGATCGACCGCGCCGCCAGCACGAATTCACGCTCTTTCAAGGCCAGCACATCGCCGCGCACGATCCGCGCGGCCTGCATCCAGCTGGTGACACCGATGGCGAATACGATCAGCAGGAAGGTGCCGCCTTCCGGCCCCATGGCGCGGGCCAGCGGATCGCGGAACAGCATCACCATGACCAGCAGCAGGGGCAGGAGGGGAAGTGCAAGGAACAGGTCCGTCAGCCGCATCAGCGGACCGTCAAGCCGTTTGAAATACCCCGCCAGCACGCCAACCAAGGTGCCAAGGAAGATCGAGATCAGCATGGCCACCAGACCCACCGCGATCGACACCTGTCCGCCCTTCATCATCCGGGCCAGCATGTCACGGCCCAACTGATCGGTGCCCAACGGAAACTGCCAGCTTGGCGGCTTGTTGCGGGTGCGGATCATCTCGGCTGCGTTCGGGTTGATATAGGTCGGATCGACGGTCCAGATGAACGGCCCCACGGTCACGAACAGGATCAGCAGCACAAATACCGTCAAGCCCGCCAAAGCTCCCTTGTGTGTCTTGAACTGTGACCACACATCCGCCCACTGGCTGCGCGGCTTTTCGATGACGGATGTATCAGTCATAGCGGATCCTCGGGTCGAGCATTCCGTAAAGGATGTCGGCAATCAGGTTGAACAGCACGATCAGGACAGCGAAGATGAAGGTCAGCGTCTGCACCATCGGCAGGTCAGACCCCTGAATGGCGTTGATCAAAAGCGCGCCAAGCCCGTTCACCTTGAACACCTGTTCGGTGATGATGGCCCCACCAAAGATCGTGGGGATACCAAGGGCAATGACGGTGATGACCGGGATCAGCGAGTTGCGCAACACGTGCTTCAGGACGACCACGCGTTCCGACATGCCCTTGGCGCGGGCCGTGCGGACATAGTCCTGCCCCAGATTGTCAAGCATGGACGACCGCATGTAGCGGCTGATCTGCGCCGCGTTGTACAGGGCAAGAACAGCCACGGGCATCGCCATCTGGGTGACTTGCTTGGTAAAGCTGGCCCAGTCGGTCACGCGCAGTGTGGTGTCATAGATCGATGGAAACCAGCCAAGGTTGACCGAAAACACCAAAATAAGCACCACCCCGGTAAAGAAGGTCGGCACCGAAAAGCCGATCATCGCGAACAGCGTACCCAACTGATCGAACCAGGAATACTGCCGATAGGCGGAATAGATGCCGATGGGCAGTGCAATGATCACGCCGATCACATAGGCCGACCCGACCACCGTCATGGTTTGCGGCACGCGCTGCCAGATGATGTCCATCACCGGGCTGCGCGATTGCCAGCTGACGATGCGCTGCATGCCTTCGGAAAACGCGGTGCCGAACATGCCGTCGAACATCACAAGCGGTTCGACCCAGAAAAATTGCTTCAGCCACAGCAGATAGCGCACGAAGATCGGCTCGTTGGCACCCATGGCCTCGATGATCTTGATGCGCACTTCGGGCGGCACGGTCAGCGGGATCTGGCTCATGGGCGAGCCGGGGGCGAAATCGACCAGCAGGAAGATCACCAGACTGATGAACAAAAGCGTCGGAATGGCCAGCAGCAACCGACGGATCGTGAAGGTGAGCATGGGCAACGCCTCGGGTCAGCAGTCGTTGAAGCAAGGAAGGGCGGGGCAGGGGTGTGAAAACCCGCTGCCCCGCCCCGGTGTCAGATCACTTGATGCGGAACCAGTCGCTGGCGTTCCACAGTTCGGAATCCCAGGTGTTCAGGACCACGCCGCCAAGGGTGGTGGAATGGGCCGACAAACGTCCCCGGTCCACCAGCGGCACCACGACATAGCTGTCTTTGGTCAGCATCTCGTTCAGGCGGATGGCGATTTCGCCACGCTTGTCCATGTCACGGGTCGTGGCCAGTTCGGCCACCATCGCGTCATAGGCGGGGTCGCAAAAACGGTTGATGTTTTCACCCTGCCAGCCGTTGTCCGGGCTGGGGGCCTTGTTGCACAGGTATTGCGCAAGGTAGGGCTCGGGATCGGTGCCGTCGAAGTTGTTGGCATACATCTCCACGTCTGCATAGAACTTCTGGAAGGTATCTGGCGAACCGGGATCGCCGCCGAAGTAGACTCCGCCGTCGATGGATTTCAGCTCGACTTCCACGCCGAGTTCATTCCACCAGCCCTTGATCAGGGCCTGAAAGTCTTGCCGGACGGCATTGACCGAGGTTTGGTACAGGATTTTCAGCGGCTTGCCGTCTTTTTCGCGGATGCCGTTTGCGCCTACGGTCCAGCCG
>JBKBWK010000009.1:0-90201 GCA_046313895.1 Paracoccaceae bacterium
AAAGCGATGTCTGGCCAGACCCGCCCAGAAGTTCTGCCAGAATGGTCAGCGCGGCCGCCTTGGCCTGATCTCCGGGGTTGCGCTCTGGTGCCAGATAGCTGCGCATTACATAGGGTTCCGACACGCGCTCGTCCATCAATGTCAGCCGGCGTTCGGCGATTTGTGGCGGCTCTGACGGTCGGTTACGCGGTGTGATCCCGTCAGACGGGGCCAAGGGACCATAATGGATTTCAGCCATAGCCTTGACCGCATCAGGTGACACGTCGCCTGCCACCACCAGAATGGCATTGTTGGGCGCATAATAGCGGGCGTAGTGATCGAACGCGGCCTTGCGGTCCAACGCTTCCATCTCGTGCTTCCAGCCGACAATCGGGATCCCGTACGGATGGTTCAGGAATTGCGCCGCCCGCATCTGTTCTTGCAACAGTGCGCCGGGACTGCTGTCAGTGCGTTGCTTGCGTTCTTCGATGATCACCGCGCGTTCGGTGACAATATCGTCTTCCAAAAGCTTGAGATCACGCATCCGGTCGGCTTCAAGCTGCATCATCAGATCCAGACGATCCGCCGCCACGCGCTGGAAATAGGCGGTGTAATCCCAGCTGGTAAAAGCGTTGTCATTGCCACCCTGCGCCTCGACGATGGCCGAAAATTCACCGGGGGCAATATTGTCAGTGCCCTTGAACATCAGGTGTTCCAGAAAATGCGCAATCCCGGAATGGCCGGGAGCCTCATCAGCGGCGCCGGTCCGATACCAAACCATATGCGTGACCACCGGGGCGCGGTTGTCCTCGATGACCACCACATCCATCCCGTTCTCGAGTCGGAATGTCGTCACATCATCGGCCACAGCAGGGGTGGCGGCCATCAGGCATAGAACAAGTGCGCGGCGCAGCATTGTTTTTTCCGTCCTAATTGTTGTCGGGTAAAACTACGTGGCGGAGTGCAATCTTCAAGCCCCACCACGGCAACGTGACCATTTGCCCCTTGGGGCAGAGGGTCAAACGCAAGCTGTTGCAGAACGGGATTGGTTATTCACCCTTTTTCGGCGGCGGTGCCGACGGGGTCCGGACGCCCCGCTGGCGCCATCGCCACAGTTCGGCGTGCTGGTCCAGGGACTGGTCCGCATAGGCACGGTAATAGACGTTCACATTGAACAGCCGTTCCAGAATGCGGCCCTTGTTGTCGCGCCGCCATTCCAGATCTTCGGCGGCCACCGTCTGGCGGATGCCCGACGCAATGCCATAGCGCGAGACATGGTTTACCAGACCTGCGTCCAATCCAGCCCCCGCACCCGGACGGCCGCCAAGGGCCACTATCGCATCCGCCTCGGGGGTGGGATCGGTCAGGTTGGCACCACCCGGCGTGGGTTCCGGCAACTGGGCCAGATCCTTTGGCATCTGCAGGGCTTTCGGTGGCAAGATCCCGAATTCGTCCGGCCCCGCCGTGGTTGACCGGATGTTCATCAACTGGGGCTCGTTGGTGCCATTGCCACAGCCAGCAAGAACCGCCGCGAAACCTACCGCGAGGATCACTCGTGCTGCCTGCATCATCGCCTCCACCAAGCCCAATACTTTTCTCTTAGCGCAATCAAGTCCCGGCGTCACGGGGTCTTTCGGCCTGTCTTGCGTGGGGTGGGCTTGTCCTTGCCGCCCTCGGAAAACACGACAAGCCCCGCTGCACCCACAAAAATGGCAATATCGGCCACATTGAAGGCATAGGGGTTCTCGATTCCGCAACAGGACATGTTCAGAAAATCGGCCACAGCGCCATAGACAACGCGATCAATCACATTGCCCATGGCCCCGCCCACCAGCAAACCGGCCGAGATCTGGGTCCACAGCCCCGGATTTTCGCGCCGCACCCAAACCCAGACCCACGCGGAAATCGCCAGCGAGATCAGGATGAGGCCCCAGCGCACCAGATCGGCATCATTGGCCAAAAGGCCAAAGTTGATCCCGCGGTTCCACGCCATCCGGAACACCAGAAACGGCGGCAACACTTCGATCACACCACGCTCGATCAGGTTCAGGCCCTGCACCACGGCCAGTTTTGACACCTGATCCAGTGCAAAGATCGCAAGAGCTGTGATCGAGGCGATGCGCATGGATCAGTGCCGGAAGTGGCGCATGCCGGTGAAAACCATGGCAAGACCTGCCTCATCCGCCGCCGCAATGACCGATGCGTCATTCATGCTGCCCCCCGGCTGGATCACGGCCGTTGCCCCGGCTTCGGCCACGGTCAACAGGCCATCGGGGAAGGGAAAGAACGCATCAGATGCCACGGACGACCCTATCGTCAGCGGTTGGTCCAGTCCCAATGCCTCGGCCATATCCTGGGCCTTTCGCGCAGCAATACGGGTGCTGTCAACCCGGCTCATCTGTCCAGCCCCGACACCGACGGTCGCACCATCCTTGACATAGACGATCGCGTTCGACTTCACATGCTTGGCCACTTTCCATGCGAACAGCAGATCGGCCAGTTCGGCATCGGTCGGGGCGCGCTTGGTGACCACCTTCAGGTCGGCGGGGTTGAGCCAGCCATTGTCGCGGTCCTGCACCAGCATTCCCCCCGAAACCTGCTTGAACGCAAGGCCCCCGGCGCGCGGATCCGGCAGACCGGCGGTGGTCAGCAAGCGCAGGTTCTTCTTTGCGGCAAAGATTGCCTTGGCCTCGTCACTGGCCCCCGGAGCGATGACAACCTCGGTGAAGATCTTGACGATCTCTTCGGCGGTTTCGGCGTCCAGCGGCATGTTCAGCGCCACGATCCCGCCAAAGGCCGAGGTCTGGTCGCAGTGATAGGCGCGGATGTAAGCATCCTTCAGACTGTCGGCGCGACCCACGCCGCAGGGATTGGCGTGTTTGATGATCGCACAGGCCGGCCCCTGATCGGGTGCGAATTCGCCCACAAGTTCAAAGGCGGCGTCGGTGTCGTTGATATTGTTGTAGGACAATTCCTTGCCCTGCCATTGCTTTGCTGTTGCAACGCCTTCGCGGCGCGACCCATCAACATAGAACGACGCCGCCTGATGCGGGTTTTCGCCATAGCGCAAGGTTTGCGCCAGTTTACCGGCAAAGCTGCGGTTGCGCGGGGCTTTTTCCCTGATCTCGCCCGCCAGCCAGGTGCTGACGGCGGCATCATACGCTGCAGTCTTGGCATAGGCCGACAGCGCCAGCTTCTGGCGGAAGGCAAGCCCCGTCGCACCATCTTGCGCGCGCATCTGATCCAAAAGCGGGGTGTAATCGGCGGGGTCGGTCACCACGGCGACGAATTTGTGGTTCTTTGCCGCCGCCCGGATCATCGCCGGACCGCCGATGTCGATATTCTCGATACAGGTGCCGTGGTCGGCGCCGCGTGCCACCGTTTCCTCGAACGGATACAGGTTGACGATCAGCAGGTCGATCGGCTCGATCCCATGTGCGGCCATCGCCACCAGATGTTCGTCATCATCGCGCAGTGCCAGCAAGCCGCCGTGCACCAGCGGATGCAAGGTCTTGACCCGGCCATCCATCATCTCGGGGAACCCCGTCACATCCGATACATCCCGCACCGGAAGCCCTGCCGTGCGCAGCATGCTGCTGGTGCCACCGGTCGAAATCAGCTCCACCCCCATGCCGTGCAAGGCGCGGGCAAGATCCAGAAGGCCGGACTTGTCAGAGACGGAAATCAGCGCGCGGCCGATCGGGACGAGGTTGGTCATGGGCTTGCCCTTACGTCAGAGGGGGACCGGATTGTCGTCGCGGTCCAGATCGCGGATGGCCAGCGGAGTATCCTGTGCCTTCGCCAAGGTCCAGCCGATACGGGTTTCAATCTCGGCGGCATGGCCCGAAAGGATGATCTGTTTTGTCGCACGCGGTTTCAAACGGCCCTTTTCCAGATAAACCGATGGCTCAAGCGTCAGTTTGGCAAAGCTGTCATGCCGAAACACCCAGATCTCGCCCGATTTCAGCGCGACCGATACAGCGTTGCCCCCCATATCCAGCGTCGCATCGGCATCCGGGTGCAGATGAAAGCGGATGGTGTAACTGACCCCTTGCATACCCGTCGCCCGCAGCACCCGTTCAAACCGGGCCCTGCCCTGCGGATTAAGGGAAATAAGCGTATCCAGACCGGAAATGTGGCGGCCGTCACTGGACAAGGCAAGATCGCGCGCATGGGTCAGGCCATGCGTTGCGGCCCAACCATCATGGGCTGCATGCACGGCATCGCCCTTTTCGCTGCCTTGATGGCGCAAGGTCAGCACTGTGGCACGGTCCTCCAGAACCTCGCCCCCGGAGGCCCCAAAGCGCGACGACGACACTCCATCGACGCACAGCGTGGAATGCGACGGTGTCGCCCGCCCGGCCTGCCGCCACTCATAGCCAAACGGTGCCCCCGATCCGCAACTCACCACCAGAGGACGGCGGCCCGAGGTCACTTCGAAGGCCAGTGTCGAGGCATGTGCAGACTTGCCCGCCCGGCCGCCCGGAGGCGACGCGGCATCCATGATGATGGAAGTCCGCCCGGCAAACAGGCGCACAAAGCCCATGGCAGGCGCAGGCTGGCGCCCTGCCTTTGGCAACGTCGGCCGCACCCCGGCGCTGGCGAGGGCCTGATCCAGCCGCCCCTCCAACCCCCTGCCGCCACCGTGAAACCGCGCAAGGCCACCATCGGCATGGCGAAGGGCACGCAAGGTCGGAGCCAGCCGACCAATCGCCTCCAATTGGTCAACCGGGACCGTATGGCCCGCATCCGTCAACGCCTGCGATGCCCAGTTCAAAAGGGTAAAGACCTCAAGCAACTCTTCAGGATTCCGTGTGGCGATGCCACCGCCCACATCAATCTCGCGCCGGCACTCGATAGACAAAGCGGCAAGTGCAGGACCGACCAGCGCTTCCATCCCGATCAGCGACAGCCCGGCATAGGTCAGCCCTGTAAGTGCTTCGAACCGTGGCAAGCCGGGAGCTGCCTTGGCCCAATGGCGCGCCAAGTAACGGGTCTGAACCGTCAACGCCTTGTAGTAGGCATCAGTCGCAGCCCGGTCGGCACCGTTCAGCAAAAACAGCGCGTGGTGAATCCAGCGAATGACCCTTCGCCCGGTCAGGTCTGGCGTCCACCCGGGCCCCCGACCGGCGCCAAACCGGCTGATCCAGTCCTGGGTCCATGCTTGCGCGCGCAGCCGGGCCTGCGCATCCCCCATGGCCGCAAGATCGTCCAGCCAGGCGAAACCTTGAATTTCGGCCGCAAAATCGGGATCGGGCGGGTCGATATCCCACAAGCCCGTACCGGGAGACTCGATCAGGTGGCCTGCAAACAAATAGTTTCCTGCAACAAGTTGCCGACCCTTTGCAAACAAGCCGATCGAACGGGGTTCTGGCGATGACGCAAAGCCTTGCGCCACCGGGCCACGCGCTGCGCGCCAGACGGCAAAGCGGGCGCGCCATCCGCCCGCCCCCAAGCCGCTGTGATCTGCGCCCATCGCCGCCATGCCCTGCCCGTCACATTGCCCGGATTCCCGGTGCCTCGTCTGTGACAAACCATAGCGTCAAAGCCGGGGCGCTGTCACCCCGCCACACAGCACCGGGATGATTTCGTGACAGCCTCAGGCCAGATGGTCCACCCGGTCCAGGTATTGCACCAAGCCGCGGACTTGATCCAACCAGCGTACAATCAGCCTGGCGTCATGCGGAGCAGGATGCACACCCGCAGGGATTTCGCGGTTCAAGACCGCTTCGACCCCAAGCGAAACCGGAACCGACACCAGCCGCGCCATGGCCGTACCCCGCGCATCACCCGCTGCATCCATCGCCCATGTTTCATGAAACACCGGCTTACCGTTGCGTTCGGCCTTCAGCGACACGAACAGCACCACGCGGTCCGCCTCGCCTTCGGCATAGGAATTATCCTTCAAAAGGACATTGGCACGGGCAGTCAACGCGGCATCCACCTCTGCCGGGCTTGCCCCCTCCAGCCCTTCGATCTCGCGGAAGATCGGGGCCCAGGCGTCGGCCCATCCGTTCAGCCGGATCGTGCCGCGCACAAAATCACGCACCTTCCACGCGGGATCAAAGCGGTAATCGGTCATGAACGGATAGCTGTCACGGTTCGGATACACCTCGAAACTTTCTGGCCTCGGAAGCGGGGCGTCATAGGCGGTGATCGCATCCCACGGCCGGTTCACCCGCAATTCGCTGAAGTTCCGCAGCGACCGCGAGGGCGAGCGCAGGGCTTTCAGCACACCGGCGGGCGCCCACGAAAACTTGTAGCGGAATGCATTGGCCACCTTCGGCACACCGCCGCAATAGCTGGTAAAACTCAGCACATTGTCCGCGTGATAGTCAGGACTGGCGCGATAGCGCGCCACCAGATCGTGCGCCATCAGATGGTCGATACCGGGATCCAACCCGATTTCGTTCAGCGACACCAATCCCTTGTCACGGAACTGCGCATCCAGTGCCCGCATCTCGGGAGCAATATAGCTGGACGAGACGAAATGCGCGCCGGCTTCAAGGCACACCTGCGCAATCGGCACATGCTGATCCGCAGGCAGCATCGAAATCGCCACGTCACCGGGTTGCAATGCCTGCGCCAGGGCCGGCATCGAAAATGCCCTTATGTCGGTCGCGATATCGCCCACGGCCTCGCGCGCTTTTTCAACGGTGCGGTTCCACACCACCACCTTGTGTCCGGCGTCGATCAGCCGCCGCAATCCGGGAACCGACGAAAACCCCGTGCCGCACCAATGAATTGTCATGTCCATATCCCCCTCAGACCGCTGCCACATGGCGGTCAAACTCTGCCTTTGCCCGCCCCCATACACCCGCATCCAAGGCGGTCAGCGTCAACAGACTGGGCAGCAGTTGTGCCGCGTAATCTTCGCTCGATTCCACCGGCAGCAAGGATGGCAAGTTGTCGATTGCCATCACATCCAACGGCGGATCGTCCGCCACCCGCAGCGCCGGCGCATCCCAGTCTGTCGCACGGTCATACACCTTGATGGGCGAGAAATCCGATGTCGGGTCACAGGCGATGTCACCAATCACCGTCAAGGCACGCGACTCGGTCTTGGCACTGGCAGGCACGAACACTGGGCAGCCGGGCCGCGCAAGGATGCAGTTCAGGAAGATCTCGTGTTGCAGGATCTCGGGAAATGGCCCGCCGCTGGCAGTCTCTTGCATATCCCATTTCGTGACTGTCACGCCCAAGGCTTCGCACAGATCGCTGGCCCCGGTGCCAACCCGGCCCAGTGCACCGATCACGATGGCACGCGGGCGTTCCATCGACCGCATTTCGGCCGCCAGATCATCCAGCAACGCCGACTTGCCGGGATATTTCGCCACCGGTCCGATCAAGGTGCCCCGCTGTTGTGCGGCCCACGTCTTGAGCGACACCGCCGCCCCGGCATAGCCCGCCCAATAGCCGAAGGCTGCCACGCGGCGACCGTCTTCGGCGACAAGATACTCCAGATCATACAGCGTGCCGCCCCCGGCCTTGAACCGCTTCAGCAGCGCACGACCCGCCGGCTGGCCCTTGTAGGCATGGCCGAACATGATGTGGCGATGCGTCAGAGGTGTTCCATCCTCGGGCAGTTCCTTCAGGCCGAAGATGATCGCGTCGGCGGGCGCCTTGGGCCACAGGTTCTCTTCGGCAATCGCGCAGCCCGCTGCAACATATCCGTCAATCGGGATCGCCCGAACCGACGATTTTTCCACCGTCACCCGCAAACCTGCCCGCACCAACGCCTCGGCGCCATCCGGCGTCAGGCCCACACGTTCCTCGTTCGGGCGCTGCTCGGCCCGCACCCACAGATGCGTCATACGGTCTTTCCTTCCACGATGTATCCGCGGCACGCCGCCCGTTTGCGCCATCGTTCGGCGGCCTGGCAGGCGTCCCGCAAGTTTGAAAACCAGACCAGAAGATGATGACCCCCGCGCCCCTTTGGCCCCCATTCACGCACCACCGAATATTCGCCAAACAGGTTGTAGGCGATCTCGACCCGGTAAAACCGGGCGCGCGGGCGGCTGTTGCGGATCATCAGAAAGGTCAGCAAAACGGGCAGCTCCATCTGGTCTTTCAACGGCAGAGTTATCAGATATGTCGGCGGGAAACAGAGGGAAAGCGATGCGCAGAGGGATGCTTGCACTTGCGGTTGCCACCGTGGCCGGGGGCTTGTGGTGGCTGCAACAAAGCCGCCCGCCAAAGACATTGCCGCCCGAGGTTTTGGCGACCCGGCTGGCAGTTCCGCTGCCCACACCGTCCGTGCCACAGGCAACCTATCACCTTGGCCACAGCCTTGTGGGGCGTGACATGCCGGCCATGCTGGCGCAAATGGCAGGGCACGACCACGCCAGCCAATTGGGCTGGGGGGCCACGCTGAAAGGCCATTGGACCGGGGATGTGCCCGGCTTTTCCGACGAAAACGCCCATCCGCACCATCGTCCGGCGCAAGAGGCGGCAGACAGCGGCGACTACCCCGTGGTCGTTCTGACCGAGATGGTCGAAATCCGTGATGCCATCCGCTATTTTGAAAGCCCGCGCTATCTGGCGCTTTGGGCCGAGCGTTTCCGCAAGGCCCGTCCGGACGCGAGGATTTATCTGTACGAGACATGGCACCGGCTGGACGACCCCGAAGGCTGGCTGACCCGGATTGACGCAGACGGACCACGCTATTGGGAAGGCACACTGCTGGCCGGGGCGATGGCGCACGAGTCCGTGGGGACGATCCATGTCATTCCCGGCGGGCAGGTGATGGCCGCCACAGTCCGCGCGATCGAGGCGGGGCAGGTTCCGGGGCTGGTCCGGCGTGACGACCTGTTTGCCAAGGATGCCACTGGCGCGACCGACAGCATCCATTTCAATGATCTTGGGGCTTACCTGATGGCGCTGACCCACTTTGCCGTGATCATGCACCGCAGTCCGGTTGGTTTGCCGCATGATCTGACCCGCGCCGATGGCAGCCCGATCACACCCCTGTCAGCCGACACCGCAATGGCGTTGCAACGGATAGTCTGGGACACCGTCCTAAGCTATGGTCGAAGCGGTGTTTCAAGCGGTTAAGAGGGTAGCGTGGGACTTTTCGGTGTATTGGCAGAGATCCTGTTCGTAGGTCACAGCCTTGTCGGGCCTGACTTGCCGCCGTTGGTCGAAGGGGGGCTGCGTCAGATGCACGCGCCGGCCAGCGTATCGGCACAGATCATCAACGGTGCACCGCTGCGGTTCAATCTGCAAAACTCTGCGACCGCCGAAGGGGTCGATGCCCGCACCGAACTGGCCAAGGGCGATACAAAGGTTCTGATCCTCACCGAGGCCATTCCGCTGGCCGAACATCTGAAGTGGAACGACACGCCCGGAGCCATTGCCGCCTTTGCCGAACTGGCCAAAGCAGCGAACCCGGATGTGCGGGTGTTCTTGTATGAAACATGGCACAGCCGCAATTCCGGCCCCGGCACGGTGATCGAAGGCGACCCCGGCGCAAGCCTGCCGTGGCGCGACCGTCTGACCGCCGACCTGCCGATGTGGCAAGGCGCTGTGCGGGACGCAGCCGCAAAAGGTGCCAATGTCGCCCTTTTGCCCGCAGGGCAGGCCATGGCGCGGCTGTCCGATGCGGTGATGGCCGGACAGGTGCCGGGGATCACCTCGATGGATGCCTTCTTTTCGGATGACATCCATCTGTCAGACCGGGGTCTTTACTTCGTGGCGCTGGTGCATCTGGCGGCCATCACCGGCACGTCACCCGAGGGCCTGCCAGCCCTGATGACACGCAGTTGGAAAAGCCGCGATGCGATGATTCCAGATGACCTAGCCCGCGTCCTGCAACGCATCGCATGGCAAGCGGTCAGCGGCTATTCCGATACCCTGTCCGTGCCGGAGCCAGGGTTGACGATTGCGCCGGTCGCGCCCGACAGGGCGGCGGCGCCGTCGGTCACGGCACCGGAGGCTCCACCCGACCTTGCCAGTCTGACGCCGGTCACAAATCCCAACCTTGCCATGGGCCTGAACGGCATCACCGATTGGTCGGTGCAGCAACCCTTTCTGGACGTCATGAAAACTGCGCGCGACTGGACCGGCCACCTGCCCGGCCAATGGGGCGGCTGGGACCATGATCAACTGGCACAGGCCGGGGTGCTGGATCCAGACGGCTGGCCGACCTCGATCCCGCCAGAGTTGACGGGCCTGACCACGCTTGTGCTCGTGGATCTGGCTTCGGATGCGGCAGGGGTGGCTGGCCGCTACCGGCTGACCCACGCGGGCAAGGGCAGCTTGCGCATCGAAGGTCGGGCTCAGAACGTGACCCAAGGGCTAGGTTTGGCGCATTTCGACTTCACCCCCGGCGAGGGCGGTGTGATCCTGACAATTGACGCCACCGACCCCGCTGATCCGCTGCGCAACATTTCCATCGTACGCGAAGACCGTGCAGACCTTCTGGCATCCGGCGCGATCTTCAACCCTGACTGGCTTGCCCGTTTGCGCGGGGTCAAGACCATCCGCCTGATGGACTGGATGCGCACCAATGACAGCCGCCTGTCCCGGCTGGCAGACCGCCCGAAACGGTCGGACTACACCTGGACCCGCCTTGGCGCCCCGGTCGAGGTGATGGTCGATCTTGCCAATGAACTGCACGCGAATCCATGGTTTACCATCCCGCATCTGGCGGAGGATGATCTGGTGCGGTTTTACGCTGAAACCGTTCGCGACTCGCTTGGCCCCGGCCTTGTTGCGCATGTGGAATATTCGAACGAGGTCTGGAACTGGCAATTCGCCCAAGCCGTCTGGGCCGAGGACCAAGGCCGCGCGCGTTGGGGGCGCGACAGTACATGGGTTCAATACTACGCCCTGCGTGCTGGCGAAGTGGCGACGATCTGGGCCGATGCCTTCGGTGTTGCGGGCAAAGATCGTCTTGTGAGGATTGTGGCAACACAGACCGGCTGGCTGGGACTGGAGGACCAGATCCTGAACGCCCCGGACATTGTTGCCGAAGGCAAGCCTGCGCCTGCCACTCTGTTCGATGCATATGCCGTCACCGGTTATTTCAGCGCCCTTCTGGGCAGCGACGACAAGGCGCCGATGGTGCGTGGGTGGCTGGCGGACTCGGAAGCTGCAGCCAAAAGCGATGCCGTGGCGCGCCGCCTGACGGGTGATGAGGCAACAGCCCATGTCGCCGCGCATCGCTTTGACACCGCCATTGGCCTTGCAATGGCCGAACTGGAAAGCGGCGCAATCACAGGCAACCCCGAAGACACGGTGTCTGATCTGATCAGCCGGGTTTTGCCGCATCACGCCCGGGTGACGCAGGCAAACGGCCTGCGGTTGATGATGTATGAAGGCGGCAGCCATGTCGTTGGCCACGGCGCGCAGGTGGACGATGATACGCTGACGGCCTTTTTCACCCACCTGAACTATACCCCTGAAATGGCACAGCTTTATGATCGCGTTCTGAATGGCTGGGCCGCAGTGACGCCGGAACCGTTCAATGCCTTTGTTGATCTTGCCACCCCCGGGAAATGGGGAAGCTGGGGTGCCCTGCGCCATCTGGGCGACGAAAATCCACGTTGGCAAGTGCTCGCCAAAGGCTGCATCGCGTGTTGAGTGTCATTATTCCGGCGTCGAACGAAGCCTCCTATATCGGGGCCTGCCTGTCGCATCTATGCGCGTCAGACGCGCGGGGCGTGCAGATCATTGTTGTCGCCAATGGCTGCCGCGATGCGACGGCCGACGTGGCCCGCGCCGCCCTTGCCGAACATTTGCCGAACGACTGGACCAGCTCTGTCCTCGACCTTGCGCAAGGGTCCAAACCTCTTGCCTTGAACGCCGGTGATGCCGAAGCCGCCTATCAGACCCGCGTCTACCTTGATGCCGATGTGACGGTATCGCCCCACCTGCTGTCGGCCCTTGCCAAGGTGCTGGCCACCGACTTGCCGCGTTATGCCAGCGGAACGCCGGTCATCCCCCGCGCGCAAAGTGCCGTGACGCGGGCTTATACCCGGTTTTGGCAGAGCCTGCCGTTCAATCAGATGCTTGCCCCCGGCTATGGGTTGTTTGCTGTGAATGCCACTGGTCGTGCCTGCTGGGGCACGTTTCCGCAGATCATCGCCGACGATACCTTTGTGCGATTGCAGTTCCTGCCGGAAGACCGTGTGCAGGTGCCCGAAACCTATGGCTGGCCGATGATCGAAGGCTTTTCCGCCCTGACCCGCGTACGCCGCCGCCAAGACGCCGGGGGCCGGCAACTTCAATCCCTTTACCCGGACATAATGGCGCGCGAAGGCAAGCCACCTTTGACCGCATCCCTGCTGGCCCGGTTGATCCTGTCCGAGCCAACCGGCTTTGTGACATATGCGGCAGTGTCGCTTGTCGTACGGATGAAACGGGGCGGCGCGGATTTCACGCGGGGGCGGTAGCTGCGCGATCACAGATCGAAGGTGGCAAAGACCGGCACATGATCGGACGGCTGCAACCAGCCCCGCGCCGCGCGCAGGATCCGGCTGGAATGACCGGCATTGGCAATATCGGGTGTGGCCCAAATGTGATCCAGCCGCCGGCCCTTGTCGGCGGCATCCCAATCGGCGGCACGATAGGACCACCAGCTGTACAGCAGCCCATCAGGAATGTCCTTGCGGGTGATGTCCTGCCAAGCCCCCGCCTCCATCACCTGATTCAGATGCTCGACCTCGACCGGGGTGTGGCTGACGATTTTCAGCAGCGCCTTATGGCTCCAGACATCATCTTCACGCGGGGCGATGTTCAGATCACCCACCAGAATGGATCGATCCGGTTTGTCCCACCGGCACCATTCGCGCATGTCGGTAAGGAAATCCAGCTTCTGGCCAAACTTCTCGTTGACCTCGCGATCCGGGATATCCCCACCCGCGGGCACATAGCAATTGTGGATCGTAACGCCGTTTTCCAGCTGTGCCGAAACATGCCTCGCGTGACCCATGGCTGCGAAGTCGCGATCCCCGGCATCCATGATCGGCAGTTTGGACAGGATAGCCACACCGTTATAGCCCTTTTGCCCCCGCGCCACCATGTAGCGATAGCCAAGCGCATGAAATTGTTCGACCGGGATCTTTTCAACCGGGCTTTTGCATTCCTGCAGGCACAGGATGTCGGGGCTTTCTTCGGCCATCAAACGTGCGACCAGACCTTCGCGCAACCGCACCGAATTGATGTTCCAGGTGGCAAGGGTAAAGGACATGGCGCATCTCCTGTTGACGGGCGTACCCTAGTCACCGGGCGCAACAGGCTCAAGCGGGCAAAAAAGAAACCCGAACCTTTCGGTCCGGGCACAGGTCCAACAGGGAGGTGGGATCAGAAGACACGACACAGGCCAATGGTTCCCTGATCCAAATCAAATATCCCCGATTTACCAAAAAAAGGCCGGGCACGAGGCCCGGCCAGGTCCAACAGGGAGGTGCCGTGCCATAACCCCGACACGACAAGGGGAACTCATGTCATCAATCTCAACCTAAAAGGTATATGAAGGATGAACCCGGCAACAATAGGACGTTAGGCCACCAAACGATATCCGCCGCTTTCTGTGACCAAAATGCGTGCATTTGACGGATCCGGTTCGATTTTCTGGCGCAAACGATAGATGTGTGTCTCTAGCGTATGGGTTGTTACCCCAGCGTTATAGCCCCAAACCTCGTGCAACAGCACATCGCGGGCCACAACCCCGGATTGCGCACGATACAGAAATTTAAGGATATTTGTTTCCTTCTCGGTCAAACGGATCTTCTTTTCCTTCTCGTCCAGCAGCATCTTCTGCGCCGGTTTGAAGGTATATGGACCAAGCTGGAATATCGCGTCCTCGGACTGTTCGTGTTGGCGCAGTTGGGCGCGGATCCGGGCCAACAGCACCGGAAACTTGAACGGCTTCGTCACATAGTCATTGGCACCCGCATCCAGACCCAGAATGGTATCCGAATCACTGTCATGCCCCGTCAGCATGATGATCGGGCATTTCACGCCCTGTTTGCGCATCCTGCGGCACAATTCACGCCCATCGGTGTCAGGCAAACCCACGTCGAGGATAACCAGATCATAAAGTGCCGCTTTGGCTTTCTCCATGCCCTCGGCCCCCGTGCTGCCTTCGAAGACATCGAAGTCTTCGGTCATCACAAGTTGTTCGCTCAGCGCCTCGCGCAGATCGTCGTCGTCATCCACCAGCAGGATCTTGCGCAATTGCGCCATGGGGGCCTCCTTCGCTCACTTGTGATGTCACATGAGCGTGGTTCACGCTTGTCGCAAGAATTGTAACCTTTGGCTCACGGGGACGTGTCGCCTGCGGGGGATATGTTTCAATTCTGCAATTCCCCAGCTAGAGATGAGGCAGGAGATCCGCATGACGCTTGCCCTTACCATCACCGAACGGCTGCACCGTGCGCGCGGAGATCTGCGCATGGGCGTGCCAGTGGTGCTGTCCGATACGGGCAATGCCGCCCTTGTTGTCGCGGTAGAGGCACTGACGATCAGCCGCCTGTCAGACCTGCGCGCCATCGGAAGCCCGGAACTGGCACTGACGGCCCGACGGGCGGAAACTCTGAAAGCCCGCGCCTATGATGGCGATCTTGCCCGCATCGTTGTGCCACCCGATGCAGGGGTCGATTGGCTGCGCGCCTTGGCTGACCCGGCCGATGACCTGCGCCTGCCGATGAAGGGGCCGCTCCGGTCGATCCGGGATGGGAAGGCGGACCTGCATCGGGCCGGCGTGCAACTTGCGAAATCGGCGCATCTTCTGCCCGCCGTTCTGGTGGTTCCGGTGGCGGATGGACAAAAGCTTGCTGCCGACCTTGGCCTGACCTTTCTGCCGCTGGATACCGTCGCCCCGGCGCTTCTGATGCTGTCGCCACTGCACGAAGTGACCTCGGCCCGACTGCCTATGGTTGCCTCTGCAGCAGGCCGCGTGCATATCTTCCGGCCCGAAGATGGTGGGGCCGAGCACTATGCGATCGAGATCGGACACCCCGACCGCAAGGCGCCGGTTTTGGCTCGGCTTCACTCGGCCTGCTTTACCGGCGATGTACTGGGCAGCCTGAAATGCGACTGTGGCCCCCAGCTGCGCGCGGCATTGGCGCAGATGGGAACCGAAGGGGCGGGCGTTCTGCTGTATTTAAACCAAGAGGGGCGCGGCATCGGCCTTGCCAACAAGATGCGCGCGTATTCGCTTCAGGATCAAGGCTTTGATACGGTCGAGGCCAACCACCGCCTTGGGTTCGAGGACGACGAGCGCGATTTCCGCATCGGGGCCGATATCCTGCGGCGCATGGGATTTTCGTCAGTGCGGCTGTTGACCAACAATCCAAAAAAGCTGGCGATGATGGAGTCTTGTGGGATTCATGTGGTGGAACGCGTGCCGTTGCAGGTGGGCAAGACCGATCAGAATGCCGCCTATCTTGCCACCAAGGCAACGAAGTCCGGGCATCTTCTATGACGCCGGTTGATCTTGTCGTCACCCGTCAGGGCGCATGGTTCATGGGACGCCGCTTTGCCTGCTCGGTCGGGCGCGCCGGGATTGTTCCGGCACAGGCCAAGCGCGAAGGCGACGGCGCCACACCGGCCGGCACGCACCGCATTGTCGGCATGCTGTACCACCCCGCCCGCATGACCCGGCCTGCGGATTGGGCCCTGCCCACCGCGCCCGCCGATCACTGGTCAGATGACAGCACCGACCCGGACTATAACCTGATGGTCCGTTTGCCGCATCGCTTCAGCCATGAACGTTTGCAACGCGCGGACCCGCTTTATGATCTGATCCTGATCACCGATTGGAACTGGCCTCAAGCTGACCCAGGTCGCGGGTCGGCGATTTTTGTGCATACTTGGCGCAGACCCCGCTTTCCAACCGCCGGCTGCGTTGCCCTTGCGCGCCCTGATCTGATCTGGATTGCAACCCGGATCCGGCACCAGACCCGACTGATCATTCGTGCTTGAACCCCTTTCCAAACCGCTTTGGATTGCCTAATCTGCCACATAGCACAGAGGAGGACGACCATGGCCAAGCCACTCGCGTCATCGGATGACGAGATTTTCGCGCTGCGCCTTGACCGTTCTGCCCCCGATCTCTGGCCGATGCTTGACGCGCTTTACGGGCACCTTCCGGAATATGGCGCCTTTAAAGCGGCCCTTCTGAAAGCCTTGAAAAAGGCGTGGGATGCGCGGCCCGCCGACCTGAAACGGCTTGACCTGCGCCGGGATCTGGAACCCGACTGGTTTCTGCGCCCGGATATGGCCGGGTATGTGTTCTACATCGACCGCTTTGCCGGAAACCTGAAGGGCGTCTTGGACAAGCTGGATTATCTCACCGATCTTGGCATTTCCTACGTTCATTTCATGCCATGCCTGAAACCCCGCCCCGGTGACAGCGACGGCGGCTATTCCGTCATGGATTACCGCCAGATCAATCCCACCTTTGGCTCCATGGCCGACTTTGAGGCCGTCGCCGGTGCTTTCCGCGGCCGTGGCATGTCGCTGTGTATCGACCTTGTTCTGAACCACACCGCCAAGGAACACGCCTGGGCCAAGAAGGCGGCCAAGGGCGATGCGCGCTATCAGGACTACTATCTGATGTTCGACACGCCCGAGCGGCCGAAGCAGTATGAGCAAACGCTGGTCGAGGTGTTTCCCGACAACGCGCCGGGCAATTTCACCCATTATCCCGATTTCGGCAAATGGGTCTGGACCACCTTCAACGAACATCAATGGGATCTGAATTGGGCCAACCCACAGGTCTTTCTGGAAATCGTCGAGATCATGCTGCATCTGGCCAATCGCGGCGTGGATGTGCTGCGACTGGACGCGGTCGCCTTCATGTGGAAACGCCTTGGCACCCGCTGCCAGTCCGAACCTGAGGTCCATATGCTGCTGCAAGCCTTGCGCGCCTGTTCGCGCATTGCGGCCCCGGCGGTGATCCATCTGGAAGAGGCCATTGTCGCGCCGTCCGAGATGTTGCCCTATCTGGGGCGCGGCGTGCATGACGGCAAAGAGGGCAATCTTGCCTATCACAACAGCCTTATGGTGCAGTTCTGGAGCGCACTGGCCACCCGGGACACCCGGTTGATGGGGCATGTCCTGTCCACCCACTTTCCCGAAACGCTGCGCAACGCGACCTATGCCACCTATATCCGCTGCCATGACGACATTGGTTGGGCCATCACGGATGAGGACGCAGCCGCAATCGGCGTATCAGGCGCCGCGCACCGCGCGTTTCTGTCGGATTTCTACGAAGGTGGCTTTCCCGGATCCTTTGCCCAGGGCGCGTTGTTTCAGGTCAATGAAGCAACGGGCGACAAGCGCATTTCCGGCAGTTTTGCGTCGCTTGCGGGATTGGAAAAAGCGGCCAACGCCCATGATGCAGCGGGCGTCGAAATGGCTGTGCAGCGCATCCTGATGGGACACGCGCTGATCGCAAGTTTTGGCGGTATCCCCTTGATCTATATGGGGGATGAACTGGCCTTGACCAACGACTATGGCTATCTGGACGTGCCCGAGCATGCGCATGACAGCCGCTGGATCCACCGCCCGCGTATGGATTGGAAGGCGGTTGAAAACCGCCACGATGGCAACAGCCCGTCAGCGCAGGTGTTTTGGGGCACAAGGCACATTCTGGCCCGCCGCCGCGCTACACCAGCGTTGCATGCAGGCCACGGCACCCGCGTGGTGTTTCCCGAAAATACCGGAGTCTTTGGGTTTCAACGGCTTGCGCCGACGGGCGTCGTCCTGTGTCTGTTCAACGTCACCGAGCATTGGCAGCATGTGCCCGAAGATTGGGCGCGGGCGCAGGGGATAAGCCTGATGCATGACGCGCTGTCAGATCATCCGGTCGAGACATATCATGGCAATATTGCCCTGCCACCCTATGCGCGGGTGTGGCTCACCTGATCACCCGTAGGTCCGCGCGCCAAAAATCGCGCTACCGACACGGATATGGGTGGCACCATGGGCCACCGCGACCTCGAAATCGCTGCTCATGCCCATCGACAGGCCAGACAGGCCATTGCGCGCCGCAAGATCGGCCAGCATGGCAAAATGCGGCGCCGGATCTTCGCCGTCGGGCGGAATACACATCAGGCCCCGAAGCGGCAGATCCATCGCACGGCATTGGGCGATGAAGCCGTCGGTGACTTCCGGCAGGATGCCCGCCTTTTGCGGCTCTGCCCCGGTGTTGACCTGCACAAACACGTCGGGGCTGGCCCCGCGCGCTTGCGCCAGCTTTGCCAGCTTGTCAGCCAGCGACGACCGGTCCAGCGTGTGGATGGCGTCAAACAATTCGACCGCCACCTTGGCCTTGTTGGTCTGCAACGGGCCGATCATATGAACCTGCACCGCGCCGAAACGGTCGCGCAGGTCGGGCCATTTGGCCTGTGCCTCTTGCACATAGTTTTCACCGAACAGGCGATGCCCCGCCGCCAGCACCTCGACCACCCGCTCCAGCGGCTGGACCTTCGACACGGCGATCAACTGCACCGACCCGGGCGCGCGCCCGGCGGCGGCCATCGCGGCGGTCAGACGGGACTGGATGGCAGACAAAGACATGAAACCCCCAAGGGACTGTATTTCCATTCCCATAGCACAAAAGAAAAGAGCGGGCACAAGGCCCGCTCTTTCCGCAGATCAGATCGTCAGATCAGAACTTGAACTTCACGCCGAGGTCAGCACGAACTTTCGAACCCGGAGCGTTGTTGTCGATCAGACCGCCTTCAAACGTAGCACCGCCACCGAGGTCATAGGCAGCGCCCAGACCGTAAGCGGTTACGCTATCTGCACCCAGTTCGGTTTTCTTGACATAGCCTTTGACGGTCAAAGCGTCGATCTTGTGCGAAACGCCCAGACCGTAATGCTTCAGACCGGCAACAGCGCCCGAGCCGTCGCCGTAGAAGGCGTTTACTTTGGTGTCGCCGAACGAAGCTTCACCGCCGATGATCAGGTGCTTGGCAGATGGGCCAGCAAGAACCGGATCAACGACTTCATAACCCAGCGAGATTGCATAAGCGTCAACCGCGTATTTCACGCCGATCGAGTAAGCTTGGTCGCCGGCAACACCGGTGTAAACGCCACCAGCGTTGGTCGCGCCGTCGTTGAAGCCCAACGCGAAGGTCAGACCGCCGGTCGAGTAGGTGTACAATGCGCCCGGGTTGTTGACCGACGCGTAAACCGAACCGTCACCGCTCAGGAACAGCGTGTCGTTGTCCGAAGCGCTCAAGATCAGACCGCCAGTCAGATCCTGGAAGCCGACTTCCGGCAGGTCGCCGACGACTGCTTCAGCAGCGCCAACCACGTCGCCCATTTCCAGTTTGCCGAAGGCACCCGAAACATACACGCTGCCCGAGTTGCCAGTGTTGGCAGCACCAGCGTTGTGGGCGTCAAAAGAAGCGCCGAACGACAGACCCGAGTCGGTTTCACCCGACATCGTGAACGATGCACGAACGCGGCTGGTGAACTGCAGTTTATCCGAAGCGCTGTCGCCGTTATAGACAACACCCATACGTGCCGAACCCGACACTTTGACTTCGGCAGCGGCGACGGTGGCGGTCATTGCCAGAACGGTCGTCGCGAGAAGAACCTTTTTCATGTTTTTCCCTCTTTCCTCAAGGTAAGCCCGCCGCAGGGGAATCCGCAGTCGGAATGGAGGTGTTTTCCACCCGGGCCCGCCCAATTGCAATCAAGACCGTGTTGCAGTTGGGAAAACCGGCAAAGCGTGGTGCAGCAATGCCACAGGTCGCTTGGCCGCCTGTACAGATGGATACGGTCGATGCCATGCCACCCCGTGAAAAGCCTTGGCACGCCCCAAGCCCTACGTTAGACAACAATCAAAGAGATTGCGGGGGTGCGGATGTCCTTTCACCGTCTGGCACGGGTTGTCATGTTGACCGGACTTGTCGGCGGGCTTGCAGCCTGCGGCAGTGGATTTGCCAGCGGCGACAGCGGATTGTTCCGCCGGTCGTCCCCCGGTATCCCCAGTGAACGCCAAATGGATCAGAAAGCCCGCGCCGATGCGCAGCGCGAGGCCTTGGCGCGTGCATCGGGTCAGGAAGACCGCGGATCGACGATCTGGGATCTTTTCAGCAACCGCGATGACCCCAACACCACAGTCGAGGTGAACAAGTATCTTTGGCAGGCCAGCCTTGATGTGCTGAATTTCCTGCCGATCGACTCGGTTGACCCGTTCACGGGCGTGATCGCGACCGGATACGGCACACCCCCCGGTGGCGGCCGCGCCTATCGTGCCACTGTTTATGTGCAAGACCCGGCGCTGGACGCACGGTCGCTGCGCGTGGCGTTGCAGACGCGCGGGGGCGGGGCGGTTTCCGCCGAAACCGCGCGATCCATCGAAGACGCAATCCTGACCCGCGCCCGACAGCTGCGCATCCGGGACAGCAAGCTTTAATAAATACCCTATCATTTCAGATCGTTGACGGGGCGCTTCGGCGCCCTTTCGTTTTTTCCGATCACGTCCGCGTGATTTTTGCGCGCGTCTGAAACTTTCGGGCAGGTCCGACCCGTTTCCTCGGTGTCGGCGGCCAATGAATGGCCCGCCACCACCCGGAGGAAACCATGAAACTATCCCTTGCCGTCGTCCTGTTTGCCCTTGCCACACCGGCCCTTGCCGAAAACCCAATGGTGGGCGGTGCCCCGATGTTCGAGGCCAAGAACATCATTGAAAACGCCGTGAACTCGGCCGACCACACCACCTTGGTCGCCGCCGTCAAAGCGGCCGATCTGGTCGATGCGCTGCAGGGCCCCGGCCCGTTCACCGTGTTCGCCCCCGTCAACGCCGCCTTTGCCGCCTTGCCGGCAGGCACTGTTGACACGCTTCTGATGCCGGAAAACAAGCCGATGCTGACCAAGATCCTGACCGCGCATGTCGTTGCGGGTGACCTTTCGGGCGCGCAGATCATGCGTCAGGCCAAGGCATCGAAGGATGGCTATTTCCACATGCAAACCCTGTCGGGCGATGCACTGTCCGCCACCGTGCGCGGCAGCAACCTGTATATCGTGGACGAGTCGGGCAATGCGTCGCAGGTGACAATTGGGGATGTGAAGCAGTCCAATGGTGTGATTCATGTCGTGAACGCGGTGCTTTTGCCCAAATGACTTTCTGAGTGACCGAGTGTGTGTGTTTCAGTATGTGCCGGGCGGCAGGTCAACAGACCTGCCGCCTTTTTTCGGATTGCGCGGCCTTGGGCGGCACAATCCGTGCGAATGCACCGGATGCGGATAGCAGGCGCGATGCCTGACCACTGGACCTTTTGCCCCACATCGGTGTAACTCCGCCCACGCACCCGGAGGTCTTGACATGTCGCGCTATGAACCCGCCCAGATTGAACCCAAATGGCAAAAGGCCTGGGATCAGGCGCAAGCCTTTCTGGCGCGGCGCGATCCGGCACGACCGAAATACTATGTGCTGGAGATGTTTCCTTATCCGTCGGGGCGTATCCACATGGGCCACGTCCGCAACTACACCATGGGCGACGTCGTGGCACGCTACAAGTCAGCGCAAGGCTTTTCGGTTTTGCATCCAATGGGTTGGGACGCGTTCGGCATGCCCGCAGAAAACGCGGCCATGGAACGCGGCGGCCATCCGAAAGACTGGACATACTCCAACATCGCCGACATGCGTGGCCAGATGATGCCCTTGGGGCTGAGCATCGACTGGACCCGTGAATTCGCGACGTGTGATCCCGAATATTACGGTCAGCAGCAGGCGTTGTTCATCGACATGCTGGCGGCGGGTCTGGTCTATCGCAAGGCAGCGGTTGTGAACTGGGACCCCGTCGATATGACCGTTCTGGCAAACGAACAGGTGATCGACGGCAAAGGCTGGCGGTCAGGTGCCGCAGTGGAACGGCGCGAACTGACGCAATGGTTTTTCAAGATTTCCGACTATTCGGAAGAGTTGCTGGAAGCGTTGGACGGACTGACCAATTGGCCTGAAAAGGTCCGGTTGATGCAGGCCAACTGGATCGGCAAGAGCCGCGGCCTGCAATTTGCCTTTGACACGGTCGGTGCGCCAGAAGGCTTTGATAGACTTGAGGTTTATACCACCCGTCCCGATACGCTGATGGGGGCCAGCTTTGCCGCCATAAGTGCTGACCACCCCTTGGCGAAAGCCTTGGAATCTGACCCCAAGGTGGCGGCCTTCATAGCGCAGTGTCGCAAGGGCGGCACCAGCGCAGAAGAGATCGAAACTGCCGAAAAGATCGGCTATGATACCGGCATCCGCGTAAAGCATCCATTTGATCCGACATGGGAACTGCCGGTCTGGATCGCAAACTTCATCCTGATGGATTACGGCACGGGTGCCATCTTCGGCTGCCCGGCACATGATCAGCGCGACTTCGATTTTGCGACGAAATACAATCTGCCCATCAAGGCCGTCTTTGCACCCGTGGACACGCAAGACAGCCCGTTGAAGGAAGCCTTCGTCCCGATGAAGTCCGACCGCGTCCACTATTTGCGCGGGTTTGCAGGAAACAGCGTGCAAACCGGCGACGAGGCCGTGGCAACAGCCATTACGCACGCCGAAACAAATGGTTACGGACAAGGCGTCACCAAATTCCGGCTGCGCGATTGGGGATTGTCGCGCCAACGCTATTGGGGGTGCCCGATCCCGGTGGTCCATTGCGGCACCTGCGGCGTTGTCCCCGAGGCCAAAGAGAATCTGCCGATCAAGCTGCCCGATGATGTCACGTTCGACGTACCCGGCAACCCGCTCGATCGTCACCCGACATGGCGGGACTGCACCTGTCCGACGTGCGGCGCCAAGGCCCTGCGCGAAACCGATACGATGGATACCTTCGTCGATTCGTCGTGGTATTATGCCCGCTTCACCAGTCCGCGTGCGGCGACGCCAACCTCGATTCCCGATGCCGACTACTGGATGAACGTCGATCAATACATCGGCGGGATCGAACATGCGATTTTGCACCTGCTGTATTCCCGGTTCTTCGCCCGTGCGATGGCCAAAACCGGGCATCTTCCGGAAAGCGCGATCGAGCCGTTCAACGCGCTGTTCACCCAGGGCATGGTCACGCACGAGATCTACAAGACAACCGATGCCAACGGCCGGCCAGTGTATCATCTGCCGGAAGACATCATCCGGTCCGACGCCGGGGCAACGCTGGCCGACGGCACCAAGGTCGAAGTGATCCCTTCGGCCAAGATGTCAAAATCAAAGAAGAATGTTGTTGATCCGATGAATATCATCGCATCCTTCGGGGCCGATACGGCGCGTTGGTTCGTGATGTCCGACAGCCCGCCCGAGCGCGATGTAGAATGGACATCTTCGGGTGCCGAGGCCGCGTTCAAGCATCTGAGCCGGGTCTGGACACTTTGTTCGCGGATCGGGGACATGTCGGCTGATCATGTTGGCGACGGTGATGACGAATTGCGTCGCGCCACCGCAAAAGCCATCGACGAGGTGACCAAGGCCATCGAAAGCTTTGCCTTCAACAAGGCGATTGCCGTGCTTTACGGCTTTACCAACACGCTGGCCAAGGCAAACGCCTCAACCGCCGTGATGAAAGAGGCAATCCGCACTCTGGCGCAGTTGATGCAACCCATGGTGCCGCATATCGCCGAATCGATCTGGACGCATCAAGGCGGTCAGGGGCTGTGCTGTCAGGCGATCTGGCCCAAAGCCGACCCGGTGCTTTTGATTGATGATACCGTCATTCTGCCGATCCAGATCAATGGCAAACGCCGTGCAGAAATCAGCGTGCCCAAGGAAATGCCCGGATCAGAGGTTGAAAAGATTGCCCTCGCGAATGAGGATGTGATCAGGTTCCTTGCCGGTCAGCCGGTGAAGAAGATCATCGTCGTGCCGGGGCGTATCATAAATGTCGTTGTATAACCGCCGATATGTGCTTTTTACGCCACTTGCCTTGATGGCTTGTGGCTTTGCCCCAGCCTATGGACCGGGCGGTGCAGCGGCGGCCTTGCAGGGGCGGATCAGGGTCGCTGACCCGTCTGACAAGCGCGGCTTTGATCTGGTTGAACGGCTGGAAGAGCGTCTCGGCAGGCCCGAGGCGGCCCGATTCGATCTGGCATATTCCATCGTGACGGACGTGGCCAATCTGGGAATCACACCTGAAGATGCGATCACCCGGTATCATTTGACCGGACATATCGACTGGACCCTGACCAGCCGCGAAACCGGTCAGCGGGTCACCGGCGGGCGGGTGCAAAGCTTTACCGCCTATTCCGCAACAGGCAGCAGCGTGGCGGGCCTCACTGCTGAACAGGATGCCGCGTATCGCTTGATGCGGATTCTGGCCGATCAGATCGTTACGCGACTGATCGCATCGGCGGGAAGCTGGGCATGATCCTGAAAGGGGTCGAGGCCAGCCGCTACTTTGCCAAACCCGATCGCGCCAAGGCAGGACTTCTGATTGCTGGCGCCGATGCGATGCGTGTCGCCCTGAAACGGCAAGACGTGATCGCCGCATTGATCGGACCCGATGGCGAAGGCGAAATGCGGCTGGCCCGTATTCCCGCCGCCGATCTGCGCAAGGACGGGGCCGCCCTGATGGATGCGGTGAAGGCGATTGGCTTCTTCCCCGGCCCGCGGGTTGCCTTTGTGGAAGACGCGACCGACACCCTGACCACCACGATTGCTGCGGCGCTGAAGGACTGGAAACCGGGGGATGCCACGATTGTGGTGACGGCCGGCAACCTGACTGCGAAATCCGCGTTGCGGACGCTGTTCGAAAAGCACCCGAACGCCTTTTGCGCGGTGCTGTATGATGATCCACCCACCCGTGAAGAAATTGAAGACGCCCTGAAAAAAGCGGGCCTGACCAGCATCGACCGTGACGCGATGGCCGACCTGACCACCCTTTCACGCGCGCTGGACCCGGGTGATTTTCGTCAGACATTGGAAAAGATTGCACTTTATAAATATGGCGATGCGACACCTCTTACCCCGGCCGACGTCGCAACCATGGCGCCGGCGACGATCGAGGCAGAGGTCGATGATCTTATGATGGCGGTCGCAGATGGCAAGGCGTCCGAAATTGGCCTGCTGATCCGCAGGCTGGAAGGTCAGGGCATATTGCCCGTGACGCTGTGTATTCAGGCCCTGCGCCATTTCCGCGCTTTGCACATGGCCGCGTCCGATCCGGGGGGGCCAGCCATGGGTTTGCAAAAGGCCCGTGTTTTTGGGCCAAGGCGGGATCAGATGCAACGGCAGGCACAGGCTTTGGGCATGCGGTCGCTGGAAACCTCGGTATCGGTTTTGCTTGATACCGATCTTACCTTGCGGTCCGCCTCACGCGCGCCGGGCATGGCCTTGATGGAGCGCGCGTTGATCCGGCTGGCCATGGCGCGTCGCTAAAACGTAAAGACGCGCCGGCCTTCCTGTTCTTGTCTATTGCAATGAAGGCTGACATTTCACAGACCCCGTTCGCAGGATCACCGCCATGCCCGAATTCGAAGCCTTTCTCGACCCACTGTCGCGCATCGCAACGCGCCACCCGGATATCGAAGCCTATGTGCTTTGGCACAAGGACGGTATCTGGTCGGATGCGAATGGCGAAACCTTGGAAGCCGAGGAAATCACGTTCTATGCCGAAGGGCTTTTGATGGAAGGCTTTGGCATGGCGTGGGACCATCTGACATCGGCGGAATTCGGCGACCATATCCGCCTTTGCTTTTGGCAAGGCCCGGCGCCAGACATGCCGGCCACCCCGAACGGCACTGTCAGGGTGGCGGGCGGTAAAAGCAAAGCCTGACCCTTACCGCTGAAGGCCGATGTTCATCACCCAATAGGTGCTGCCGCCATCGGTCGCGACGCCAAGCCCAATCTCACTGACCCCCGTTTTCAGGATATTGGACCAATGCGGTGGGGATTTGCGCCAGATATTGGCTGCAGAGCCCACGTCCGCCGCCCGGGACTTGGCGATATTCTCGGCCACACGACGAAAGCGGTAGCCATTGGATTTGACGCGCCCCGACAAATCAGGCCCGCCTGCCCGCTGATGGCTGAAATACCCACGGGTTGCCATGTCGCAGGCGTGACCTTGGGCTGCGGATTTCAACTTGGACGAAGGCTTCAACGGATTCAAACCGTTGGCCTGACGTTGCTGGTTGATCCACTGGATCATCCCCGACTCGAGCGTCGAGGCCCCCGACGGCGTCGCGCAGGCCATGGCCGAAGCGGGAAGACACAAGGCAAGCAAGGTTGCTGCAACCATCATACGCATCAATTTTCCTTTCATGTCGGAACGGATCAGCCCTACAGCCGAAAAACGGCCGCGATTTGGCAAAATTCCGGACATCTAAGGAAAATTATCAGACACCTGCGGCGTGGCGACCAGCCCATCGTCCACTGGCCCAGCACCCGGTCAGCAGGTAGCCGCCTGTAGGTGCCTCCCAATCCAGCATTTCTCCGCTGACAAACGTGCCCGGGATGGTGCGAAGTTCCAGCCCGTCGGTCACACTCTGCCGCATCACCCCTCCGGCTGACGAAATCGCCTCGTTGATCGGTCGGGGGCCAACAAGGGGAATCGGCAAGGCTGTCAGCGCCTGTCCAAGCGGAAGGGTGCGGCCAAACTCCATCACCAGAGCACTGGCGGCGGGCGCAAGGCCAAGCTTGCGCAAGCGGTTGCCCAACGTATCCGATCGTTTCAGCCGGTCGATCCGGGCGCGCAAACCGTCAGGTGACACATCAGGCAACAGGTTCACGACCAAACTGGCCCCGTCGCGCAGTGCCCGGCTCAGGGCGTAGATGGCGCTGCCTTCCACACCGCGTGCCGACAGAACGAATTCGCCCCGGACACTTTGCGGTCCTACCGTCAGAAGTGCGGATTTGATCGGCTGGCCAAAATAGCGGGCCATATGGGGCGACCACTCCACCGAAAAGCCCATGTTCGCGGCACGAAACGGCGCAATGTCCACACCCCGTTCAGTCAGCCACGGAACCCACGCCGCGTCCGAGCCAAGCCGCGCCCAGCTTGCCCCACCCAGTGCCAGAACCGTGACACGCGGGCGCAGAAGGTGCAGGCCGTCCGGCGTTTGAAACGCAAACGCCCCATCCTGCCACCCCTGCCACCGCCAGCGCGTGCGCAGATCCACACCTTGACCAGACAAGCGGTGCAGCCATGCCCGCAGCAAGGGGGACGCCTTCATCGCAACTGGAAACACACGCCCAGATGAGCCGGTGAAAACGTGCTGCCCCAGATCCTTACACCATGCGGCAACTTGATCAGGGCCAAACTCGGCCAGCATAGGCGCCAGCCAATCAGTGTCAAAGGCGGCACCAAAGGCTTGTATCGGTTCGGCCTTTGTCACGTTCAGGCCGGACTTTCCTGCCATCAGAAACTTGCGAGCGGGGGAAGGCTTTGCTTCGGCCAGCACGACCCGACGCCCGGCCTTTGCCAATTCCTCGGCCGCCATCAACCCGGCAGGACCGGCGCCTATGACCAGCGCATCGGTCATGCAGAAGCTGCGGGTCTAAGGTGCACAACTCGCTGCGGGAACGGCATTTCAATGCCTTCCACCTTCAGCGCGTTCCAGATCGCAAACAGAACGTCGGACTTGTACTTGTGCAAACCGTCGTCGATGCCGTTCACCCAGTATTCGACCACGAAATCCACCGACGACTCGCCAAACCCGTTCAACTCGCAGTCCGGGCCATCGGGCTTTTGCAGCACAAAAGGCAACCGGGCAACAGCCGCCTTGATGATGTCTGGCACCCGGTTGATGTCGGTATCATAGCTGACCGAGAATTCAGCCTCATAGCGGTTGGCGCTGCCCTGATCGGAATAGTTGATCACCCGGCTGGTGATGAAATGTTCGTTCGGCACCACGATCCACTTGCCGTCAAACGTTTCAAGCACGCAGGCGCGGGCGGTCATCTTGACGATGGTGCCCTTTTCGCCACCGTCGAGTTCGACATAATCGCCCACCGTGGTCTGACCTTCTATCAACAGGATGATGCCCGAGATGAAGTTGGCGGCGATCTGTTGCAGCCCAAGCCCGATCCCGACGCCCAGCGCCCCACCCAGAACGGCAATGGCGGTCAGGTCGATGCCCATGATGCTCATCAACAGCAGGAAGGCCGCGCCGAAGATCATGATCTCGACGGCCTTGACCGCCAGTTCGCGGGTGGCGGGGCGAAGGTCCTGTTGTGATTTGATATAGCTGGCCGATTGCCGGTTTGACCAGGTGCCAAGCCAGAACAACAGGGACCCGGCAATGACGCCACGGATCAGCGACAGGGCGGAAAACTGGATATTCCCCAGCTCGACCCGCGTTTCGGCCAAGGCCAGCGTGATCTCGTCCAATACACCCAGCGCATAAAGCGCCGCGACCGGGATCAGCACATATTTGCCCAACAGATGCAGGAAGGTGTCCGTCAGCACATGGCTGACCAAGGCGCGGGCCGCAAGAAACAGAAACAGCCGTTTGCCAAAGGCAATCACCTCGCCCGAGCCGAACATAGACCGGGTCAGGCTTTCGCCGCCCGCAGTCAGCGCATAGGCGATCAACGGCAACAACAGCGGCAGGAACCTAAGCGAAAAACGGCGGGCGGTGGCAAACAAGCCCTGCGCAGAGTCCTTCGGCATCAGAAGTCGTGTCAGCACGACCGACAGGCGGCCAGCGATCACGCGTGCCAGCAGGTAGGCCAGCGCCAACAAAGCAAACTGCGACCAGGCCGCAGGGGACAGCAACCATCCCAACGCGATCTGTCCGGCCTGATCCAGCCAGTTCAGCGCCTGCGTGATTGCTTCGGATTGCCCGTCCATGGCTTGCCTCTGCGGGTTGTTGATCTGGGTTTATCCTGTGACGCGGAACCCGTCACGAGACAAGAGCGTGCAAGACCCTTTGCCTGACTGGTCGGCACGGCTGTGGCGCAGTGATGACGCCAGTCGCAGGTTTCCACATCGGGTTTGACCATGAAAAGGCCCCGCCATGGGGGCATGGCGGGGCAAGTGGCACCGCAGGCGGACTGCGGTGCAGGCGTAAACTGAAGTCATTTTTTCAGGCTGGAAATTACCGAACTCTCAGTTCGGACGGGCCTGATCGGCCTCCATCTCGGCGCGGATCTGCTGGCGCAGGATATCTATGGGGATCATCTTGCCGTCGCGCTTGAAATGCCAATAGGTCCACCCGTTGCAGGACGGCGCACCTTCATACGCGGCCCCTACCTGATGGATTGACCCCTTGATGTCATTGCCAACCAAAGTGCCATCAGCGCGGACCTTAGCCTTGTAGCGATTGCCAAGTGAATACAACTCCTCGCCCGGACGCAGCATACCGCGTTCGACCACCTGACCAAAGGGCACGCGGGGTTCTGCGCGTTTTGACCCAGTGATCTCCAGTCCCGAGGCATCGAATTTGCGGATGCGAGCGATTCGGTCGGCGGCGACCTTGCGATAAGCCTCTTCCCGCTCGATCCCGATGAAGTCTCGTCCCAGCATCTTGGCGACAGCGCCCGTGGTGCCGGTTCCAAAGAACGGGTCGAGCACTACGTCGCCGGGATGGGTGGTGGCGATCATCACCCGGTGCAACAGGCTTTCCGGCTTTTGCGTCGGATGCGCCTTGTCGCCGTTGTGGTCCTTTAACCGCTCATGCCCGGTGCAGATCGGCAAAACCCAGTCCGACCGCATCTGCACCCCATCGTTCAGCGCCTTCAGCGCTTCATAGTTGAAGGTGTATTTCGCGCTTTCATCCCGGCTGGCCCAGATCAGGGTTTCATGCGCATTGGTCAGACGCTTGCCTTTGAAGTTGGGCATCGGGTTTGATTTGCGCCATACGACATCATTCAGGATCCAGAATCCCTGATTCTGAAGCTCTGCGCCAAGGCGGAAGACGTTGTGATAACTGCCGATGACCCAGATCGCGCCATTCGGCTTCAACAACCGCTTGGCAGCCTGCAGCCACGCCTTGGTGAAGTCATCATAAACTGCAAAGGACGAAAACTGATCCCAATGATCATCCACGGCGTCGACCTTGGAATTATCGGGGCGGTGAAGGTCGCCCTTCAACTGCAGGTTATAGGGTGGATCGGCAAAGATCAGGTCCACAGAGCCCGCTGGCAGGCTGTTCATGATGTCGATGCAGTCGCCTGCAAGGATCTGGTTCAGCGGGAGCGGAACTCCAGGCTGCGCGGTCGTCTTCGTCATCTTCTGCCTCTGTCCCGGACGTCATTTCCTGCGCCCTTCTTGTGGATAACAATGAGTCAGACATGATTCGACGTCAAATTCTTTATTGAATCAAGGGGTTACGATTTTATCTTGATACAAGATGTTGTGGACAGGTTTGAACGAACGTCTATGAACGGGGGTCACGCCAAGATTTAGAAGCGCCCGCAGATGCGCCTTGGTCGGATAACCCGCGTTCACCTCCCAGCCGTAGCCGGGGTAATGTTGCGCCAAATCCACCATGATCCGGTCACGGGTCACCTTGGCACAAATCGACGCCGCCGCGATTGACAGAGATTTGGCATCTCCCTTCACGATGGCCAATCCCCGGCACGGCAGGTTCCGCGGAATCAGGTTGCCGTCAATCAGTGCAAAATCAGCACCCAAAGCGGTCACGGCACGTTCCATTGCCAGATGGCTGGCGCGCAAGATGTTCAGACTGTCGATCTCCTCGACAGTGGCATGTGCGACGGCGACCTGCGCCACTTCCTGCAACTCTGCAAACAGCCTTTCGCGTCGGGCTGCCGACAGCGTTTTTGAATCGGCCAGGCCTTGCGGGATCCGCGACGGGTCCAGCCGCACAGCGGCGGCGGTAACAGGCCCACACAAGGGCCCGCGCCCCACCTCATCTACGCCAACGACAAAGGCCGCCCCTTTAAAAAGGGCGGCGGTTTCATGCGCAAAGTCGGGAGCAGGCTTTTCCATGGCCCGGAATAGCGCGGGGCATGTATAAAAAAAAGGGGGTGAGAGGATCATATCCTCCCACCCCCTCCTGGATACGGCGACCGGTGGAAGCCGCATCCGGGGACGCAATTATTTGACAGAAATCTCGGCGTAAAATTCGGCTAAAAAAGGGGGTGAGAGCGGATCGTTCTCCCACCCCCTCCTGGATACGGCGACTGGGGGAAGCCGCATCCGGGGACGCAATTATTTGATTGAAATCTCGGCGTAAAACTCGGCTAAAAAAGGGGGTGAGAGCTGCTCGTCCTCCCACCCCCTTCTGGATACGGCGACGGGGGGAAGCCGCATCCGGGGACACAATTCATTTTGGCCTTAATGGTCGTAGCGATCACGCTCGCGGCCCCGGTCGTGGCCATAGGGGCGCCCGCGGTCGCGATACATCCGGTCATTGCGGAATTGGCCCCGATCGGCACCAACCCGGAAGCCGGCATTGCGCAGGCAGTCTTCGCCATAAACGCGGTCCACCCGGCCAAAAACCCGTGCATCATGGGCGCATTGACGCGGCAAACGGTAGTTGAACCCTTCACGCCGCAGGCAGCGTTCCGGATACACCGTCACGTCCCTGCGTGCGCCGGAAATCTCGATGGCACACACCGAAGGAACGCGCGGAGCACGCGCTTGAACCGGGGGCTCGGGCAGTGGCGCAGGCTTGGCCCGACCCTTGTCGATGGAATTGATGATGGCACCGACGGCAAGGGCGGCGACGACGGCCTTGGCCAGATTGTCGCTGGCACGGTCTGCCCGGGCGGGAACCGCGGTGGCAGCCATCAAGGTCAGCACTGTAACGGCAGCAATGACAGCGGCGGCCACACGGCGCAGGGGCTTTGACGTTTCGCGCGGCATGGACGAGGAAATGGCGGTAGATGCTTGAAACATGGGGGCCTCCTGTCAGGTGGAGCGTTCTGTCTGCCCAGTGCGACCATCGCACCGGATCCGATGCCCAATCCATGCGCCCCCCGGTGTCGGACAGGCAATATCACCGGTCTGATATGCGATAACAACTCCTGCCACGCGGGGTTGTTATTGAATATCGCAGCGTTCGTGCGCAACTGTGTCACCAAGGCACGTCGCCCCCGAGCAGGAGCCTAACATGAAATTTGCATCCCTGATCTTCGCTGCCGCAACGGTATCGGCGTTGGCAGGTCCCGCGTCGGCGGAATGCTACGCGGATTACAAGGCCAAGCAGGACGCCCCCTTGCGTCTGCACTATGGTGTGGCACAGGTAAGCGACAGCAACTGCACGCCCGTTGCAGCCAAAGGCGAATTGACGCCCCGGCTTGCGTCGGCGGGTTGGACGTTGTTGAACGTGGTGTCCACTTTCGGCCCCGAGGGCCTTGGCGAAAGGCAAGCGAGTGCAGGAGAATTCTTCCTCCGTTATTGAGAGTCTCAAGGCCGGCAACCGGGTTGTCAGCTTTGGTATCGCGGGAATTGTGCTGATCCTGTTCGGGGCGGCGCTGTTTTTGTTCCTCAGTCTGCCTGACGCAAACGCCTTCAATACGCGGGTCGAACGGCTGTTTGTCGAAAATGACAACCTGACCACAGGGGCCGAAATCAAACTTCTGGAAATTCTGGCACAATCCGGCACCTCGTTTTCCGAAGTTTTGCAAAGCTATCGCATGGTGATCTTTGTGCTGCTGGTGTTTTCCACAGCGCTTTTGGTTGCGGCGCTGGTGTTTCTGGTGATGATCATCGCGCTGAACCGCCGGATTTCAGCCATTCAGCGGTCGGGAATTCAGGTCGCCAGCCTGATGATCAGCCGCGAAGGCCGCGCGGTTTACATCAACGATATGGAATTTGCGCTGACCGAAGCCGCTTTGGAAACCCTGTCGGTTCTGGCCGAGGCCCGGATGGATGACGAGGTGCTGACGGGGGCCCAGATCGAATCGGTTATTTCGGGCCGGAACGAGGTGGATTGCGATGAAGCCGCCGGTGCCACCCGCGTCAAACGTCTGCGCGACACGTTGGGCAACCAGTTGGTCAGCGAGTTGCTGGTCAAAACCATCGCCCGACGCGGCTATGTTCTTTCGGTGGGCAAGGACGTTATCCGCATGGTCTGATTGTCATCTGGCCGACACAAGGCTTGCATAGGGGGATAGGGGGTCATACATAGCGCCCCTCTTGTCCTTCTGCTGCCCTTGGGGGGGATGCGATGATCCAGACTCCGTTTTACCTGATCGACCGTGCCAAACTGGCGCGCAACATGGCGATCATGGATGAGCTGCGCCATGCCTCTGGCGCCAAGACCCTTCTGGCCCTGAAATGCTTTGCCACTTGGGGTGTGTTTGACCAGATGCGTCAGCACATGGACGGAACGACGTCATCATCGCTGTACGAACTGAGGCTGGGTCGCGAGCGGTTCGGCAGCGAAACGCATGCCTATTCCGTGGCATGGGCAGACCACGAGATTGCCGAAGCCGTGGGCTATGCCGACAAGATCATCTTCAACTCCATCGGTCAGTTGGAACGCTTCGATAATCAGTCCATCAGCATCAATCGCGGCCTGCGCCTGAACCCGCGCTTTTCCACCAGCGGTTTCGATCTGGCCGATCCGGCCCGCCCGTTCAGCCGCTTGGGCGAATGGGATGCCACCAAAATAAAGCGGGTGATGGACCGGATTTCCGGCTTCATGATCCACTACAACTGCGAGAACGACAATTTCGACCTGTTCGACCAACAATTGACACGGATCGAAAATGAATTCGGCGCGCTTCTCAGCCGACTGAACTGGGTCAGCCTTGGCGGCGGCATCCACTTCACGGGCGAAGGCTATCCGGTGGCGAAACTGGCCGCGCGGCTGAAAGCGTTTTCGGACCGCTTCGGCGTGCAGGTCTATCTGGAACCGGGCGAAGCGGCGATCACCGGGGCGGCCAGCCTTGAGGTGACGGTGCTGGACGTTTTGAACAATGGCAAGGATCTTGCGATTGTCGATTCCTCGGTCGAGGCGCACATGCTCGATCTGCTGATCTATCGCATCTCGGGCAAGATCGAGACAACCGGCGACCATTCCTTCCAGATCTGCGGCAAATCCTGTCTTGCGGGTGATGTGTTCGGGGAATTCAACTTCCCTGCGCCATTGCAGGTGGGCGACCGGCTGAGCATCGCGGATGCAGCGGGCTATACGATGGTCAAGAAGAACTGGTTCAACGGGGTGAAGATGCCGGGCATCGTCATCAAGGAGCTGGACGGGTCGATGACCGTCGCGCGTGAATTCGGCTATGCAGATTTTGAAGGCAACCTCGGGTAATCCCGGTTGCCCCTTCCCTCTGTCCTTAAAGGAGGCGGTTCGAAGTGAAACGGAATGTTCTGATCATCGGAGCGGGCGGTGTGGCCCAAGTCGTGGCGCACAAGGCGGCACAGCACAATGACCGTCTGGGCGATCTGCACATCGCCAGCCGCACCGTGGCCAAGGCCGAAGCGATCATCGCCAGTGTGCATGCCAAAAGCGCGCTGAAGGTGCCGGGTGTATTTCAGGCGCATGCCCTGGATGCTATGGATACCGCAGCCGTGGTCGCGCTGATCAAGGCGACAGGCTGCCAGATCGTGATCAACGTCGGCTCGCCCTTCGTGAACATGCCAGTGCTGGATGCCTGCATTCAGGCAGGCGTGGCCTATATGGACACCGCCATTCACGAAGACCCCGCAAAGATTTGTGAAACCCCGCCGTGGTATGGCAACTACGAATGGAAACGGCGCGAAGCGTGCAAGGCAGCGGGCGTGACGGCCATTCTGGGTGTTGGATTCGACCCCGGTGTGGTGAACGCCTACGCGCGCGTGGCCGAAGGTATGATGGATACCATCACGTCGATCGACATCGTCGATATCAACGCCGGATCCCATGGCAAATGGTTTGCCACCAACTTTGATCCCGAGATCAACTTCCGGGAATTCACCGGAACGGTGTATTCCTGGCAAAACGGAGCATGGCAATCGAACACCATGTTCGAGGTGGGCAAGACATTCGATCTGCCAGTGGTGGGGGAGCAAAAGGCCTACCTCACCGGCCATGACGAGGTTCACTCGCTCTCGGCACGTTACCCTGCCGCCGATGTGCGGTTCTGGATGGGATTCGGCGACCACTACATCAACGTCTTCACCGTGCTGAAAAACCTTGGTCTGCTGTCCGAGCAGCCCGTGAAAACCGCCGAAGGGCTGGAGATCATTCCACTGAAGGTGGTCAAGGCCGTGCTGCCCGACCCCGCCAGCCTTGCGCCCGACTACACCGGCAAGACCTGCATCGGCGATTTTGTCAAAGGCACCAAGGACGGCCAGCCGGTCGAGGTGCTGATTTACAACGTGGCCGATCACAAGGAAGCCTATGCCGAGGTCGGCAGCCAAGGCATCAGCTATACCGCTGGCGTGCCACCTGTGGCCGCAGCACTGCTGATTGCCGATGGCGTTTGGGATGTGGGGACAATGGCCAATGTCGAGGATATGGATCCTGCCCCGTTTATCACCCTGCTGAACGAAATCGGCCTGCCGACCCGGATCAAGGACGCGTCAGGGGACCGCCTGCTGGAGTTTTGACCCCAAGCCCGCCGGAAACGGCGGGCCTTTCGTGGTTTTGCACATCGGACATGAATCAAAAAACCCGGACCTCTGGTCCGGGTTTTTTAAGAAGTGGTGAGCCGGACGGGATTCGAACCTGTGACCCGCTGATTAAAAGTCAGCTGCTCTACCAACTGAGCTACCGGCCCACGACTGGTCGGCTGATTACGGTCAGCGGCGGATGGGGTCAAGGGCAAAATATACTGCACTCTGGCAAATTTGCCGGATCGGGCGTATATGCCCCGGCATGAACACCACGTCCCGGCAAAACGGCCTGCCCTTCCTGAAAATGCATGGCGCTGGCAATGACTTCGTTATTATCGACTCGCGCGGGCGCGGGGCGTTGATGACGCCTGCCTTGGCACGCGCGCTTGGTCACCGCAATCTGGGCGTCGGCTTTGACCAGCTGGCTGAAATTCGCGACGGCGAAGGCGGCGCAGATTTCACGCTCGATTTCTGGAACAGCGATGGCACCCGCGCCGGGGCCTGCGGGAATGCGACGCGCTGTACGTCGGATTATGTGATGCGCGGACTTGGGCTTGACGCCGTGTCGCTGCAAACCGCGCGGGGTGACCTGTCAGCCGTGCGCCTGCCGGACGGACGTGTGTCGGTGAATATGGGCGCGCCCCAGCTTGACTGGCAGGACATACCCTTGACGCGCGACGTGGATCTGATGCACCTGCCCTTGCCCGGCGATCCGGTTGCAGTCGGCATGGGCAATCCGCATTGCGTGCTGTTCGTGGCGGATGCCGAAAGGGTTGATGTGGCAGGGCTTGGCCCGCGCTATGAACACGACCCCCTGTTTCCGCAACAGACCAACGTCGAATTCGCGTCGATGCTTGGTCCGGATCATCTGCGCATGCGGGTGTGGGAGCGCGGCACCGGCATCACGCTTGCCTGTGGCTCGGGCGCCTGCGCAACGGCCGTCGCCGCCCATCTGCGGGGACTGACAGGGCGGCGCGTGACTTTGACCCTTGATGGCGGCGTGCTTGACATTGATTGGCGCGATGACGGTGTCTGGATGACCGGTCCCGTTGCCCATGTCTTTGACGGCTGGCTGACGCCCGAATTTCTGGCCGCAAACGCATGACAGCGCCGATTTTCGCCACCCTCGGCTGCCGCCTGAACGCCTATGAATCCGAGGCGATGAAGGAACTTGCCGAAGCCGCCGGACTGCAAGGGGCAGTGATTGTAAACACCTGTGCTGTCACGGCCGAAGCGGTGCGCAAGGCAAAACAGGAAATCCGCAGGCTTGCGCGCGAAAACCCGGGGGCGCCGATGATCGTTACCGGTTGCGCCGCCCAGACCGAGCCGGAAACTTTCGCCGCCATGGCCGAAGTGGCGCGCGTGATCGGCAACCACGAAAAGATGCAGCCCGCGACATGGACGGGAATTGCCGGGTCGGATTTCATTGGACAAACCGAAAAGGTGCAGGTCGATGACATCATGTCGGTCCGCGAAACGGCGGGCCATCTGATTGACGGTTTCGGCCGGCACCGTGCCTATGTGCAGGTCCAGAACGGCTGCGACCATCGCTGTACCTTCTGCATCATCCCTTACGGTCGCGGCAATTCCCGCTCTGTACCTGCGGGCGTGGTGATCGATCAGATCAAACGCCTTGTTGACAAGGGCTTCAACGAAGTTGTGCTGACCGGAGTCGATCTTACCTCATGGGGGGCAGACCTGCCGGGCGAGCCGCGGCTTGGCGATCTGGTGATGCGGATCCTGCGACTGGTTCCCGATCTGCCCCGCCTGCGAATTTCGTCGATCGATTCCATCGAAGCCGACGAAAACCTGATGCTTGCGATTGCAACCGAACCGCGCCTGATGCCGCATCTGCACCTGTCGCTTCAGGCCGGGGATGACATGATCCTGAAACGGATGAAGCGGCGACACCTGCGCGATGATGCCATCCGCTTTTGCGAAGATGCCCGCCGTTTGCGTCCAGACATCGTGTTCGGGGCTGATATCATTGCAGGCTTTCCCACAGAAACCGAGCCCATGTTCGAAAACAGCCTGAAGCTTGTGGATGACTGCCAGCTGACTTTCCTGCACGTCTTTCCCTTCAGCCCGCGCAAAGGCACCCCGGCGGCGCGGATGCCGCAGGTCAAAGGCCCCGAGATCAAAGAGCGCGCCGCACGGTTGCGTGCCAAGGGCGAAGCATCGCTGCTTGGGCATTTGCGCGATCAGATCAGCCAGTCGCACCGTGTGTTGCTGGAAAGCCCACGGATGGGCCGCACGGAACAGTTTACGGAAGTGGACTTTGCCACCGATCAGCCAGAAGGCCAGATCGTGACCGCAATGATCATCGGCACCACCGGAAACCGGCTGGTTGCCACGACCCCAGCGATGGTGCGCTGATCGGCGCAGCGCTCTGACTTCCCGCCCGAACCAAAGAAAATTCGCAGTTTGACGGGGCTGCTGCGCATGCATCGGACAAAATCATTTTGAAATGGCCATCGCCAGATGGAACGGACACGCACTTTGGGGCGTTGATGCGATGATTGGGCACAGCAGATGGGAATCTCGGACATGGAACAGAAAATTCGCTCGATCGTTATTCCCGCGGCTGGACTGGGCACGCGCTTGTTGCCGGTCACCAAGGTGACGCCAAAGGAACTTCTCAACGTCTATGACCGCCCGGCGCTGCAATTCGCCATCGACGAAGCCATCGACCTGGGTGTCGAACGCATCGTTGTGGTGACACACCCCGGCAAGCAGACGATCCGCGACTATCTTGCACCGCATGCGTTTCATGTGAAAGCGCTTTACGCGGCTGGCAAGGCACATCTTGGTGCTGAAATGGCCGACATCGAAGTGCCCGCGCAGATCGAGATCGTGTTTGTCGATCAGGATCAACCGCTTGGCTTGGGCCACGCAATTCTGTGCGCCAAGGGTTTGACGCTGCCGGGTCCGTTTGCGGTAATCTTGCCGGATGATTTGATCCTTGGTGAACCCTGTCTGTCCGAGATGGCCAAAGACTACACCAAGGGCCACATGATCGCGGCCATGGATGTCAGGCCCGAGGAAACCCGCCTCTATGGGATTTTTCGCCCGGCGGGGCCTTCGATCGGTCGCAGCGTGCCGGTGTCTGGCATGGTGGAAAAGCCATCGGCCAACGCACCATCGCGGCTGGCGGCGGTCGGCAGGTACATTCTGGATCCGATCATTTTCACAACTTTGGAATCGGTTGGGCGCGGCGCGGGTGGAGAGATCCAGCTGACTGATGCCATCGCACGCGATGCTGAACGGATCCCGCTTACGGCGTTCCGGTTCAGCGGAACCCGCTATGACTGTGGAACGCATGACGGTTTGCTGGATGCGGCCATGGCACGCAAGATCGCCGTGAAAGGCCACGCAGGGACCCTGCCCCACAAAGTTTTGGGGCAAATGGATCACGTCCGCGCCGCGCGCGCCTGAAAACGGAACGATTGACCAGTTGCTCCGAACCGACGGAACCTTGTGGGCAGCGGCGACGTTCGTATGCCAGTAAACCGCATCAATGCTGTGCCGACATCATTAATGGAAAGGCTATCGCATGAACTGGGATCAGATCGAAAACAAATGGGCTGCTATGACCCAGCGCATCCGCGCCGATTGGAAAGTCAGCCCGAACCGCAGCAGAACACAATCGGCCATATCGGAACCCACCCCAAAGGACAGAGCGGACCTCACCAGCCCGGTGATCGCGCGCAGCACAAAGCCCAAGGACGGTAGCCCGCCTGCGTCCCGGTGATGCGGCTATTCGGCCGCAACCAGAACATGACCGGCGCCTGGGACGATACGACAGTCATCCGCGCCGACCTGTTCGGAGCCGAGAGGCTTGAGCATCATGCCATTTCTCTGGCGCAGGCTCAGTCCGTCGGGCGCAGCCAAAGGCGTATGGTCCCGCTATCAGAACGGGTGAAGGTCAATTCTGACGTTTTGCTGGCGGCCTACAGATCTTGTGCCACCGCTTTGCAGGCTGGTCAGACCATCACACCAGCCGCCGAATGGTTGCTTGATAACTACCATCTGGTCGAACAGCAGCTGCAGCAGATCAAGGACGACCTGCCGCCCGGCTATTATCGTCAGTTGCCAAAACTGGCCGACGGTCCCTTTGCTGGCTATCCCCGTGTCCTGGGCATCGCGTGGGCCTATGTGGCACATACCGACAGTCTGTTGAACGAGCCAGTTCTTGCGCGCTTTGTGCGGGCCTATCAGACGGTAGAACCACTGACGATTGGTGAATTGTGGGCGGTAGCGATTACGCTGCGCATCGTTCTGGTCGAAAACATGCGTCGCCTTGCAGATCAGATCACGGCAGGCCACGACCAACGCCAGATCGCCGATGCCTTGATTGACGGTCTGTTCGCTTCCGGCGATCCCACCCCCACAGGCTCAGGACACGCCTTGCACTCCGCGGCGATGCTTGCACAGGCCGTAGCGCCATTCGACGGTGCCCCCTTGCCGGAAATCGTCGCGGCACAGATTGCCAAGCGGCTGCGCGGCTTCGATCCGGCCGAAACACCGCTTATTGGCTGGCTGGACGAACGGCTGCGCGCGCAGGATCTGACCCGTGACGATGTGATCCTGCACAGTCAGCAGCGACAGGGGGCGTCCAACGTCACCATGCGCAATATCGTCACCAGCATGCGGCTGTTGTCGGAACTGGACTGGCAAGACTTTTTTGAAGAGGTAAGCCTCATCGATGCGCGCCTTCGCGAAAGGTCAGACTTTGCGGCGATGGATTTTCCGACCCGCAACATGTATCGAACTGCCATCGAAACGCTTGCCAGGGGGTCCGGGAAGACTGAAACAGAGGTGGCAGAGGCCGCGCTCGGTCTGGCGGACGAAGGCATGGATCTTGCCGAACGCGACCCCGGCCACGGGTTGATCGGCACGGCCCGCCGAACCTTGGAACGGCGGTTGGGCTTTGCTCCGGCACCGCTCGTCACGGCGCGCAGGTCGCTTGGGCAGTTGGGATTGCCGGGATATCTGGCAGCCCTCTTCTTGACTGCAAGTGGTGTTCTGGGCCTGGCGCTTTGGGCCGCTGGCGCCACTGGCTGGGCTGTGGTTGCCTTGGCAATGGTCGGGCTGATCCCCGCGCTGGAAGCCGGCACTGCCCTTGTCAACCTTGCCATTACACGCTCTGTGCCGCCGCGGCGGTTGCCCGGGCTGGATCTGGCGGGCGGAGTACCCTCGGATCTGCGAAGTCTGGTCGCGATACCGGTTCTCTTGAGCAACGCCGAAGACGTGGTGGCCAGCATCGAACAGTTGGAAGTGCATCACCTGTCCAGCACCGACGGGGCCTTGCACTATGCCTTGCTGTCCGACGGGCCGGACGCTGCGACCGAAACCCTGCCGGGCGACGCCACCTTGACGACGCTTGCCGCCGACGCCATCGCGCGGCTGAACGCGACGTATCCATCCCCCGATGGCGACCGCTTCCTGTTTCTGCACCGTCGCCGTCAGTGGAACCCGTCCATGGGCGTATGGATGGGATGGGAGCGCAAGCGCGGCAAGCTGAACGAGTTGAACCGGCTGTTGCGTGGGGCAACCGATACCAGCTTTGTCGCCCCCTGTCGCGTGCCGCGCGATATCCGCTTTGTCATCACCCTGGATGCCGACACCCGACTTTTGCGCAATACTGTGCGGCGTCTGATCGGCAAGATTGCGCATCCGTTGAACCGCCCGAAGTTCGACCCCGCCCTTGGTCGGGTCACCGCAGGCTATGGCATCTTGCAACCGCGTGTCACACCGGCACTGCCGGTCGGAGCCGAAGGATCGCTGTTTCAGCAGATAAATGCCAGCCATGGCGGGATCGACGCCTATGCTGCCGCAATTTCCGACGTCTATCAGGATCTGTTCGGCGAAGGATCCTTTACGGGCAAGGGCATCTACGATGTCGATGCTTTCGAGGCAGCTCTGGCAGGGCGGGTGCCGGACAATACGATGCTCAGCCATGATCTGTTTGAGGGCAATCATGCGCGCGCCGGTCTTGTGTCGGACGTGGAAGTTGTCGAGGATTTTCCGTCCCGCTATGACGTCGCCGCGCGCCGGCAACACCGATGGGTCCGTGGCGACTGGCAACTCTTGCCGTGGCTTTTCGGGCGCGATGGGTCGCGGGAAAAGGCGATGTCAGCGCTTGGCCGCTGGAAAATCATCGACAACCTGCGCCGGTCGCTCACGCCGCCTCTGACTTTGGCGGCGCTGGTGGTGGGCTGGCTGATGCCACTGCCGCTCGCATTGGGTTGGACGGCTGCGGTATTGGCGATGCTGGCCCTGCCGTATCTGTTGCCGCTACCCTTTGCGGTTCTGCCGGGGAGAGCCGGGATAACGGCACGCAGCCACCTTGCAGCGCTTGGGGCAGACGCCCGCGCGGCGCTGTCGCAGATCGCGCTTGCGATCGTCTTTTTGCCCGATACGTCAATGCGGATGATCGACGCGGTCCTGCGCACGGCTTGGCGGTTGGGGCGGTCGCGCCGGAATCTGCTGGAATGGACGACCGCCGCGCAAACAGCGCAAGGCCGTCGCCCCGGCGTTCTGGGCCAATACCGTGACATGCTGCCAGGGGTCGGCCTTGGCGTTGGCGTCGCGCTGACAGCCTTGACCTTCAATCCCGCGATCTGGCCTATGGTTTTGACTTTTGCCCTGATCTGGCTGGCCGCCCCGGCCATTGCCCATCAGATCAGTCAGCCGTTGGCACCGCAGTCCAGCGAAAGCCTCACTGCCTCCGATGCCCAGGAATTGCGTCTTGTTGCGCGCAAAACGTGGCGCTACTTCGAAACCTTTGTAACCGAGGCGGACCACTTCCTGCCCCCCGACAACTTTCAGGAAACCCCCAATCCGGCTTTGGCGCGGCGCACCTCGCCCACCAACATCGGTCTCTATCTGCTGTCCACGACTGCGGCGCATGATCTGGGCTGGATCGGGCTGTCGGATGCGATTTCCCGGCTGGAACAGACACTTGACACCATGCAGCGTATGCCCCGTTTTCGCGGCCACCTGTACAACTGGCATGCCACCGACGATCTGCGCGTGCTTGACCCGGCCTATGTCTCGTCGGTGGACAGCGGCAATCTTGCCGGTCATTTGATCGCGGTGGCGCGGGCTTGCACCGAATGGCAGGAAACAACGTGCGCCGGACGCACAGACTGGCGCGATGGTCTGCACGACATGCTGTTGTTGGCGCAACGATCCGTAGAGTCAACAACCGACCCCGTGCTGACCGACATGCTTGCCGGGCTTGTCGCAGCCAGTTCGGACCCCGCGGTATTTGATCTGCCGGTTTCCTTGGCCAATGCCGCCGCCATACGCGCGGCACAGGTCTGCACCCCGGACTCTGACCTCGGCTTCTGGATCGGTGCTGTACAGGTGGGCCTTGCAGGCCATGCTGCCGATCGTGATCTTGACCTTTCCGCACGCCTTGCAGCCGTCGAAGCAAGGGCCCGGCGCTTCGCGATGGACATGGATTTCGGCTTTCTGCTTGATCCGGAAAAGAAGCTGCTGTCCATCGGCTTTTCGGTGGCCACCAACCGCCTTGATGAGAATTGCTATGATCTTCTGGCATCCGAGGCACGGCTGGCCAGCCTGTTCGCCATCGCCAAGGGCGATGTGGAAACCCGCCACTGGTTCCGCCTTGGGCGGTCAGCTACCCCAATCGGCGCCGGGTCGGCGTTGATCTCGTGGTCGGGCAGCATGTTCGAATACCTGATGCCATCGCTTGTCATGCGCGGGCCTGTGGGATCGGTGCTGGAAGAAACCAGCCACCGGATTGTGACGCGTCAACAGGCCTATGGCGCCGCGCTTGGCATTCCGTGGGGTATTTCCGAGTCGTCGTATAACGCCCGCGATCTTGAGATGACCTATCAGTATTCCAACTTTGGCGTGCCGGGGTTGGGTCTGAAACGCGGTCTGTCTGAAAACCGCGTCGTCGCGCCCTATGCCACTGGCCTTGCCGCCATGGTCGCGCCCGTGGACGCGCGGCGCAATTATGCCCGGTTGGCAAAGATCGGCGCAGAAGGGCAATTCGGCTTTTACGAGGCCATTGATTTCACACCGTCACGTCTGCCGGCCGAGGCTGATTTTGCGATCGTGCGCAGTTTCATGGCACATCATCAGGGTATGACGATCACCGCTATCGCCAATTGCGTTCAGAACGGCCGCCTGCGCGCCCGGTTTCACGCTGAACCGATGATCAAGGCCGTCGATCTTCTGTTGCAAGAGCGGGTGCCGCGCGATGCGACCGATGCACCCCCGCGCGCAAAAGAGGTGCTTGTCGCTGCCCATGAACCGACAGCCGAGCCTGTCGTGCGGCGCTTTGCAACCCCGGCCAAGGCCGCGCCGACCGGACATCTGCTGTCGAACGGATCTTATGGTGTCATGCTTACACCGACCGGCGCCGGTTTCAGCAAGTGGCGGGGGCTTGCCGTGACCCGCTGGCGCGATGATCCCACCACCGCGCAGTATGGGGCGTTCATTTTGCTGCGTGACAGGGTATCTGGCGCACAATGGTCAACGGCTGTGCAACCTGTCGGAACCGATACAGCACGGCATCAGGCAGTCTTTTGCGAACACCACGCGGCATTCACCCATCGGGCGGATCACCTGACCACCCTGACCGAAGTGGTTGTGTCGACCGAGGCCGACGCCGAGGCGCGGCGTGTGACACTGACCAACACCGGCCGGTTGCCCCGCCAGATCGACCTGACCTCTTACGCCGAACTGGTGCTAGCGCCGATGGCCTCTGACGTGGCGCATCCGGCATTTTCCAAACTGTTTGTCGTGACTGATTTTCTTCCTGAACTTGGTGTCGTCATTGCCACCCGCCGTCGCCGGAACCCTAAGGATCCCGAAGTATGGGCCGCCCATATCGCCGTTGTGGAAGGCGAAGAAATCGCACCCATCCAGATCGAAACGGACCGTGCGCGTTTCATCGGTCAAGGTCGTACCATTGGTCAGGCGGCGATGGCCGCAACCGATTTGTCGAACACGACAGGCACCGTGCTTGATCCGATTTTTTCGATCCGCCGGTCGGTGGTGGTTCCCGCCGGGGGCATGGTGCGGGTAACCTTCTGGACCGCGGTGGCCGAGAACCCCGATATTTTGCTCGATCTCGTGGACCGCCATCGCGATCCTTCCGCCTTTGGCCGCGCCGTTACCCTGTCCTGGACCCAAGCCCAAGTGCAGTTGAGACATCTTGGTGTCTCACAGGCCGCGGCTGCCGATTTTCAGCGCTTGGGCGGCATGCTGATCCGTGCCGATGCCCGCCTGCGGGCCCCGACTGCCAGCATCAACGCCGGGGCGGGACCACAATCGGGGCTTTGGCCGCACGGGATTTCGGGCGATCTGCCGATCGTCCTGTTCCGGATCTCAGAGTCCGAAGACGCGCCGCGCCTTCTGGAACTTCTTGCAGCGCACGAATATCTGCGCATGCACCAACTTGCGGTTGATATAGTGATCCTGAACGACCGATCAGCATCTTACGTGCAGGATTTGCAAATCCAGATCGAGTCGGCAGTAAGGGCCGCACGGTCCCGTCCTCGAACGGACACGTCCGACAGCTTGGCAGGTGGTGCGATCCACATCCTGCGCAGCGATCTGATCCTGCCCGAAGCCCTCGCCCTGTTGCTGGCGGTGGCCAGTGTGGTTTTGGTCGCAGGGCGCGGCAGCATCGGCCAGCAGCTTGATGCTTTGGCACCGGCGCTGTCGCCAAACCCCCGACCCGCCGTGGCGCCATTCATTCCGCACAATACATCCGGTATTTTCGACACGTCGCAGCTTGAGTTCTTCAACGGAACCGGTGGCTTCGCCGATCAGGGCCGTGAATATGTTACCGTGCTGCGCAACGGACACACCACTCCCGCTCCTTGGATCAATGTCATCGCCAATCCCGGTTTTGGGTTTCAAGTGTCCGCGCAGGGCAGCGGGCATGTCTGGTCTGAAAACAGCCGCGAAAACCAATTGACGCCGTGGTCCAATGATCCTGTCTCTGACCCGTCAGGCGAGGTGATCTATCTTCACGATCTGGACGGCGGCCAAACCTGGACACCGACCGCCCTGCCGATCCGCGATGGCGGGCTGTACGTTACCCGTCACGGCTTTGGCTACAGCAGCTTTGACCACAGTGCCCATGGCATTGACACCCATATGGTGCAGTTCGTACCGGTGGATGATCCGGTCAAGATCACCCGCCTGACTGTGCGCAATACATCGGGCCGGGTGCGCAGGCTGTCTGTCACTGCCTATGCCGAATGGGTGCTTGGCCCCTCCCGTGGTGCAGCAGCGCGCCACGTCATCACCGAAACCGACCCCCAAAGCGGTGCGATCCTCGCCCGCAACCCTTTCTCGACCGCCTTTTCCGGCCGAGTAGCTTTTGCCGATCTGGGCCACGACACCACCAGCCGAAGCGCAGACCGCGCCGAGGTTTTGGGCATTGGGGGCAGCACGGCCGCACCACAGGGAATTGGGGCCACGCCACTTTCGGGGCGGACCGGCCCTGCTTTGGACCCTTGCGCCGCCCTGCAACGCAGACTGGTTCTGGCACCCGGCGACAGTGTGGATATCCTGTTCCTGCTGGGGCAGGCTCACGGCACCGAAGCGGCACAACAGTTGATCGAGCGCCACCGGGCCGCAGATTCGACCGGGACACTGGAAACGGTCAAACAGCATTGGGCCAGCCTGTTGGGTGCTGTTCAGGTGCAGTCGCCCGACCGGGCGATGGACATCATGCTGAACGGCTGGCTTTTGTATCAGACACTGGCCTGCCGGATCTGGGCGCGGGCCGGCTTTTATCAGGCGAGCGGTGCCTATGGATTTCGGGATCAGTTGCAGGACGGCATGGCCCTGGCAGCCCTGCGCCCCGAACTGACACGGGCGCATCTGCTGCGCGCAGCCGCACGGCAATTCCCCGAAGGCGATGTGCAGCACTGGTGGCTTCCCCATTCCGGCCAAGGTGTGCGCACCCGGATTTCGGATGACCGGGTCTGGCTTGGCCACGCCGTCGCGCAATATGTTGCGGTTTCGGGTGACACCGGCGTGCTGGATGAGCCTGTGCCGTTTCTGGAAGGCCCCGCGCTGTTGCCCGGCGTGCATGACGATTTCTATCTTCCTGCTGTTTCGCCTGACACCGCAAGCCTGTTCGAACATTGCGCCCGAGGGCTGGATCAGGCCCTCGACCTGACCGGCGCGAACGGGATGCCACTGATCGGCACCGGCGACTGGAACGACGGCATGAACCGCGTGGGCGAAGCGGGCATGGGCACCTCGGTCTGGCTTGGCTGGTTGCTGATCGCGACGATCAACGCCATGGCCCCGCTGGCCCAGACCCGCGACCCCGTCCGCGCCAGCCGCTGGCTGCGGCATGCCGATACGGTCCGCCAAGCCATCGAGAGGGACGGATGGGATGGGCAATGGTATCGGCGTGGAACCTATGACGATGGCACGCCTTTGGGGTCGGCGAATTCGCTGGAATGTCAGATCGACAGCATCGCGCAAAGTTGGGCAGTGCTGTCCGGTGCCGCCGACCCTGATCGCGCCAGAGCGGCAATGGCGTCCATGTCAGAGCATCTTATCCGCCCCGATCCGGGCCTTGCATTGCTGTTCACGCCACCCTTCGACGCAACCGAGATGGATCCCGGATACATCAAGGGCTATCCACCGGGATTGCGCGAAAATGGCGGGCAATACAGCCATGCCGCCATGTGGGCGATCCTTGCCTATGCCAAGATGGGGAACGGAGACGCCGCCGGCGCCCTGTTTTCCCTGCTGAATCCGATCAATCACGCCCTGAACCCTGCAGACGCCGACCGCTACAAGGTTGAACCCTATGTCGTCGCCGCCGATGTCTATTCCACCGCGCCCCACATCGGACGCGGCGGCTGGACATGGTACACAGGCTCGGCCGCATGGATGCACCGGGCGGGTATCGAAAGCATCCTCGGCCTGACGCGGGCCGGGCAGGACATCACGCTGGACCCATGTTTTCCGAAACACTGGCCGCAGCTAAAGGCGGCGATCACGTTGGGGGACAGCGTTTTGAACATCGTCATCAACAACCCCGGCCAGACAGGTCACGGTATTGCATCGGCCACGCTGGACGGCAATGCCCTGCACCCAGTAAACGGACGCGTGACAATGGACATGACAGGACTCCCGCAGGACCTGATTGTCACTTTGGGCTGATAGACTACGGTTGCTTGTGCCAGATGCCGGTCAAGGCCATACACCCTTCAACCGCGTCCATGCGGCTGGTCGTAGTCCAGAACCGGGTTGATCGGAATGATGCGGTTTGGGTTTATCGTGGCGTGGCTGAAATGGTAGTGCCGCACGATATGGTCGAACTTGACCGTCTCGGCCACACCGGGCCACTGATACAGCGCACGCGTGTAAGCCCACAGATTGGGATAGTCGATCAGACGCTTGCGGTTGCATTTGAAATGCAGGTGATAGACCGGATCAAAGCGGATCAGGCTGGTGAACAGCCTCCAGTCCGCCTCGGTCAACCGCGCGCCAAGCAGATAAAGGTTCGCGTGCAGATGCTCTTCAAGCCAGTCGAGCCCGGCAAACACCTCGTGCACCGCTTCGTCATAGGCTGACTGGGTGGTGGCAAAGCCGGCACGATAGACGCCGTTGTTGATCGCCGCATAGACACGGTCATTGATCATCTCGATATCGCCGCGCAGGTCGGTGGGCCAGTAATCGTCGCAGTTTCCGGTCACACCATCAAAGGCCCCGTTGAACATGCGGATGATTTCCGCAGATTCGTTGCTGACAATCGCCTGACGCGTCTTGTCCCACAGGATCGGCACCGTCACCCGACCGGATACATCAGGCAACGCACGCGTGTAGATATCGCGTGCATATTTCAACCCATAAAGCCGATCCCCGGTTGCTCCGGGAAAGTCGGTGCCAAAGGTCCAACCATCGGACAACATATCCGGATGCACGACCGAGATGTCGATATGGGGCTCCAGCCCCTTGAGCTTGCGAAAGATCAAAGTGCGGTGCGCCCATGGGCAGGCATAGGAAACGTAAAGATGATACCGGCCCGACTCGGCCTTGAACCCGCCTTCACCCGATGGACCCGCGCTGCCGTCTGCCGTGACCCAGTTGCGGAAACGTGCGTTGTCCCGTTGGAATCTGCCCCCGGTCGCACTGGTATCATACCAGGCGTCCTGCCATTTCCCGTCAACCAACTGTCCCATCGCATATCCTCTTTTGTCAGCTTGTTCAGACATAAGGGCCAGAGACTCTGACACAACCTCGATCCACGCACAGGGCTGGTGCGACTTTGGGGCATAGATCCATCCGGCCCACCCTATCAAAGCGGACTGTCCAACCGCAGTTGTCCTATCGGTTGAACCCCGGCCCGCTGTGACAGGCCGGGGCCACAAGCGACGATTCACCCTCCAGATCGGCAAGGATCGGGCAATCCGGGCGGTCGTCGCCGGAACATCCCTGTGCCAGATGGTCCAACGTGGCGACCATGCTTTCCATCTCGGCGATCTTGCGGCGCAGGCCGACGATCTGATCCTGAGCCAGCTTTTTCACATCGGCACTATGGCGGCTGCGGTCCCGCCAAAGCGCAAGCAGTTCCCCAATCGCCTCAACCTGAAACCCCAGATCGCGCGCACGGCGGACGAACCTCAGCATCTGGACATCGGTGCCGGTATAGGTGCGATAGCCTGATGCAGTCCGTCCCGCCATCGGGATCAGGCCGGTTTCCTCGTAATATCGGATCATCTTGGCCGATACGCCCGAAGCCTTGGCGGCATCCCCGATGTTCATGGTCTTTCCCCGTCTGTCGGTATGGGCTGAAAGTGGCGCAGGCGCAGCGCATTGCCCAGAACGAAGACGCTGGACAGCGCCATGGCCCCCGCCGCGAACACCGGCGACAGCAGGATGCCAAAGGCCGGATAAAGAACCCCGGCGGCAACCGGGATCAAGGCGGCGTTGTAGACAAACGCCCAGAACAGATTTTGCCGGATATTGCCCATCGTGGCCCGGCTCAGCGCAATTGCATCAGGCACCCCGGTCAGGCGTCCTGACATCAGCACCACATCCGCCGCCTCGATGGCGATGTCGGTGCCGGTGCCGATGGCAATGCCGACATCTGCCTCGGCCAAGGCAGGGGCATCATTGATGCCGTCGCCGACAAATGCCAGCGGTCCATGGTCTGATCGCAAGCGCTGAAGCGTGGCGACCTTGCCGCCCGGAAGCACCTCGGCCACCACCTCGTCGATCCCAAGCGTGCGGGCAACGGCATGCGCGGTGCGGGCATTGTCGCCGGTGATCATCGCGACTTTCAGGCCAAGGGCGTGCAGGGCTTGGATCGCGGCGGGTGTGCTGGGTTTGATCGGATCGGCCACGGCAAGCATCGCCGCCAACTGCCCGTCGATGGCCACATAAAGCGGCGATTTGCCGTCAACACCCATCCGATCGGCATCAGGCGCAAACGCGGCCACATCCAGCCCCAACCGGGCCATGTAGCGGTCGGCCCCGATCTGGACCGGCACGTCACCGGCCATCGCGCTGACGCCAAAGCCCGTCTCGGCAGCAAAGCGGGTCACGGCGGGAAACACCAACCCCTCGGCTTTGGCCGCATCGACAATCGCCCGTGCAATGGGATGTTCCGACATTGCCTCGACCGCCGCAACACGGGCCAGCACCTCGGCCCGATCAAAGCCCGGCGCCAGCATCAGATCGGTCAACGTGGGCTTGCCGGCAGTCAGCGTTCCGGTCTTGTCCAATGCCACCACACGAACACCTTGCAACGCCTGCAACGCCTCTCCCTTGCGGAACAGCACGCCGAGGTCTGCCCCGCGTCCGGTGCCGACCATGATTGACGTGGGCGTGGCCAGCCCCATGGCACAGGGGCAGGCAATGATCAGCACAGCCACGGCATTGACCAGACCAAAGGTCAGGGCTGGATCGGGGCCAAAGATCAGCCAGACCGCAAAGGTCAATGCCGCCAAACCCATCACAACCGGCACGAACCACATCGTGATACGGTCCACCAGCGCCTGAATGGGCAGCTTTCCGCCTTGCGCAGCCTCGACCATGCGGATGATCTGGGCCAGCATCGTCGCCTCGCCCACGGCCGTTGCGCGAAAGGTCAGCGCACCGGTCTGGTTGACGGTGCCGCCCGTGACATGCGCCTTCACCGCCTTGGGCACTGGGGCGGGCTCGCCGGTGATCATGCTTTCATCAATCCAGCTTTCGCCTGACGTTACCTCGCCATCCACCGGCACGCGTTCACCGGGGCGCAACGCCACAAGATCGCCGGTGCGCACCTCGGCAATTGGCACTTCGACTTCGACACCGTCGCGATGAATCCGTGCCAACCGTGGCTGCAACCCGACAAGGCGGCGGATCGCCTGCGACGTGCGTCCCTTGGCCCCGGCCTCCAGATACCGACCCAGCAGGATCAGCGTCACGATCACCGCCGCAGCCTCGAAATACACATTGACCGTGCCGGGCGGCAGCAGACCCGGCGCAAACGTCGCCACCAGAGAATAGGCATAGGCCGCCGATGTTCCCACGGCGACAAGGCTGTTCATGTCAGGGGCGCCGCGCAACAGCGCTGGCCAGCCCTGCAGGTAAAACCGCCTGCCGGGGCCCACAAGAACGGCAGTCGTCAAGACGAACTGAAGGATCCAGCTTGCCTGCATTCCGATGGTCGTCATGATCAGATGATGCATGGGCGCAAACAGATGTGACCCCATTTCCAGCACGAAAACCGGCAGCGACAACACAGCCGCCAGACTCAGTGCGCGACGCAGGCTGTCGCCTTCGGCCACTTTGCGTCTGGTTGCCTCATCATCCTCGCGGCCCGACCGCGTAACAGGGTGCGCCTCATAGCCGACCGCCTCGATCGCCTTCAGCAGCAAAAAGGGATCGGCCGTTCCCGTCACCGTCGCGCGTTCAGTCGCCAGATTGACCGATGCAAACGTGACACCCGGCACCGCCAACAGCGCCCGTTCCACCCGCGCAACGCATGACGCACAGGTCATTCCTTCGATGGCGATGTCCATATCCTGCGGTGGCACGTCATATCCCACCTTTTCAACTGCCGCGACCAGCAGCGCCCTTTCAATCGGCGCGTCAGACGAAACCTCGGCCCGTTCTGTTGCCAGGTTGACCGACGCGGACATCACCCCCGGAACCATGGTCAAAGCGCGTTCTACCCGACCAACACAGGATGCACAGGTCATACCCTCGACCGGCAAGGACTGGATCACGCGTGTCTTTGAAGCGAAGGTGGCGTTCATGGCGCTATTCCTGATCGGCGGGCTGGACCCTTGCGAGACAGTCACTTTTGCGGTGTATCGCCACGACAGATAGGCCTTCCCATCATGGGAAGGTCAAGTGTGGAATTTCACAAAGATGTGCTCTTGACCTTCCAACGCTTGGAAGGCCCATTTCACGAACAGAGTTGGGCTAATTGCGGAGGATTGGATGCAATTCCATATCGAAACGATGACCTGCGGCGGCTGTGTGCGCGGTGTCACCAAAGCCATTCAAGGCGTCGACGCCTTGGCAACCGTTGTCGCCGATCCGCCGTCACGCCAGGTGGACGTGACCACAACCGCCCCGCGCGATCAGATCATCGCAGCCTTGACCGAAGCGGGCTTCGCACCCGCGTGACATATCTTAAGGAGAAACTTATGAACAAACGCGCCCTCACACTGATCGCTGCTTCTTTTGCCGTCGCCGGCGGCATCGCCTTTGCCCAAATGCAGGGGATGGACCACTCCAACATGGCTGGAATGGATCACAGCGCCATGGGCATGATGGATCATTCCGCCATGATCCCCGCCGAGCTGGCCGACAATCCTGCGGTCAAGGCCTATGCCACCGCCATGGACGACATGATGGCTGGAATGATGGTGCCCTATACTGGCGATGCCGATGTTGATTTCATGCAAGGCATGATCCCGCACCATGAAGGCGCCGTCGACATGGCCCGCGTGGCCTTGGAACACGGCACGGATCCCGAGGTGCGCGCTTTGGCCGAAGCCGTGATCGCGGCACAGGAAACCGAGATCGCCCAAATGAAAGCGTGGCTGGCGGCCCGCGGCAAGTAACGAAAGATCGACGGGCATCCCGGAAACAAGATTGCCCCTGATCAAAGAAGCCTCCCCCTGATACAAAAGGGGGAGGCGTTATTTTTCGATAAACTCCGGCTAGACGATCAGTGGACCACGGCCTCTGCTGGCCGGCTGCGACGGCTGGCGCTGACCCGGTCGCCGATGATCAGACCGTCTGGTCCAGCCCCGACCACCACCGTCGATCCGTCCAGCACGTCGCCCGACAGGATCATCTCGGCCAGCGGGTCCTGCAGGTGGCGTTGGATAACCCGCTTCAACGGCCGCGCGCCGAAAACCGGGTCATAGCCCTCTTCCGCCAACCATGCGCGGGCAGCATCGTCCAGTTCCAGCGTGATCTTGCGCGCCGACAGCCGCTTTTCCAGACGTTTCATCTGGATCAGCACGATCCCCGCCATGTCGGCGCGGTTCAGCCGGTCAAAGATGATCTGTTCGTCCAGACGGTTCAGGAATTCGGGGCGGAAGTGCTGGCGCACCGCTTCCATTACCTCGGCCCGTGCGACACCCTGATCGGCCCCTTCCGGCAGTTCCGAAAGTGCCCGCGCCCCAAGGTTCGAGGTCAGGATGATCAGCGTCTGCTTGAAGTCCACCGTCCGACCCTGACCATCGGTCAGAACACCATCATCCAGCACCTGCAAGAGCACGTTGAACACATCGGGATGCGCCTTTTCCACCTCGTCGAACAGCACCACCTGATATGGGCGGCGGCGCACGGCTTCGGTCAGAACTCCGCCTTCGTCATAGCCAACATAGCCCGGAGGTGCCCCGATCAGACGCGAAACCGAGTGCTTTTCCATGAATTCGGACATGTCGATGCGGACCATGGCAGAGTCATCGTCGAAGAGGTATTCCGCCACAGCTTTGGTAAGTTCGGTTTTCCCCACGCCCGTTGGCCCAAGAAACAGGAATGACCCAAGCGGGCGATTTTCATCGTTCAACCCGGCCCTCGCCCGGCGCACGGCATTGGCAACAGCGACCAGCGCGGTCTGCTGACCAACCACCCGTTTGCCCAGTTCATCCTCCATCCGCAACAGCTTTTCGCGCTCGCCTTCCAGCATCTTGGCCACCGGAATACCGGTCCAGCGTTCCACCACCTCGGCAATCTGTTCAGGGCGCACGGCTTCGGACACCAAGGCATCGCCCTCGCGCGCCTCGGCGTCGGCCAGCGATTTTTCCAAGCCCGGGATGGTGCCGTATTGCAGCTCGCCTGCCTTGGCAAAATCGCCTTCGCGCTTGGCCTGCTCCAGCTCGGCGCGGGCTTTGTCGAGGTGCTCTTTCAGATCGCGCGCGGCTTCCAGACTGTCGCGCTCGGCCTGCCATTTGGCGGTCATAGAGTCGGACTGCTCTTTCAGATCGGCCAGCTCCTTTTCAAGCCGCTCCAGACGATCCCGGCTGGCGGCATCATCCTCTTTCTTCAGCGCCTCGGATTCGATCTGCAATTGCAGGATCTGGCGGTCAAGTTGATCCAATTCTTCGGGCTTGCTGTCCACTTCCATCCGCAACCGGCTGGCGGCTTCATCCACAAGGTCGATGGCCTTGTCGGGCAGGAAACGGTCGGTGATATAGCGGTGCGACAAAGTCGCAGCCGCAACCAAGGCGCTGTCAGAAATTCGCACACCGTGGTGCAATTCGTATTTTTCCTTGATCCCGCGCAGGATGCTGATCGTGTCCTCCACCGTCGGCTCATTGACCATCACCGGCTGGAACCGGCGGGCAAGGGCTGCGTCCTTTTCCACATATTTGCGGTATTCATCCAGCGTGGTCGCGCCCACGCAATGCAGTTCACCCCGCGCCAGTGCGGGTTTGATCAGGTTGGCCGCATCCATCGCACCATCTGACTTGCCCGCGCCCACCAGAGTATGCATCTCGTCGATGAACAGAATGATCTCGCCCTCGGCAGAGGTCACCTCATTGAGCACGGCTTTCAGACGTTCTTCGAACTCGCCACGATACTTCGCGCCCGCAATCAACGCGCCCATGTCCAGCGCCATCAGCTTCTTGTTGCGCAGGGATTCAGGCACGTCGCCATCGATGATCCGCAGGGCCAACCCTTCGGCAATCGCAGTTTTGCCCACGCCCGGCTCGCCGATCAGCACCGGGTTGTTCTTGGTCCGGCGCGACAGCACCTGCATGGTACGTCGGATTTCCTCATCGCGGCCGATAATAGGGTCGATTTTGCCTTCGCTTGCGGCCTCGGTCAGATCGCGCGCATATTTCTTCAACGCATCATAGCCCTGCTCGGCGCTTGCGGTGTCGGCGGTGCGTCCCTTGCGGATGTCGTTGATCGCAGCGTTCAGCTTTTGTGGCGTGACGGCTCCGGCCTCAAGACAGGTCTTGGCGGCACCCGGCACCATGGCAAAGGCCATCAGGATCCGTTCGACCGGAACGAAACTGTCGCCTGCCTTTTTGGCAAGCTTTTCCGCCTCGTCCAGAACCTTGACCAACGACGCATCGGTGTAGGGCTGCGCATCGCCCGACACGCGCGGCAATTTCTTCAAAGCCGCATCCACAGCCTCGATCACGCGGGCGGGTTCGCCCCCGGCACGGCGGATCAGATTGGCAGCCATGCCCTGATCGTCATCCATGATGGCTTTCAGCAAATGCTCTGCCGTCAACCGCTGGTGGCTTTCCCGCATCGCAATGGTCTGCGCGGCCTGTAGGAATCCGCGCGACCGTTCCGTGAATTTCTCCAAATCCATCGGTCAATCTCCTTTGTTAGCACCGCCCGTCCGCGCCCTGAGCAGGCACGCGGAGCCTCGGCCTTGACCTTTATGTGGGAGGGCACCGGGCTTGATGCAAGATTGCCACAAGGGGGGGCTGGCAATTTCGTTGGACGGCCCGAATCGCTGCCCCTCTGACCATGTGATCCGTGCGCACATCCCCGCAAGAAACCGGTCCGTCAACCATTAGGCAGCCGATCTTCCACACTTGCAGACGGCTGCGGAACGAATCCGCCGACCCAAAGCGGTGCCATCGGCGGGAATGGGTCGCGCTTTGGTTGTATCAGGCGCAATGGGTTGCGGTAGCAGGCGGGCATCCCGAGAATTGCCGGAAAGAACGGGCGGACGGACGGGCAGCCGGACCGCCCCAGCCGCGAAGGGGCATTCCATGCACGACCTGTTGCAACCGTTGATCCACAAGGCCGCCGTGCGCGAAATTTCCGTTCACGTCGCCCGCACCGGCCTTTCGATCGGGGCCGAGGCGGAACTGCATCCGCTTCCTGACGGCCGGGTCGGTGTTTTTGCCCGTCTGACCCGACGCTTCCTTGGATTGATCCCGCGGCAGATCACGCTGCAGATCGGTGTCCTTGGCCCGCATGCCAGCGCCCTGATCGCCCCGGCGGTAGAGCGTGGCGAATCCCTTCGGGTGCGGATTGTCGGGCTGACCCCCGAACATCTGACCTCTCCGGGTTTCGGGCCCGAAATCCACGTCTCGGTCTGGGGGGATCCGCGCCATATCGCGGTCTGGTCCAATGACGGCACGGTGTTCACGCCCCCGCCACTCAAGTCCGAGGCCCCAGCGTCCTAACCCGGCAAGCTGTAACGCACATAGGCAAAGGCGCTGCCATCCGGTGCCCAGTTCGGCACGTTCATTGTGCCCTGCCCGCCATTAATTTCGATCAGTCGCTGGCGGCGACTGCCATCGGGATCCATCCGGCAGATCGCGACCGGCAGATCTGCCGGATGGCCCAGCGTGCCGGGCGGATAGGCCAGATAGATCACATGCCGCCCGCAAGGCGACGGATGCGGGAACCAATTGACGCAGTTATCGGCAAACAGCCTGCGCTGATCTGCGCCATCCGCTTCCATCACCCAGATCTGGGCATGCCCGTCCCGGTCGCAGTTGTAGTAGATCCGGTGTCCATCGGCGCTGAAGTCCGGCCCGTCACAATGCCCTTCGCCAAAGGTCAGCCGGGTTTCGGCCCCACCCGCCACGGGCATCGTGTAGACGTCGATTACGTGGCTACCGCCGCGCGCCGCAACAAAGGCCAGCGTTTGGCCATCCGGCGACCAGCCATGCCACCAGCTTGGTGCCTCGGACGAAACGCGATGGGGCACTCCGCCCCCTGCCGGCAAAAGATAGATCTCTGACCCTATACCGCGATGGTGGCTGGAAATCACCCACAGCTTGCCGTCCGGCGAAATGCCATGGTCGTTGTTCAGACGTGCCACACCGTCCAGATCGACGGCAAGCAGGGCCGGCGCATCCGGGTCAACCCGGAACAACCCACCCTCACCGTTCACCAACAGATAGCCGCCACAGGGCGACCAGTTCGGCGCTTCGATATGTCGGTCGGTCTGCAGCACGACGCGGGCCTCGCCCTGTGCCATGTCCCATAGCTCCAGCGACGATCTCATTCCCGGACCTTTGGCGTCAGTAATCGGGCCGGGCGCAGTGCTTCGGCGGCCTTGAACAGGCCGAAGGTCTGGTTGACGTAGTTCACCACACCACCAATCTTTTCCATGTACGCCGCCAGCTCTGGCGTCCGTTCCGCCTCGACCACCTGCACAGGCCGCGACGGATCATCCCCTTCGAACTGGACATAGAACAGCGGCTCGCCACGCCGCAGGATGATGTCCTTTTCCGGCTCGTGCCATTCAAAGGCCCACATCAGCGGGCGAGGCCAGACATTCAACGGAAAGCGCCCACCGAAAATGGTGCCCGGCAGCGGATCCTTGCGATAATGGGCGAAAGCACCAAGTTGCGTGATGTAGCACATCTCGTCCGCGATAAAGCAGTAGGGCAGCATCAACTGCACGGTCGGCCGGTCCGGATAGCGCCATTCGGCTTCGTTCACCAAGGTCAGCAGATCGCCCAGTTTGTTGCCCCGCACCGGGCTTGCCGTACCCAGACGGTTGACCAGAACCGCCTTGCCCTTGTCATCGCGCTTGAATCCGATGTGGATATCAAAGGGGCATTTCACCATGAAATAGCGGCTTTCCAACTGTATCACCGCAGGGCAGCGGCTGGCGCTTTTCGCATGGCTCTTGTTGGTCTGGCGAAACAGGATCCGCTCGGGCGCATCATACATCACCGCGCCCTTGTCCGACGTCAGAAACCACCCCACGGTCAGCGGTCCGGATTTCGGACCCTCTTCGGGGCGGTCGAACGTGATCGTGAAGTCCATCGGCGCCTCGCTTTTCCAGTCTCGTATCGGCAAAGACTCCGCCTTTCGCGCCGATGCGTCAACCCGTGCGTGCTATTCGGCACTGCCTCCGGTCAGGGCCACGCGAAGGTCGCGCAGACGGGCGCCATCGGTGCGCCGCCCGACACGAGGCGAAAAGCCGAAGTCCACCACCTTTCCCGCGCCCACCACCGGGATCGAGCACGAGGAATGGACCTCTTTCAGCGGCATCCCGTGAAACACCGACAGAGTTTCGGCACTGATCCCAGCCCCAGGCATGATGATGATGCGATCCCGCGCCTGCATCATCAGCCGCCCCAGACGATCTGCCCCTTCCGCCGCCGTCCGTTCGCCGCCGCTGGTCAGAATTCGGTGAAAGCCAAGGTCGATGGCTTGTTCCAGCGCATCCGAAAAATCGGGCACCAGATCAAAGCAGCGGTTCAGGGTCAGACCCATTCCGGCCGAACGGCCGATCAGCAGCCCCAGCACATCGGTATCGAGCCGTCCGTCTGGCCGACTTGCGCCCAACACAACGCCCTGCATGCAAGCGCGATGCGCCGCTTCGATATCCGTCTCCATCAACGCGATTTCATCGGGCGACCAGACAAAATGCCCAGACCGTGGGCGGATCATCGCAAAGATCGGCACACCCGCGCCGGCCGCCCGACGCATCATGCCAACCGACGGGGTCAGGCCGCCAACTTCAAGCGCGGAACACAATTCGATTCGTCCGGCACCGCCCCGGATTGCCTCGGCCAACCCTTCGGCGGTGTCCACGCAGACTTCGACCAATACAGTCATGACGCAAACGCCTCCTTACCCGCTTCAGCCGCCCCGACCAGCCCCGGTTCGGGGCGGCACAGGGCTGGCACCACAATGGGTGCGTCCGTCCGGCGCAGAATTGCGCCGCGCAGAGTTTTATCCAGCAGGGCCACAAGTGACGGAACGTTGGACAAACCACCCCCGACCGGCACGACTGACGCACCAAGGACATTCATCACCAGCGCCAAGGGTGGCGTGATCAGGTCACGCCACAACCCAATGGTCTGATCCGCCGGAAGGTCGCCGCTTTGCCAGTCAGACAGGATCTGCGTCGAAGCCGCCACCCGCCCGTGCAACCCAAGGTGCAGCTTTTCAATTCCCCTCGCCCCGCCGATGGCATCGACGCAGCCCGACAGTCCGCAGCCACAGGGAAGGTTCCACGGCGCGGCCACAATCGCACCATGCCCCCATTCCCCTGCATACCCACCCGCACCCTGCACCAGCCGCCCGTCGATCACCACACCTCCACCCACACCTGTTCCGAGGATCACACCAAACACCGTGCGATGCCCGCGCCCTGCACCTTGGCGCGCTTCGGCCAAGGCAAAGCAGTCGGCGTCGTTCAGCACCAGAACCGGCAGCTTCAACGCTGCCGAAATATCATCCGCCAAAGCCCGTCCATCCGCGCAAGGAATATTGGCCACCTTGATCCGCCCGGTTTCCGGCGCAACCACGCCTGCAATCGAAATCGCCACGCCGCGACAGGACAGACCCTTGGCGAAGCCGACAATCGCAGACAGGAAGGCATCGAAATCCGTTCCCGGAGTCGGGCAATCGCCCAGCATGGTCAGGCGGTCGCCTTCTGCGAACGCCGCCTTGATCCGCGACCCACCAATGTCAAAGCACAGGATCATCGCGTTCCTCCCTTTCCGTCTGCCTATGGCTTGACACCACTTGCCGACCACCGCAAGACGCATGCGACCCGACCAAGGAGAGCTCCATGTCCGACGACCGCCTGATCGTGGCACTCGACGTGCCGAATGTCGTTCAGGGGCTGGATCTGGCCAACCGGATCGGCACCGCCGCCAGCTTCTACAAGATCGGGCTTGGCATGTTGACCGGGGGCGGCTTTGCCCTTGCCAATGAGCTCAAGCACGAACATGGCAAGCGCATCTTTCTGGACATGAAACTGTTCGACATCGGCGCCACCATCGAAGCCGCCGTGCGGGGCATCGCCCAGCACGATCTGGATTTCCTGACGGTCCATGGCGATCCGCAGGTGGTACGGGCCGCGCAGGAAGGCAAGGGCGGCACCGACCTGAAGATCCTTGCCGTGACCATCCTGACATCCCTGGACCGCGCCGATCTGGATGCAAATTGCATCAAGGCCGGCGATATCCATGACATTACCCTTGAACGAGCCGCGCGTGCGCTGGAGGCTGGCGCCGACGGCGTCATCGCCAGTCCGCAAGAGGCCGCAAGGATCCGCGCCCTGCCACAGGCGACGGGCAAGCTGATTGTCACGCCCGGCATCCGCCCTGCGGGCAGTGCAAGCGGTGATCAAAAGCGCATCGCCACACCGGCGCAGGCCATATTGGATGGGGCCGACCATATCGTTGTCGGCCGTCCGATCTGGCAAGCGCAGGATCCCGCTGCCGCCGCGCATCGTGTGGTGTCCGAATTGCCCCCACGCTGATGTCCGTGGGGCGCGCACTAGTGGCCGACTTTGATCGCACCTTAGTTGCCTGCCACATCTTGCGCTGACGCTGACCGGCCCGACAGACCCAGAGCCACGGCACGACTAGTCGTTGATGTCACGATCCCACAGCCGGACCTGGCCTTTGCGCACCCCCATGGTGCGGCGCAGCCCATACCACGCGATCAGTGACGCCACGGCAAACACCAAGAGCAAAAGCGCAAGGCTTCCACCCAGCAGGCCAAGCCCCAGACCCGTGCCCACCACAACGGCGCCGATGGCAAAGCCAACGAAGATATAGCCTGGTGCCAGCACCTCAAGCACGCCAAGCGCAAAGCCAGCGACAATCCAGACCCACCAGACCGCCCACATCAGCCGCGCCCCTTCAGCATCTTGAAGGCATCGGCAAAGGCATCAAGCGCCTGTGCGGGCACAAGAATTGTTTGTTTTCCGGGCCCCTGTGCGACCTTGGCCAAGGCGTCCACCTGCGCCAGGGCAAGCTGATACTGCGCCGCCTCCAGCCCGGATTCCTTGATCGCCACGGCAATGGCAGATGTTGCATAGGCTTCGGCATCCGCCGTCACCCGCTTGGCCTTGGCTTGCTGCTCGGCGGCATAGAGATCGGCGTCAGCCGCCAGTTCGACCGACCTTTTCTTGCCTTCGGCTTCCATCACTTGCGCGCGCCGGGCACGTTCCGCGTTCAACTGTTGCAACATCGCGGCACGGGTCTGTTCATCCAGATTGACGTCAAGAATCTCGGCCCGCGTGACCTCCACCCCCCAGTCATCGACCATCGCCGTCACCTGTTCGCGCACGCGCTCGATCAATTGCGCGCGGTTCGACTGCACCTGATCAAGTTCGATCTTGCCGATTTCCGACCGGACGATTCCGGCCACCGTCGTCGCGATCGCAGCATCGACATCACGGATGCGATAAACGGTCTTTTCGGGTTCGGTGATGCGGTAGAACACCGATGTTTCCACCTTTACCAGCACGTTGTCGGCGGTGATCGCATCCTGACTGGCGGTCGGCAACTGCCGTTCCAGAATGGAAATCTTGTGCGCCACCCGGTCAAGGAATGGCACCACGAAATTGATCCCCGGCCCCAAAACCGACCTCAGGCGGCCAAAGCGTTCAACCACATGCTTTTCTGACTGCGGCACGATCCGCACGCCCAGAAAGATGCAAAGAATGATGAAGACGGCTATGGCCAGAAACACCGCATTGCCGCCCAGAAATTGATTAAAACCCATGAAAGAACGCCCCACCCGACACTTGTTGCAACCAAGGATGGCGGCTTCGCCGGTCAGTAGCAAGTGTTGGGATAATCTTGCGCCCTATGCCGCCCAGAGCCATTCATTCTTCGCTCGATTCTTGATCAACCCCAACTTTCTTCTGCAAAGGAAGGGTGTATTGGTGAAATCTTCCAAATAAAATCAAAGTCGTTGTCATCTTTGCTAGAAAATTTCCCTGACTCTGACGCATCTTCGACAGATCACAGCGTTTGCGAAAGGTCTGCCCATGAAAATCGTCATCCTCGGCTCTGGCGTCATCGGCGTGACCTCGGCCTGGTATCTGGTGCAACAAGGGCATGACGTGACGGTGATCGACCGCCAGCCCGCAGCCGCCCTGGAAACCAGTTTTGCCAACGCGGGCGAAATCAGCCCCGGCTATTCCGCGCCCTGGGCCGCCCCCGGTATCCCGATGAAGGCGCTTAAATGGATGTTCATGGAACATGCGCCGCTGATCGTGAACCCGAAACCCGACCCGCACAAAATCCGCTGGATGATGCAGATGCTGGGCAATTGCACCTCGGCTGCATACGCGGTGAACAAGGGACGCATGGTCAGGCTTGCCGAATATTCGCGCGATTGCCTGACCGATCTGCGCGCCACCACCGGGATTTCCTTTGACGAACGCCAGCAAGGCACACTGCAACTGTTCCGCACTCAAAAGCAGGTGGATGCAGCGGGCAAGGATATCGCCGTGCTGCGTCAGGGCGGCGTCCCGTTCGAAGTGCTGGACACCCAAGGCTGCATTGCGGTTGAACCCGGGCTTGCCGATGCCGCAGGCAAGATCGCGGGCGGGTTGCGCCTGCCCAAGGACGAAACCGGCGACTGCTTCAAATTCACCCAGGGCCTTGCCGCCCGTGCAGCCGCCCTTGGCGTCACGTTCCGCCATGGCGTCAGCATCACCCGACTGAACCGCACAGGGGATCGGATCACCAGCGTTACCACGTCTGAGGGCGAGATCACCGCCGATGCCTTCGTGCTGGCGCTGGGGTCCTACTCGCCCAAGCTGGCCGCCGACCTTGGCCTCAACCTTCCGGTTTACCCGGTCAAGGGCTATTCCATCACCGTCCCTGTGACCGACGCCAGCCGCGCGCCTGTGTCCACCGTAATGGACGAAACCCACAAGATCGCCATTACCCGGCTGGGCGACCGCATCCGGGTGGGTGGCATGGCCGAAATCGCGGGATATGATCTGTCGCTGTCGGACAAGCGCAAACGCACGCTGCAACATTCGGTCGAAGACCTGTTCGGCGGCGCGGGCGATCAGTCGCAGGCCACGTTCTGGGCCGGTCTGCGCCCGATGACCCCGGATGGAACGCCGATCGTCGGACGGTCGCCCATCGGCAACCTGTTCCTGAACACCGGCCACGGCACGCTGGGCTGGACCATGTCCGCAGGATCCGGCCGCCTGCTGGCCGATATCGTTTCAGGACGTGCGACAGACATCGAAAGCCGCGACCTTGGCTTTGATCGCTACCAGAAACCTGCCAAGGCCACGCAGCCAAGCCTGCATCCGTCCCCGGTGCGCTGAGCCCCCGCTTTGCGGTTTTCCGACTGGTGGCCCTCGCCGGAGGCGCGGCCAGATGCCACCGGCGGCCCGATATGCCACTGTGCGCCATCTTGCAAACTGGCTAAGCTGTGCGGATCATGCCCGCCCTGTGCCGCGATTGCCTGACCGCCTTTGATGCCGCCCCATCCCGGGGCCGGTGCCCGCGCTGCCGCAGCCCGCGCGTGCTGTCCCACCCTGACCTGTTCAGCCTTTCGATTGCCCACATGGATTGCGACGCCTTCTATGCGTCGGTGGAAAAGCGCGACGACCCGACCCTTGCCAACAAGCCCCTGATCGTCGGCGGTGGCACGCGCGGGGTGGTTTCCACCTGCTGCTACATCGCCCGCATCCATGGCGTGCGCTCGGCCATGCCGATGTTCCAGGCCCTGAAGCTTTGCCCCGAAGCGGTCGTCGTCAAGCCCCGGATGGCCCGCTATGTCGAGGTCAGTCGTCAGATCCGCGCCATGATGGCGGAAATGACCCCGGCCATCGAACCGCTATCACTGGATGAGGCGTTTCTCGATCTAACCGGCACAGCACGACTGCATGGCGCGCCGCCCGCTGTCCTGCTGGCCCGGCTGACCAAACGGATGGAGGACGAGTTGGGCGTCACCGGTTCCATTGGTCTTGCGCACAACAAGTTTCTGGCCAAAATCGCGTCTGATCTGGACAAACCGCGCGGCTTTTCAGTGATCGGGCCTGCGGAAACCGAAGCCTTTTTGCGCCCGAGGCCGGTTCGTATTCTGTGGGGCGTGGGCACGGCGACGCAGGCCACACTGGAACAGGCCGGGATCCGCACCATTGCGGACCTCTTGCGATGGGACTGCGCCGATCTGACCGCGCGCTTTGGCACGATGGGCGACCGGCTTTGGCATCTGGCGCGAGGACAGGACAACCGACGCGTCAGCCCGGATGAAAAACTGAAATCCATATCCAAGGAAACGACTTTCCTTGAAGATACCTCTGACCCTGACCTGCTGGATGGTCACCTTTGGCGACTGTCAGAACAGGTGTCGGATCGGGCCAAGGCCAAGGCTCTGGCGGGACGCACCGTCACACTGAAATTGAAGAAGGGTGATTTTCAGACCGTCACACGGCGCCACGCCCTGTCAGACCCGACCCAGATCGCCGACCGCATCTATCGCACTGCGCGCGATCTGTTTGACCGTTCTGGCACCACAGGCCCGTTCCGCCTGATCGGTGTCGGCATCTCTGATCTTGCCCCCGAAGATCAAGCCGATCGCGCCGGTGATCTGCTGGATCCCGATGCCGACAGGCGGGCCAAAGCGGAAAGGGCAGCCGATACGATTCGCGCGCGATTCGGCAAAGAGGCGATCATCAAGGGCCGCGCTCTGCGCTGAAATGATTAAAATGCGGATCCTGTTAGCTTTGCCTTAACTGCGCACGTTCAGCCTGTCCGACAAAATCTTTTCCGAGGTGCGCAATGGCGACAGATCTGGAACTGCAACTGCGGGCAGCCCTTGCAGCACATGGCACGTGGAAGTTGCGGCTCAAAACCGCAATAGCCACCAAAAGGACTGACATATCACCCGAAATTGCAGCCTGTGATGACCGTTGCGCGTTCGGCATCTGGCTGCACGGCCCCGACATCGATCCCGACACCAAATCCAGCCCGCCATACCGCGTGACTGTGCGGTTGCATGCCGAATTTCACCGCGCCGCCGGTGATGCACTCGAAGGGGCCCTGTCGGGTATGCGCCGCAAGCGCGACCGTGCAGCGATGATCGAATTCGAGCAGAAGTCGCAAAAACTCAATATGGCGCTGTCGAAATGGCTGAGCGAGGTGAAGGCACCGCACAGCGTTTGACCGGCGGTCATTCTGCCGCCAAAGGCACCCTGCTGCGACCAATGCCGGCGATCTCTGCGATCACGCCCGAGATCAAGGTCTGAAAGGCATCGAAATCAGCCGAGGGCACGATTCGCGCCTCATCCATGTAAAGCGCGCGGTCGATCTCGATCTGCACGACATGAAACCCGCGTGATGGGCGTCCATAGGTCTGGGCGATATAGGCCCCGGCAAATGGGGCGTTGCGAGACACACGCAACCCTGCGCGCCGGAACGCGGCTTCGACATGATCCATCACGTCCCGCGCCGCGGCCGCGCCGAAGCGATCACCCAAAACCACCTCTGGTCGGGAAAAGCCGGGCCGCGCATGCGATTCGATGGCCTCATGTGGCATCGAATGGCAATCAATCAGCACGGCCTGCCCGAACTGGGCATGACTTTCGTCGGTCAACTGTCGCAACGCCGCGTGATAGGGGTGCCAATGGCGCATGATCCGCGATTCTGCCTCGGCCAATGGCATCTTGCCGCGATAGATCGCCCGTCCGCCCGCCACCACACGCGGAATCACCCCAAGACCAGAGGCCACACGGGGGTTGTGGGGGCTACGCATCACCCCTTCGATCACAGCGGCATCCAACTCGTCTGCCGCGCGATTCAGATCGATAAAGGCGCGTGGCGCACATGCGGCAATCAGTGGTGCGCCATGATGTGTCGCTGACTGGAACAAATCGTCCACAAAGGCATCTTCCGATGACCGGATCGATTGGTCATCCAGCACGGTCTCGGCCAGAAATGCAGGCGCATAGGCCCGGCCACTATGCGGCGACGAGAACACCACTGGCGTTGTCCGGTGCCTTGGCTGATAAAGGGTAAAGGCTTCGCTGCGCACCGGTATCTCCTGCTGTCTATTGTTATAGCGGGCTTTGCGGAAATACCAAAAGCCCTGATTTCACGGAGTCGGTGGATGTAAAGGCTCTTGCAGCGCCATGCGCAACTGGCTATAGACCCCCGCACACCGACGCGGTTCCCCCGCGTTCTTTTTATTGGACCAGTGGGGGAAAAGCGGCAGTTGCGTGGGCGGTTAGCTCAGCGGTAGAGCACTACGTTGACATCGTAGTGGCCACTGGTTCGATCCCAGTACCGCCCACCATTCACCGCCCCCTTTGCAGGGGGCTTGTTTTTTCAAGGCGCATCTGGCGCCGCGAAGAGGAGAAGAACGATGAAGGTTGCGAACTCGCTCCGCTCGCTCAAGACGCGCCACCGCGATTGCCAGGTTGTGCGCCGCAAGGGCCGCGTTTATGTGATCAACAAGACGCAAAAGCGCTACAAGGCCCGTCAGGGCTGATTGCAGTGTCCCTGTTGGGATCAAAAGGCCGCCAAGGGCAACCTGGCGGCCTTTTGCTTTGTTCGCTTGCCACCTTGCGCAGTGCAGCTAGCTTTTGGTCATGGACCCTGTCGCCAAAGCCCGCGTTACCGTAATGTTCATCACCGCCGCCACCGCAGGACTTGCACTTGCTGTGGGCGACAGCGTTCCCAACGACCTGTGGTTCGCGGCAAAGACGTTTGGCCCGATCCTTTTCGGGGCGGCCTTGTCGCAATGGCTGCTGTTTCCGCTCTTCTCCAGAAGGCCGGGAGGCTTGGGGTGGCTGTTGGATGGGCTGGCCTATGTGGCAGTGATCGCCCTGTCCGGTCTGTTGGCGGGAACCCTTCTCATGCCGGGGGTTGGCACGGTGCTTGGCCCGATCATCGCACTGTCGTTCCCAACGCAATCCGTGCCGGCCGCGCTGATCTATCTTACCGGTTCGATCACCGTCATCACCCTTATCCGCAAAGCCAAAGCGCGGCACTGACGGCAACCGCACCGGTAAAGATTGCAAGACGCAACCCGATGCCGCTAGCCAATAGGTCGAAACACAGGGTCGAATCATGCATCCCAATCCCGCCTTTCGCGGTGTGCCCCGCGATACCGTTCTTGCCTTTGTCCGCGACCGAGCCTTCGGCATGTTGACCGTTAACGGCACCGACGGTCCTTTGGCAGCGCATGTGCCATTTGTATTGTCCGCTGACGGCGGCACGCTGGACCTGCACCTTGCCCGGTCAAATCCCATTGCCCGGTCGCCCCTGCCGACCACCGCCTTGGTGGCGGTGCAAGGCCCGGACGCCTATATTTCACCCGATTGGTATGGCCCGCATGATCAGGTGCCCGATCAGGTTCCGACGTGGAACTATATTGCGGCCCATCTGCGCGGCATGTTGCACCCGCTGCCGCCCGAGGCGTTGGAACCGCATCTTGAAGAGATCTCTGCCGAACAGGAAGCGCGGCTTTTGCCCAAGAAACCTTGGACAAAGACAAAAATGACCGACGGAGCGATGCCACGCATGATGCGGATGATCCTGCCCTTCCGTCTGGTGATCGCAGAGGTGCATGGGACATGGAAACTGAACCAAAACAAACCGGTCGATGTGCGCCTGCGCGCAGCCAAAGCCCTGCGCCAGCAACCCGGACTAACCGATGCAGCAACACTGGCCGACGCCATGAGCCGCGTTGAAAAGGCATGACCCCCATCGGTTCGGATGGCATGGACAGCAGCCCGACCAGCGCCTAGCATCTGCAAACCCCAACCGGAGGTGACGATGCCCCTGCCCCTCGCCCCGCTGATCCCCATCGCCTTGCGCCTTGGGGCAATCGCTGCCGCAGGCTATGTCGCCCAACGCATGATCGCGCGGCATGGCCATATCGGGCGCACCGACCAACGGGCAGAAGACGCACTGGACGATCTGGAAGAAGGTTTGTCTTCCAACCGACCGCGTGACGCTGCCGGGCAGCGCAACACCACCTTTCGCCTTCGCCGCACCATCCGGTTCGGTGGCAAGACCTATGAAATCGACGCCGGGGCCATCGCCCGCCTGCGTCTGCGGGAAATCGAATGAAGCTGTACCACTCACCCACTTCTCCCTATGTCCGCAAGGTCATGGTCCTGATCGCAGAAACCGGAATCAGGGGGATCGAGACTGTCACGGCATCCGGCACGCCGACTGCACCGGACCCGACCCTCATTGAGCGCAATCCATTGGGCAAGGTCCCGGCGCTGGAGCGGCCCGACGGCCCCACGCTGTATGACAGCCGGGTGATCTGCCAATTTCTGGATGCACAGACGGGGGCGGGGCTTTACCCTGATGCCCCGCGCCTGTGGGACTCTCTGACGGTCGAGGCGACCGCGGATGGTATCCTCGATGCTGCTCTCCTTATGGTCTACGAATCCCGTATTCGTCCTGAAGAAAAGCGCTTTTCGCCATGGGTCGAAGGCCAGTGGGCCAAGATACGGCGGGCGGTCGATGTGTTGGAAACGCGCTGGATCGACCATCTGGACGGGCCACTGGACATCGGCCAGATCGCCACCGCCTGCGCCTTGGGCTATCTGGACTTCCGCCATTCAAACCGCAACTGGCGTAAAGGCAGTCCGCGGCTGGCCGAATGGGAAGCCGGGTTTGCCAAACGTCCGTCGATGCTTGCAACGGCCCCGCAGGCCTGATGTGCCGCTGCCCTTTTCGGACTTTCTGCCCGTCTGGGGCTTTCTGGCAGCCAATATTGTCACGCCCGGACCGAATAGGCTGACCACCATTGCCCTGTCAATGGGGTCGGGTCGCGCTGCGGGTATCGGGTCGGCCAGCGGTGTCGGGCTGGGCATTGGTCTCTGGTGCCTTGGCATGACCCTTGGGGTGTCGGCGATCATAGGGTTGGTGCCGGGATTGCAACACCTGCTGACATGGGCAGCAGTCGCGCTTCTGTTGTGGTTTGCATGGCGATACCTGCGCGCGGCACGGATCGGCTGGCTGGCGCAGGCCATGCGCTTGCCAACCGCGTCCGACGGGCTGGGTTGGTGGGATGGCTTTCGCCGTGCCCTGCTGGTCAATGCCGTAAATCCGAAGGCGCTGACCTCATGGCTCGCCGTGTTGGGTCTGTTTCCCGTGGCGCGCGCGGGCGTGAGCGATATTGCCTTGCTTTGTGCCGGGGCTTGTGTCCTGTCTTTCGGGATCCACGGTGCCTATACGCTTGCCTTTTCTACCCCCGCTGCCGCCCGTGCCTATCTGCGCGCTGGCTGGGTGCTTCAGGCCACGGCGGGGATTCTGTTCACCGGATTTGCGCTACGTCTTGTCGCAGGGCCTTGAGGAGCACCGCTGCTGCTACACTCTTTCCACCACTCGGGTCGCGCTCAAACGGCCACAGGCAGAAAATAACGGTATAAAGCAAGTGACATGCGCCCTATTGTCCGCTGGACGCCACGCCCTGCCTTGGCTAAAAGGCCGCCCGGCAGGGTGGTGGTAAAGCGCCGCCCCGGAATCTTTATGGGCCGCCGCCCACGCGGCCTCGGAAGGGAGAATATCTCGTGTCCCACGCTGAAGACCACGCAGGCACCCGCAGGGATTTCCTGTACTATGCAACCGCCGGAGCCGGGGCTGTTGCCACCGGAGCCGCCGTCTGGCCGCTTGTGAACCAGATGAACCCCTCGGCTGACGTTCAGGCTTTGTCCTCTATATTCGTTGACATTTCGGGCATTGATGTTGGCACGCAGCTGACGGTCAAGTATTTGGGCAAGCCGGTGTTCATCCGACGCCGTAGTCCAGACGAAATCGAAGCTGCCCGTGCAACTTCGGTGGCTGACCTGCCTGACAAGTCTTCAGAAAACCCCAACAAGCCCGATACCGACGCCGCGGACGTGAACCGCACGCTGGACGAAGCGGGTGAATGGCTGGTGATGATCGGCGTATGCACCCACCTTGGTTGCGTGCCGATCGGGGATGGCGCCGGTGATTTCGGCGGCTGGTTCTGCCCTTGCCACGGGTCGCACTACGACCCTGCTGGCCGGATCCGCAAGGGCCCCGCACCGCGCAACCTCGACATTCCGGTGGCGTCCTTCGTGGACGACACCACGATCAAGCTGGGATAAGGACAAGACACATGGCCGGAATTCCGCACGACCATTACGAGCCCAAGACGGGCGCCGAGACATGGCTGCACAAGCGCCTGCCGATCGCAGGTCTGATGTATGACACACTGATGCTTCCCACGCCCAAGAACCTGAACTGGATGTGGATCTGGGGCATTGTCCTGACTTTCTGTCTGGTGATGCAGATCGTGACCGGCATCGTGCTGGTCATGCACTACACGCCGCATGTCGATCTGGCGTTTTCGTCTGTCGAACACATCATGCGCAACGTGAACGGCGGGCACATGCTGCGCTATCTGCACGCCAACGGTGCATCGCTGTTCTTCATCGCAGTCTATCTGCACATCTTCCGTGGTCTGTACTACGGGTCGTACAAGGCCCCGCGTGAGGTGACGTGGATCATCGGCATGATCATCTATCTGTGCATGATGGGCACTGCCTTTATGGGCTATGTGCTGCCGTGGGGACAGATGTCGTTCTGGGGCGCCACCGTGATCACCGGTCTGTTCGGTGCCATTCCCGGCATTGGCGAGCCAATTCAGACCTGGTTGCTGGGTGGTCCCGCCGTGGACAATGCCACGCTGAACCGCTTCTTCTCGCTGCACTACCTGCTGCCCTTCGTGATCGCGGCCCTGGTCGCCGTGCACATCTGGGCCTTCCACACCACCGGCAACAACAACCCAACCGGGGTCGAGGTGCGCCGTGGGTCCAAGGAAGAGGCTGAGCGCGACACGGTGCCGTTCTGGCCTTACTTTGTGATGAAGGACTTGTTCGCCCTTGGCGTTATTCTTGTGGTGTTCTTTGCCGTGGTCGGCTTCATGCCGAACTTCCTTGGACACCCGGATAACTACCTCGAGGCCAACCCGTTGGCGACGCCTGCGCATATCGTGCCGGAATGGTACTTCCTGCCCTTCTACGCCATCTTGCGCGCCTTTACTGCCGATGTCTGGGTGGTGATTGCCGCCAACTGGCTGACCTTCGGCATCGTGGACGCCAAATTCTTCGGTGTGCTGGCGATGTTCGGCGCTATTGCTGTGATGGCTCTGGCACCTTGGCTGGATACGTCCTCTGTGCGCTCGGGCCGGTATCGTCCGATGTTCAAGTGGTGGTTCGCGCTTCTGTGCGTGGACTTCATGGTTCTGATGTGGGTTGGCGCCATGCCGGCCGAAGAACCCTATGCCACGATTTCGCTGATCGCATCTGCGTACTGGTTCGCTTATTTCCTCGTGATCCTGCCGCTGTTGGGCGTGATCGAAAAGCCGCTGGCTCAGCCCGCGACCATCGAGGAAGACTTCAATGCCCACTACGCCAAGCCGTCTGCCTCGGCAGCCGTGCAACCGGCCGAGTGAGAAAGGAACTGACTGACATGATCAGGAACATCGCACTCACCGCCATTTCTGCCCTGGCCGTTTCGACCGGGGTGGCGATGGCCGCTGCTGGCCATTCCGAACTGACCGATATTGCCTTTGCGCACGAAGGACCGTTCGGCAAGTTTGATCAGATGCAACTTCAGCGCGGCCTGCAGGTCTACACCGAAGTCTGCGCTGCGTGCCACGGGTTGAAATTCGTCCCGATCCGCAGCCTGTCGGATCCGGGCGGCCCCGAGATGCCTGAAGACCAGATCCGGGCCTACGCCACCCAGTTCACGGTCACGGATCGCGAAACGGGCGAGGACCGCGACGGCATACCGACCGACCACTTCCCGATGTCGGGCATGGAAGGCGCACCGGACCTGTCGTTAATGACCAAGGCGCGGGCCGGCTTTCATGGCCCCTACGGAACAGGCATCAGCCAGTTGTTCAACGGGATCGGCGGACCGGAGTATGTCTATTCCATCCTGACCCATTACGAAGACGATCCCGCCTGTGCACCGGATGGTGTGGATGGGTTCTACTACAACACTGCGTTCCCGAACGGGGGCGTGCCCGATAGCTGCAAGGACGAGCACGGCGTTTCAACCGTTCCTGGCAGCTGGATCGCCATGCCGAATCCGCTGAGCGACGACTTGGTAACCTTTGCCGATGGTCACCCGGCCACCGTTGGCAACATGGCCGAAGATGTCACCTCGTTCCTTGTCTGGGCAGCAGAGCCGAAGATGATGGCGCGCAAGGAAGCCGGCTTCAAGGCGGTGATCTTCCTGATCGTCCTGTCAACCTTGCTGTATCTGACCAACAAGCGGATCTGGGCGCGCGTCAAAGGCAAGAAGCTCGCCTGATCACGCGGTCAACGCTTCAAATGAAAACCCCGCCAGTGGCGGGGTTTTCCATTTCGTGATCATCCCAAATAGGCGCGCAAGGCGGGCGGTGGATTGGCAAACAGCGGTCCGGTCGCCGCCGGGGGCTGCGCAATGCCGTCGGCCACCAATACCGTCTTTTCGGCAAACGCCGTAGCATCCCTCGGGTCATGCGTCACCATCATCACCAACGCGCCGGTATCGTCCGCCACCTGCCCGACCAAGGTCAGCATCTCGGCCTTGAGCGCGGGCCCCAGCGCGGCAAAGGGTTCGTCCAGCAGCAGCACAGGCCGTGCCCGAAGAAGCGCCCGTGCAAGAGATGCCCGCCCGATCTGTCCGCCCGACAGTTGCCCCGGTCGTCTGTCGCCCATTCCCGACAAACCCACCCGATCCAACGCCTGATCAAGCTGACCATGCTGCGCGGACGTCAGCCGCAGATCCGGCCGCAGGCCGAGCCCGATGTTCTGCGCAATGGTCAGGTGTGGAAACAGATTCTGGTCCTGAAACAGGATCGTCACCGGCCGTGCGCCGGGCGCCAGCGGTGCAAGATCGGTCCCGTGCCACAGCACCCGTCCTTCCGCCGGGGCAAAGAAGCCAGCGATGGCCGACAGCAGCGTTGATTTCCCAGCCCCCGATGGCCCGATCACCGCCACCCGCTCGCCCGGCTTTACCGACCAATCCGCCGTCAGACGAAAGTCGTCCTGCACAAGCGCCAGATTTTCAAGCCGCAGCATAGCGTCGGCCCCATGCATCAAACACCCAGAACAGCGCAAAGCTCATCGTGATCAATAACAGTGATGCCCCCGCTGCCGCCGTCATCCGATACGCCCCGATAAGCCTCTGCACCACAAGCGGCAATGTAGCACCCTGTTCGGTCGCAAACAGCGCGATGACCCCAAGATCCCCCATCGACAGCGCCGCAGCCAGTCCGGCACCAAAACCCAAAGGCCGCGCCAACCTTGGAACCGCCACCAGCCGCAGCCATGCCACGCCAACAATTCCCAGACTGGCCGATAGCCTCCCATAGTCGGCATGAAGCACCCGCGTCTCTGGCAACAGCAAACGGTACACAAACGGCAAGGACAGCGCCGCGTTGACCGCCACCGTCACCGGCAGGGCCAGCCGCGCGGGCGACACGAACGGCTGTACCATCAGGAACAACCCAACCCCCAAAACCAGCCCGGAGGTAGCCAAGGGCAGCACCGCCACCGCATCCATGACGCCTGCCCCGCGCCTGCCCCGCGCGACGGCCAACGCAAGCACAAGCGAAGCCGCAACCGTCACCAGGGTCGAGGTCAGCGCCACAGCCACCGACCGCCCCGCAGCCGCCCAGACACTGGCTGGCAAATCGAACAGCCCCGGCAACCCGCGCATGACCACCGCCCCTAAAGGCACCAGCAGGAATGCCGCTGCCAGCCCGATGGCCAGTGCATCCCCCCACAACCGCCAACCTATCATGGGTGCATGCAGCACCGGAGCGCGACCCAGCCCCGCCCCAAACGCCGCTGGCGTCACAATCAGCCAGCCCATGACCGCCACAACGGCACACAGCGCAAACTGCACGCCCGCCAACAGCGCAGCACGGCCAAGATCAAATTCGAACCGCACCGCCTGAAAAATCCCAAGTTCTACCGTCGTCGCCCCCGGCCCACCCCCAAGGGTCAGGGCGACGGCGAAGCTGGTCAAACAAATCACGAAAACAACCACAAACGCCCCCGGCGCGACGCTTCGCAGCATCGGACGCTCCAGATGTCGAAACGTCTCGGCTGGAAGAAAGCCCAACGATTCCGCCAGCCGGAACCGCTCGGCCGGGATCGCATGCCAGCCTTGCAGCAGCATCCGCACGGCCAAAGGCAGGTTCAGAAACACATGCGCCAGAACCACGCCATGCGCCCCGTAAATGGAGAAGGGACCAAGACCAATGACGCCCAAACCCTGATTGATCACGCCCGACCGCCCGAAAACGGCGACCAACCCCAGCACGGCCACAATGGTCGGCAACAGGAATGGCGCGCCCATCAGTGTGATCAGCGCACCTCTCCCCGGAAAGGATCGGCGCGCCAAAGCCCGCGCCACCGGAACGGCAAGTCCGACCGAAAACACGGCAGACAAGAATGCCTGCGCCACGGTAAACCGCACCGACGCCCAATCAGCCGGACCAAGGGCAAACTCTGTTGCCCGCCCCGCCACTGCCAGCAGCGGGGCCAGCACAAACAGCGCCAGCCCGCCTGCCAGCAACGCCGGGATCAGCGCGCCAATGCGGCTTGCCATTCGGCCAAAGCTCCCGCCCGCGCGGCCTGCGCCTCATCCGCAGGCATCAGCAGCGATACCTCGGGCCGCAGCGATTCAAACCCGTCGGGCAATCCGGCTGCCGGTGTAACCGCCGGATACATCCAGTTCGTCGTTGGAATCACCGACTGAAACCCTTGGGACAGCATGAAGGTCAGAAACCGGTCCGCCAATTCGGGCTGCCTGGACCCGGCCAGCTTTCCGGCCACTTCAACCTGCATGTAGTGCCCTTCGGAAAACGGGGCCGCAGCCTTGCTGTCGTCGGATTCGGCGATCAGATGATAGGCAGGGCTGGTCGTATAGGACAGAACCATGTCGGCCTCACCCGCCAGAAACAAACCATAGGCTTCTGACCAACCGGGCGTCACCGTCACGATATTGTCGGACAGTCCTGCCCAGATCTCGGAGGCACGGTCACCATAGGCCGCCTTCACCCACATCAGGAGCCCAAGTCCCGGAGTGGAGGAGCGGGGGTCCTGTATGACGATCTTTACATCGGATGCCGCCAAGTCCTCGAACGACTTCGGCGGCGCTGGCAATTTTGTCTTGTCATGCACGAAGGCGAACCATCCCCAGTCAAATGGCAGGAACAACGGGTCATCAAAAGCCACAGGCAGAGCGGGTGCAGCCATCCCATGCGGCGCAAAAAGCCCGGTTGCCGCCGCCTGGGCCGTCAGGTTGGTGTCCAGCCCCAGCACCACGTCTGCGGTGCCTGCGGCACCTTCCAGTTGCACCCGCGACAGCAGGGCCGCGCCATCACCTGACCCGACAAATTGCAGGTCACAGCCGCATTCCGCCTCGAACGCCTGTTCCACCGCCGGACCGGGGCCCCATTCGGAAACAAAACTGTCGTAGGTCAGCACGGTTAGCACCGGTGTTTCAGCTGCTGCCGCAGCGGCGATCAGGCAAACACCAGCCGCAAGGATCGAAGTCTTCATGTCTTCCTCCAATTGCGACGGAACAGGTCGGGCTTGGAGTTCATCCTTCGCACCTTCCCTCCGCCGGTATGATCCGGTTCAGGTTCAACGGGTCCGCTTTCGCATCTCAGCCCACCAGATCAACCGCTGGGCACCCCGAGGTGAGGTGGAAGATAGGCAGTTGAACACCGGGTGCAAGCGGAAAGTCAGTCCGTCGCCAAAAGGGCGGAAAGACCTTCGCGATAGGACGGATACAGCAGACGAACCCCAAGGTCGTCCTTGATGCGGTCATTCCTCACCCGTTTTGATTCGGAATAGAAGCTGCGCGCCATCGGGGTCATATCGGCCTGATCGAAGGGGACGGCAGGGGGTTCGGGCAGTCCAAGCAGGGCCGCCGCATGCGACAGCACATCTTCAGGCGGGGCCGGTTCATCATCGCAGACATTATAGGCTTTACCGGGGTTGGGCCGTACGATTGAAGCCGCAAGAACCTGCGCGATGTCGTCAACATGAATGCGGCTGAAAAACTGGCCCGGCTTTATGATCCGGCGTGCGGTGCCGTCTCGCACCTTTTCGAATGGCCCGCGGCCGGGACCGTAGATGCCAGCAAGGCGGAATATGTGAACAGGCAAACCTGTGGCTTGCCATTGTTTTTCGGCCAACACGCGATGCGCACCGCGTGGGCTGGACGGGGTCAGGGGTGTGTCTTCATCCACCCATCCGCCCTGATGATCCCCATAAACTCCGGTTGTGGACAGATAACCGACCCAGTCCACGTTTGCACCGGCAATTCCCGGCCATGCGGCCAGAAACGGATCCCCCGCCGCGTCAGGCCCGGCCGAGACAAGGATGTGCGTCGCCCGCGCCAAGGCCGGGCCAAGATCGCCCGGCCAAAGCAGCGGCTCGATGCCGGCATCGCGCAGAGGGCCGATCTTGTCAGCACGTCGGGTGGTGCCGATGACGGTCCATCCTTGTGGGATCATCAGACGGGCCAACGCGTCGGCGCTATAGCCATGTCCAAGGGAAAGCAGCGTTTTCATAAGATTGACTATCCCTTGTCACCCGGCGCCCTGCAAGCCACTTGATCGACGATCATCGCCGGTTAATGCTTGGGTCATGTCCGATCTTTACAAAGCCTTTTCCCTGAACGGCCCGGACGAGTGTGCCCGGCTTTATGCCGAATGGGCCGCCAGCTACGATGCCGGCTTTGCCGCTGACATGGATTACCGCCTGCCCGCTCATGTCGCTGCCGCGTTTTTGGCGCATGGTGGCACCGGCCCGGTGCTTGACGTGGGCGCAGGAACGGGTTTGCTGGCGCAGAACCTGCGCAACATGGGCTTCGAGGACAAGATTGATGCGGTCGATCTGTCACAGGCAATGCTCGCGACTGCAAAGATAAAGGCCCTGTATCGCCATCTTCATTGCGCCGATATCACCCGGCCTCTTGCCCTGACCGGCCCCTATGCGGGGATCGTGTCTTCGGGAACCTTCACCCATGGCCATGTCGGTCCTGAAGCCATTGCGCGACTTGAAAGCCAGGCCGCCCCCGGTGCCCTGTTCACATTGTCGATAAACGCAGGCGTGTACCGGTCCATGGGTTTTGACGCTGCCCTGTCGCAACGCCCGGGCGTCACGCTTCTAGAGGTGCAGATCTACGGACCCGCAGCCGCCGAAAAGGATCCCGATCACGCGGCGCAACGCGGACTGATAGCGATTTGGCGTCATGGCGGCGCAGGTTGACACAGCCACAGCGGACGACTCCCTTCAATCGGGTTGAAGCATGTAGCCTTCGCCCCGCACGGTTTGCAGATAGCGTGGTTGCTTTGGGTCATCCTCAATCTTGCGGCGCAAGCGTGTGATCTGCACATCCACCGCGCGTTCCTGTGCGGCATCGTCACGGCCCAGATCGGCGACCAACTTTTCGCGGCTGATCGCGTGGCCGGGATGGGCTGAGAACAACCGCATCAATGCCGCTTCCGTCGCTGTCAGCCGCACCGGATCGGGGCCGCGCCACAATTCGCCACGGTCCAGATCATAGCGCACCGAACCTAGATGCAGCACTTTGGGCGCAGAATCGGGGCGCATCTGGGGCACCCGGCGCAGGATGGCGTTTATGCGCAACAAGAGCTCTTTTGGCTCAAACGGTTTGCCAAGATAGTCGTCTGCCCCGGCCTCGAACCCCTCGATCCGGCTGGCCGTTTCTCCCTTGGCGGTCAAAAGCAGGATCGGCGTTGTGATCTTCTGCCGCAATTCACGGGTCAAAGTGATGCCATCTTCCCCCGGCATCATCACATCCAGAACGATCATGTCGAACTCCAGTCCCGCCAGCAGGCGACGGGCCTGCGCACCATCGCGCGCCACGGACACCAGAAAGCCGTTTCGGACCAGAAACTTTTGCAAAAGTCCCCGGATCCGTTCGTCATCATCGACCACCAGCAGATGCGCGTCACCTTGTGTCATGCGCCGCTCTCCTTCAACCCTTGATACTGCCGGCGCAATTCCGGGTCCATCATCGCCTCCAGCACCTGCCGGAATCCTGCCACCGCCTGTGGCCCGGCGGCACGATAGGCTGCCCGCATCCGTGCACGCTGAGCATCCGACAATTCACGCTCAAGGTCCTGCCCCTTGGTCGTCAGGTGCAAGTGCCGCTCGCGTTTGTCGCGGCGACCGACCCGCGCCTCGACCAGCCCATCTTCGACCAATGTCCGCAATACGCGGTTCAATGACTGCTTTGTAACCCCCAGGATGGCCAGAAGATTCGATACCGTTGTGCCGGGAGAGCGGTGGATGAAATGGATCGCCCGGTGATGCGCGCGGCCATAATCCTTGCCTTCAAGAATGCGGTCCGGATCAGCGGTAAATCCTCGATAGGCAAAGAACATCGCCTCGATCCCTTTGCGCAACTGCTCGTCCGTCAGGAACAGCAGGCTTTCGCCGCTGGGGGTTTGGTCTGCCATGCATGCCTCCGTGCCTGTTGGTGAAGTTACGTCAGCCTTGTTGACTTTCCAAGAACCAACTGATAGCCCACGTTCGGTTTCGCGCAATATTATGCCCACTTTGGACATATCTGGCGCAACTTTGCGAATGACAGGGGGCATTGATGGCTGGCTATGACGATCGTGATGGGTTCATTTGGATGGATGGAAAACTGGTGGATTGGCGCGATGCCAATGTCCACATCCTGACCCATGCCATGCATTATGCCAGCGCCGTGTTCGAGGGCGAGCGGTGCTACAACGGCAAGATCTTCAAAAGCCGGGAACATTCTGAACGGCTGCGCAAATCGGGTGAGCTTCTGGATATGCCATTGCCCTATTCGGTGGACGAGATCGAAGCCGCCAAGGATGCCGTGTTGCAGGCCAACAACCTGACCGACGCCTACGTTCGGGCACTGGCATGGCGCGGCGCCGGCGAAGACATGGGCGTGGCGGCAAAGCGCAATCCGATCCGCATGGCGGTGGCTGTCTGGTCATGGGGCAACTACTACGGCGACGCGAAATTCAAAGGCGCGAAGCTGGATATCGCCAAATGGAAACGCCCGTCGCCGGAAACCATTCCACACGCTGCCAAGGCATCGGGACTTTACATGATCTGCACCATGTCCAAGCACGCGGCCGAGGCCAAGGGCTGTTCAGACGCCATGATGTTCGACTACCGCGGCTATGTGGCTGAGGCGACCGGAGCGAATATCTTTTTCGTCAAGGATGGGGAAGTGCATACGCCGATCCCCGACGCGATCCTGAACGGGATCACCCGCCAGACCGTGATTGGCATGCTCAAGGGCATGGGTGTGACTGTCCACGAACGTCGGATTGAAGCGTCTGAACTGGAAAGCTTCCAGCAATGTTTCCTCACTGGCACCGCAGCAGAAGTTACCCCGGTCGGTCAGATCGGCGACTACAATTTCGAAGTTGGCGATTTGTGCAAACAAGTATCTCTGGACTACGAAAAGCTGGTCCGCGCCTGACAACAGGACTTGAAACGGGGCGCCAGCCGGCACCCCGTTTCAGCTTTCGCCGTCAAGTTCATGCCGTCCGTCCCCGCGCAATACGCAGAAATTGCGTAAGCCGTGAAGTCCCTGCAGGCGCGCGACCGGTGTGAAACGTCTCGCGCTTTTCGCGTGCCAATCGCAGGAACTGCGCAGTTTTGCTTCCCGTGCTTGGCGCGCGGCTATCGGCCATATGGCGGCCCTTTGGGTCACGTTGCATGCGGTCCTCCATCAATGGATCAGGGCGTAGACTTTACCCCAGAATCACTGGAACACCAAACCCCCCGACAAAAGCCAAGACACCCGGCAAGCGTGAACCAGCTTACGCGACTTCGGTCACTACATCGATATTGCCCTTGGTCGCGTTGGAATAGGGGCAGATGAAATGGCCACGCTCGGCAATCTTTTCCGCCACAGACCGTTCGACCCCCGGCATGGTCACAACCAGTTTGATCTTCAGTCCGAACCCGCCATCGCTGCGCGGTCCAATACCGACATGCGCATTCACACTGGTATCCTCTGGCACCGTGCCCAGCTTTTCGCTGGTCGCGGCAAAGCGCATGGCACCCAGATAACAGGCGGCATATCCGACCGCGAGCAGCTCTTCAGGGTTATGCCCGGCACCTGATCCGCCCAGTTCCTTGGGGCTGGTCATGGTCACGGTAAGCTTGCCATCCACCAGTTTGGACAGACCATTGCGGCCGCCACCGGTGGCATGCGATTCCGTCCAATACTTAACATCAACAGACATTATTTTTCCCTTCGCTTACGATTTAATCGTATGCGATAAACATATGCGGCTTACGATCATGCGTCAACCCGCTTGCGATTTAATCGCACGCGATTACATTCTGCGCATGACACTTGCCCTGCCTGATATGATTTGTTTTGCGCTGTACTCAGCCACCCATGCCATGCAGCATGTCTACAAGCCGTTGCTGGATGACCTTGGGTTGACCTACCCGCAATACCTTGTGCTGACCGCACTATGGGAAACCGACATTCAGACCGTCGGCGCGCTTGGACGTCAGGTGCAGCTTGAATCGAACACACTGACACCGCTTCTGAAGCGGCTGGAAGAGCGCGGCTTCGTCACCCGCAGCCGTGATGGCAAGGATGAACGGCAGGTCAACGTGTCTCTGACCGATGCTGGACAGGCGTTGAAGCATCGCGCCGCACATATTCCGGAATGTGTGCTGCAGAAATCAGGGCTTTCGGCTGAGGATCTCACGCATTTGCGTGATCAGATCACAACCCTGCGCGACCATCTGCGCAGCCGCTAAAGGCGTGAGACAGCCCAGCGTGCGGCATCGGCCACTGTCGGATCATCATCTTCACATCGCTCTTGCGCCACCCCACGCAGGCCCGCATCACCAGAGTTTCCGATGGCATAGAGCACGTTTCGCACAAAACGACCGCGCCCGATCCGCTTGATCGGACCACCTGCAAACCGGCTTCGGAAAGCGGCATCATCCAACTGTGCCAATTCTGCCAACCGAGGAGCACCGTGCTTGGGCAGATAGCCAATGTCGCGCGCGGCCACCGCAAACTTGTTCCATGGACAGACGGCAAGGCAATCATCGCAGCCATAAATCCGGTTGCCCATCAGCGGACGCAAGACAGGATCCACCGGGCCAGAATGTTCGATCGTCAGATAGGAAATGCAGCGCCGGGCGTCCAGTTGATAGGGCGCTGGAAAAGCCCCTGTCGGGCAAACATCAAGGCAGGCGGTGCAGGTGCCACAATGGCTGGTCTCGGGCGGGTCTTTGGGCAAATCCAGAGTGGTGAAAATCGCCCCAAGAAAAAACCAGTTGCCCAGATCGCGCGACAAAAGGTTGGTGTGCTTGCCTTGCCATCCAAGACCCGCTGCCTGTGCCAGCGGCTTTTCCATGACCGGGGCGGTATCGACAAACACCTTGATCTCGGCTGGACGATCCTTGGGCGACTGGTCGATCAGCCACCGACCCAACCGCTTCAGCCGCCGCTTGACCAGATCGTGGTAATCCTTGCCCTGGGCATAGACCGAAATCACGCCACGATCCCTTTGCTGCAACAGTGGCAAAGGGTTCGCGTCGGGCGCATAGCTTTCGGCCAGCATGATGACCGAACGCGCATCTGGCCACAGTGCACCTGGATCGCCCCGCCATGCCATCCGTTCGGCCATCCAGGCCATTTGACCATGGCGGGCTTCAGCAACAAAAGCGGCCAGCCGTTCGGCCGCCTGCGGAATGGCATCAGGCGTGGTCACACGCATCGCCGCGAATCCTTCGTCAATGGCGCGGGCGTGCAGACGGGATTTCAGGGCTTCGGTCATGCCGGTATCTTATCGCCCCACGCTGGCCCCGACCATGGCCTTTCGCCTGAACCGCATTGGTCTGCGGCCGTGCGATGGCCCGCCTTGACCCGTCAAGCCAGACCCCAAGCCAAGTCCCCCCTTCATTCCCATCCGGTTTTCCCATAAACCCTCGACGACAGGGGAGACTGCCATGAGCCTTAACACCTTCGGCCACTTGTTCCGCGTGACCACCTGGGGCGAAAGCCATGGCCCGGCCATTGGCTGCACGGTCGACGGCTGTCCACCCGGCATTGCCTTGACCGAAGCCGATCTTCAGCCTTGGCTGGACAGGCGCAAACCCGGCACATCAAAATTCACGACGCAGCGAAAAGAGCCGGATGAGGTGCGCATCCTCTCGGGCGTGTTTGAAGGGCGCACGACGGGCACCTCGATCCAGTTGATGATCGAAAACACTGACCAGCGGTCGAAAGACTATGGTGACATTGCGACCGCCTTCCGCCCAGGCCATGCCGATATCACCTATCACCAGAAATACGGTCATCGCGACTATCGGGGGGGCGGGCGGTCGTCGGCGCGCGAAACCGCATCGCGCGTTGCAGCCGGCGGCGTGGCGCGCGCCGCGCTCGCTGCATTGGTGCCGGATCTGCGGATCACCGGCTACATGGTGCAGATGGGAACCAAAGGCATCGACCGCAGCCGGTTCGATGCGGCGGTGATCGGTGAAAACCCGTTCTGGTGCCCTGATCCTGTCGCGACCGTCGAATGGGCGGCATATCTGGATGCTCTGCGCCTGTCGCACAATTCGGTTGGCGCAGTGATCGAGGTCGTGGGCGAAGGCGTGCCGCCCGGTCTGGGCGCACCACTTTATGGCAAGCTCGACAGCGACCTTGCTAGCGCGATGATGAGCATCAATGCGGTGAAAGCGGTCGAGATCGGCGATGGTATGGCAGTAGCGGGTCTGACCGGTGTGGACAACGCGGACGAGATCCGCATGGGCACAAACGGACCGGAATACCTGTCAAACCACGCAGGCGGTATCTTGGGGGGTATCTCGACCGGTCAGCCGGTGGTGTGCCGTTTTGCGGTGAAACCAACGTCAAGCATCCTGACTCCACGTCGGACCATCAATCAGGCGGGCCAAGAAGTCGACCTGATCACCAAGGGTCGTCACGACCCGTGCGTCGGCATACGCGCCGTTCCGGTGGGGGAGGCGATGATGGCCTGCGTCTTGCTGGACCATCTTCTGTTGGATCGTGGTCAGACCGGCGGTCTGCGCGGCAAAATAGGCTGATTCAAGCTGCCGCTCCAAGGCGCGGCAGCTTGATGGGCTTTGGCAGGGTGACCGGGGCAATCAGGCGTTTCAGATCAGACAGGCGCATGGCATATCTCCTTTTCATGATACCGAAAGCATGTCCTGCTTGCCGATCACATGCCATGAAAAGCTGCGTGAGGTTTGTTTCAGATCCGCTGCCGCTACCGGTCCATGACTGCGGAACTATCGCACATTGATCTTGCGCAACACCCGCCGGACAAAGCCTGGCTTCAATGGCGCAACCGGGGCCTGCGGCGCCTCGGGCGGGTCAGAGTAGCGGCGCATGCCTTCGGCAAACGCCTGTCCGACCCAAGGTCCATAGTTTTCGCCGATAAACGCTTGGAACCTGGAGGCAAAGGCAAGGGGGATCAGGCGGTGCTCTTGTTTGTCCCAGCCCAGAAAGAAGCCCTCACCCAGGCGGGCACCATAGGCGCGTCCGGTTTCGGGCACCCGCAACGCAAAGATGTTGTGGCTGACCGAGCGCGATTTCATCAATGATCGGCCAAGCGCCTGATTGTCATCGGTGGGAAAAATCCGGCTGTGCACAGGCGCCTGATCAAACACATGCCGCGGCCCGGTGGCATAGCTGTTCCCCCAAGTCGAGCAATACATTTTCAGATCATGATGAATGATGATCCCACCGGGCTTCACAAGCGGCAAAATACCCAGCGTGTCGATCAGCGGCCAAGGATGTTTGTGGGCGGCATCTATGAAGCACAGATCAATCGGCTCTTGGATGTGTTCGCCAACGTCAAGACAGGTTTTTCCACGATGGACCGTAATGGTCACGCCGGGATGCGGCAAAGCCTCGTCGATCATATACCCGACGGGTTTGGTCGGATCGACATAGTAATGGTCGAGCAGGTCAAAGCTGTGCAGGGCACCGCCGCCATTATGCGACATAAGCGAGGCCAACACACAACTCGACATTCCGCTCGCACAGCCGATCTCGACCACCGTTCGTGGTTTTGCCTCGGCAATCAGGTCCGCGATGAAGGCAACGTCCTGCCCGTCAATTGCCCCCATGTCACCAAACCAGCGCGCATTGAACCACTCTGTCAATTCTGTCGAAATCATCAAATCACCTAACCCTTGGTTTGGTTTGACCAAGCATACCGTACTCTTGTTTTATCTGGCCCACCGGTATCGGCGAGGGTGTCGCGGCAGAAACCTGGAAAAGACCCTCGGCGCCCATGCAGTTTTCTTGGATGAACCCAACCTCGCAACCATAAATCGCACGTTCCGCCGATGTACTTTATCCAAGAGCCATAGAATTCTATGGCTGACAAAAAAGGCTGCCCCGCCAAGGGCAGCCTTTGCATGGGTCAGACCTGCCGCAGCGCTCAGGCGTTGACGCTGTCTTTCAGTGCCTTGGCGATGGCGAATTTCACCTGCTTGTCGGCTGGCTTGGTCATCGTCTCGCCGGTGGCCGGGTTGCGGACCTGACGCTCGGGGCGGGCTTTGCAGGCAACCTTGCCAAGACCCGGCAGCGTAACCGAACCGCCAGCGGCAACTTCACGGGTAACGACGTCAACGATTGCGTCCAGCGCAGAGCCGGCAACCTTTTTGTCGGCACCCATGGCGTCGGCAATGGCAGCAACGAGTTGGGTCTTGGTCATCGGTTTGGTCATATTCTTCTTCCTTGTTTCTGGCCACCGCCATCAGGCGGGGCCTCGGATGATTGTGGGCCGTTTCCGGCGACGCGTTTCGCTACACAGGGTTTTTCCGCGCAAATCAAGCCCCAACAGTGCGTGACAGCCGAAAATGCGCGGTCAAAGGAACGCTGTTTCCTCAAAGCTGCGCAACTTCCGGCTGTGAATCCGCTCAATCGGCATCAAACGCAAGCGTTCCATCGCACGGATGCCGATCTGCAGATGGCGGCTGACCTGAGTCTTGTAGAAATCGCTGGCCATGCCAGGCAACTTCAGCTCGCCATGCAGTGGCTTGTCCGAGACACACAACAGCGTGCCGTAGGGAACCCGGAACCGGAAACCGTTGGCCGCGATGGTGGCGCTTTCCATATCCAGCGCGATGGCGCGGGACTGCGACAGACGTTTGACCGGGCCGGACTGGTCGCGCAGTTCCCAGTTGCGGTTGTCGATGGTGGCGACGGTGCCCGTGCGCATGATGCGCTTCAGCTCATAGCCTTCCAGTTGCGTGACCTCGGCCACCGCCTCTTGCAGCGCAATCTGGATTTCGGCCAAGGCCGGGATCGGCACCCAGACCGGAAGATCATCGTCCAGAACATGGTCTTCGCGCAGATAGGCATGGGCCAGCACGAAATCGCCCATCGACTGCGAATTGCGCAGGCCCGCACAATGCCCCACCATCAACCAGGCATGCGGGCGCAGCACTGCGATATGGTCGGTGGCGGTTTTTGCATTGGATGGACCAACGCCGATATTGACCAGTGTGATCCCCTGCCCGTCAGCGCGCTTCAGGTGATAGGTCGGCATCTGTGGGGTCTTACCCGATGGATGCAGCACCCCATCGGCCGAGGTGATGATCTGGTTCCCGGTGGCCACAAAAGCGGTGTAGCCCGAAGCCGGATCCGCCAGAACCTGCCGGGCGTAGCCTTCGAATTCGTCCACATAGAATTGGTAGTTGGTGAACAGCACATGGTTCTGGAAATGCTGTGGGTCGGTGGCGGTGTAGTGCGACAACCGGGCAAGCGAATAATCCACCCGCTGTGCCGTGAACGGTGCCAGCGGCATCGAGCCATCCGGGTTCTCGCTGCGGGTTCCGTTCACGATGTCATCGTTGGTTGTGGCCAGATCCGGCACGTCAAATACATCGCGCAGCGAAAATTCCAGTACTCCTTCTTGCGGCACCGACACGGCAGGATTCCCGGCCACCGCAAAATGCACGGGAATCGGCGTTTCCGATGGTCCGATCTGCACCGACACACCATGATTTTCGATCAACAGACCAAGCTGCTGGATCAGGTAATTGCGGAACAGGTCGGGGCGCGTGACCGTTGTGGCATAGGTGCCGGGGCTGGCGACATGCCCAAAGGACAGGCGCGAGTCGGCTTTGGTGTGGCTGGTGACTGTCAGACGGATTTCCGGGTAAAACGCCCGGATGCGGGTGTGCGGCTTTCCGCGTGTAACTGTCGCACTGAAATGGTCGGCCAGAAACGTCGTGGCTTTGGCGTAAAGGTCCTCCAGACGGTCCACGGCAGCGGCGGGGTCGGTGAATTCCTCTGCCGCAGGCAGGTCTGGGGTCTGGTAGGCAGCGGGTCCGTCTTGCATTGCATCTCTCGTCAAATGATCCGGCATATAAGCCGAAAGCGGGGGGGGCGCGCAAGTAAAGGCTTGATGACATGGCCGCGCCTTGATGCCAAAGGGCACCATCCCTGTTCACCCGCGAGTCTCGGGCCATATTCAAGCACGGGGCAAGTGGTGATAAACAGGCCCATCCCGACAGCGAGGCACGAATGGTTCTGGTCCTGACACACAACGATTGCCTGTCCCATGTGACGCCCCCCGGCCACCCCGAACAGGTGGCGCGGCTGCAAGCAGTGGAGCGCGGTTTTCTGGGGCTGCCGGTGGTCCGCCAGGATGCACCCATGGGCATGGTGGACGACGTGTTGCGATGCCATCCCCAGCACTATGTTGACCGCGTTCGCGCGCGGGTGCCGTCGCAGGGCTGGGCGCAGGTGGATGGCGACACCTTCCTGTCGCCCGGATCCTTTGCGGCAGCGATGCGGGGCGTGGGCGGGGTCTGCGCAGCAGTCGATCATGTGCTGACCAATGGGGGACGCGCCTTTGTGGCCGCCCGCCCGCCAGGACACCATGCCGAACGGGAAACCGCGATGGGGTTTTGCCTGTTCGGCACCGTGGCGATTGGGGCAAAGCGCGCGCTGGACAAGCACGGCCTGACCCGCGTGGCGGTGCTGGATTTTGACGTCCATCATGGCAACGGCACGCAGGATCTGCTGTGGGACGAACCACGGGTGCGCTTCATATCTTCGCATCAGATGCCGCTTTACCCCGGTTCGGGGGATCCGCGCGAACGTGGCGCGCATGGGCAGATCACCAACCTGCCGCTTCCTGAAGGCTCGGGTGGGGCGCAGATGCGGGCAGCCTGGACCCCTGTCCTGAACGATATGAGGGACTGGCAACCGGAACTGGTGATCATCAGCGCAGGCTTTGACGCGCACCGGTCAGACCCCTTGGCCGGGCTGATGTGGGACACCGCCGATTTCGCATGGCTGACCAAGGCGATTTGCGATCTGGCCGATGAATGCTGCGCGGGCCGGGTGGTATCGTCGCTGGAGGGCGGCTATGATCTGGACGCGTTGGCCGATAGTGTGGCCGCGCATCTGAAAGAACTGGGAAGGCAAAGCGCATGACCGACAAACCCGTGGGCGAAATGAGCTTCGAAGACGCCATGGCCGCGCTGGAGCAGGTCGTCGGCCAGCTGGAACGCGGCGACGTGGCGCTTGACGCATCGATTGCGCTTTATGAACGCGGCGCGGCGCTGAAGGCGCACTGCGAGGCCAAACTGAAAGACGCCGAAGAAAAAGTGGATCTGATCCGTGCCGCCGAGGGCCGCGCAATCGGCGCAACACCGGTGGAGGGGATGTGAGCTTTCCCCAAGCCCTGACCCGTGCGGCAGCCCTGATCCAGGCCCGTCTGGACCAGATCCTTGCAGATCGTGCCGATGAACCGGTCATCCACGCCATGCGCTATGCGGTGGCGGGTGGCAAACGTCTGCGCGGTTTTCTGGTGCTGGAAAGCGCCGCCATGCTGGGTGTGCCAGTGGACCGCGCCATAAGTGCTGCGGCAGCGGTCGAGGCGCTGCACGCCTATAGCCTGGTGCATGATGACATGCCCTGCATGGACGACGATGACCTGCGCCGTGGCCATCCGACCGTGCATGTCAAATGGGATGAGGCGACCGCCGTTCTTGCCGGCGACGCGCTGCAGACGCTGGCTTTCGAACTTCTGTGCGATCCGGCACTGGGGTCGGGCGACACCCGCATCGCCTTGGTGCGTGGTCTGGCAATCGCGTCCGGGGCCGAGGGAATGGTTTTGGGGCAAGCTCTTGATATTGCCGCTGAAACCTCGGAAACACCCCTGACACTCGACCAGATTTCCCGGCTTCAGGCCGGCAAGACAGGCGCGCTGATCCGCTGGTCCGCCGAGGCGGGCGCGGTGATTGCCGGGGCAGATCCCGCGCCGCTGCGCGCCTACGCAACCGCTCTGGGATTGGCCTTCCAGATCGCCGACGACATTCTGGACGAGACAGGCGACGAGGCACAGGCCGGCAAGCGGCTGCACAAGGATGCCGATGCAGGCAAGGCCACCTTCGTGTCGCTCCTCGGGCTTGCGGGCGCGCAGGCTCGGGCACGCGCTCTGGTGGCTGAGGCGGAAGGCCACCTTGCGGCTTATGGCAGCAAGGCGCAAACCCTCAAAGACGCCGCCCGCTTCGTGATCGCGCGCAAAAACTAGGGCCCAAAGGCAGAAGAACACATGACCAACCGACCCCCAACTCCTCTGCTTGACCGCGTTACGCTGCCATCGGATATGAAAGCCCTCTCCGATCGCGAGCTGCGGCAACTGGCCGATGAATTGCGCGCCGAAACGATCTCTGCGGTGTCGGTCACGGGCGGCCATCTGGGCGCAGGTCTGGGTGTGGTCGAACTGACCGTCGCCCTGCATGCCGTGTTCGACGCCCCGCGCGACAAGATCATCTGGGATGTAGGACACCAATGCTATCCGCACAAGATCCTGACCGGACGGCGCGACCGCATCCGGACCCTGCGTATGGAGGGCGGTCTGTCCGGCTTCACCAAGCGGTCCGAGTCGCCCTACGATCCGTTTGGCGCCGCTCATTCCTCGACCTCGATTTCGGCGGCGCTTGGCTTTGCCATGGCTGCCGATCTGGGCGGCGATCCCGGCGACGCTGTGGCCGTAATCGGCGATGGGTCAATGTCGGCCGGGATGGCGTTCGAAGCGATGAACAACGCTGGCCATCTGAAAAAGCGGCTGTTTGTCATTCTGAACGACAATGAAATGTCGATTGCCCCCCCGGTTGGTGCCTTGTCCAGCTATCTCAGCCGCCTTTACGCCGAAGCTCCGCTCCAAGACCTGAAAGCCGCCGCCAAAGGCGCGCTTGGCCTCTTGCCGCAACCCTTCCAGGATGGCGCGCGCCGTGCCAAGGAAATGCTCAAGGGAATGGCGATGGGCGGCACCCTGTTCGAAGAATTGGGCTTTTCCTACATCGGTCCGGTTGACGGCCACGACCTTGATCAGCTTCTGCCGATCCTGCGCACCGCCAAGGCGCGGGCCACCGGCCCCATCCTGCTGCATGTGCTGACCAAAAAGGGCAAAGGCTACGCCCCTGCCGAAGCCGCACGCGACAAGGGCCATGCAACGGCCAAATTCGACGTGCTGACCGGAATACAGGCAAAAGCCGCCTCCAACGCACCCAGTTACACCAAGGTTTTCGCGCAATCCCTGATCGCCGAGGCGGAACACGACGCAAAGATCGTCGCCGTCACTGCGGCGATGCCCGACGGTACCGGCCTGAACCTGTTTGCCGACCGCTTTCCCCGCCGTTGCTTTGATGTGGGCATTGCCGAACAACATGCCGTGACGTTCTCGGCTGGCCTTGCTGCGGGCGGTATGAAACCGTTTTGTGCGATCTATTCCACCTTCCTGCAACGCGGCTACGATCAGGTGGTGCATGATGTCGCCATCCAGCGACTGCCCGTGCGCTTTGCCATCGACCGCGCCGGTCTGGTCGGCGCCGATGGTGCGACACATGCCGGCAGCTTTGACGTGGCGTTCCTGGCCAACTTGCCGGGCATGGTGGTGATGGCAGCGGCAGACGAGGCGGAACTGGCCCATATGGTCGCGACAGCTGTCGCACATGACGAAGGCCCCATCGCCTTTCGCTTCCCACGCGGAGATGGCGTCGGCGTCGAACTTCCGTCGCGGGGCACGCCTCTGGCCATCGGCAAGGCCCGCCTGATCCAGTCCGGAAACGGGATTGCCTTGGTGTCCTTCGGTACGCGGCTGTCCGAAACCCTCAAGGCCGCCGAAAGCCTCGCGCAAAAGGGCCTGACCCCGACCGTCGTCGATGCCCGCTTTGCCAAACCGCTGGACCGCGACATGATGCTGAACCTCGCACGCAATCACGAGGCGCTGATCACCATCGAAGAAGGCGCCATCGGCGGTTTTGGCAGCCATGTGGCGCAGCTTCTGGCCGAAGACGGCGTTTTCGACGCTGGCCTTAAATTCCGCTCCATGGTTCTGCCTGACACGTTCATCGACCACGCCTCGCCCGAAGCGATGTATCGCGCCGCCGGTATGGACGCATCCCAGATCGAGGCAAAGGTACTGCAAACCCTCGGCATCGCAAGCCTCAGCCTGCGCGCCTGAGGGTCATCTGTTCATAAATATCCCGGGGTGCGGGGCAGAGCCCCGCTCAGAAATCCAGATCGGCATAGTGTGCCGGTGGCGGAAAACCGGGCACCTGATC
>JBKBWK010000010.1:0-80986 GCA_046313895.1 Paracoccaceae bacterium
CCCAGTGCCTGCGCCACACGCGCAGGGTTTCCGATGTCAGACGGCACCCGCCCAGCGGCATCGGCGCTCAGCATTTCCCACACCACCGCTTTTGGTGACAGCGAAAAGACCGCCCTAGCCTGATTCATGTGATGCTCTGGGTTGTCATGCACTTCGCCCAACACCACGACATCAGCGCGCGGGACGGCATCAAGCACGTCACCGCTGATCTGAGCACCCCAGGCCCAAGGCGCAGCGCCCAGCAGGCCCAGCAGCAGAACCAATATCCTCATAGCAAAAAGTGCTGAACTTCGCGGGTCTGGCTTTCCAGATTGCGGCGCATCTTCGCAAAGGCTGCGGCTTCAAGCTGACGGACCCGCTCTTTGGACAGCCCCAATTCCTCACCCAAAGACTCAAGCGTCCGCGGCGCATCGCGGAGTTTGCGTTCGGCCACGATGAACCGTTCGCGTGGGTTCAAGGCTTGCATCGCCTTTATCAGCCAACCCCGAAGTCGTTCTGCGTCATGCGCCAATTCGACATTCTCGGCAGCCTGAGCCGTATCGTCCTCCAGCGCATCAATCCATTCGCGCCCATCTTCGTCGGATGACTGCGTTGCGTTCAGTGAAAAATCAGACCCCGAAAGCCTGCCTTCCATCATCTCCACGTCTGCCAGCGGCACGCCAACTTCGGTCGCCACCATCTGGCGCAACTGGAACTGGTCCAGCGTTTCACCGCGTTGCGACGCCTCGCGCTCCAATTTCGCCTGCACGCGGCGCAGGTTGAAAAACAGTGCCTTCTGGCTGCTGGTCGATCCCGTCCGCACCATCGACCAGTTGCGCATCACATAGTCCTGAATACTCGCTTTTATCCACCACACCGCATATGTGGAAAATCGCACGCCACGATCAGGATCGAACTTGTCAGCGGCTTTCATCAGACCAAGGGACGCTTCCTGGATCAAATCCGGCATCGGCGCACCATAGCGACGGAACTTTGCCGCCATACTGATCGCAAGCCGCATGTAGGCAGTCACCAACCGGTGCAACGCCTGTTCGTCGCGCTGGTCGCGCCACGCATAGGCCAGCCGCAATTCCGTCTCGGCATCCAACAATTCCGCCCGCATCGCTTGGCGGGACATGGTTTGGTCGTTATATCCGTCCAGTGCCATTTTCGAACCCCCAGTCGCAACATTCGTGCGGAGTGCTCTCCGCTTTTGAAAGGTTCTACGCAGCGTGACCTCGGCCGGATCACTTCACATATCGACTTTTTCTTTGCCCGCTCTAACGCTCGTCATCGGCGGTGCGCGTTCGGGCAAGTCGCGTATCGCAGAACAGCTTGTCACGTCATCCGGGCGGCCACGGCTGTATATCGCCACCGCACAGGCCTTTGATGACGAAATGCGTGACCGCATTTCCCGCCACCAGATTGATCGCGGACCGGATTGGACCACAGTCGAGGCACCTCTGAATATTGCAGAAGCTTTTGCGATGTGTAAACCTGAGTTTACAGTTTTGCTCGACTGTGCGACGCTTTGGTTGACGAATATGCTGCTTGACGGCCAAGATCTGGCCGAAAGCTGCCAAAAGCTGGTTGACACGTTGTGCAGCAGCCCCGCACCAGTGGTCGTCGTCTCTAACGAGGTTGGCTGGGGAATCGTGCCGGACAACGCGCTTGCCCGACAGTTCCGCGATGCGCAAGGACGCCTGAACCAGATGATCGCCGCCCGCGCCGGTTTGGTTGTTGGTGTCATGGCCGGCCTTCCGATCATGCTGAAAGGCAGCCTGCCCGAGGGCGTTTTATGAGGCGTCTGCACCTTGTGCGTCATGGCCCCACTCACGCCAAAGTGATGGTCGGCTGGACGGATCTTGCGGCGGATCTGTCGGACCACGCCGCTATCACCCGACTTTCGGATCACCTGCCACAGGACGCGCCACTGATCTCATCCGACCTTTTACGCGCTGTAGCAACCGCCGATGCGCTCTCCCTGCCGTCGCGCCCTCGGCTTGCGCATGACCCTGCCCTCCGCGAGATCAATTTCGGGGCCTGGGAGATGCGCAGCTTTGCCGAGGCCGAGGCCGACGATCCGGCGCATATCCGTGCCTTCTGGGAAACGCCGGGTGATGTCCGTGCCCCGGGCGGTGAAGGGTGGACCGACATCACCGCGCGTGTGGTAGCCGCACTGGACCGCCTGCCAGATCATGCCATCGTGGTATGCCACTTCGGCGCCATTCTTGCGGCGATGCAAAGCTGCCTTGGCCTGACTGCGCAACAAGTGTTCAGCCACAAGATCGACAACCTGTCAGTAACCGAATTGAAGCAGACACCCGCTGGCTGGAGCATGGTCAAGGTCAATCACAGACCCTGATGTCTGGCCCCACAAATCACTGTTGGCATTGCAAGCAGGACTTTCGCTATGTGTTTTCCACAGATATGCGGTGCCGTGGCCACTGCCGTGATCGCGAAAGACTGGGCGCGGTTGCGTGGCAAGGACCGGGGAGAGTTTACCGATGTCGGAACCTTATGATCTTGTAATCGCGGATCGTGCCTATTCAAGCTGGTCCTTGCGTGGCTGGCTGCTGTTCGACGTGTTCGCGATTCCACACACCCTTCACCGTGCCCGGCTTTACACCGACGAACTGCCCAACCTGCTGGCTTCCTATCCCCCGGCGCGGACAGTGCCGGTCATTCGGACGCCGGATGGAGTCGTGGTCGCTGAAAGCCTTGCCATTGCCGAAGAGCTGGCATCGCGCCATCCGGACATCGCGATCTGGCCGTCCGACCCGAAAGCCCGCGCCGTGGCGCGCGTTCTGGCGTCAGAAATGCATTCAGGCTTTGTCGCCCTGAGGTCGCATTGCCCGATGAATCTGCGCGTCAGCTACACCGATTGTGCACCCCCCAAAGCGGTGCTGGATGATCTGCAACGGCTTGAAACGGTCTGGAATTGGGCTTGGGATCAAACAGTATCCAGTCAGTGGTTGTGTGGCGACTACTCAGCGGCCGACGCGTTCTTTGCTCCGGTCGCCAGCCGCATCGCAACGTACAACCTGCCGGTCAGCCCCAAAGCAATGGCCTATGTGCAGGCCCATCTGGCGCATCCATCCTTTCGCCGCTGGCGTGCCATGGGTATTGTCGATGGCGCGGATCAAGATTTCTATGTCCGCGACTACCCGACCCGCCCCTGGCCAGGACCGACGCCCTTGGTCGCCCACAAGGTTGCAGGGCTTCAGACTGAAAACAGCGCTTGCCCGTATTCGGGTGCCCCCGTGACCCATGCGCTTGAACTGCAAGGGCGGCGTTTCGGCTTTTGCAATGCCTTTTGCCGTGACAAGACAGTTGCTGACCCGGAAGCTTGGCCAGAATTCATGGCCTTGGTGCGGCGTTAACTATTCGCTAACCCTGACCCCTTACCCATTTGGCAAGGGGATCGGGGTAGTAACATGGTGGCGAAAGCCTACACAGTCGCCTTTGAGGGCGTGAATGCACGGCTAGTCGAGGTGCAGTGCGCTGTTTCCGCCGGAATGCCCGGCTTCACCGTTGTCGGATTGCCCGACAAAGCAGTGTCCGAGGCGAAAGAACGGGTGCGCGCCGCGCTTCAATCCATGTCGATCGCGCTGCCCATCAAAAAGATCACGATCAACCTGTCCCCCGCCGACCTTCCCAAGGAAGGCTCACACTTCGATCTTCCCATTGCGCTCGCACTGCTCGCGGCCATCGACATCATCCCCAAGGACGAGGTCGAAGCAACCGTTGCCTTGGGGGAATTGTCGTTGGATGGCCGGTTGATCCCGGTGATCGGCGCCTTGCCCGCTGCCTTGGCTGCCGCTGAAAGTGACCGCGCCCTGTTGTGCCCACGGGCCTGCGGGCCGGAGGCAGCCTGGGTTGGCGCGACCGAAGTGCTTGCCGCTGCATCCTTGGATGAAGTCGTGCGCCACTACACCGGGCAATGCCCCCTTACCCCCGCAGAGGCAGGCGAAATCCTGCCCACGACCTCGGGGCGCGATCTGCGCGAGGTGAAGGGACAGGAACGCGCCAAACGCTCCATGGAAATTGCTGCGGCCGGCCGCCACCACATGTTGATGATAGGCACCCCCGGATCTGGAAAATCCATGCTCGCCGCACGGCTTCCAGGCATCATGCCGCCCCTTTCTGCCGTCGAAGCGCTTGAGACGTCGATGATACATTCCCTGGCAGGACTTTTGACCGAAGGCGGTATCTCGCGCGAACGCCCATTCCGGGAACCGCACCATACAGCGTCAATGGCAGCGATTGTCGGCGGCGGCAAAGGGGCAAAGCCGGGCGAAATCTCATTGGCCCACAATGGTGTCCTGTTTCTGGACGAATTCCCGGAGTTCCCGCGTCAGGTTCTGGAAACCATGCGGCAACCGATTGAAACGGGCGAAGTCGTGGTGGCGAGAGCGAATGCCCATATCCGCTATCCGTGCCGCTTCTTGCTATTGGCCGCCGCGAATCCATGCCGGTGCGGCTATCTGTCAGAGCCGGCGCGTGCCTGTGGCAAGGCGCCGCTGTGTGGCGACGACTATCTCGGACGCATCTCTGGCCCCCTGATGGACCGGTTCGATCTGCGTGTCGATGTGCCCCCGGTCGCCTATGCCGATCTTGATTTGCCAGCTACCGGAGAAACGTCGGCAACCGTCGCCAGCCGCGTCGCCAAAGCGCGCGCGCGGCAGGATACACGGTTTGCCAATAGAGCCGACGTCCGGGTCAACGCCGATATGGAGGGCAGCCTTCTGGAAGAAGTGGCCTCACCCGATGCAGACGGCCGCGCCCTGATCTCTCGTGTCGCGGAACGCATGGGGCTTTCTGCGCGCGGCTATCACCGCGTTTTGCGCGTGGCCCGCACCATCGCCGATCTGGACGGTTCGGCAGATGTGCGCCAGCCCCACGTCGCCGAAGCCATCAGTTACCGCTTTACCGTCCCTGCCAAAAACTAAAGGCCACGCTTGGTCTCGATGACTTCCCAGATCCTTTGGGCGGCATTGGTGCCATCGAACCGCTCCAGCTCTTGTATGCCCGTCGGAGACGTGACGTTGATCTCGGTCAACCAGTCACCGATCACGTCAATACCCACAAAGACCTGTCCCTTTTCCTTGAGAACCGGACCGATCCTGCTGCAAATTTCCAGGTCGCGCTCTGTCAGACCGATTTTCTCTGGACGTCCGCCAGCATGCATGTTGGAGCGGGTTTCACCAGCCTGGGGCACCCTGTTGATCGCACCGACCGGCACGCCATCAACCAGAATTATGCGCTTGTCCCCTTTGGAAACTGCCGGCAGAAACTTCTGCACGATCAGGGGTTCCCGGTTCATTCCAGTGAACATTTCATGCAGGCTTGCGAGGTTGCGGTCATTGGGGTCCAGTCGGAAGACGCCAGCGCCACCATTGCCATAAAGCGGCTTCAGGATGATATCGCCATGACGGGACTTGAACGCCCGGATCGTCTGTAGATCCCGCGCAATCGCAGTGGGTGGCGTCAGGTCAGGGAAGCTCAGGACCAGCAACTTCTCGGGGCTGTTGCGCACCCAGAACGGGTCATTCACCACAAGCGTCTTGGGATGGATCATCTCGAGCAGATGGGTGGTTGTGATGTAGCCCATGTCAAAAGGAGGATCCTGACGAAGCCACACAACGTCGTAGTCCGAAAGATCCACCTCCGTCTCGGCCCCGAAACTGACGTGATTCCCGACCGCACGCCGCAGTTCGATCGGCCAACCGCGCGCCATCACCCGGCCTTCAACAAAGGCCAGCCGGTCCGGTGAGTAGTAAAACAGCGAATGCCCGCGATCCTGCGCTTCCAATGCGATTCGGAACGTGCTGTCCGCATCAATATTGACGGCCCCAATCGGGTCCATTTGCAGAGCAACCTTAAGCGCCATGGTCAATCCTCCTGATCGCGCCAGCTTTGGCGCAATCCGGTCGAAGATGCAAACCTGTCACGCCGCGAAAGCGTTTTCGATCACTTCGATCCGGCCAAGCCCGTCGACAAGCGCCACGTCGAACCGCACTGATGTATTCAGCCCCAACGGTTCTTGACCGATGAAACATTCGGCGGACACATAAATGCGGGCCATCTGGCGACGGGTCACGCGCTCGGCTGCCCAAGCGTGCGTGCGGGCTTGTTTGACTTCAATGAAAATAACCTCATCCCCGGAACGCGCGATCAAATCGATTTCCCCGCCGGGTCCACGCCATCGTCGAGCGCAGACAGGCCGTCCGGAGCGGTTGTAAAACTGTTCCACCTGATCTTCGGCGGACAATCCGGCATAGTAGCTTCTGCGTCCGCTCATACAGTCTCCACCTTCTATTTCCGCAGTGACAACGCCCGCTGGTACACGTCCCGCCGCGCCAGACCGAATGCCTCGGCTATGGCTGCTGCGGCATCCTTCACCGACATGCTTTCCATCGCATGATCCAAAGCGGCATCCACCATCTCCTGCGTCGCCTGAACCGGAGGCCCACGGTCAATCAGCAAGACAATTTCACCCTTCACCTCGCGTCCCTCATAGGCCTTGGACAATTCAGCAAGACTGCCGCGTGTCACATCTTCAAACCGTTTGGTCAATTCGCGACAGACCGCTGCCTGGCGTCCCTCTCCAAAACATTGCACCGAGTCGGCTAATGTTTCCTGAATTCTTTTTGGAGATTCGTATAAAATAACTGTGGCCTGTATCAGGGCCAGATCGGTCAGAAAACTGCGCCGAGCGGCACGGGTGGCCGGCGGAAACCCGGCAAACAAAAACCGATCGGACGGCAAGCCCGACACGGTCAGGGCACACAGAACCGCAGACGGGCCAGGGGCAGCCAGAAGCGTGACACCTTCGGCAATGGCCGCTCGTGCCAGCCCAAATCCGGGATCGGATACCAAGGGGGTTCCGGCCTCTGAGGCATAGACAACCGATTTGCCGTCGTGCAAGGCGCGCATCAGCCGCGGCAGAGCCTGACCCTCGTTGTGGTCGTGATACGACACCAGCGGCCGATCCCCCAGGGCGATTCCGTGGATTTCCATCAGATGACGCAAACTGCGCGTATCTTCGGCCGCAAGAATGTCGGCACCTGCAAGCAGATCCAGAGCCCGCAACGTTATGTCACGCGCAGCGCCTATCGGGGTTGCGATAAAATGCAGACCCGGCGGAATGTCGCGCGGCGCGGATCCGGATACTGACCGCGTGGCAAGGTTGGGGCTTTCTGCTGACATCACGCGCGGTCCTGACAAGTTTACTTCGTGTTGTATTCCCCGTAAGTTTCGCAAACGTGCCGTTCGGGAAAAGGAAGTTCGCATGTTGTCTGTTTTACGTCAGGCCCGCAAGTCGCTGGGTCGGGTTACCTTTGCCTTGGCCGCACTTGCGCTTGCTGCCTGTCAGCCAGTTGGCGGCCCAAACGCGGGTGGCCCGTCAATTGATGCCTCGGCTCAGGTGGCCGTGGCCTTGCTGGTGCCGTCCGGTTCGGGACAGGCCAGCGACGAATTGCTGGCAAGGTCGCTACAGAATGCAGCGCGACTGGCGATCTCGGATCTTGGCGGCAACCGGATCGATCTTCGGGTGTACAGCACTGCCGGACAGCCGGCGCAGGCACAGGCCATGGCCCTGAAGGCGATCAGCGAAGGTGCGAAAGTCATTCTTGGCCCGGTTTTTGCGCAAGAGGCCAATGCGGCAGGTGTTGCAGCGGCATCAAAGGGTGTGAATGTTCTGGCGTTCTCGAACAACCCCGACATTGCCGGGGGGAATGTCTTTATACTTGGCCCGACCTTCGCGAACACGGCCGCCCGTCTGTCAAGCTACGCTGTACGCAATGGCAAGAAGCGGATCATGGTTGTGCATGACCAGAACGCCGCAGGATCCTTGGGCCGTGCCGCGATCGAACAGGGGGTAGCCCGAGCAGGAGGGTCGGTCGTTGCGGTCGGATCGTACGAATTTTCGCAAAACGGTGTCGTGTCTGCTGCGCCACGGATTGCGGCGGCCGCGCGAGCAAACAGTGCGGACGCCCTGTTCCTGACGGCTGATACGGCAGGGGCATTGCCATTGGTCAGCCAGCTTTTGGCGGACAATGGCATGGGGTCGACCGCCACCCAGTTCATCGGTCTGACCCGGTGGGATATCCCGCAGGCCACCGTTGCTTTGCCAGGGGTTCAAGGCGGATGGTTCGCCCTGCCCGATCCCGCACTGTATCAGCAATACCAGTCGCGCTATCAGACCGCGTTTGGCGAAGCTCCGCACCCGATTTCCGGCCTCGCCTATGACGGCATTGCCGCCATCGGTGCGTTGTTGAAACAGGGAAAAGCCAATGCCCTGACCGGGGCGGCTCTGACCCAAGGGGCCGGATTTGTTGGCGTCAACGGGATCTTCAGATTGCGGTCTGATGGCCAGAACGAGCGGGGGCTGGCGATTGCACAGATCCGCAACAATCAAGTTGTGATCATTGATGCCGCGCCACGCAGCTTCGGCGGCTTCGGGTTCTGAGGACACAAAGATGGCGCCCGTCGCCGCTTCAGCAGACTCCGCTGCTCGTCCGGGGGTGCCCGTCGTTGATATGCTTGTGCCGATGGCACAAATCATTGATCCCGATGCAATCCTTGCCGATATCGATGCCGAGGCCGTCGATGCATCCGATAGCAGGGCAGTGCGTGGTATCGCTGTTCAGCACCTGATGGCGGCGCGATCAAAGGGCAACGCAGCCCTTGCGCAAGCCTTCTTGCAGCGCCCGCGGGACGCACGCGCCTTGGTGCTTGGTCAGGCCTATCTGACCGATGGCCTTGTGCGCATTTCGTTGGAGGTGGCGTGCCGCCGCCTCCATCCCCTTGCGAATCCAACCGAATCCGAACGCATTGCCGTCTTGGCCGTCGGGGGCTATGGTCGGGCGGAAATGGCCCCGGCGTCGGATGTGGACTTGTTGTTTCTGACGCCTTGGAAAACAACGCCTTGGGCCGAAAGCGTTGTCGAGTCCATGCTGTATATCCTGTGGGATCTGAAGCTGAAGGTTGGCCATGCGACCCGGACCGTCAAGGATTGCGTGCGGTTGGGGCGCGAAGACATCACCATCCGCACGGCTTTGCTGGAACACCGTTTCATCGCCGGGCATGAGCCCTTGGCGACGGATCTGGGGGATAAGCTGTGGGCAGAATTGTTCCGCAACACCGGTCCTGAATTCATCGAGGCAAAGCTCGCCGAACGGGCTGAACGGCACAAACGCCAAGGCGGCCAGCGCTATGTGCTGGAGCCTAATGTGAAGGAAGGCAAAGGCGGTTTGCGCGATCTGCAGACGCTGTACTGGATCGGCAAATACCTGCACCGCGTGCCTGCCGCGCGCGAATTGGTGGCAATCGGTCTGTTCCGGCCCGAAGAATACGACACTTTTCGCACCGCCGAAGAATTCCTTTGGGCCGTGCGCTGCCATTTGCATTACATCGCAGGAAGGGCCATGGACCAGCTGACCTTTGACCTGCAGGTCGAAGTGGCACAGCGCATGGGATATCGGGATGCAGGCGGCAGGCGAGCCGTGGAAATTTTCATGCAGGAATATTTCCGGCACGCCACCCGCGTCGGAGAGCTGACCCGGATATTCCTGACCGAACTCGAAGCCCGCCATGCTAAGCCCGAGGCAAGTCTGTTCGGGATCTTCAAGCGCAAAAAGCAGGTGCGAGCCGGCTTTGCCCTTGTTCAGGGGCGCATTGACGTGGCCAACCCCAGTGCGTTTCTGGCCGACAAGCTGAACCTTTTGCGCGTGTTCGAAGAAGCGTTGCGCACAGGCTATCTGCTGCATCCAAATGTGATGCGCCTGATCGCGGCCAATCTGAATCGGATCGATGACGATATGCGCTACGACCCCGAGGCGGTGCGCATTTTCAATGATCTGTTGCTCAAACACGGAAATCCAGAACGCGCATTGCGCCGAATGAACGAACTCGGCGTTCTGGGGGCCTTCATTCCGGAATTCGAATCCATCGTCGCGATGATGCAGTTCAACGTCTATCACCACTACACGGTGGACGAGCATATCATTCAATGCATCAGCGTTCTGGCACAGATCGAACGTGGCGAATTGGTGGAGGAACTGCCCATTGCCTCGGGCATCTTGCAGGCCGGGGTCAACCGCAAGGTCATCTATGTCGCGATCCTGCTGCATGACATCGGCAAGGGCAGACCCGAAGATCATTCCATCATCGGGGCGCAGATGGCACGACGGATCGGCCCAAGGCTGGGTCTGACCGCCGAGGAAACCGAAACCGTCGAATGGCTGGTGCGCTATCACCTGCTGATGTCCGACATGGCGCAAAAGCGCGATATCGGTGATCCGCGGACCTTGCGTGATTTCGCCAAGGCTGTGAAAACCCGCCGCAGGCTGGATTTGCTGACGGTTCTGACCGTCTGCGACATCCGCGGCGTGGGTCCGGGCACATGGAACAACTGGAAAGCCATGCTGCTGCGCCGCCTTTATGCCGAGACCGCCGAAGCGCTTGAAAACGGACTGGAGAACATCAACCGGGACAAGCGCGAAGATGAGGGCAAGAAAGCCCTGCGCGAAGCTTTGGCGGATTGGCCGCAGGCCGATATCCGGGCCGAACTTGCCCGCCATTATCCGCCCTATTGGCAGGGCCTGCCTACCGAAACCCAAGCCGTGTTCGCCCGCCTGCTGCGTGGCTTGGAGGATCACGAAATCCGCATTGACCTGCATCCCGAACCGGACCGGGATGCCACCCGCGCGGCCTTTGTTCTGGCGGATCATCCGGGTATCTTTTCGCGCCTTGCGGGGGCCTTGGCGCTTGTGGGTGCGAACGTGGTGGATGCCCGCACCTACACGTCAAAGGACGGCTATGCGACGGCTGTGTTCTGGGTGCAGGATGGCGATGGCAAACCCTATGACGAAGCCCGTCTGCCGCGACTGCGGACGATGATCGACAAGACGCTGAAGGGTGAAGTTGTCGCCCGCGATGCCCTGAAAGACCGCGACAAGGTGAAGAAGCGCGAACGCGAATTCCGTTTTCCCACGCATATCATTTTCGACAACGAAGGGTCGGACATCTATACCATCATTGAAGTCGATACCCGCGACCGGCCCGGCCTGTTGTATGATCTGACCCGCACGCTGGCCAACAACAACATCTACATTGCCAGTGCGGTGATCGCGACCTACGGCGCGCAGGTGGTGGACAGTTTTTACGTCAAGGACATGTTTGGCCTGAAGCTGCATGCCAAGCCCAAGCAGGACGCCTTGGAAAAGAAACTGCGCCAGGCCATCACCGAAGGCACCGAGCGGGCAAGCCAATGAAACCGATCAAGTTGATCCGATCCATCATGGTGGTCGGCGGCTGGACGCTGCTGTCGCGCGGAGCCGGATTTGCCCGCGACATCATGATGGCCGCCTATCTGGGCGCAGGCCCGGTGGCCGAGGCGTTCCTGATCGCCTTTTCGTTGCCCAACATGTTCCGCCGCTTCTTTGCCGAAGGTGCGTTCAACATGGCCTTTGTACCGATGTTTGCGAAAAAGCTCGAAGGCGGCGAGGATGCGAAAGGCTTTGCCCGCGATGCCTTCAGCGGGCTTGCGGGCATATTGATCGTGTTTTCCGTTTTGGGCACCTTGGCGATGCCGTGGCTGGTGTGGGCGATGGCGTCTGGCTTTGCGGGAGACGCACGTTTTGATCTGGCGGTTCTGTACGGCCGGATCGGGTTTTCCTACATCCTGTTCATCAGCCTTGTGGCGCTGCTGTCGGGCGTGTTGAACGCCTTTGGCCGCTTTACCGAAGCGTCCTTTGTCCCGGTGCTGATGAACCTGATGTTCATCGGCGCCATGCTGCTGGCTGCACACTTTGGCTGGGACATGGGCCTGACGCTGGCATGGACCGTGCCGGTGACCGGTGTGGCGCAGTTTGCCTTTACATGGTGGTCGGCGTCTCGCGTCGGCTTTGCACTGGTCCCCACACGGCCCAAGATGACGCCCGAGTTGAAACGCCTGTTCATCATCGCCGCGCCTGCGGTGCTGGCAGGTGGGGTTATTCAGATCAACCTGCTTGTGGGCCGTCAGGTGGCCAGCTTTACCGAAGGCGCGGTGGCGTGGTTGTCTTACGCCGACCGTCTTTACCAACTGCCCTTGGGCGTGGTCGGCATTGCCATCGGCACGGTCTTGCTGCCGGATTTGTCCCGCCGGTTGCGCGCGGGCGATGCCGAAGGCGGCCGGGCCAGTTTCAACCGCGGCACAGAGTTCGCCTTTGCCCTGACGTTTCCGGCTGCGGTGGCGCTTGTGGTGATTGCCATGCCGCTGTGCGCGGTTCTGTTCCAGCGCGGGGCCTTTGGCGCTGACGACACCGCCAATACTGCTATGGCACTGGCGGCCTATGGCCTTGGCCTGCCAGCCTTTGTGTTCCAGAAAGTCCTGCAACCGCTGTACTATGCGCGTGAGGATACGCGGCGGCCGTTTCGCTATGCTGTTATCTGCATGATCGTGAACGCCGTAATCGCTGTTGGTCTGATGCCGGTGATCGGCTTTATCGCCGCTGCGCTAGCAACCACGATTTCGGCCTGGGTCATGGTATGGCAATTGTGGCGCGGCAGTCGCGGCATGGGGCCCGAGGCCCATTTTGACGACCGTTTCCGCAGCAGGGCGTGGCGTATTGTCGTTTCCGCCGTTGCCATGGGTGTCGTGCTGTTTGTCGCAATGTCAGCACTTGGCCCCATGTTGGGCACCCCAGGCGCGCGCTATGCGGGTTTGGCTTTGCTGATCGCGTCCGGGATCATCAGCTATTTCGGGATCGGAACCGCCATCGGTGCTTTCCGGCTGGCAGATTTCAAGGCCGGTTTCAGCCGCCGGAAGTCCTGATACCGCACGCTATCGTTGGCGCACCTTTGCAAGCACCCGTGACCAGCCACCGGGGCTGACCATGAAAGACAGCGTGAACCCTGTCGCAAAGCCCGACAGATCAGCCACCCATTCATATCCGCCGCCGAACAGCAGCCCGAACAGAAGCTGTATCCCCAATAGAAACCCGATCAGAGTGAAGGCGCGGTATTTGTTCGCTCCGACCGCAGCCAGATTGACCCACAGCAAGAAGGTAAAACCGCCGATCAACCCGTAAACCGCCGGATAGCCACCGATCAGGGGGGCCCGCACCCCCGGCAGCACCAGCGTGTAAACCAAAGCACCCACAACCGCAGAAACAAAAAACACCACCAGCAGCGCCCACCAGCGGAACACCTCGCCCACCATTTTGCCCAGCGCCAGCAGGATCACCACAACAAACACCGCATGCGTGACGTTTCCATGCACGAAGGGATAGCTGACCAACCGATGCAGGCCATTCAGCGGGTATTTCCCTGTTTCCAGAAAATAGCGCATCAGATCTGGCGAAAAGGCAAAGCGTTCCATCGCCTGCAAGCGCCAGCCCACACCCTGCGCCCCGCCCACAAGCCCTGCATCCGCCAGATTGAGAACCAGTTCCATGGCGATGATCGGCAAAGCCAAGGCCCAGACCACAAGCGGTAAAGGGTTCAGCGGCGGGGCATTTCGGTCTTGCATGCGGGCCTCCCGGTGTGGGGCGCGCGTGATTGACGCCCCCTTGCCCATGGATTACGCCAGCGCAGCAGCTTTATCCAGATGGAGACGACCATGTCAGAGCCTTCGGCGGTCCAAACGCCGCAAGCCTTTTCGCCACGGATTTTCTCGGGCATCCAGCCTTCGGGCGGATTGACCCTTGGCAACTACCTTGGCGCGCTCAAACGCTTTGTGGAAAAGCAGGACGAGGGGATCGAGACGATCTATTGCCTGGTGGACATGCATGCGATCACTGTCTGGCAAGATCCTGTAAAGCTGCGCCAGCAAACCCGCGAAGGGGCCGCCGCGTTCATTGCGGCCGGGATTGATCCAAAGCGGTCGATCCTTTTCAACCAAAGCCAGGTCAGTGCCCATGCGGAACTGGCGTGGATCTTCAATTGTGTGGCCCGTCTGGGCTGGATGAACCGCATGACCCAGTTCAAGGACAAGGCCGGCAAGAATGCCGAGGCCGCTTCTCTGGGCCTTTACGCCTATCCTGCGCTGATGGCGGCCGATATCATGGCCTATCATGCAACCCATGTGCCTGTGGGCGAGGATCAAAAACAGCACCTGGAATTGACGCGCGACATCGCAGCAAAGTTCAACCATGATTATGGCGTGGATTTCTTTCCCATTGTGGAGCCGGTGATCGAAGGGGCTGCCACCCGTGTCATGTCGTTGCGCGACGGCACCAAGAAGATGTCGAAATCCGATCCCAGCGATCAAAGCCGCATCAACCTGACCGATGATGCTGATGCCATCGCCGCCAAGATCCGCAAAGCCAAGACCGACCCCTTGCCGCTGCCAGAAACGTTGGGCGAACTGAAAGACCGCCCCGAGGCGCGCAATCTGGTGAATATCTTTGCCGCTTTGTCGGGTCTGACCGCAGCGCAGGTTGTTGCCCAGAACGCGGGTGCGCAGTTCGGCACGTTCAAGCCAAAGCTGGCGGAATTGGCGGTGTCAGTGATGTCGCCGATCACAACCGAGATGAACCGTCTGATGCAAGACACGGCTGAAATCGATCGGATTCTTGGTGAGGGAGCAAACCGGGCCGAGACCATCGCGCGCCCGATTCTGGATCAGGTCTATGATATCACCGGGATGATCCGGTCGCGCAGATAGTCGTTTGGGGTGGCGGCGCGCCGCCCCAAGCTGTTGCCGTATCAGGATTTTGATTGCCAGCGCCATGGGGCTGGGACCGGGCCGATGGCTTTGCTAGGGTGTCCGGAATGAAAAAGCTGATGCAAATCGTGCTGTTTGTGTTGTTCGGCGTGTCGGTCGTGGTCACGGTCCGCTCGGCGCAACAGGTGGCTCAGAACCCGGCCATCTCCCCGTTGATAGACCGCAGCGCCGCCGAGATCGTGGCCATCACGGACCGCATGATGGCGCGCGAGGCGACGCCCGAGCGTCTTGCATCCCTGATCGAGCGACGCCTGACAGAAGACCCGCGCAACTGGGTTGCCCTGAAGGCCCTTGCCGAAGTGGCGCAAGACCGCGGACAAGGTCTACCGCCAGCCTACGCCACCGCATGGGACGAAGATTCGGGTTTTGCAGCAACCACGGGCGATTGCCTGCGCTGTGTCTGGGATATCTCGACCTGTTCGCTGTCGCTTGCGCTGATCTGCAAGGCGCCGATTCTTTTGACCCCCGTCGAGGATCTGCGCGGCGTGATCAAGGCCGGTGCGGATTACACGCTTGGCCAGCCGATTGATCAGCTGGACTTGGGGTTGTCGGTTTTGGGGCTGGGGGCGACCGGGGTGATTGTGATGACGGGCGGTGCGTCGGCCACGGTAAAGGCCGGGACGGCAACGATCCGCCTTGCGCGCGGCATGGGAAGGCTGTCGCCAGCCCTGACCCGGAACCTGACTGTGGCAATGACAGACGCTATCCGCTGGACCGACCTGCCAAAATTGCGCGGTCTTGACGATTTGCCCACCGTGCTGCGCAGCGATGCCTTGCGCCCCATCGCCAGCACCCTGACAGACCTTGGCCGGATTGCCGATGCGGCGGGGCCAGTGCCCGCCTTGCATCTGCTGCCTTTGATAGACGATGCGACAGACGCGCGCCGCCTGGCCAATGCGGCGGAAAGCCTTGGGCCGCGCACCGTTGTGCGGGCCGAGGTTCTGGGCAAGTCGCGCCTGCTGCGGGCCACCGTTCGATTTTCCGATGTCGCGGTCGGCCTGATTGTCGGCCTGATCGGTGTGCTGATGTCCATCGCGTTGATGGTCGCCTCGACAGTGCAGACCCTTGTGGTCCGCTGGCTGCGCAATCGACTTCGCGCGGTGACTGTCACATGAATGAATCCCAACAGAGCTAGCCTTCGGATGTTGGGCGGGCCTGTCCCCCTCTTCGCTGCCACTTGGGTCCGTCCCCGGCCCCCTCGCAGCCCCGCCCTTTTTGCCCCCGGTCCCGTCCCCGTGGACCGGGGGTCTTTTTTTTTCACAAGGTCTGTGCGTTCATGCGTCTATATGGGAGGGCAAGGCTGGGTTATGTTCATCAAGTAACAAAATTGACCCGAAGGAAGGTAAAATGAGCACCATTGACCCCGGAACTCGCGTGGGACATGTCCATCTCAAGGTGTCCGATCTTGATCGCGCCATCGCGTTTTATTCTGGCCTTCTGGGCTTTGGGGTGACCCAGCGATACGGACCTCAGGCCGCGTTTTTGGCGGCGGGCGGATATCATCACCATATCGGGCTGAACACATGGGAAAGTGCCGGGGGAACCCCGCCACCCCCCGGCCATACCGGACTGTATCACACCGCCTTCCTGTTCACGGACCGCAAGGCGCTGGCGCAGGTGTTCAAGCGTCTGGTGACGGCCGGTTGGCCCATCGACGGCGCAGCAGATCACGGTGTCAGCGAAGCGATCTACCTGACTGACCCGGATGGCAACGGGGTCGAACTTTATGTCGATCACCCAGAAGCCGCGTGGCCGCGCGATGCCAACGGAGATCTTGCCATGGTGAACACCCGGTTTGATCTGCATGCTTTGCTGGCCGAGGCCGACTAAGGCTTTACAGCGCCCCGCAAACACCCTATCGCCTGCCGCCTTGCGACAAGGGGGCGGCATGGCACAAGCGCGCGTTTGCGGGGTGGATTTCGGCACCTCAAATTCGACCGTCTCGATCCCCTTTGGGACCGGAGCGAAACTGATTGCCCTGGAAGGCGACCACGCCACCCTGCCATCGGCAGTGTTCTGGGATGCCGACGGCGCACCTCCACAGTTCGGCCGGGCCGCAATCGCTGCATACGTCGAAGGCGATGATGGACGGCTGATGCGCGGGCTGAAAAGCGCGCTGGGGTCTGATCTGATCCACGAAAAAACACGGGTCGGAAACCGCGCCATCGCCTTCACCCAGATCATCGGCAAGTTCTTCGGCCACCTGCGCGCCCGGCTTGAGTCGGAACAGCCGGATACCGACCATGTGGTGCTGGGTCGCCCTGTGCATTTCGTCGATGACGACCCCTTGGGGGATCAAGCCGCGCAGGACGTGCTGGCGACCATTGCCCGTGAATCCGGTTTTGCCCATGTCGGATTTCAGTTCGAACCGATTGCTGCGGCGCTGGACTATGAAAGCCGGGTGCTGAACGAACAACTGGTTCTGATCGTGGATATCGGCGGCGGCACCACCGACTTTTCGGTGATCCGCGTTTCGCCCGACGGGGCAAAGCGGTCAGATCGCAGCGCCGACATTCTGGCCAATCATGGCTTGCGCCTTGGTGGCACCGATCTGGACCGCCTGCTGAGCCTTGACCACATCATGCCCGACCTTGGCTTGGGCAGTCTGGTGCATGGTGGCAAGGCGCCGATGCCGCAGCACTATTACCTTGATCTGGCAAGCTGGCACCGGATCAACGCGATGTATGCACCGCAAATCTCGCGTGAAATCCGAGAGTTGCGCCAGCGTGCGATGCAACCTGAGCTTCTGGATCGCTTGCTCGGCGTGTTGGAGCATCGCACCGGCCATTCGCTTGCGATGGCAGCCGAAACCGCGAAAATCGATCTGTCAGCGCAAACCCTTACCCAGATCCGCATCGCGGCGTTCACCGGTGGGCGCAACAAACCCTTGTCCCGCACCGGGTTCGAGGCCACCGTCGCACACCCTGTGTCGCGGTTGATCTCGGGTCTGGCCGAGGTCTTGCGTCAGGCCGGGGTTGCGCCACGCGAGATCGGAACGGTGTTCATGACCGGCGGCTCGGCCAGTCTTCCGGTCCTGCGCGATGCGGTCAGCCGCTGCCTGCCGCAGACACCCATTGCCACGGGCGACATGTTCGGCAGTGTGGGCACCGGGCTTGCGCTGGATGCAGCGCGGCGTTTCGCCTGACTGTGCGGTAAGGCTTGCCAGCCACCACCGCCATCCGCCATGATATGCCCGGTTGGGGAGATCATGAATGCGGAAGTTTCTTGTCGTTCTGGACGACAGTCGGGAATGTCTGAACGCAATGCGCTTTGCCGCGTTGCGCGCAGCGCATACTGGGGCCGGCGTCACGATACTGTCGGTGATCCCACCTGAAGAATTCCAGCATTGGATGGGAGTGGCCGATCTGATGCGCGCCGAAGCGCGCGAGCGGATCGAGGCTCATTTCGAGGTTTTCGCCAAATGGATGCGCGACAAGCAGGGGGTCAATCCCGATCTGGTGATCCGCGAAGGCGATCCTGTATCAGAGATCCTCAAACTCGTAACGGATGATCCGCAGATCGGTATCCTGGTGCTCGGGGCAGGCAGTGACAAGTCCGGTCCGGGGCCTCTGGTCACGCAGATGTCGAAAAATTCGGGCACATTGCCCATTCCGATCACCATCGTTCCGGGTGAGATGTCGAAAGAGCGGCTCGAGCGCATCACCTGACCCATGCGCAATGCGCAGGGCGGTGTTGCAGGCATTGGCCTGTTGCTGCACCGCAGCAAGGCTTAGCTCTGTCGCAGGGAGGAGAGCAAGAAAAGGTAAACGCCATGACCGCTCTCGTAACTGCGACCCGTTTTGAAAAATCCGACACTGGCTTGGCTCTCCAACGCGCACGGGCCGCATCAATTGAGTATTGCACAGTTGCAGTCTCGGATCTGCAACACCCTCTGCTGCGGGATCTGCCCCCGATCGAAGCCATGTATGCCTATTTTGGGGCGGACGAAGCCTGAAACGAAGGGGGGCAAAGGTTGACTTGAACGACCCCGAGGCGCATATCCGAGTGGAATAGTCGGAGATACCCCATGTTCATCCAGACCGAGTCGACCCCGAACCCTGCAACGCTTAAATTCCTGCCCGGACAAACTGTGCTGGAAATTGGCACTGCCGATTTTCCGACAGCCGAAGCTGCGCAAAAGTCGCCCTTGGCCAGCCGAATTTTTGCAACGGGCAGCGTGACCGGGGTGTTCTTCGGCACCGATTTCGTAACGGTGACCAAATCGGACGATACTGATTGGCAGCATATCAAGCCCGCCATTCTGGGCGCGATCATGGAACACTACCAGTCCGGCGCGCCGGTGATGGAAGGCGAAGCAAAGGCAGCGGGTGGCCATGCCGAACATACCGGCGAAGACGGTGATATCGTGCGCCAGATCAAGGAACTGCTTGATACCCGTGTGCGTCCGGCTGTGGCTCAGGACGGCGGCGACATCACGTTTCATGGCTTTGATCGTGGCATCGTTTACCTGCACATGCAGGGGGCTTGCGCCGGGTGTCCATCATCGACCTTGACCCTGAAAATGGGCATCGAAAACCTGTTGCGCCACTACATCCCGGAAGTGCTTGAGGTGCGTCCGGTTGCGGCCTGATACGATAATTCTGGCGTTCGACACTTCGGCGGCGCATTGCGCCGCCGCTTTGCTGTTGTCTGATGGGACGTGTCTGATCCGGCAAGAAGACATGGCAAAGGGTCAGGCGGAGCGACTGTTTCCGTTCCTCGAAGACCTGCTGACCGAAGCCGGGATCGGCTGGAAATCCCTGACGGCAATTGGCGTCGGGACCGGGCCGGGGAATTTTACCGGCGTGCGGATCTCGGTTGCAGCGGCACGGGGACTGGCCCTGTCTTTGGGTATTCCCGCCATCGGTGTGACGCGGATGGAGGCGGTGGCCCACGGTCTGCCACGGCCAGTGACCGTGGTCGAGGAGGCCCGCAGAGGCGAAGTGTATGTTCAGCGTTTCGACAGCGATGGGCCCCATCCCGCCTGCATTGTTCCTGCGGATGCACTGAAAATCGACGGTGCAGTCACCGGGTCAGGCGTGCGCTCTGACAGCCATTCCACCGCAGCGGCGCCCTTTGCGCTTGCCGAAGCCATAGCCCTTATTGCGGCAACGCGACTTGACACAGCATATCCTCGGCCCGCCCCTTTCTATTTGCGTGGGGCCGATGCCGCCCCGCCCAGCGATCCGCCCCCGGTGATCCTTGATGCCTGACGCGGTGGCATTGGCAGCGCTGCACGCTGCCTGCTTCACCCTTCCCCGACCTTGGACCGCATCCGAGATCACGGCGCTGCGCGACTCGCCACATGTTTTCATGATCCGCGAATCGGGTGGGTTTCTGATGGGGCGCGCCGTTGCGGGAGAGGCAGAACTGCTGACGCTTGCCGTGTCCCCGGACCTGCGACGTCTGGGCATGGGGCGCCGCCTTGTTCACACCTTTCAGACCGAGGCCGCTGCACGCGGTGCCACCTCTGCCTTTCTGGAGGTCGCGGCCAGCAATTTCCCCGCCGTCGCTCTGTACGAACGGGCAGGATTCACACCTGTCGGTCGCCGAAAGGGGTATTACAAGGGCCAAAACGGCGCGCAGGATGATGCCGTCATTATGTCATGCACCTTGTGACGACAGGTCAGCATTGGCCTTGATCGCCGGAACCTTGATCGAAAGATCAAATCCTGCACGGCGGTTTTCAAATGGCACTTGACCCTTTGCTGCGACCCTGACCTAAATTGGCCATGACCTTGGCCACGCGGCTTTAGCGTGAGGCCTTGGTAGAAAAATGCAAACGTCACAATGACAACCGGGAGACTTTCCATGACCATGATGAAGCACCTTTTGGGCGCCGCTGGCGCGCTGGCCCTTTCGGCTGGCGTCGTCGCAGCGGAACCTGCGATCATCTTCGACCTGGGCGGCAAATTCGACAAGTCGTTCAACGAGGCGGCTTTCAACGGCGCCGAGAAATGGGCCAAGGAAACCGGCGGCACCTACAAAGAGCTTGAGATGCAGAACGAGGCACAGCGCGAACAAGCGTTGCGTCGTCTGGCCGAAGCTGGAGCAAACCCGGTTGTGATGACCGGCTTTGCCTTTGGCGATGTGCTGAACACTGTCGCCCCCGATTTTCCTGACACCAAGTTTGCCATCGTTGATATGGTTGTGGATCAGCCCAACGTGAAGTCGGTCGTGTTCAACGAACATGAAGGATCCTATCTTGTTGGCATGATGGCTGCGTTGGCGTCGAAAACCGGCACAGTGGGCTTTATCGGCGGGATGGACATTCCGCTGATCCGCAAATTCGGCTGCGGCTATGCCCAAGGCGCGGTTGCCGCAAATCCGGATGCCAAGGTCATTCTGAACATGACCGGCACCACCCCGGCCGCGTGGAATGACCCGGTGAAGGGTGCCGAGCTGGCCAAAGGTCAGAAATCGCAAGGCGCGGATGTGATCTACGCTGCGGCCGGTGGAACCGGCGTGGGCGTGCTGCAAGCGGCTGCCGACGAAGGCATCCTGTCGATCGGCGTGGACAGCAACCAGAACTACATGCACCCCGGCAAGGTTCTGACATCGATGCTGAAGCGCGTGGACAACGCGGTCTATGAAGCCTTCAAGGAAGGCACCGATCTTGCCCCCGGCATCAACGTGATGGGTCTGGCCAACGAAGGCGTCGGCTACGCCATGGACGAAAACAACGCTCCGCTTGTCACTGCGGAAATGCAGGCCGCTGTCGATGCTGCCGCCGAAAAGATCAAATCCGGCGAGTTGGTTGTGCATGACTACATGGCCGACAACACCTGCCCGGCTGCCACGTTCTGATGGCGGCTACCAGCGATACCTCGGGGCGGCAGGAAACTGCCGCCCCCTTTGCCATCGAGTTGAAGGGCATATCCAAAGCCTTTGGCTCGGTTCAGGCGAACAAGGATATCAATATTGCCGTGCCAAAAGGCACAATCCACGGAATTATCGGTGAAAATGGGGCTGGGAAATCGACCTTGATGTCGATCCTCTATGGCTTTTACAAAGCGGATTCCGGCCAGATTTTCGTCGGAGGCACCCTGACCGCCATCCCCGACAGCCAGAGCGCCATCCGCGCCGGCATCGGAATGGTGTTCCAGCATTTCAAACTGGTGCAAAATTTCACCGTGCTGGAAAATATCGTGCTTGGTGCCGAAGAAGGCGCGTTGCTGAACACCTCGCTGTCGAAAGCACGGCGGGTGCTGAAGGAACTGGCGCAGGAATACGAGTTGGATGTCGATCCCGATGCCCTGATCGAAGATCTGTCGGTTGGACATCAGCAGCGAGTCGAAATCCTGAAAGCGTTGTATCGTCAGGCCGATATCCTGATCCTGGACGAACCGACCGGCGTTCTGACCCCGGATGAAGCCGATCACCTGTTCCGTATCCTCAAAGGGCTGCGGGATCAGGGCAAGACCGTGATCCTGATCACGCACAAACTGCGCGAGATCATGGAGGCCACCGACAACGTCAGCGTGATGCGGCGTGGCACAATGGTGGCAACGGTCAAAACCGCGGAAACCAGCCCCGAGGCGCTGGCCGAACTGATGGTCGGACGCAAGGTATTGCTCGAGGTCGAAAAAACACCAGCAAAGCCGGGCGCGGTCGTCTTGTCGGTCGAAAACCTGCGGGTCCGGGATGAACATGGCGTCGAGCGTCTGAAGGGCGTGACCTTCAACATTCATGCTGGCGAAATTCTGGGCATTGCGGGCGTTGCAGGCAACGGACAGTCCGATCTTCTGGCGGCCCTTGGCGGAATGACAAAGGCCACGGGACGGATCATGCTGAACGGGTCCGAATTGCCGTTGTCCGGGGCAGGCTCCGACGGGCAAAGCCGTCGCGAGGCTGGCATCGCGCATGTGCCCGAAGACCGTCACCATCACGGTTTGATCCTTGATTTCACCGCTTGGGAAAACGTGGCCTTTGGCTACCACAACGACCCGAAGTACCAAAAGAACGCGCTGTTCATGGACAATGACGCGTTGATTGCCGACACCGAACAGAAGATGGCCACCTATGATGTGCGCCCGCCGATCCCGACGCTTGCTGCCAAGAGTTTTTCGGGCGGCAACCAGCAAAAAATCGTCGTTGCCCGCGAAATGGAACAGAATCCGGACCTGCTGCTGATCGGGCAGCCGACGCGCGGGGTCGATATTGGTGCGATCGAATTCATCCACAAACAGATCATCGCCCTGCGTGATGCCGGCAAGGCCATTTTGCTGGTCAGCGTGGAACTGGATGAGATCATGAGCCTGTCAGACCATATCGCGGTTATGTTTGACGGTCAGATCATGGGAATGCGTGATCCGGCCACCACCAATGAACGCGAGCTGGGCCTGTTGATGGCCGGTGTTTCCCGCAAAGCCACAGGGGAGGCCGCCTGATGGACCGTTTACCACGATGGGCTGACGTTGCGCTGGTGCCTCTGGTCAGCCTGCTGTTTGCGGCAGTCATCTCGGCATTTGTTCTGGTGGCGATCGGACAAAGCCCGGTCGAAGCCTTCAAGGTGATGGTGGACGGTGCGCTGGGGTCGGCCTACGGCTGGGGCTATACGCTGTATTACGCGACCAGCTTCATCTTCACCGGGCTTGCGGTGACAGTCGCCTTTCATGCGGGTCTGTTCAACATCGGTGGCGAAGGTCAGGCGCAGTTGGGTGGCTTGGGCGTGGCCTTGGTATGCCTGTCGGTGCCGTGGCCGCATTGGACCATCGCACTTGCGGCCGCAACGGTTGGCGCGGCGGTGTTCGGCGCGGCATGGGCGGCGGTTCCGGCCTATCTGCAGGCGAAACGCGGCAGCCATATCGTGATCACCACCATCATGTTCAATTACATCGCGGCAGCTCTTCTGGTGTATCTGCTGGTCGATGTTCTGCGTCCGGCGGGGCAGATGGACCCTGCCTCAGCCCGTTTTTCTGTCGGCGCCAAGCTGCCTGCCCTGAATGATATTCCGATCTTCAATCTGGTATTCCTGAAACCCGTTCCGGCCAACGTGACGCTGTTCATAGCCTTGGCGATGGCTGTGGTGGTCTGGGCAATGCTGTGGCGCACCCGTCTGGGCTATCAGATCCGCGCTTTTGGCAAGTCTGAAGCGGCCGCGAAATATGCCGGGATCAATCCGGTCAGAATCACCATCATCGCCATGCTGATGTCGGGTGGCTTGGCCGGAATGATGAGCATCAACAACGTGATGGGCGAGGCCGAGCGGTTGTTGCAGAACTCGTCCGAAGGGGCTGGCTTTATCGGAATTGCGGTGGCCCTGATGGGACGCAATCATCCGATCGGCGTGGTTCTGGCCGCGCTATTGTTCGGGTTCCTGTATCAGGGTGGCGCCGAACTGGGGCTGTGGACCAGCATCCCTATCGAAATGCGCATTGTGGTGCAGGGCCTGGTGATCCTGTTCACCGGCGCGCTGGACATGATGGTGAGGATGATCCTGCAACGGGCCTTTGGTCTGTTCCGGTCTGCAAAAGCGGTGGGGGCAGCCTGATGGATTACGCGACGCTCTTGCAACTTCTGGACACCACCCTGCGGCTTGCAACGCCCTTGCTGCTGGCCTGTCTGGCCGGGCTTTATTCCGAACGGTCCGGCATTTTTGACATCGGGCTTGAGGGCAAGATGCTGGCCGCAGCCATGTCTGCAGGTGCCGTTGCTGCGCTGACAGGATCAGCATGGGTCGGGCTTCTGGCCGGGATCGGAGCATCGATGCTGTTTGCAGCCCTGCACGGCATCGCATCGATCACCTTTCGCGGGAATCAATTGATTTCCGGTGTGGCACTGAACTTTCTGGCCTCGGGCATGACGGTTCTGATTGCACAGGCCCTGTTTCGCCAAGGCGGGCGCACCCCGCCGCTGACCGGGGCAGCCCGGTTCAATCCGATCACCCTGCCGGGGGCCGAGGCGTTGCGTGAGGTGCCGATCTTTGGTCCACTGTATTACGAGGTGATCTCGGGCCATTCGGTGTTGGTTTACATGGCGTTCCTGATTGTACCATTGACGTGGTGGGTGCTGTTTCGAACCCGCTTTGGCCTGCGGCTGCGCGCTGTGGGAGAAAACCCGGCGGCGGTGGATACGGCTGGTGTGTCCGTGGTCGGATTGCGGTTTGCGGCCGTGGCAATCACGGGCATCTTGTGCGGCATGGCAGGTGCCTACATGGCAACAGCATTGCAGGCCGGGTTCGGGCGGGAAATGACAGCGGGGCGGGGATACATCGCCCTGGCCGCACTGATCTTTGCCAAATGGCGCCCGGTTGCGGCGATGTGGGCGTGTCTGTTGTTCGGGTTCTTTCAGGCCCTTGCCTTGCGTCCGGATGTGGTTCAGGCCGTGGTGCAGGTCAAGGTTCCGGTCCCCTTCCTTGATGCCCTGCCCTACATCCTGACTGTTCTGGTGCTGGCAGGTTTTGTCGGCAAAGCCATTCCCCCGCGCGCAGGAGGCGAGCCCTATGTCAAGGAACGTTGAAACCTGCCTGGCCATCATTCGCGACAGGGCAGGACAGGATCCGGTCAGACTGGGGTTGATCCTTGGGTCCGGTCTTGGCCATCTTGCGGGGGCAGTCGATGGTGTGACCATTCCTTATGCAGATCTGCCCGGCTTTCCGCAGGCCGCCGTGTCGGGACACAACCCCAATCTTGTGGTCGGCGTATTGGAAGGTGTGCGCGTCGCGGTGTTTGGCGCACGAGAGCACTATTATGAAAAGGGCAATCCGGCTGCGATGCGCCTTGGGCTTGAGGTGTTGAAGGCGTTGGGTGCAGACAGCCTGATCCTGACCAATGCTGCGGGGTCAATGCGGGCCGACATACCGCCGGGCGATTTGATGCTGTTGTCGGATCACATCAACTTCAACGGCCTGAACCCTCTGATCGGCGAGCCGACCGATGCGAGATTCGTTCCAATGACCGATGCCCATGACGCCACATTGCGCGCGGCGTTGAAGGCCAGCGCTCTGGCACAGGGGATCGACCTAAAGGATGGAGTCTATGCGTGGTATTCCGGCCCGTCCTTCGAAACCCCGGCAGAAATCCGGATGCTGAAAGTGCTAGGGGCGGATGCGGTGGGCATGTCAACCGTGCCCGAAATCATTCTGGCGCGGTTCATGGGCCTGCGCTGTGCGGCGATTTCCACCATCACCAACATGGCTGCGGGGATGTCGGACGAACAGATCAGCCACGAACACACAAAGGCGATGGCGCCCTTGGGTGCGGCAAAACTGGAACGCATTCTCAGACATTTCCTGATCACGCTCCGATGAGGGGGATCGTCATTTGACTCCGCCGCCAAAGGCGCGCAACCCTTTGGACTGACCGCCCTTTCGCCCGTTGGGGCCCACAATGCAGATATTCCTTCCTATCGCCGACCTATCGGTCAACATGTTCCTTCTTTTGGGCATTGGCGGCGTCGTAGGATTTTTATCTGGGTTGTTCGGCGTCGGCGGTGGCTTTCTGATCACCCCCTTGTTGTTCTTCATAGGCATTCCCCCGGCAATTGCCGTGGCTACGGGTGCCAATCAGGTTGTGGCGTCGTCGGTGTCCGGCGTGCTGGCGCAAGTGAAACGCAAGGCCGTGGATTTTCCGATGGGCTTTGTGCTGCTTGCGGGAGGTCTGATCGGATCGGCTGCCGGGGTCTGGGTCTTTGCCAAGCTGACGGCTGCGGGTCAAATCGATCTGTTTGTCCAGCTGTCGTATGTGCTGTTCCTTGGTTTGATCGGCCTGACGATGTTCTGGGAATCTGTCAATGCGCTGAGACGTGCTAACAAACCCGGCGCCCCGATCCGTCGTTCGCACACCCACAACTGGGTCCATGGTCTGCCGTTCAAGATGAAATTTCGCGCGTCGGGCTTGTATATTTCGGTCCTGCCACCCTTGGCGGTCGGGGCCTTGGTGGGATTTTTGGCCGCCATCATGGGGGTGGGTGGCGGTTTCATCATGGTGCCTGCCATGATCTATCTTCTGGGGATGCCGACCAAGGTGGTGATTGGCACCTCGCTGTTCCAGATCATCTTCGTGACCGCGTTCACCACTTTGATGCACGCCGTCACCGCCAACACAGTCGATATTTTGCTGGCTGTCCTCCTTATCCTTGGCGGGGTCATCGGTGCCCAGATCGGCGCACAGGTCAGCGGGCGGCTCAAGGCCGAACAATTGCGCATTCTGCTGTCGCTGCTGGTGATAGGCGTGGCCGCCAAAATTGCGCTTGACCTTTTGTTACGACCGGCTGAGCTGTTCACCATCACACCGGGACTTTTGCCATGATCCGGGCCGCGCTGATCTGGATCGCCCTGACTTTGCCTGCCTTTGCCGCCGACGAAGGTATCGTTGCGGGCCTTAGCCAGAACCGCGTGTCTATCACGGCGGATTTTGAAGGATCCGAAATCCTGATCTACGGCGCGGTCAGGCGCGAGGCCCCGGCGCCCAAGGGGGCATTGCATGTCATCATCACGGTTGAGGGTCCATCCACGCCGATCACAGTGCGCAAAAAGGCACGGCGTGCAGGGATCTGGATCAACGCCGACTCCGTCGAGATCGACAGCGCCCCATCTTTCTATGCCGTTGCGACCACCGGCCATCTGAAGGATATTCTGTCCGAAACCGAAAATCTGCGTCATCAGATCACCATTCCGCGCGCCATCCGGTCCGTGGGCATATCAGCGCAGGCGCAGGACGCGCCCGAGTTTGTTCAGGCCCTGATCCGCGTGCGCGAAGCTGAAAACCGCTATCGGCTGAACGAACGCTCGGTTCAGTTCACACAGGCCACGCTGTTTCGCAGTGATGTCCTGTTGCCTGCAAACTTGACCGAGGGACTGTATCGGGTACGGATATTCCTGACCCGGGATGGTCGTGTCGTGGACAAGATCGAACGCCAGATCAATGTACGCAAGGAGGGGCTGGAGCGGTTTTTGTTCAACCTGTCGCGAGAACAGCCGCTGATCTATGGCCTTTTGTCGCTTCTGATTGCCGTGGTCGCGGGCTATGCTGCTTCGGCCGCGTTCCGGTTTATGAAGCGGTAAGGCCCGGCCGATAAGCGCGCCAGAACCACAAACCAGCCAAGCCCCGGGCTGCGTTCATACCCATCAAGGCGGCCCAAAGTCCGTGATTGCCAAACGGGCCGATCAACGCAATCACCAGCGCGACATAAAGCACGACCGACAGAGCCACCACTTTCAACATCGCCCGTGTCAGTGTGGCTCCGATGAAAAGTCCGTCATAGATCCAGCTTGCGACACCAATCATCGGCGCCGCAACGATCCACGGCAGATAGACGCGCGCCTCGCTGCGAACGTCAGGGGCCGTCGTCATCAGGTCGATCAGTGCAGGACCAGCGATCCAGAACAGCAGTGCCATAGCGACACTGCCCCCGATGCCCCAGCGCATCGACAAGGTGGCAGCGCGGTCGATCTGTGCACCGTCGCGCGCTCCAACCGCCTGACCAACCAGCGTCTCGGCAGCGGTGGCAAACCCATCCAAGGCGTAGGCTGTGATGGCCAGAAACTGCATCAAGACCTGATTGGACGCCAGCGGCACATCACCTAGACCGGCAGACAGAAAAACGAACCCGGTGAAGGCGCCCTGCAACAGCACGGTGCGCAGCAGGATGGCACTGTTCACCGACACCATTCGGCGCAAGGCGGCATTGTCCCGAAGCCGGTCCATCGCAGGCCCGAAGGCACGGCCAAAGGCATCCCGGCACAGCCAGATCCCAAAGGCCAGCCCGGTCCATTCCGCGATCAACGACGCGGCCGCCACACCCTCGACCGACCAACCCAGACCAAGCACGAACCAGATATCCAGAACGGCATTCAACCCGTTGATCCACAGTTGAAGGACCAGAACCGCCCGCGCCCGTTCGACAGCAATCAGCCAGCCGTTCACGGCATAAAGCGCAATTGTGGCCGGGGCACCCCAGATGCGGATCGAAAGATAGCTGCGCGCCATGCCCTCGACTTCGGGAGACGCGGGGGCAAGGCGGAACGCCGCCCAGATCAGCACAGCCTGCACCGCCACAATGACCGTTCCGGCAACCGCGGCAATCACCAGCGCGCGGTACAGCGTGGCATCGCGTTCTGCCCAGTCGCGCGCACCATGGGCTTGGGCGGCAAGACCCCCGGTGCCCATCCGCAGAAAGCTGAACATCCAATAGACCGAGGCCAGCACCACAGCACCCAACCCCACCGCACCGATCGGTGCAGCAGCGCCAAGTTGGCCGACGACAGCGGTATCAACAGCGCCAAGGATCGGCACCGTGACATTGGACAGGATGAAGGGCCAGCTGATCGCCCAGATCCGGGCGTTGCTGATGGTTGTCATTCCGCTGGATCACCAGGTTGGGCAGGCATCAGAAAATGCCCGGTGCCTTGGGCGAACAAGCGGGCACGGTTGTCTTGCCATGCCTCGACATGAACCGACGCATAGCGCCGGCCTGACCGGTTGATCCGGGCCCGTGCATAGGCATCGCGCGGCAAGCCGGCGCGCAGATAATCCACCGTGAAATCGATGGTCTTGGGCAAAGGGATCGACCCGACGTCGGCCATTGGGTCAATCCGCCCGGCCTCCATCTGTTCCCAAAGGTTGCCCCATGCCAGCTCGATGATTGCCGCCACCTCAAGAAATGCGGCCGTGACGCCACCATGAAGGGCGGGGATTGACGGGTTGCCGATCAGCTTTTCGTCAAAGGGCAAGATTGCCGTCAACTCGTCGCCACGCCGGTCGAACTGAACGCCCAGATAGGCAATGTAGGGCACGCCTGACAGCAGCCCGCGCAAGGCTCCATCGCGGCGTTGCTTGATCACCTGCACAGGTTCGTGACGTCGAGACGTCATGCCATGCTCCCATTCGGTCGGTTTAGCGTGAATGCGCCTGTTGCTGCTGCCACGGGCCGTGTCACGTCGTCGTCGGTGGCAGTCGCCCGGACGAAGGCCACCGAACGGGTGACATGATAACACTCGGCGTGGGCGGTGATCGTCTGCCCTGGCGTGGCCGGACGAAAATAGTCGATCCGCAAATCCAGTGTCGCGGTCGAAGACGTCCCGGTCGGATGGCACATCACGGCGGCACCGCAGGCGGTATCCATCAGTGCGGAAACCGCGCCGCCGTGGATCACCCCGGTTGCCGGGTCGCCAACAAAACGCAGGTCATAGGGCATCGATATCGCAGCTTTGCCGTCGCCAAGGCTTTCAAACTCCATCCCCAAGGCACGGGCGTGCGGGATGGCTTCGATAAACTGGCGGGCGATACGGATTAGATCGGTCATACAGACTCCTTACAGGCACATAATCCCAGCTTCGGCGGCGGTCGCAAGGCGCGAAATGCAACCGAGGACGTTGCACGCCACGTCAACCCCGCTTAGGTTGTATGCACGGAGGATAGTAATGACAGAGACGAGCCGCCTCAGCTTCAAGGATATGTGCGCCAAGTTTGATGTGACCCCGCGCACCTTGCGTTATTACGAATATATCGAACTTCTTTCCCCCGAAAAGGAAGGCCGGTCCCGGTTCTACGGACCTCGCGAACTGGCGCGAATGACACTGATCCTGCGCGGTCGTCGGTTCGGTTTCAGCCTTGAAGAAATCCGGCAATGGCTTCTTCTCTACGCCCAAAAGGGCACCCGTCCGCAGTACGAAACCTTTTTGGGTCTGGCTGATCGGCAGTTGGGCGAACTGGAACACCAGAAAGCCGAACTGGATGCCACGATCTCTGACCTGCGCGAATTGCGTGCGACCGCCGCGAAAGAGATTGACCGGCTGTGATCTTGGACTGCGCTTTGCGCGCGGCCCCTCGTCGCGGCCAGGGATGATCTGCACTTTCTCTGCGATGCAATCCGCAAAGAGCCGAAAATCCCGGCCTGCGGGGTTTGGCAAAGGGTGTTCGAACAACTGTCTTTCCGCAAATTTTTTTGAAATTGGGGCCGTGTCGCGCAATTTCGAATCGGTCCCAGCCGCCTGATGGGTTGCAGGCCAAGGGGCTTGGGTTTTCCAATGGTTGAAAGGTGATATTTCTTGCAGTCCTGCGCGGGTTTTACAGGACAAAATATCGCAAATTTACAAGCCCGCGCGCATCACAGCGGATTGACGCCCGTCTTCGGCTTTTGTCTTTCCCCCACCAATACTGAGCCTTATATGAACGCGCCCCCTGCGACTGTCTGAGTCGTAGGGCATGCACGTTATTGAAAAGGACACCCAAGGCATGTCGATACTCTCCGGTCTGTTTTCCTCGGATATGGCGATCGACCTCGGAACGGCAAATACCCTTGTCTATATTCGAGGCAAGGGCATCGTTCTGAATGAGCCTTCGGTGGTGGCCTATCACAGCAAGGACGGCAAAAAGCAGGTTCTGGCGGTGGGCGAAGATGCCAAACTTATGCTGGGCCGCACACCGGGCAGCATCGAAGCGATCCGCCCGATGCGCGACGGGGTGATTGCCGATTTTGAAGCGGCGGAAGAGATGATCAAGCATTTCATCCGCAAGGTGCACAAGCGCACCACATTCTCAAAACCGAAGATCATCGTCTGCGTTCCACACGGCGCGACGCCTGTCGAAAAGCGCGCAATCCGGCAGTCGGTTCTGTCGGCCGGTGCGCGGCGCGCCGGGTTGATCGCCGAACCGATTGCAGCTGCGATTGGCGCAGGCATGCCGATCACCGACCCCACCGGCAACATGGTGGTGGATATCGGCGGCGGTACGACCGAAGTCGCAGTGCTGTCGTTGGGTGACATCGTCTATGCCCGCTCGGTCCGCGTCGGTGGCGACAGGATGGACGAGGCGATCATCAGCTATCTGCGCCGGCATCAAAACCTTCTGATCGGGGAATCGACGGCAGAGCGGATCAAGACCAGTATCGGCACGGCGCGGATGCCAGACGACGGGCGCGGTGCGTCCATGCAAATTCGCGGCCGCGATCTGCTGAACGGTGTGCCAAAAGAAACCGAGATCAATCAGGCGCAGGTGGCAGAGGCTTTGGCTGAACCCGTGCAGCAGATCTGTGATGCCGTGATGCAGGCGTTGGAAGCGACCCCACCCGACCTTGCCGCTGACATTGTTGACCGGGGCGTGATGCTGACCGGTGGCGGTGCGTTGCTTGGCGATCTGGACCTGAGCTTGCGTGAACAGACCGGGCTTTCGATTTCAGTCGCCAACGAGTCGCTCAATTGTGTGGCGCTTGGAACCGGCAAGGCGCTGGAATATGAAAAACAACTGCGGCATGTGATTGACTATGACAGCTGATCTGCGGACCGGGCGCAGCTGAGATCGGCTGATGGCCGGACAGAACAACGGACGTAAAACACCGGCATGGCAAAGACGCGGACAGACCCAGAAGATTTTTCGCGCCCGCTGCGCCGGGTGCTTGTAGGGCTGTTGGTGTTGTTCCTTCTGGGACTGTTTTTGTTGTGGCGGATCGACAGTCCGCGTGTCGAACGCTTTCGGGCGGCATTGGTCGATCGGGTGGTGCCGTCGTTCGACTGGGCGATGACGCCGATCACAAAAACCGCCGACATGATCGACCAGTTCCAAAGCTACGCCAGCCTGTACGAACAAAATCAGGATCTGCGGCGCGAACTGCAGCAGATGAAAGCGTGGAAAGAGGCCGCCCTGCAACTGGAACAGCAAAACGCGCGGTTGCTGGACCTCAATCAGGTGCGGCTGGACCCCAAGCTCACGCATGTCACGGGTCAGGTGCTGGCCGACAGCGGCAGCCCGTTCCGGCAATCGGTCCTGATCAACGTCGGCGCCCGCGACGGCATCTTGGACGGTTGGGCCACGATGGATGGCATCGGCGTGGTGGGCCGTGTCTCTGGTGTGGGGGCGCGGACAAGCAGGGTCATCCTGCTGACCGATACCAACAGCCGGATACCGGTGACGGTCCAGCCGTCGGGTCAAAAGGCGTTGCTGTCCGGTGACAACACGCCCCTGCCCCCTTTGGAATTTCTGGAAAAGGCCGATGAAGTTCGTCCGGGGGATAGGGTGGTCAGTTCGGGCGATGGCGGGATGTTTCCGGCCGGGCTTCTGGTGGGTCAGGTGGTGCTGGGCAACGACCGGCGCTTGCGGGTCAGCCTGAGTGCCGACTACCAACGGTTGGAATTCCTGCGGGTTTTGCGCAGCCATCAGCTGTCGCCGATCACCGACGCCGGGGCCTTGGTGGCTCCGCCCGTCTTGCCCGCGGGTCCGGATACCGCAGATGCCCTGAACACGGAAGCCCTGCCCACGCGGGGCAATCAGCCAGAGGCCGAACCCGCAGCGGATGCCAGCACTGAAACGGATGGCGGCGATGGGTGATGTGCTCAGGTCCAGCGTCTGGGTCTATCGTGGGCTTTTTGTCGCCATAGCTCTTGTCCTGCTTTACACGCGACTGCTGCCGTTGGGGTCTGTGGCTGGCGACTGGCCGGGGCCGGACCTGTTGTTGTGTCTGATCTTTGCGTGGGCGACCCGGCGCCCGGACTATCTGCCGGTCTGGCTGTTGGCCGGTGTTCTGCTGTTGGAAGACATGGTGCTGATGCGGCCGCCCGGGCTGTGGACTGCGCTGGTGGTGATGGCGGTGGAATTTGTCCGATCTCGTGTTGCGCTGACACGCGAACTGACGCTGGTGGCAGAATGGGCGATGGTGGCGGGGCTGATGGTGGCATGCCTTCTGGCTTATCGGCTGGTATTCACGCTATCGTTCCTGCCGCAGCCGGGTTTTGGCTTTGCCTTGATGCAGGTTTTGTGGTCGATCCTGTGCTATCCTGTGGTCGTGGGGGCAAGTCGTCTGGCCTTTGATCTGCGTAAGCCCGCCACGGGCGAAGTAGATAATTTCGGACGCCGGTTGTGAGGTCAAAAAGGTGAGACGCAGCCCGAAAGAGACCGAAGACAGCGCGCGCGTCACGCATCGCCGTGCGCTGCTGATGGGCGGCGCCATGACGGCAATCTTTGCGGTGCTCGGCGGACGGATGCGCTATCTGTCGGTCGATCAGGCGGATCAGTTCAAGCTTCTTGCCGAAGAGAATCGGATCTCCATTCGTCTGATCCCACCGGCAAGGGGGCTGATACAGGACCGAAACGGCAAGACCCTTGCGGGGAACGAACAGAATTACCGCGTTGTGATCACGCGCGAAGATGCCGGCGACGTGGATGCCGTTTTGGCGAAGCTGGCGCATGTCATCCCTCTCACAGCCGACGATCTGGACCGCACGGCCAAGGAGATGAAGCGCACAAGCCCGTTCGCACCGATCACCGTGGCAGACCGCCTGACGTGGGACGATCTGTCGAAGGTGGCGCTGAACGCGCCCTCACTGCCGGGCGTGTCGCCAGAGGTTGGTCTAAGCCGACTATACCCGCGCGATACCGATTTTGCCCATGTGCTGGGCTATGTCGGCCCGGTGTCTGAAAAAGACCTTGAGGGCTTGGAAAAGCCGGATCCGCTGCTGACGATTCCAAAATTCCAGATTGGCAAGATCGGTGTCGAACGGTGGCTGGAAGATCATTTACGGGGGCGCGCGGGCACGCGCCGGATCGAGGTGAACGCCGTAGGCCGCGTGATGCGCGAACTGGCGCGGGAAGAGGGCGATCCCGGATCAGATGTCAGGCTGACCATTGATGCCGACGTGCAGAACTTCGTTCAGGCGCGGTTGGGTGACGAATCCGCGGCGGCTGTGGTGATGGATGTCAACAATGGCGACCTTATTGCCATCGTGTCATCGCCGTCCTTCGATCCCAACCTGTTTGTGCGCGGGATCAGTCATGTTGACTACAACGGCCTGATGGAAAACGACCACCGCCCACTGGCCAACAAGACGGTGCAGGGGGTTTATCCGCCAGGGTCCACCTTCAAGATGATCACCGCACTGGCAGCGTTGAACGAAGGCGTCATCAACGTCAACACAACCGTCCGCTGTCCCGGTCATCTGGAGGTGGGAGGACGGCGGTTTCATTGCTGGAAACGGTCGGGCCATGGGCCGGTGAACCTTGAAAAATCCCTCGCTGAAAGCTGTGACGTCTTTTACTACGACATTGCGCAACGGGTTGGCATCGACAAGATCGCCGAGATGGGCAAACTGTTCGGGCTAGGCATCCGGCATGACATTCCGATGTCGGCCATTGCCGACGGCATCATGCCGAACAAAGCCTGGAAAATGGATCGTCACAAGCAGGACTGGCGCATTGGTGACACCATCAACGCCAGCATCGGACAGGGCTATGTTCTGACGTCGCCATTGCAACTGGCGGTGATGACAGCGCGCATTGCGACCGGACGCGCGGTGGTGCCGCGTCTGGTGCGCTCGATCGACGGCAAAGACGTTCCTGTGGCCGATGCGCCCAGCCTTGGTGTTCCAGAAGAAGTCATGCGCAAGATCCGATCTGGGATGTATGCCGTGATGAATGCCGAACGCGGCACGGCAAAGTCATCGCGGATCGTGGATGAGGCCATGGTTTGGGCAGGCAAGACCGGCACCAGTCAGGTCCGCAACATCACTGCGGCAGAACGTGCGCGCGGAGTGATTTCGAACGACCAGTTGCCCTGGAACCGGCGCGACCATGCCCTGTTCGTTGGCTTTGCCCCCTTCGCCAATCCGCGCTACGCGGTGTCTGTGGTGGTAGAGCATGGCGGTGGCGGTTCGACCGCAGCGGCACCGATTGCGCGCGATGCCATTCTGCGTGCCATGAGTGACGGATTGCCACCCCTGTCAGCTTATCCAAGCAGCCAACGCAACCGTATTGAATCGATGCTTGAAAAGCTTCCACTTCGGGATGCCGAAGGCCGCGCACCCGGTTCTTCAAGAGCATAGGGAGCGGCAATGAGTTTTCTGGAATACCGCGTCAAATTCGTTCCCACAGGCCTGCAAAAGGCTTTGCATCTGAACTGGCCCTTGATCGTGCTGGTCACGGCCGTGTCCGCTGTTGGCTGGCTTGCCCTGTATTCCATCGCCGGTGGGCGAATGGATGTCTGGGCGGGTCGCCAGATGCAGGTCTTCGCACTCGGGGCCGTCCTGATGTTCATAATCGCCTTTGTGCCGATATGGTTCTGGCGAAACATGTCCCTGCTGGCCTATGTCATATCGCTTTTGCTGCTTTTGGTGGTCGAATTTTTCGGAGCCGTGGGTATGGGCGCGCAACGCTGGATCGAAGTGGGTGGCATGCGCCTGCAACCGTCAGAACTGATGAAAATCACCTTGGTCATGATGCTTGCGGCCTATTACGACTGGCTTGATGTCAAGAAAACGTCTCGCCTGATCTGGGTTGCCATTCCGGTGATCCTCACCGTCATCCCGACCGTTCTTGTATTGATGCAGCCCAACCTTGGGACCGCACTGATCCTGTTGATGATCGGGGGCACGGTGATGTTGCTGGCTGGCGTCAGTTGGTGGTATTTTGCTGCTGTCCTTCTTCTGGTGGTGGGGGCGGTCAGTGCGGTGTTCACCACCCGTGGCACGGAATACCAGTTTCTGCATGACTATCAGTATCGTCGTATCGACACCTTTCTTAATCCCGGCGCAGACCCGCTGGGGGCTGGTTACAACATCATTCAGGCGCAGATTGCGCTTGGATCCGGGGGTTGGAGCGGCAAGGGCTTCATGCAGGGCACGCAAAGCCGGCTGAATTTTCTGCCGGAGAAACATACGGACTTCATCTTCACGACCTTGGGCGAAGAGTTTGGTTTTGTCGGGGTGATCAGTCTGCTGATCCTGTACGGTCTGATCCTTGTGTTTTGCTATGTCTCTGCCTTGCAGAACAAGGACCGGTTCTCGGTGCTGCTTATTCTTGGCATTGCCGCGAACTTTTTTTTCTATCTGGCCGTCAATCTGGCAATGGTGATGGGGTTGGCGCCTGTCGTTGGCGTGCCTTTGCCGTTCCTGTCCTACGGCGGGTCTGCCATGCTGGTCCTGCTGGTGGCCTTCGGGCTGATCCAAAGCGCGCATGTGCACAGGCCAAGGTGAACCATGATCAACGTTCTTTTTGCGGCCCCCACCCTGTGGGATGAATATCGCGAAACCCTGCCTGCCGCATTGGCGGAAGTGGGGATCAAGGCAAATCTTGTTCTGGACGCACCGCCTGCGTCGGTTGATTACATCGTGTATGCCCCGTCGGCCCCCTTGCAGGACTTTACGCCCTTTACCCGAACCAAGGCCGTGCTGTCGCTGTGGGCCGGTGTGGAACGGATTGTCGGCAACCAGACTTTGACGCAACCCTTGTGCCGGATGGTGGATCCATCGCTGACCGAGGGCATGGTCGAATGGGTGGTGGGGCATGCCCTGCGACACCATTTGGGGATGGACGCACACATCGTGAACCCTGCGCATCAATGGATTCCTGTCGTGCCCCCGCTTGCGCGCGAACGGCCGGTGACAATCCTTGGGCTTGGGGCGTTGGGATCTGCTTGCGCGGAAGCGCTGACCGGATTGAATTTCCCGGTCACGGGCTGGAGCAGAACACCCAAGTCCGTGCCCGGTCTGCGCTGCCTTTCTGGCCAGGACGGGCTGCGGCAGGCCCTGTCGGGGGCGCAAATCGTGATAACACTTCTGCCGCGCACGCCGGATACGGAATCGATCCTGAACGCGGAAACGCTGGCGCTGACTGCGCCGGGCGCAGCCATCCTGAATCCCGGTCGCGGGGCACTCATCGACGATGCCGCGCTGCTGGCGGCGCTTGACTCTGGCCAGATCGGCCACGCCACGCTGGATGTCTTCCGGGTAGAGCCGTTGCCCGCAGAACACCCTTTCTGGCACCATCCACACGTTACCGTAACCCCGCACATCGCCGCCGACACCCGCGCATCCAGCGCTTCCCGCGTGATCGCCGAAAATATCCGCCGCGCCGAGGCAGGCGACGCGTTGTTGCATCTGGTGGACCGCCGTCTTGGCTACTGAGCGCGACCAGATGCGTCGCGGATGGAACAGACGACACCGCAGCCGCCCCATCTGATCACAGCAGGCAGCAGGGTGCGGCAATGCGATACGGGACAGGCGTGAAATTGGTTCTGCTGGCGGCATTTCTTTGGTCTCTGAACGGGTTGTTGATCCGCCAGATCCATGATGCGGGCACATGGGCAGTGCTGTTCTGGCGGTCCGCGGGCATGATCCCGGTGCTACTCGTGGTCATTGCAAGGCGTTCGGGTGGCGCCCTTGTCGCGCCCCTTCGAACCGTCGGATGGGCGGGCACCTTGGGCGGAGCAGGACTCGTGCTTGCCTTCGGTGGTGCAATCTTTGCGTTTCAGGCAACGACAGTGGCCAATGCCGTTTTCCTGTTCTCGGCCTCACCCTTTCTTGCTGCGCTGCTTGGCTGGATTGTTCTGCGCGAAACCGTGCGCCCGGCGACCTGGGTGGCCATTGCGCTTGCAGCAAGCGGAATTTTCTTCATGGTGCGCGAAGGACTTGTGGCGGGGGCCATGGCTGGCAACATCGCGGCTTTGCTGTCAGCCCTTGGCTTTGCCAGCTTCACCATCGCCTTACGCTGGGGAAGGTTGGCCGACATGTTGCCAGCCGTCGTGTTGGGCGGTGTGTTTTCCATGCTCGCAGCATTTTTTGCCGCAACGGTGCAAGGCGAGACGCTGCTGGTGTCGGTGCGCGATACCAGCATAGCTCTGGCGATGGGGGCCGGGATTCTGGCTACTGGCATGGCGCTTTATACGGCGGGCAGTCGGGTGATCCCCGCTGCTGATCTGACCCTTTTCTCGATGGTCGAGGTTCTACTCGCACCGATCTGGGTGTTCGTGATGATCGGTGAGACCGCGTCGCCCGGAACCTTTGTCGGTGGCGCAGTGCTGATGGCGGCCGTTGCCTTCAACGCTCTGTCCGGCGCCGTGCGCCGACGTGTGGTCACCACGCCCGCACCCTGACGCCGCCCCCGACCCTTTGCCATCCGCGCCCGCACCGGTTAAGCAGGGGCATCGGTTCAGGGGCGGACATGACGAGCAAGGTTCTGATCACAGGCGCGGCCGGTTTCATCGGCTTCCATCTGGCGCGGCGTCTGTTGGGCGATGGCTGGCAGGTCACCGGTTTCGACGGCATGACGCCCTATTATGACCCGGCCTTGAAGAAGGCCCGGCTGGACATTCTGCATAGTCATCCGCGGTTCAGGTTCCATCAGGGCATGCTGGAGGACGAAGGCCGTCTGACTGCGCTTGCCGCCGAAGTCAGGCCCGATGTGATCGTCCATCTCGCGGCGCAGGCCGGGGTGCGCTATTCCATCGACGAGCCGCGCAGCTATGTGCAGTCCAACCTGATCGGCACGCATGAAGTGCTGGAAGCGGCCCGGGCGCATCCGCCACTGCATTTGTTGATGGCCTCGACGTCGTCCGCCTATGGGGCGAACACCAAGATGCCCTATTCGGAAACCGATCCTGCGACACACCCGATGAGCTTTTACGCCGCGACCAAGATCGCCAACGAGGCGATGGCACACAGCTATGCCCATCTCTTTGGTCTGCCGACAACGATGTTCCGGTTCTTTACCGTCTATGGCACATGGGGGCGGCCCGATATGGCGCTGTTCAAATTCACCAAGGCCATTCTGAACGACGATCCGATCGACGTGTACAACCACGGCGACATGCAACGTGACTTCACCTATATCGACGATCTGGTCGAAGGCATCACCCGCCTGATCGCCACACCACCCGGCGCAATCAAGGTCGGGCCGATGGACAGCTTGTCCCCGGTCGCGCCCTATCGCGTGGTGAACATCGGCAACGGTGCGCCCGTGCAACTGACCGACTTCATTGCCGCCATCGAGGCGGCGACCGGTCGCACGGCCAAGCGCAACCTCATGCCCATGCAACCCGGCGATGTCCCTGCAACCTGGGCTGATGCCGCCCTGATCGAGGCACTTGTTGGTAAACTGCCCAAAACCCAACTGCATGACGGGGTTGCCAGATTTGTTGACTGGTATCGCGGCTGGAACGACCGCTGGTCAGGGCCTTTGTGACGTCAGCATACCTGTAACCGGTGCCCGACAATCACGAACGCCGAGGCGGTTGGCCGCAGGCCAGAGCCGAGACACACGCGCGCGGCGCAGCCGCACCGTTTTGCTCGTATCACATCATTCCCGGAACCACCTGATCCGGCGGTCGGTGACCGTCCGCAAAGGTCTTGATGTTGATGATGACCTTTTCCCCCATCTCGATCCGGCCTTCCAGCGTCGCACTGCCCATATGGGGCAGCAAAACGACATTCGGCAATTCGCGCAGACGCGGATTGACCTCGTGGCCATGCTCGAACACGTCAAGACCCGCCCCACCCAATTCGCCCGCGCGCAGGCCACGGGTCAAAGCGTTCTCGTCGATCACTTCCCCGCGCGAGGTGTTTACGATGACGGCCGTAGATTTCATCAGTTTCAAGCGCCGCGCGTTCATCAGGTGATAGGTCGAAGGCGTGTGCGGACAGTTGATCGACAGGATATCCATCCGACTGACCATCTGATCCAGGCTTTCCCAATAGGTCGCATCCAGATCCGCCTCGATCTCGGGGCGAAGGCGCTTGCGGTTGTTGTAATGGACCTGCATTCCGAACGCCCGCGCACGTCGCGCCACCGCCTGACCGATCCGGCCCATGCCAAGGATGCCCAGCCGCTTGCCGCCAAGCCGTCCCCCCATGAATGCGGTGGGCGCCCATCCCTGCCATTCACCCGCCTGCATTACCGCCAGCCCTTCGGGGATGCGACGGGTAACAGACATGATCAGCGCAAGGGTCATGTCGGCGGTGTCTTCGGTGACCACGCCCGGCGTGTTCGACACCAGAATCCCGCGTTGGCGGGCCGTGGCGACATCGATATGATCAACCCCTGCGCCATAGTTGGCGATCAGCTTCAGCCTGTCCCCAGCCTGGGCGATCAGGCCCGCGTCAATGGCGTCGGTGACGCAAGGCACCAGAACATCAGCGCGCCGCATGACCTGGGCCAGTTCTTCGCGGGTCATCTTTGTGTCGGGATCCCGCAACTCGACATCGAACAATTCCGTCATCCGCGTCTCGACCGGTTCCGGCAACCGTCGCGTGACTACAACACTCAGCCGCTGTGCGGGCATAGAGAGCCTCCCTGGACTTGATCTTGGCGCTTTACTGAAGGCAAGGTGACGGCAACCGGCACGGGGCACAAGTCCCGAACGCGACGAAGACCGGAAAGTTGAGCGCAAGCGGCCTTTTAGCGGGCCGCAGATACGACAGACCGGGGTCCACCCGGCCACAGGCGGATGGTGAAAATGAAGCGACAGATCGTAGCGGCGGGCTTTGCCCTGATGGCGTTGGCAAATCCAGGGCTGTCCGAAGGTGTTCGGCCAAAGCCACGCCCCGCAATGGCCACGACCGACGCCGCAGCCGATTCGCAGCCATTGCAGGTCGTCTCGACCGCTTCCGCACAGCGCCCGGCCATGCGGCCGATTGGCCTGCCCGCGCCACAAAATGCAGTGCTGCCGGCCACACCCTCTCGCGATCCGACCAAAGGGGCGGTGACGAACCTGCCGTTGCCGCGCTTCGTGTCTCTTAAGACGGGCGAGGGCAATGCACGACGGGGGCCGGGCCTGACCCACCGTATCGACTGGGTGTTCACACGCACCGGCATGCCGCTGAAGATCACGGCGGAATATGAACATTGGCGGCGGGTCGAGGATGCTGAAGGCGTGGGCGGCTGGGTCCATTATGCGCTGCTTTCCGGCGTCCGTTCAGTGATGGTGACCGACGCGATGGCGACATTTCATTCCCGCCCTGATCCTGCGTCGCAGGTGGCGTTTCAGGCAGAAGAAGGGGTTGTGGCCCGTGTGATCGGATGCAAGGACGAATGGTGCCGGGTCGTGGTGGACGGGCAAAAGGGCTGGGTGCAGGTCAGCAGCCTTTGGGGTGTTGGCGCCGATGAGGTGATCGAGTAAGATTGCGGCTTGCCCTTGCAACCGCGAACGCGGTAACGCACCACCCTGACGGCCAAACAGGGGGCTGATATGGCAACCGACCAGATCAAGCTGAACCTGTCTGCCGGGGTCGCCTCGGTGCTTGTAGCGTCGGTACTGGTGGCGCTGAAACTCTGGGCACTTGGTCAGACCGGATCCTTGTCGGTCGCGGCATCACTGGCCGATAGCGCCATGGACCTGATGGTCAGCCTGATGGCGATGGCGGCCATTCTTTATGCAGCCAAGCCTGCGGATGAAGATCACGCTTTCGGCCACACCTCGGCCGAAGATCTGGCCTCGCTTGGACAGGCACTGTTCATCCTTGTTTCGGCAGGCGTGATTACAGTCGCGGCGTTTCAGCGACTGTTGTCGCCGGTTCCAGATACCATTGCGAAGGAAGGTGCCGGCATGGTGGTCATGGCGGTGTCGATCCTGCTGACGCTGGGGCTGGTACTGTGGCAGGGGCGTGTCGCGCGCCGGACCGGCAACAGGGTGGTGGCGGCGGACCGGTTGCACTATCTTGGTGATCTTTTGCCAAATATCGGGGCCATCGCCTCGCTTTGGGCTTCCAGCCACTTTGGCCTTACCTCGGTGGATTCGGTGGTGGCTTTGGGGGCAGCGGGCATGCTGGCGTTGGGGGCGCTGAAGATCGGGCGTGATGCATTCCATGCGTTGATGGACCGGCGGGCCGATCCCGGTGTGATCGCGGGGATCGAGGCGATTGCCCGTGACTGGCCCGGCGTGCGTGGCTTTCACGACATCAAGACCCGCATGGCTGGCAGTCGGATCTTTGTTCAGATCCACATCGAACTGGATGGGGACCAGTCGTTGCGCGATGCCCATGCCACCGGTGCTGAACTGCGGCGCGCAATCCTTCGGGCCTACCCACAGGCAGATGTCATCGTCCACAAGGATGTGGCCGGAGACCGATACCAACGTCCTGCCGGCTAGCAGACTGCTGCTATCTGTCTTGAAATTCAGCGTGAACCCGGCTTGGATTTACCGAAGAAGTCGCTTAATTATACAGATGTATAGCTAGGACCGCCGCATGGCTGAAGATCGACGTCCATATCGCCGTGAGCCACACGAGCGCCGCCGCGAGTCGTTGATTGCAGCGGCCTTGGACCTGATGGCCGAGGGTGGCCCACAAGCTGCAACCGTCCGGGCAATTGCCGAACGTGCAGGCATCACAGCCGGGCTGATCCGTCACTACTTCAATTCCAAGGATGATCTCACCCGTGCCGCCTATGCTGTGGTGATGGATCGCATGACCACAGAAAGCCTTGCTGCGACCGAAGGGATCGACGCTGACCCGGCCGCGCGATTGGTCGCCTTTGTTGTGGCCAGCCTGCGTCCGCCGATCATGGATGGCGAACGGGTCCGGCTTTGGGCCGGGTTTCTGCACCATGTCCGCCGCGACCCGAACATGCGCGATGTGCATGAGACCACATATCTTGCCTATCGCGACCGTTTGCAGGCCCTGATTCAGGACTTGCCCGGCAAGTCTGATCCGGCCGAGGCACGCGCCCTTGCAATTGCCTGCAACGCCGTGATCGACGGCTTGTGGCTGGAAGGCGGCACCTTGCCGCTGAGCTTTGCCGAAGGGGAGGTGGAGCGGATTGGTCTTGCTGCCGTCGCTGCCATCTTGAACACGCCCCTGCCTGCTCCCCGCCCGGCCCAACGTTCCCTTGAGGTACCATGAAATACGCCCCTATCCTTGACGATCTTGCCGGTATGGGCGGGGCCAAATGGTCTGTTCATTACCGCGCGCGCAGCCTGAAGGCCGAAGGGCGCAACGTTCTGGAACTCACGATTGGGGAGCCGGACATTCCACCACCCGACAGCCTGATTTCCGTCGCAACCCGGTCGTTGCAGTCAGGCCGCGTCGGGTATTCCAACGGGCGCGGCGAAGCCGGTCTGCTGCGCGCGCTATCGGCCCGCTACACTTCCCGGCGGGGGCGCCCGATCGGAACGGATCAGTTCTTGTGTCTGCCGGGCACCCAGACGGTGCTTTATCTGGTAATCCGGGCTTTGGCCGGACCGGGAGACGAGGTTCTGGTCGGCGACCCGATGTATGCAACCTATGAAGGCGTGATCCGTGCCAGCGGGGCCGAAATGGTGCCGGTGCCGCTGCGGGCCGAACATGGGTTCCGGATGCAGGCCGAAGACGTGGCCGCGCGCGTGACGGGCCGGACTCGTGTCTTGTTTCTGAACACGCCCCACAATCCAACCGGCGCCGTGCTGCGGCCTGACGATATTGCGGCCTTGGGTGCGGTGGCAAAGGCGCATGACCTGTGGATCCTGTCGGATGAGGTCTATGAGGAGATGGTGTTCGAGGGCACGGAATTTACCTCTCCCCTGTCCGATCCCGATCTTGCAGACCGGGTGATCGGGGCGGCGTCGATTTCCAAATCGCATGCGGCACCGGGGTTCCGATCCGGGTGGTGCGTGGGGCCGTCCGACTTTGTCCGGCGTGCCCTGCCCCTTGCCGAGACGATGTTGTTCGGCAACCAACCGTTTCTGGCCGATGCCACTGCAGATGCGATTTCGCGCCCGTCACCGGTTGCCGCCGACATGGCTGCCCGGTTCTGCGCAAGAGCGCGGATTCTGGGCGATCATCTGGATGGCGTTGCCGGATTGCGGGTGCATCAGCCGGATGCCGGGATGTTCGCCCTTCTGGATGTGCGGGCCAGCGGAATGTCCGGTCATGATTTCGCCATGGCCTTGCTGGAAGCCGAAGGTGTGGCCTGCATGCCGGGGGAAAGCTTTGGACAGGGTCTGGCGGGCTGGCTGCGGATCAGCCTGACCCAGCCTGATATCGTAATGTCCGATGCCGCCGAGCGCATTGCCCGATTTGCACGCAAAGGGGAATAACGGATGGCAACGGTTGGGATTCGGTTGGTCGAAGGTCTGGTGGCGCGCGGAGTCGAGGTGGTGTTCGGCATCCCCGGTGTGCACACGGTCGAGCTTTATCGCGGACTGGCGGGGTCCGGCCTGCGCCATGTGACGGCACGGCACGAACAGGGCGCCGCCTTCATGGCCGATGGCTATGCGCGGGTGTCTGGCAAGCCGGGTGTCGCCTTTGTGATCACCGGGCCGGGCGTGACCAACGCACTGACCGCAATGGCTCAGGCACGGGCGGAGTCGGTGCCAATGCTGGTGGTGTCTGGCGTGAATGCACGGGCCAGCCTTGGCCGGGGGCTTGGGGCGTTGCACGAACTGCCGGACCAGGCAGCTCTGGTCGGGGCTTTGTGCCCGACCGAAACCGTGATGACACCGGATGATCTTGGCCCGGCGCTGGATCGTGCCTTTGCCGCCATGCTGGGTGGACGACCGGGGCCCGTGCATCTTCAGGTGCCGACCGACGTCATGCCCCTGCCCTGCCCCCCGTTGCCGCACCCTGCCAAGGTGACGCGGCCTGTGGCTTCATCCGGGATGCTGTCCCCGGCATTGGCCCGGATGGCGCGTGCCACGCGGCCGGTCATTCTTGCCGGAGGTGGCACGCGGGGGGCCGCAGCCAGTTTGCAACGACTGGCCGAGATCTGGGACGCACCGGTGGTGCAGACGGTGAATGCGCGCGGAGCCATGCACGGCCACCCGCTTGTCGTGCCCGCGTCACCGTCGCTTGTGCCTGTGCGCAGCCTTGTCGCCGCGGCGGATCAGGTTCTGGCCGTGGGCACCGAACTCGGCCCCACGGATTACGATATGTATGCAACGGGCGGCGTTCCGGATCTGTCGGGGATGATCCGGATCGACATTTGTGGCACCCAACTGGCCCGCCACCCTGCGCACCTGATGATCGAGTCAGATGCAGACACGGCGCTGTCTGCCCTCGCCGATGGGCTTGCGTCCCGCACGGGCGATGGGGTTCAGCGGGCGGCAGCGGCGCGCAGCACGGCGCGGGCCGTCCTTGCGGCTTTGCACCCGGCAATGCCGTTGCAACTGGCGATGGTCGAGGCGATCCGAAACGGCTTGCCCGGTGCGATCATTGTGGGGGACAGCACGCAACCGGTCTATGCCGCCAACCTGTTCTACGATCATGACCGTCCCCGTGGCTGGTTCAATGCCGCGACCGGTTATGGCGCCTTGGGCTTTGGTCCCGGTGCGGCCATTGGTGCTGCGCTTGCGGCGCCCCGGGTGCCTGTGGTCTGCCTGATCGGCGACGGGGGGCTGCAATTCAGTGCGGCCGAGCTGCGGACGGCCGTGGATGAAGATCTTCCTATCAGCTTCGTTGTCTGGAACAACGCGGGCTACCGCGAAATTGCCGAGGCTATGGCCGCCGCTGGCGCGAAGGTGATCGGCTGCACCCCTTCGCCGCTGCGCCTTGCCTCTTTTGCGGCGGCCTGCGACTTGCCGTTTGTCAGCCTTCCGCCCGATCCCGAGGCCCTGCAGTCCGCGTTGAAGCAGCCGCAGACCGGCCCGAGGCTGATCGAGATCGTGGCCCCCTGAAACAAGAAAGCACGCAAGTCTTTGTTTTGAAAAGTGCTATCCAATATCAGCGCAGCGATTTTGCTTAGCATCGCGCAACACCCCATACCTTTCCCCATGACAGCGGGCGCTCTGCTCAGCCTCCGCGACCATCGGGAAAGGAAACACCATGTTGCCCCATTTCAAAACCACAGCCCTTGCTGCCGTCACTGCCCTTTCGGTTGCCCTGACCACTGCTGCCCCGGCAGAAGCGCTCGGACGGAACGAACGCAATTTTCTGAAAGGTGTGGCTGCTGCAGTGATCGTTGGCGCGCTGATCAATGATGCCCGCGCCCGCACCGTTCCGGCCCCCCGGCCGCAGCCACAGCCGCAACCCCAGTATCGCCCACGTCCCTATCAGGAAGACTATCGCTCCAATGAGTATCGCCCCGCCCCACGCTACGAAGAACACCGCAGCAGCGGCCGGGTAATCGGGTCGGGCCAATCGGTTCAGACGACAATCGCAGCGCAGGCCTTCAACAGCTATTCCGTGGCACAACGCCGGTCGATCCAGACCCGGCTGCGGTCATTCGGTTACTACACCGGCGGCATTGACGGCACGTTTGGCCCCGGCACCCTGCGCGCGGTCGAGGCCTATGCCCGCGACAGCGGTGGTGCAGCACAACTGCAAACCCGCGCCGGCACCTATGGCGTATATGACAGCCTGATCTACTAAGGCCGGACACCTTCGGCGGCATCCCCATTGTGTGGGTTTGCCGCCGATGGACCGCTCCGCTTTGGCAAAAAACATGTCACGCCGACAAGGCGTTCCAAGGATTGCCCTTTGGCCTGCGTCTCACCTATCGTCATGTTGATGGATACGCCCGACGAAACTCTTGCGATGGCCGCCGCCTGCGGCGACAGGGCCGCATTTGCAGCCCTGGTCACGCGCCACTATGACCGTATCTTCGCACTGGGCTGGCGCCTGACCGGAAACCGGACCGAGGCCGAGGACCTGGCGCAGGAAATTTGCGCTGCCCTGCCGCATCGTTTGCGCGGCTGGCGCGCAGAAGCGCGTTTCACAACCTGGCTTTATCGCGTGGTGGTCAATGCAGCGCATGACGCTCGCCGCCGGGCGGCTGTGCGCAGCAGGGCAGCCGCTGGATGGGGCGATTGGGAAATTGCCCGGCACGATGCCATGGCCGAGGACCGCGCGGCGCAGGACTGGCTGAAGCATGCCATGGCATGTCTGGCGCCGGAATTGCGCGAAACGGTAGCCTTGGTCTTGGGCGAAGACATGACACAAGCCGAGGCCGGATCGGTGTTGGGCCTGTCCGAAGGCACGATTGCGTGGCGCATGTCCGAGGTGAAAAAGCGGCTGCGCGCCATGGCCGCCGAGGAGGCAAAGGCATGACACCCAATCCCGATCTTGAGGCCTTGAAGGTGGCCCTTCAGTCTGCGCCTGCCAGCGACGCAACACAGAAAGAAGCGGCGTTGGCCCGTGCCCTTGAGTCCTTCGACAAATCCGCCCTGTCGGCCCAAGGATCAAGCCCCGCGATGCGTCCTACCCATGACCGCCCACAGAAGGCGGGCTTTCTTGATGGAGTGTCCAAGATGCTGGCGAGCCTGAAACGGAAACCTGTCCTTGTGGCCAGTACATCTTTTGCGGCACTTGCCCTCGGGGTCTTTGTGTTTCTTCCCCAAGACGGCACACCGCCGACAGTGACACCTGCTGCCGCACCCGGCACAGCGCAACTGCCCGACCGAACGGCGGCAGCCGACATCGCGCAAGTGCAAGAGGCGGCGCGGCAAGAAATTACCTCGGCACCGATGCCGGCCCCTGCCCAACCGATGGCAAAAATGGACCTTGCAGAACCGGTGGAAGAGCCAGCCAGTGTTGGTCTGCCCGAACCGGGCCGTGCCCCTCGATCCATGGACGGGAATGAAACCTTTGCCAATTCCGTCGCAAATCCGGTGCATGTGACCATCGACTCGCCAGTATCCACCTTTTCCATCGATGTGGACACGGCGTCCTATGCCTTCGTGCGCGACAGCCTGATGTCCGGTGCCATGCCCGACCCGGATGCGGTGCGCGTTGAGGAGATGGTGAATTATTTTCCGTATTCCTACCCTGCCCCCGCGACGGGCGAGGCCCCGTTCCGCCCGACAGTGACAGTGATGCCGACGCCTTGGAACACGGGCACGCGGCTGGCACAGATCGTGGTTCAGGGCCGGATGCCGGACGTGGAGACGCGCCCCAATCTGAACCTTGTCTTTCTGATCGACACCTCGGGGTCGATGGAGGCCCCCAACAAACTGCCGCTTCTGAAGCAATCGCTGCAACTGATGTTGTCCGAACTGCGTCCGGAGGATCAGGTTGCAATCGTTGCCTATGCCGGCGCTGCCGGCGAAGTGTTACCGCCCACACCGGCCAGTGACCGCGAGGCGATCCTTGATGCCTTGGACAGGTTAGAGGCCGGGGGGGCGACCGCCGGGGCCGAAGGGTTGGAACTGGCTTACAGACTGGCCCAGAGCATGACCACCGCCGGCGAAGTCTCGCGCGTGCTGCTGGCAACAGATGGAGACTTCAACGTCGGGGTTTCCGACCCCGAAGGCTTGGCCGCCTATATCGCCAGAAAGCGGAGTACAGGGGTATTCCTGTCGGTCCTTGGCTTTGGGCGCGGCACTCTGGACGATGCCACGATGCAGGTGCTGGCCCAGAATGGAAATGGCATGGCCGCCTATATCGACACGCTGCAAGAGGCACGCAAAGTGCTGGTGGACCAGTTGAGTGGCGCATTGTTCCCGATTGCGAATGACGTGAAGATCGAGGTGGAGTGGAACCCCGCTCAAGTTGCCGAATACCGGCTGATCGGCTATGAGACACGCACCTTGCGGCGCGAGGATTTCAACAATGATGCGGTGGATGCGGGAGAGATCGGAGCGGGTCATAGCGTGACTGCAATTTACGAAATCACCGCTCCGGACAGTCCGGCCCTTTTGAACGATCCGCTGCGCTATGGCACGGCAGAGGCACCCCCGCCCCCTGCGCGTGAGGCGACCGAACTCGGGTTTCTGCGCCTGCGCTACAAGGCACCGGGCGAGACGGTCAGTGCGTTGATCGAAACCCCGATCACCGCAGACGGCGAAGCAACAGAGGATGCGCGTTTTGCCATTGCCGTCGCTGGCTTTGGCCAGCTGCTGCGCGGATCCGACTATCTGGGGGATTGGGGCTGGGATCAGGCGATTACGCTTGCCGACGCGAACCGGGGCATCGATACGTTCGGCTACCGGGTCGAAGCGGTCAATCTGATGCGACTTGCGCAATCCTTGGCGCGCAAATGAAAAGGGGGCCGCGCATCCAGCGCGGCCCCCGATCAAGTGTCCTTACGCCTTAAACTTCGACGCTTTCCAACGCCTTGGTCTGAATGTCACCCGGGCGGGCGATTTCGATCCGGCGTGGCTTCAACGCCTCGGGCGTTTCGCGGATCAGATCAATGTGCAGCATGCCATGTTCGTGACCGGCACCGGTCACCCGCACATGGTCGGCGAGGGCAAAGCGGCGTTCAAAGGCGCGCGTCGCGATACCACGGTGCAGATAGGTCTTGCCCTCTGCCTCGGGCGCTTTGCGGGCGGTCACATGCAGTGCGCCATCCTTCACTTCGACCGACAATTCATCGGGCGAGAATCCAGCGACGGCAATCGAGATGCGATACGCATCTTCCGCAGTCTTTTCAATGTTATAGGGAGGATAAGTCGTCTGCGCCACATCGGCAGACAAGGCACGGTCCATCAGATCGGCAATGCGGTCAAAGCCGACGGTGGCACGATAAAGCGGGGCAAGATCAAAGGTACGCATGGGTCATCCTCATGTAAAAGCGATGCAAGTACTGCCCCCCGTAAAGGGCGGGCATTCGGTTAAGCCGAGCCCATCATGGCACCCGGTTACCCTAAAGTTAGGAAGCCAAAAACCCGGTTTCAAGGCCCCCGAGGATCAGTTGCCGGGTGCTTTCACAAATCGGGCTCCCCCGGCAGACCGGTTTCCTGATCCAACCGAAATCCGCCGCACCGATGTGCCAGCAACCGATGTTGCCGGACCCTCGGCCGACACGACCCCGCGGCCCGACCGCAACTGCGCTTTCAGATCCGACACCAGCCTTGGCAATTCCATTCCGAAGGCTACGGTCTTGTCGGCCGCATTCTGCCCGGCAGAAATGATCGAAACAATGCGTGCCCGGCCGCGGCTACGGTCAAATACAGGTGCCCCCGACGACCCGAAGGTGACATCGCAATCGACTGCGATCAGCCCGCGAAACCGCCCCAGAACCGTACAGGCACGCTGCCATGACAGGGCCGTGTCGCGCCCGCGCGCATAGGATACGACGCTGACCTCATCTCCCTTGCCTGGACTGTCCACGGCAAAGGGCGGCACAAGGGATGTGGAAATCGGCGTTGCCAGTTGCAGCAGTGCGACATCATGCAGGATCTCCTGTCCGTTGGGCCGTCCTGTTCGGGATGGAACATAGCGATCATGCGCCGTTGCACGGGCAACGCTTGCCTCTGCCACCGAAGCGCCATCCGCATAGCCGGCACGGAAGATGATCGTGCCGACAGGATGCGCAGCGCCGTGGGTATCGAACAGGCAATGCGCAGCGGTCAGCACCAGATCGGCTGCAATCAGCGTGCCTGTGCAGTAGGACGAGGTGCCGATATCGACCCGACCCACGGCTTTCCAGCTGGTGATCTGATCGGGGCGCGTCAATTGCTCCAGCCCCGAATTCTGTGCCGTCGCAGGCGCGACTGTCACACAGGCAAGCCAAAGGGCCAGAACCCACTTCATGGCTGCACGAATTTGCCACCCGACCCACCGGACAGCACCCTGACGTTCGCAGGACGCAGGCGCGACCCACCTTCGGCCAGCTTCTTGCGCAAGAAATCGACGTGATCCGCCAGTGGCGTTCCAAGAGAAACTTTCTGGCCGTCAACCTCGGCCTTGGCCGATACCACCGAAACGATCCTCAAGGTGCCATCCCGCATCGAAAAGATCGGAGCGCCGGATGATCCGAAATCTACATCGCAGGACAGCACCAGAGTGTCGAACTTTCCGCCATCGGCCAGTGCGGGCTCTTGCGCCACCGATTGCCGCCCCAGCACATGACACACCTGCTGCAAGGACGGCGCCTCGGCCCGGTCCTGCGCATAAGAGACCACTTCGACCTTGTCGCCGGTGCGCGGACGGACATCCGTGGCAAAAGGCCGGATCGACGGCAGGCGGATCGGCTGATCCAATTGCAGCAGAGCCAGATCAAACGGGACACGATCCACGCTATCGCGTCCACCATAGACATATTCCGGATGGGCCACCGCCTTGCGAACTCCGCGATAGGCAGCAGCACGCCCATTGCGCCAGCCAGCCAGGAACTGAATCGTCGAAGCGTCGAAACTTTGACCTGTGGTCTTGTCAAACAGGCAATGCGCCGCCGTCAGCACCAGATCCTCGGCGATCAGCGCGCCGGTGCAAAAGCCCCGGTCGCCCAGATTTAAGCGCCCCACTGCTTCCCACCCGCGAGAGTCATCCCCGGTCTGGAGCAACCGCAGTCCCACATCCTGTGCCGATACAGGAAGGGCAGCCAACAACGCTGTTGTCAGACCCACAGCAAGCACCTTTGCCATCGCTCGAAAGGGAAGCATGAATCCTCCGTTAACCTTTCGGGGTGGGATGCCAGCCGAGTTTGGCGGTTTTGTGGCCACATGCAATCAAGATACGGACGACAATGCAATGCTTGCCACAATATGCCTGAAAGGCTAACCTAAAGCATCTTCCCGCACTGCAGGAGAGCATGATGCAAAAATACATTTTGAAAGCCCTACCCCTCGTCCTTGTACTGGCTGGTCCCGCCATCGCCGAGCCTACCATCGGATTGGGTGTGACATTCACCTATGGTGGCGGCGCGCAAAGCGATGTCGGCCTTGGTCTGCGCCTGTTCTCGAACAACGAACGCAAGAAGTTCGTTGCTTCGGTCGGCGTGGATTACATGCTCAAATCACAGAGCATCCGCCCGAATATCGGTGCCGCATATTTGGCGTCCAACAGCTATGTCGGCATGGACATCGGGTTCGACCTTGGCGGTGGAATGAATGTCGGTGTGGGCCTTGGGGCTGCGAATACGAAAAAGCGGACGACACTGGCACCTGCAGTCGTGATCGATCCTGTTCAGTGATTGAACGCCCCTGTTCGGCATGACATCGGGGGAAAGGCAGTCGCTGCCTTTCCCTATGGGGCCTTATGCAATGCCGGTGGCTTTGGACCGCCTGTTGCCCAATCCAGCAATTCCACCGTATGCACGATCGGCACCTGCGTCGCCGACCCGATTTGCATCATGCAGCCGATGTTGCCCGCGGCAATGATGTCGGGCGACCGTGCCTCCAGCGTCTGAACCTTGCGGGCCTTGAGCTGCTGGCTGATCTCAGGTTGCAGCAGGTTGTAGGTTCCCGCCGATCCACAACACAAATGGCTGTCGGCAGGCTCAACAACCGTAAATCCTGCGCGTTTGAGCAGGTCTTTCGGTAGTGTCTTGATCTGCTGGCCATGTTGCAGGCTGCATGCGGCGTGATAGGCGACCTTGATTCCCTTGGGGGCGCCTTGCGGCAATCCCAACTTGGTCAGTACCTCTGAAACATCCATTGCCAGACCCGCGATCATCGCTGCGTCGGCAGCAAGCGGATCGTCACGGAACATGTGGCCGTAGTCCTTGACCGTCGTTCCGCAACCCGACGTGTTGATCACGATGGCATCGAGGCCGGCACCCGCCTTTTCGGCCATCCAGGCCCGGATATTGGCCGCAGCCGACGCATGCGACAGGTCAGCCTTGCCCATATGATGCGTCAGCGCCCCACAACAGCCCGCGCCCTGCGCCACCACCACTTCTGCCCCCAGACGGCGCAGGATGCGGATCGTGGCGTCATTGATGTCTGTGTTCAGCGCTTTTTGCGCACAGCCGGTCATCAAGGCCACACGCATCCGCTTTGGCGCTGACGGTGCGAATGTCTGCGGATCGTCATTGCGGCTGACCGGAGGAATCGGCACCGCCGCCATATCCAACATCGCACGCAGCCGGGCATCGGGCACAAGGCCCCGGAATGGTCGCGCCAGCTTGGCGCCGAACATGGCCAGTCGAAACCGCGTCGGATAGGGAATGACCCGCGCCAGAACAGCACGCAGCATTCGGTCCATCAATGGGCGCTTGTATGTGGCTTCGATATACTCGCGCGCGTGGTCCACCAGATGCATGTAATGCACACCGGACGGGCAGGTGGACATGCAAGCCAGACAGGACAGGCAGCGGTCAATGTGCTTGACCGTCTGAGCATCCGCAGGACGGCCCTTTTCCAGCATGTCCTTGATCAGATAGATCCGCCCACGCGGGCTGTCCAACTCATCCCCCAGGATCTGATAGGTCGGACAGGTCGCGGTGCAAAAACCGCAATGCACACAGGTGCGCAACACCTCGTTCGATCGTGCAATGCCAGAGTCCTTCAACTGTTCAGGACTGAAATTCGTCTGCATCTCATGCCCCCATAAGGCCGGTATTCAAAATTCCCCGTGGGTCGAACTTTGCGCGCAACCCGCGGGTCAGGGCAGCCACCGCGGGCGCTTGCGGCTGGAACGCCCCCGAACCCTCGCCGCGCACCCGCGTCGCATGGCCTTGATAGCTGCCCAAACGGGCCCGGACATCCGTTCCCTCTGGCACCAATGCCCAAACCAAGCCACCGCCCCAATCATACAACACCGCCTCGGCACCCATCCGTGCCACCACCTCGGGCGCGTCCGATGGTTTGACCGAGATCCGCCAAACATCCCCCGAACGCGCGTGGAACGGGGCCACATCTCGGATAGCCGTCCAGCGTGCGGTTTCCGGCTCCACTTCGACAGCGCCAAAAGCTGCAAGGTGCCGCTGCAACCGCTCTGCCCGATACCCGACCGAGGTTGAAAACCCTTCAATCCGCAAAAACGTGCCTTCCCCCGGCCAATGGGCTGCACCACTCACCTCGAACGGAGACCCAAGCGCCGCCGCCATGGCCCCCACTGCCTGCCGGTCCGACAATCCGCGCAAGATCAGCGTTGCACCCGCCTCCGGCACCGGCAGCACCTTGAAGGCGACCTCTGTCAGAACCCCCAAAGTGCCCCAGGATCCAGCCATCAGCTTGACCAGATCATACCCGGTCACGTTTTTCATGACCCGGCCGCCATTCTTGACCACGATACCCTCACCGGTCACGAACCGCACCCCGATCAGACTGTCGCGACAGGCGCCGACCTGCACACGGCGCGGCCCGCTTGCATTGGCCGCAACGACACCGCCAAGAGTGCTTTCCCCGAGACGCCCGAGCAGCCCGCGCATATCCGGCACCTCGAACGGCAGCCTCTGATTTTCCTTCGCCAGCAAAGCCTCGATCTCGGACAACGGCGTGCCCGCCCGCGCGACAAGTGTCAAAGCCCCCGGCTCATACAATTCCACTCCAGACAGACCGCCGGTCTCCAGAACCTCGCCATCTTGCTCGCCGATGGCACGCGTTCCGCCACCACGGACGAAAACCGGAGCGTTTGCCGCGCGGATAGCTTCGGCCAGTTCGGCCTCTGACGCAGGTCGCATGTCCTGCCCTTTCATCTGTTCAAAAATATCCCGGGGTCTGGGGCAGCGCCCCAGCCCGACGGCTCATCCAGCGCGACGGTCAGCGGTCGCCGCCAGCGGAAACACCTTGGCAGGGTTCAGCAACCATCTCGGATCAAACACGTCCTTGACCCCCAGCTGCGCCTCAAGATCATGCGGTGTGAACTGAACACTCATCAGGTCGCGCTTTTCGATCCCAACGCCATGTTCGCCGGTAAGGCAGCCCCCGACCTCGACGCACAGCCGCAGGATATCCGCTCCCAAAGCCTCGCATTTCTCCAGATCGCCGGGTTTGTTTGCGTCGAACAGGATCAAAGGGTGCATGTTGCCGTCACCGGCATGAAATACATTGGCCACATCCAACCCGACCTCTTTCGACATCTCGCCGATTCGGCGCAGCACCAAAGGCAGCGACGACACCGGGATCGTGCCATCCAGACACATATAATCATTGATCTGCCCCATCGCGCCGAAGGCTGACTTCCGGCCCAGCCAGATACGCTTGGCCTGATCCTCATCGGCCGCCTCGCGGAACTCGACAGGGTTGTGGCGCAAGGCGATGGTCTTGATCAGCGCCAGTTGCTCGTCAATTTCGGCAGGCGAGCCTTCCACCTCGATGATCAACAGCGCCTCGCACATCGGATATCCAGCCTTGGCGAAGGCTTCGGTCGCCTCGATGCAGGGGCGATCCATGAATTCGATCGCCACCGGCAGCACTCCCGCCTTGATGATGTCGGACACACAGGCCCCGGCCACCTCGTTGCTGTCGAACCCTACCAACACGGGCCGGGCGCCTTCGGGTTTGGGAAGGATGCGCAGCGTGGCTTCGGTCACCACACCCAACTGCCCTTCGGAGCCGCAGATCACGCCCAGAAGGTCCAGCCCGCCGGAATCCATATAGGCGCCCCCGATTTCCAGCACGGTTCCGTCCATCTGTACCAGAGTAACGCCAAGCAGGTTGTTGGTCGTCACCCCGTATTTCAAACAATGTGCCCCGCCCGAATTCATCGCAATATTGCCGGCAATCGCACAGGCCAGCTGGCTTGACGGGTCGGGCGCATAGAAAAAGCCATCCGTCTCGACCGCGCCGGTCACACTCAGATTCGTTCGACCTGATTGCACGCGGATAAAACGGTTTTCATAATCTGTTTCAATGACATCATTCATCCGGCTGACGCCAAGGATCACGCAATCCGCCGTCGGCAACGCCCCCCCGGCCAACGACGTGCCAGATCCGCGCGGCACGACCGGCACACCCTCTTCGTGGCAGATCCGCAGCACCGCCGCCACTTCGTCCGTGGTCCGTGGCAACACCACCGCAAGCGGCGGGCAGCGATAGGCGGTCAATGCGTCGCATTCATAGGCGCGGGTTTCGGCCTCATTGTCGATAACACCATCGGCGGGCAGCACGCCGCGCAATCGTGACACAATACGGGATTTGCCTGACAGGATCATTGCATTTGGCAAGGGCATTTCCATCAGGCGGTCCTCTTCCTTACACTCTACGAGAAAACTATATCGCAATAATTGGTAAAATCAAATAACCAATTTTGCGATGGGCAATTGTGTTGCATCTGGTCTATCCTGACGGAATGATCATGCCGTTTCCCGTTCATCCCTTGGGTCTGCTTGACGGTGCAGCTCTTGTCTTTCTGATCGTTGCCTGGATCGTGACCGGCTGGCTGGTCGAACATCCGCCGACGACCCGACCGTCCGTGTCTACGGTCATGGCGGACTATCGCCGCGACTGGATGCGCCAATTTGTAACCCGCTCGCCCCGCATCTTTGACGCGAATGTCATCGATTCGCTCCGGCAAGGGACAGCATTCTTTGCATCGGCCTCGATGATAGCCATAGGCGGGGGTGTCGCTTTGATCGGCAATGCCGCACGTCTGGAAAGTCTGGCGCAGGATCTGACCCTTGAAGCCGAAGGCGTGGTTGTGGAGCTGAAGATTATTCTCGTGCTGATCTTTCTGGCGAACGCCTTGCTGAAATTCGTCTGGTCGCATCGATTGTTCGGTTACTGCGCGATCCTGATGGCCGCCGTTCCGAACGATCCGACCGATCCGCTGGCCTATGCGCGCGCCGCACAAGCGGCCGAGATCAACATCACCGCCGCAAAGAGCTTCAACCGCGGACTGCGCGCGATCTATTTCGCACTTGCCGCCATCGGCTGGCTGTTGGGTTCCTGGGCTCTGGTCATCGCCACTTTTGTGACGACCCTCGTCCTTCTTCGCCGCGAATTTGCCTCTGTCTCACGCGAGGTGATGCTGAAGCGCTGATGCGGCCGCCGCGGCGTCAGGCAAGTTTGCGCGCGGCTTTTCGGCCTTCGACAAGCCATGCGGCTATTGCAAACAACGCCACCAGCACCAGCCATGCCCAGCCCGGCAATAGCGCGGTGATCCGCACATCCTCGGTGACATAGGCACCGCGGGGGGTCACGCCGATCCAGCCCCGACCCGATGCCGGCCGGCCTTCGCGCACCAGTCGAACATCGGGCACGCCATCCGACAGGCGTAAAATGCCGCCATTCGTGGCCGCCACTATGCCTGACAATGGTTCGCCTGACGCAATGGTTTCGACAAATTCACGCGGCGACGACGGACCCACCGCAACTACCCGCGACAGATCGCCCTGATCCAGACGATACAGGCCCACTGTCGGCACATCGACGCTGCCTTCATGACGGCCCGGCGACACCTGGACCAGTGGCAGGGCAGAGACGGTGCCATCCGGCGCCGTGATCGTCACATCGCCGGGGGGTGCCTCTTCGATGCTGCGACGGGTGACGGTCAGGGTCTGGTTCGTGACCGACGCACTCAACGTCTCTTCCTCGAGTTCGGGCTCTTTCAGCATCCAATGTGCCAGCCTGCGCAGCAGCTCCAGTTGCGGGCCGCCGCCTTCGTACCCGCGGCCCCACAGCCATGCGTGATCCGACGCCAAAATCGCTACCCTGCCTTCGTCCACCCGATTGAGGATGAGCAAGGGCCGTTGGTCCGGGCCTTCCATCACCACTTGCCCGGCGCGGGGTATAACGTCCACCATGCGGAACCAACGGCCCCAACCATCTTGCGGTGCCAGGGTGTCCAGCCCTTCAGTGACCGGATGACGGCGACCCAGATCGGTCAGCGCCGGGGTAAATCCTCCTTCGATCACCCGCGCTGTCGGATCCGCAGGCAGAATCTCGGCCAAGGGCGACCGCCAAAGGCTGTCAACCGCGCCATATTCAGGGCCTGCCGCCACCAGAACCGTGCCGCCGTTGCGAACGTATTGCACGATGTTTTCCATGTATGACATCGGCAGTATTCCCCGCATGCGGTAACGGTCGAAGATGATAAGATCGAATTCCTCGATCTTTTCGACAAACAATTCCCGTGTCGGGAACGCGATCAGGGACAGTTCGCTGACCGGAATTCCGTCCTGCTTTTCCGGCGGGCGCAGAATGGTGAAATGGACCAGATCCACACTGGCGTCGGATTTGAGCAGGTTGCGCCACACCCGTTCGCCCGCGTGCGGTTCACCCGACACCAACAGCACACGCAACCGGTCGCGCACACCGTTGATCTGCACCACGGCGGCATTGTTGCGGTCGGTCAGTTCCCCGTCGGCGGCTGCAATACTGAACTGAAGCACGTTCATCCCGCCATGAGGCAAGGTCACCGGAAGCTGCAGATCCTCGCCCACTGGGACTGTGTAGGTTTGCGGCGCGTCGGCGTCGACCGCGATGGTCAGGCTTGCCATGCTGTTTGCGCTGGCAGGGACTGCGCCCTGATCTTCGATTTGCAGGGTAAGCGTCACTTCTTCGCCCAGAATCGCGAAGGCCGGCGCGTTCTTGACGACCAAGCGTCGGTCCCAGTCATTCGGCTGACCGGTCAGCAGGACGTGAAGTGGCGCGGGCAGTTTGGGCGCCACGCCAAGATCATGCACTTGACCATCGGTGATGATCACCGCCCCAGCCACACGGGCACGCGGTTCGTCAGCCAAAGCCTCCGCCAGCGCGGTCATCGCCAAGGTGCCAGCGTCTTCGGCCCCGTCTTCCACGCGGACCACCCGCAGTTCTGTATTGTCCAGTGCCGCGACCTCGGCCGTAAGGGCGGAGAGCGCACGCGCGGTCTGGTCGGGTCGGTCGGACAGCCTTTGGCTGGCGCTGTCATCCACAACCGCGATCACGATGTCGCTTTGCGGATTGCGGTCTTCTTCTTGCAAGGCTGGATTTGCCTGTGCCAGCAGCACGACGCTTGCAGCCACCGCACGCAGCCACCACCCCGACAGCCCGCGCAACAGGGCAAGCCCCACCAACACCACGGCAAAGCCTAGTCCAACCCAGATCAAAAGCCATGGGACAAGTGGAGCAAACACAAGGCTTTGCGTCATTGGCCAAGCCTTTCTAGCAATGCAGGCACATGGACCTGATCGGATTTGTAGTTGCCGGTCAGCACATGCATGATCAGATTGACTCCAAAGCGATAGGCCATTTCGCGCTGACGCTCGCCGGCGAACCCGCGTCCGACCGGCACCATCGGCGCCCCCGTTTCGGATATCGCCCATGCCGACGCCCAGTCATTTCCGCCAACCACCACCGGTGTCACACCATCATTCAGGTTGCGAAATGGCATGCCTTCGACCTGTTCGGCATCTGGCGGGGCTGCCTCGACCCACAAGGGCCCCCGGACATGACGGCCCGGAAAATCCTGCAGCAGATAAAAAGTGCGCGTCAGCACATGGTCCGCCGGGATCTGTTCCAGTGGCGGAATGTTCAGCCCTGCCGCAAGTCTTTGCAAATGCAGCGCTTCCGGGGAACTGCCCCCCGGCAGATCGCCATCGCGCGTATCAAACAGGATCATCCCGCCTGTGTGCAGATATGTGTTCAGCTTGGAATAGGCCGCAGCAGAGGGCAACGGTTGTGCGGTGGACACCGGCCAATACAGGAACGGAAAGAACGCCAACTCATCAGTTTCGATGTTGACGCCGATCGGACGATCCGGCTCGACCGAGGTGCGTGCCCGGAGCGTTTCACCCAGACCGAACAGCCCACTATCTGCCAACGCGTCAAGACGGTCATCTCCGGTCAAGACATGGGCGAGCACCAGTCCCGTCGTGGCCTGAAGCGCCAGATCGTCATTCGCTGCCTGTGCCCGTGCCTGTGGCGCGCCGATTGTCAACGCTGCCAGCACGGCGGCCCCACGCGCAAGGCCGCCCAACCGACCAGACACCCAAAGCGCCGCCAGAATATCAAGCATCAGCAGCGCCAAGCCCATCGACAAGAAAGCCCCTTTCAGTGCCTGCTCGGGCGGGGTTTCAAGACCTTCGATCACTGTGCCCTGCGGCCAAATGGCTGGTGACAATGCCGTGTCCGCCCTGATCACATTCAACGCCACACGCCGATCCGCCCCGGCATACAATCCGGGCGGCTGATCCGGACCGGGTCCACGTGTCATGGCTTCGGCTAGTGCCTCACCGGATTGACCGGGCATCTCGCCGGCATCTTGTGGCTGACCATAGGCGTCCAGCACCACTTCAGGCACCCAGCTTTGCCCCGCCAGATCTGCCGCTTCCGGCGACGCAGGGCGGGTTGAAACGGCAAGGCGCTCGAGCATCTGCATGAACAGGCCAGACAGCGGTAGCGTGGACCATTCGGCATTTGCGGTGACATGCACCAGAACCACCTGTCCCTGCCCTACCTGTTTGCGGGTCACCAAGGGCGTGCCGTCGGCCAACGCCGCGATGGTGCGTGCGGCAAGATCGGGGTCGGGCTGAGCCAGAACCTGCGATGTGACCGTCACATCCCCGGGCAAGGGCAGACCATGAAAGGGTGAGCCTTCAGGAAAGGGCGCCAGCGACTTCGGCTCGCCCCAACTCATTGCACCACCGACAGAGCGACCGCCTTCCCGCAGACGCACCGGCATCAGCGGGTCTTCATCCATGCGACTGACATCGCTTGCCGCCAGCTGCGGACCTGCAAAACGCAGCAATAGCCCCCCGGTATCCAGCCAGTCCAGCAGCGCATCGGTATCCGTTTGCGACAACCGCGCCACATCTGCCATGATCACCACATCGGGCGAAGCCATCATGATGTCGGAAAGATTGCCTTCGATCAGGTCAGCCACCGGTTCCAGCGCCTGTCGCAGATAGTGCAGCGGCGACAAAAGCTGCAGTCCCTCACGGTCCGCACCGCCACCGATCAGCGCAACCTTGCGCCGTTTGAGGCTGTCATCGGTCAGGCTGACGGCTCCGGCAGACCGCAGGCCCGCTATTTCAAAGCGGGTGATCCGGTTGCGAAGCTCGGGAGGCAAAGACAACGCGGCCTCGGCCCGGTCTGACCCAAGATCGAACTCCAATGCGATCCGCGCAAGCTCGCGCTCTATGCCTGACGGGTCAGGACCACGCGCCGAAACCTCGACCAATGTCGTGCCTTCGGCGGGCAGGCGGGTGGCGGCCAGTTGAATCGCGCCTTCTGCATATGTAGCAGGATGCATGATGATCACCGGGCGGGGGCTTTCAAAAACGGTGACCAAGCCCTTGGCCTCGAAAGCCGCCATCAGCGCCGAACGACCCGGATGATCCAGACCATCGGACAGCCAAAACGTATCAAACCCGCCATCGGGAAGCGCCGCAGCCCACGCCGCCAGATCGCGCGGGGACCACGCCTGTGGTGTCACCCCAGCCAGACGCGCGGCGACGGCATCAGCAGCCTGAAAGGCCACCTGCTCCAGAGCATCGGTCAGCCGGATCACCGCCACCGGGCGTCCATCGCGCCCGGCCTCAGCCACAACGGCGTTCACACGGTCCAGCCGCCGTGCCCAGTCGCGCGCATCTGCCCATGTCGCGTCCATCGCAATAAGCAATGGCCCACTTCCAGTCTGACGCTGGACCGGGTTCAGAACCGGCCCGGCAAAAGCAATGATCGCAGCCGCAATCGCCGCCATACGCAACAGCAGCAGCCACCACGGCGTCTTGTCGGCCTCGGCCTCGTCGTCGCGCAGACCCAAAAGTAGCGCCACACCCGGAAAGCGGCGGCGAACCGGCGCAGGCGGCACGGCGCGCAGCAAAAGCCATAGTACCGGCAGGGCGATAAGGCCCAACAGAAGCATGGGGGTGGCAAAGCCGACCGGGCCAAGCATGAACATCAGCGGCCCCCCTGAAGCGCGCGGTAGATCCACAACAACGCCGATTGCGCGCCCTGCCCGGTGTGGTGTGTGGTGACATGCCAACCCACGGCGCGGGCAAGTTGCGCAAGGCGGTCCTTGCGTTCGGCCAGACGCGCCAGATAGCGGTCGCGCAGATCGCCTGCCTGTTGGGTTTCGTGGCGCATGCCACCCCCCATGGATTCAAAGATCGTGCGGCCAGTAAACGGAAATTCTTCCTCGGCCGGGTCCAGAACCTGCACCAGCGCACCACGAACACCTCGATCTGCGGCTGCGGTCAGGGCGGTTTCGACCGGTGCCAGATCACCGAGAAAATCTGAAAGGAACAGCGCGCGGCCATGACTGACCATGCCGGTGGCGGTCGGCACACCGTATTCTCCGGCCTCATCGGAACCCGAAAAAATGGCTGCCAGCTTGAGTATCTGCGCCCGACCGGGACGCGGCGGCACGACATCGCCTGCAAGCCCGACGCGTTCGCCCGCTCGCAACAGCAACACGGCAGTCGCCAGAGCAAGGATCTTTGCGCGATCCGATTTGGGCGCACGCGATTTATCGCCCGAAAACGCCATCGACTTCGCCGTGTCAACCCACAGCGTCACCGACTGTGCGGCTTGCCATTCGCGTTCGCGCACGAAATGCGAATCCCCCCGCGCCGACCTGCGCCAGTCGATCAATCGTGCGGAATCGCCCAGATTAACCGGACGGTATTGCCAGAACTCGTCGCCCTGCCCCGCGCGCTTGCGCCCGTGCTCCCCCATCATCACAGTGGCGGCCAAAAGCTCGGCCTCCGCCATCAGGGGCGGCAGCGACTGCCCGAGCGTTTCTGCCCGGGCCTGTAGGTCAAGGCTCACGCAGCGGCCTCAAGACGCAGAGTGCGGGTGGTCACGCGGTCTATGATAGAAGCCAGACTTTCGCCGCGCGCCCGCGCCGCAAAGGACAGCGCCATCCGGTGGGTCAGCACAGCACGGCTCATCGCCGCCACGTCGGAGACCGACGGAGCAAGCCGCCCGTCCAGCAAAGCCCGTGCCCGCACCGTCAGCATAAGCGCCTGTGCCGCACGCGGCCCCGGACCCCAGCTCAGGCTGTCGGCAAGATCGCGCCCCTCGGCCTCTCCGGGACGGCACGACCGGACCAGATCAAGGATCGCCTCGACCACGGCTTCCCCCACCGGCATCCGACGGATCACATCCTGAGCCGCGATCAACTCGTCGGCCGTAAACACCTGGGTCGATTGCGCATCCTCGGCCCCGGTCGTGGCAATCAGGATGTCGCGTTCAGTATCGCGGGTCGGGTATTCCACATCGACCTGCACCAGAAAGCGGTCAAGTTGCGCTTCGGGCAGCGGATAGGTGCCTTCCTGTTCGATCGGGTTCTGTGTCGCAAGCACATGAAACGGCTTGCCCAGCTTGCGGTGCTGACCAGCGATGGTCACTTCCTTTTCCTGCATCGCCTGCAACAGGGCCGATTGCGTGCGGGGGCTGGCGCGGTTGATCTCATCCGCCATCAGAAGCTGGCAAAAGATAGGTCCTTCGATAAACCGGAACGCCCGTGCACCGGTATCGGCGGTTTCCAGAACTTCGGATCCAAGAATATCGGCCGGCATCAGATCAGGCGTGAACTGGATGCGGTTGCCGTTCAACCCCATCACGGTCGACAGAGTATCGACCAACCGTGTCTTTCCCAGACCCGGCAGACCCACCAGCAACGCATGGCCACCGCACAGCATGGAGGCCAGCACCAGATCGACCACCTTTTCCTGACCGATGAAGCGGAGGTTGATCGAGGCTTTGGCCTGACCAAGCTTGTCTCCCAGCTTTTCGATCGCGTCCACAAGATCGGCTGCGGGGGTTTCAACGGCCATGACGACGCCTCCTCGGGAAATACTGACCAGCATTAGAACGAACTATGTCGCGCGGCACAAATGGCAAAAAGAGATGGCAGACAAATGATCGTGAGAAATGAGGTGCGCCACATGCTGAAGGTCAGCCAAATTCACACGTTTCAGCGGACACGGGTTCAAAAGAAGCCCGATACGCACATCACCAGCGGAAATCACGGAAAGTGTGGCAGCCCGTAGGGGAGTCGAACCCCTCTTACCAGGTTGAAAACCTGGTGTCCTAACCGATAGACGAACGGGCCACTGGCGGGGTGCATAGGACAGCAGCCCGCAACGCGCAAGGGAAAAAATGGGCGCTTAGCCGTCGATCCGCTTGCCCATGATGGCGATGGCCTTCTGGTAGACCGATGCCGCATTCCATTGCTGGATAACGGCAAAGTTCGGCTCGCCTTCCTGATATCCTGCACCGGGCTTCCAGCCTTTCTGCCGGAAGAAATTCGCGGTCGAGGCCATCGCGTCGGTCAGGTTGTTCAGATCCACCTTCCCGTCCCCGTTGCCGTCCACCCCGTAGGTCAGTGCATTGCCGGGCAGAAACTGCGTGTGGCCAAGCTCGCCATGTTTGGCACCGACGGAATTGGCCGAGATCGTGCCACGATCCACCAGTTTCAGCGCGCCGATCAGATGCGGGCGGAAGAAATTGCTGCGGCGACAATCATAGGTCAGGGTGGCAATGGCGGACACGATATTGGTATCGCCCATGAAGCCACCAAACCCGGTTTCCATGCCATGAACCGCCAACAGGACCCCTGCCGGAACGCCATATTGTTTTTCAAGCGCTGCAAAGAGTTTCGCGTTCTTGGCCTTGCGTGATTTGCCCTGACTGACAATCGCATCAGCGCCACGCACCTGCATGAATTTTTCCAGCGTGTATTTGAAGCTTTTCTGGTTTCGATCAGCCGAGATGGTCGCCTTGGAATAGCTTGATCCCATCAACGCCGCCAATCCCCGCTCTCCCACACCCTCGGCTCTTGCCTCCGCCGCAATTTCAGACTTCCAAGACTCGTAACGACCGCCCGTGTCCGAACAAGAAGCAGCGTGAGACGCAGAAGAACCAAGGATCAAAGCGCAAACGAAGGAAAAGGATTTGAGGGCGGTCATGCGAAAGCTCCGGAAATTAAAATCCGCACCACTTTAAGGCGGCTTGGCCGGGGATCAAGCGGCCGCAGACCCAAGTCTGCAGGTTTTCACACACTAAATCGTCATCCGCCCAAAAGAGGACGGACCATCAGCCCCACCCCGTCCGCCAAGGCCCTGCTGATCGGCCGACATTCGTCAGGACGATTTCTTTTTCGCCGCGCTGGCCGCTTCCAAGGCGACGATACGCGCCTCAAGTGCCACATTTTCTTCGCGCGCTTTCACGGCCATCGCCCGCACGGCATCGAACTCTTCGCGGGTGACGAAGTCGCGGTCGGCCATCCAGCGGTCAACGAACCCCTTCATCGCGGTTTCCGCCTCGGTCTTTGCGCCTTGCGCCACACCCATGGCATTGGTCATCAGGTGGCTGAGATCGTCAAAAAGCTTGTTGCGGCTTTGCATTGGGAACGTCCTTGTTGCACTTTATCTTTGTTATATGGCCTGACCGCAGAACTTCACAAGAAGGCGCGGCACATTGACATCACCGCCCCCCTTGCCGACAACGCGGGGGATCGAAAGCCGAGGTGCCATGTCCTACATCCCGTTCCCGCAAATCTCACCCGAGATCTTTGCCATCGACATCTTCGGATTAACCTTTGCACTTCGCTGGTATGCGTTGGCCTATATTGTCGGCCTGATCGGCGGCTGGAGACTGGTGCTGGATACCCTGAAACGTCCGGCGCTGTGGACTGGCAAGCCACCCATGACAGCGGATCAGGTGGAGCGCCTGCTGACGTGGGTGATCCTTGGAGTAATCCTCGGGGGGCGATTGGGCTTCGTGTTGTTCTACCAGCCGGGATACTACCTGCAAAACCCCGCGGCCATCCTGAAGGTCTGGGAAGGCGGGATGTCCTTCCATGGCGGGTTTCTGGGTGTCGTCGTGGCGGGTATCATTTTTTGCCGCCGCGAAGGCATTGCCCTGCTGAACGCTGCCGATGTGATGGCGCTTGCCGCGCCCTTGGGGCTGTTTCTCGGCCGTATCGCCAACTTCATAAACGCCGAGCTGTGGGGACGGCCAACCAGCCTGCCATGGGGCGTGGCCTTTCCCGGTGAAGCCGCCCAAACTTGCCCCGGCGTTGTCGGCATCTGCGCCCGCCATCCAAGCCAGTTGTATGAGGCCGGACTGGAAGGGTTACTGCTGGGCGCTGTACTGTTATGGCTGGTCTATCGCCGGGGCTGGCTGAAACGACCGGGCATGATCGCGGGTCTGTTTTTTGCCGGATACGGGGTGGCGCGTTTCGTTGTAGAGTTTTTCCGCCAGCCCGATGCGCAGTTCATCACCGAAGGCAACCCGTTGGGCCTTGCCGCCCATATCGGCGGTTTTGGCTTGACCATGGGACAAATCCTGTCGTTGCCGATGATTGCGATTGGGCTGTTCTTTCTGTTGCGGGCGCGTGCCACTTGACCGCTCTGGGCACGATCATCGCCGCGCAGATTGCGGCCACAGGACCGATGACACTGGCAGACTACATGGCCACGTGCTTGCTTCACCCTGACCACGGCTATTACACCACCCGTGATCCGATTGGCGCCGCAGGTGATTTTACTACAGCCGCCGAAATCAGTCAGATGTTTGGTGAATTGCTGGGCCTTGCACTGGCACAGGCATGGTTGGATCAGGGCGCGCCCGACCCGTTTACGCTGGCCGAACTGGGTCCCGGTCGGGGCACGCTGATGGCCGATGTGCTGCGCGCAACCCGGCAGGTGCCGGGATTTCACACGGCAGCGCAGGTGATTCTGGTCGAGGCGTCGCCCACCCTGCGCGCGGTGCAGGAAGCCCGGTTGAAGCATCATGCGATCCGTCACAGCACAACCATCGACGCCTTGCCTGACCAGCCGCTGTTTCTTCTGGCCAATGAATTTTTTGACGCGCTTCCCATCCGCCAGTTCCACTTCGACGGCCAGGACTGGCGCGAACGGCTTGTCGGCCTGCGCGACGGGGCACTTGCCTTTGGCCTGTCCGACCCCATCCCCGGAAGCCTCGCCGGTCGCAGCTTCGCCGATCCTGCGCCGGGCCGTGTGGTGGAGCGTTGTCCCGCAGCGCAGGGCCATATGGGAGCGATCGGTCGCCGCATCCGTCAGCACGGCGGGGCAGCCCTGATCGTGGATTATGGCGGGTGGAGGTCATCGGGTGACACATTTCAGGCCATGCGCGCCCACACCTTTGTCGATCCACTGGCCGAACCGGGTCTGGCCGACCTGACCGCCCATGTCGATTTTGAAGCCTTGGCCGAATATTGCGGCTTGTCCTGTGTTTTTAGCGATCAAGGCGGGTTTCTTACCCGGCTCGGCATTGATGCCCGCGCCGCCAAACTCGCCCAATCTCTGACCGGTGATACGCTGCACTTGCACCAGACCGCGCATCGCCGCTTGACCCACCCCGCGGAAATGGGTTCGTTGTTCAAAGTATTGGGGCTCTATCCCCCTGACGCCACACCACCGCCAGGATTCGCCTGACCTTATGACGCTCGACATCATCACCTCGACCACACTGACGGTTCGCCATGGGTTCTTCACCCGCAAAGGCGGGGCGTCGTCGGGTATTTTCGCCGGACTGAACTGCGGGGCCGGATCCAGCGACCTGTCGGATGCCGTAGCGATCAACCGGGCCCGCGTGGCAGACGCAATGGACGTGCCGCTGGACCTTCTGGTCGGTGTGCATCAGGTTCATTCTGCAGATGTGATGGCGGTCACGGGTCCGCTGCCCGTGCGGCCCCATGCCGATGCTCTGGTGACCGCCACACCGGGGGTCGCCCTGTCGGTGCTGACCGCCGACTGTCAGCCAGTGCTGTTTGCAGATGCCAAAGCCGGCGTGATCGGCGCGGCCCATGCCGGATGGCGCGGAGCCGCCAATGGCGTGCTGGAGGCGACGCTGGACGCCATGGAAACCCTTGGTGCCCGGCGTGCGGATGTCTCGGCCGTCATCGGCCCTTGCATCAGCCAACGGGCCTATGAGGTCGGGCCGGAGTTCTATTACAGCTTCACCGACGAAGACCCGTCCAACAGCCGCTTTTTCATCACCGGCACCGGCGACCGGATGCTGTTCGACCTGCCGGGGTTTGGCCTGTATCGGTTGCGCGCGGCGGGCGTGGGTTTTGCAGAATGGACAGGTCATTGCACCTACCACGACCCCAACCGATTTTTTTCTTTCCGCCGCACGACCCATGCCGGAGAGGTGGACTACGGTCGGCTGATTTCGGTCATACGCCTGTAGGATGCGGCAGGATTGCGGCGAAATTGGCCGCACGCTCCGGAAATATTCCAACATGATCGGGCGAATTGCCATCAATTGCGGACGGTTCAGCCAAATTCGGCTGTGCCCGCACGCCACAATTGACCCAACGGAAATCCATATTTTCACAATCTTTCACAATTGCTGCCGCCACTGCGCCGCAAAGCGAGACCATTTTTTCTCAAGAGCAAAGGAACCCGGAACACAAGGAACCTTACCATGAAAAAAGAACGTCGTTGGCTCAAATCCGTGATTGCATCCAGTCAAGAGCTTCAGGTCGCCTTGCCATGGCAGCGTGGGGCACGTCGCAAACCGGAAGCGGTGAAAGCAGTCATGGTGAAGCCCTACGCCGTCGCCGCACGCTGATCGGGCCAGCCATGTGAATCGGGGGCTGCGCTGTGCGTGGCCCCGTTTCAATTCTGACACTGCGACGACTTTTCCTTTGCCACAATCACGGCGCTTATGTCGGCCTTTTTGAGAACAATGACACCCTTGCCTTGTCTTTAGCTGCATGCCTTGAACAATTGAGGAAATGCGTTGACCGACAGCCCGAAACTCGCCACAAAGACGCCATCACAGTCTTCCACCTGCATGGGTGGTCTGGTTGTCGGTGTAAGACCTTCGAAAACAATCGGGGCAGCGACAACCGGCACGATTGGTGCTTTGGCAAAGGCGGTTCCGGTGCTCCTCTGGCACATAAACGGGACCGCTTTTTGCGTTAACGGGGCAGGTTTGATCAGGCACTGCGCGCGAGTCGCGCCTCCAAAACGTCAAAGGGAACGCCGGGTTCATCCTTGGCGCAACGAATGACCAGACTGGTTTTCACATTTGCCACATTTTCCGCCTTCAACAGATCACCCGTCAGAAAACTTTGGAACGACGAAAGATCTGGTGCCACGCACTTCAGGATAAAATCGATCTCGCCGTTCAGCATGTGACACTCGCGCACCAACGGCCAGGCGCGGCACCGTGCCTCAAACGTGGACAGGTCGGCTTCGGCCTGGCTTTGCAGCCGTACCATGGCGAACACCTGCACTTCAAAACCCAGTTCCCGCGCATCGATGTCGGCATGATAGCCCTTGATGAACCCGGCTTCTTCCAATGTCCGAACCCGGCGCAAGCAGGGTGGGGCTGAAATGCCCACGCGCTTGGCCAGTTCCACGTTCGTCATCCGCCCGTCATCCTGCAGTTCAGCCAAGATCTGACGGTCGATCGGATCGAGCTTTGATACGGCCATGGATGCCTCCTCTTTTGCGTCTATCTAGGCCCCGGCCTGACTTCGCGCAATAATGTTTCAACAATGCGCAGGATTATTTCGCCGATATTTCGCAGCCCAGAACAATTACGCATCACTCCGGCAGGCACATCTGGGGCTTCCCGCTCTGCCAGCAACCGCTTATATCAGGTGCGCACGGACCAAGAGGGCACCATGGGCAATACTCGGCATACACGCGTTCTGATCATCGGCTCCGGCCCGGCTGGCTATACAGCGGCGGTCTATTCCGCCCGTGCCATGCTGAACCCCATTCTGGTGCAGGGCCTGCAGCCCGGCGGTCAGTTGACCATTACCACAGAGGTGGAAAACTGGCCGGGCGACACCCACGTGCAAGGCCCCGACCTGATGGTGCGGATGCAGGACCACGCGCAGGCGATGGGGGCAGAAATCATCAGCGACTATATCACCTCGCTGGATCTGTCCAAGCGCCCATTCACGGCGCAGGCCGACAGTGGCACCACCTATACCGCCGATGCTGTCATTCTGGCGACCGGCGCACAGGCCAAATGGCTCGGCCTGCCGTCAGAAGAAAAGTTCAAGGGCTTTGGTGTTTCGGCCTGTGCCACCTGTGATGGGTTCTTCTACCGTGGCAAAGAGGTTGTGGTGATCGGCGGCGGCAATACGGCAGTCGAAGAAGCCTTGTTCCTGACCAACTTCGCCACAAAGGTCACGCTGATCCACCGCCGCGACAGTCTTCGTGCCGAAAAGATCATGCAGGACCGTCTGTTCAAGCATCCCAAGATCGAAATGCTGTGGAATTCCGAAGTCACCGAAATTTTGGGTGATGAGGCTCCACTGTCCGTCACCGCCGTACGCACGCGAAATCTGCTGACGGGCGAGGCAAAAGACGTATCCTGCCACGGCTTTTTTGTGGCCATCGGCCATGCACCGGCATCCGAGTTGGTCAAAGACCAGCTAGAGCTGCATTCGGGCGGCTACGTCGTGGTCGAACCCGGCACGACCCGCACCGTGATTCCCGGCGTTTTTGCCGCTGGCGACCTTACCGATCATATCTATCGTCAGGCCGTCACCAGCGCAGGCATGGGCTGCATGGCCGCGCTGGATGCCGAACGTTTTCTGGCGGGCGGGCACTGACAATCTGCGCAGAGGCGCATCAATAACGTGTGCGCGACCGTTCGCGTGACGGAAGGTCGCCCGCGTGATCCAATGCGCCAGACGGAGCAATATTGCGCGCCTGTGCTGCCAACGCGCCTTTGCCGGGATCGGCATCGGGGTCGTTGGGATGAAGGGCGCCACCGTCTTCCAACATTGCGTTTGGGGCGTCGCCCGCGTCTTTCAGCGCCATGGCACGGTCGGCAAGATCTCGCTGGCTTGGGGCAGCTTCGTCAGGGGCCGGTTCATCGCGGCGCTGACGTTCGCGCGTCGCAATGTCAAGCGCGGCGCCCAAAACGCGGGCCTTGCCCTCATTCCCGGCGTTGTGCGTAGCTGGTGCAGCACCGGATGGGTCTGCCTTTCCCCGCACCTCGCGCCGCTGACGGTTCGCCAGATCGCGCGCACGGTTCCTCCGGTCGCGCAGGCGCTGGATCAGATCACCCAAGTCGGACTGACCCATCTGATCCAGATCACCGCGAGTAACCGCTTCGACCAGCTGCACCTCTTCCTGGTCCAGAAGACGCAGATCATCTGTAGAAATACCCGGTTGGGATTGTGTTGCGGTCATCTGGCGCCCCCTCTTTCACAAATAAATGGCGTCATGCAAACGCACAGCCGCACCCTTTGGTTCCCCTCAGGGACCAGTGCGATCACATCTCTGCCCCGAGTGGTGCAAGCAAGGGATGAACGACTGACGGAACGACCGGAACGATGGACGAAGTCGCAGGAAGAGCATGCTTGCACGGAAAGGCTTCCCGATTGCGGCCTGGATCTGGCATATTCGCCCTTTATAATGCCATTTCGGTGTGTTTCGCTTGAATTCCACCCTACTCGCAGGCTAAGGCCCCGCGCGAATGACGGGGGACCACCCCCGCCCGGCAGTGCATTTGAAAGGCTCGAATCTGATGTCGCTTCCCAACCTTGCTCCTGTCCCGGAGCTGTATGTGTCGTATGACTCCGCCCAGAAACTGAAAGTCGAAGCGGGCAATTTGCCGTCATGGGACATGACCCCGCGGCAAATCTGCGATCTGGAACTGCTGATGAACGGCGGCTTCAACCCGCTCAAGGGCTTTATGTCCGAAGCCGATTACGACGGTGTGGTCGCCAACATGCGCACCGCATCGGGCGCGCTGTTCCCTATTCCGATCACGCTGGATGTGACAGAGAAATTTGCCGATACGGTGGAGCCGGGGCAGGATATCGCCCTGCGCGACCAAGAGGGTGTGATCCTCGCCATACTGTCTGTCACCGACAAATGGGAGCCGAACAAGGCGCTGGAGGCGGCAAATGTGTTCGGCGCCGACGATCTGGCCCACCCTGCCGTGAACTACCTGCACAACCAGGCTGGCAAAATCTATCTGGGCGGCCCGATTACCGGCATCCAGCAACCCGTACACTATGATTTCAAAGGCCGCCGCGACACGCCCAACGAATTGCGCGCCTTCTTTCGCAAGATGGGCTGGCGCAAGGTCGTGGCCTTCCAGACCCGCAACCCTCTGCACCGCGCCCATCAGGAACTGACCTTCCGTGCCGCGCGTGAGGCACAGGCCAACCTCTTGATCCACCCGGTTGTCGGCATGACAAAACCCGGCGATGTTGACCACTTCACCCGCGTGCGCTGCTACGAGGCGGTGCTGGACAAATACCCGCAATCCACCACCACCATGAGCCTGCTGAATCTGGCCATGCGCATGGCCGGCCCGCGTGAAGCGGTCTGGCACGGCATCATCCGCAAAAACCACGGCTGCACCCATTTCATCGTCGGCCGCGATCATGCTGGCCCCGGCAAGAACTCTGCCGGGCAGGATTTCTACGGCCCTTATGACGCGCAAACCCTGTTCGCCCAGCACGCCGAGGAAATCGGCATCGAGATGGTCGATTTCAAGCACATGGTCTATGTGCAGGAAAAAGCGCAATATTACCCCGCAAACGAAGTGCCGGAAGGCACGACTGTTCTGGATATCTCGGGCACCGAATTGCGTCGCCGCCTGCGCGAAGGCATCGATATTCCCGAATGGTTCAGCTTTCCCGAAGTGGTGGCCGAATTGCGTCGGACGTCGCCGCCCCGGTCACAGCAAGGCTTTACCGTGTTCTTCACCGGCCTTTCCGGATCGGGCAAATCAACCATTGCCAACGCGCTGATGGTGAAGCTGATGGAAATGGGCGGCCGCCCGGTCACGCTTCTGGATGGCGACGTGGTGCGCAAACACCTGTCCTCGGAACTCGGCTTCTCGAAAGAGCATCGTGACATCAACATCAAGCGCATTGGCTATGTGGCAAGCGAAATCACCAAAAACGGCGGCATTGCCATCTGCGCCCCCATCGCGCCCTATACCGCCACCCGCCGCGCCGTGCGCGAAATGATCGAAGCCTTCGGCGCCTTCATCGAGGTGCATGTCGCGACGTCCATCGAAGAATGTGAAAAACGTGACCGCAAGGGCCTGTATAAGCTGGCGCGTGAAGGCAAAATCAAGGAATTCACCGGCATTTCCGACCCGTATGAAGCCCCGACCAAGGCTGAACTGGTGGTGGATACGCAAGACGTGGACGTGGACCACTGCGCCCATCAGGTTATCCTGAAGCTTGAATCCATGGGACTGATCCGGGCCTGATGCCCGACAACCTGCTGAAACGCACGCCGTCCGATGCCATCGGGCGGCGCCGCCCTTTGGCAGTCGGGTTGGGCGCACGGATCGCTTGCGACGTTCGTCCTGACCAGATCAGGTGCGCGTGCGTGACTGGATTTGCACAATGCATCAAAGAAAAACGATGATCATGGATCCGACGATCATTACCCTGTCATCTATCCCGCCGCGGTTTGCGCATCTGGGGCCAACCCTGGACTCGCTTTTGCGGCAAACCCTGCCCGCCGAACAGATCATCCTTTATGTACCCGATCGCTATCGTCGCTTTCCTGATTGGGACGGCACCATACCCGTGCTGCCGGACGGCGTAACGCTGCGCCGGGTGGCGACCGACTATGGTCCGGCAACCAAAATCCTTCCCGCATTGCAGGACTTTGCCGGGCAAGACGTGGATATTTTGTTTTGCGACGATGATATGCTTTACGATCCCGGCTGGCACCAAAGGGTCAAGACACTGCGTGACCGACATCCCAAAGCCGCACTGTGCGATGTGGCACATCATCTGCCGGGCGCAATCAATCGCCCCCACCCCCGGATGCAGCGGTGGTCGCGGGACGATCTTTACAAGCACAGAGCTTCCCGCAGCGCCACCACGACAGATCCGCCTGCTTTGATCCGCCGAAGCGGCTACGCCGACGTGTTTGAAGGCTGGGCCGGTGTCATGGTCCGGCCCCAGTACTTTGACGACCGTGTGTTCAACATTCCATCCGACCTGTGGATGGTTGATGACCCATGGTTATCGGGTCATTTGGCCCTGCGCGGTGTCCCGATCTGGACCAGCGCCGATAGCTTGCCACCCAAAAGACGCATCCATGTTCAGCGCGACATCGCCCCACTGTTCTTTGAGATTTTTGACGGCAAGACCCGGCAAGATTCTGAACAAGCCTGTGTGAACCACTACCGCGCCTTGGGAATCTGGGACGACAGGCCGGCGCCGCCCGTTTCACAGTTGCGCCGTCTGGCACGCGCGGCATTGCCGCATCACTTTCGCGCGGCCCTGCTCCGCCTGTTCCGGCGCCGGCCCTAGTGGGCGCTGACAGGTGCGAAATCGTGCTGACGCGCCAACGAAAACGCCATGCTACGGTCGCGCACAAGAGCCAGTCGCGCGCCATCGGGTCGGTTAAGCGAATAGACTGTCTCGACATCGCCGATTTGCTCGCGCAATTCCTCTGGCAAGTCGGCGACCGTGACCGGTCGGACATAGACAATTTGACTGCTGACCTCGGGAACAGCGTTATATTTGACGTTCATCTTGGGACTCCTTATCCGCATCAGCTGCGCCCGATACGAATGGTCTGCACCACCGCATCCGGGATCGAGCGTTTCAGATCAATGTGCAACAATCCGTGCTCCATACTGGCTCCGGCCACCTCGACGCCATCGGCCAACACAAAACTGCGTTGAAAGGCGCGCGCGGCAATCCCGCGATGCAGGAACACACGCTGTTGTGCATCGTCAGCCTGCCGCCCCCGGACCACCAGTTGGCGATCTTCGACAGTGATCGCCAGATCATCCTCGCAAAAACCAGCCACGGCCAGAGTGATGCGATAGGTGTCGTCGGACGTCGCCTCGATGTTGAACGGGGGATAGCCCTCGCCCGAGGATTTTGCCGTCCGTTCGACCAGCCGTTCCAACTGTTCGAACCCCAACAGAAAGGGATGGGCCCCAAAGCTTAGTTTCGTCATCTGTTCCGTGCCCTTTGCAAAAGCGACATCGATCACGGCAGGCCCTGCAACAGGCACCTGCATATTTGAAATATGGGGTGCGGCGGAGCGAGCCGCAAGAGCGCCCCCTTGTGCATCCAGCAGGAAACGCGGGATGACTGAATACAACGCGGGATGACTGAATACATTGCCATCGCTGGACAGATTCCTTCCCGCAACAGATCCGAATCACTATATCCTGTTTTCCATATCTGAACCGACTCAGGATTTGAGCGAGCATCATGAACGCCCCCAGTGAACTCAACTTCGAAGACATGCTCCGCATCCGGCTGGAGGTCCTGCGACGTGAGCATCGTGATCTGGACGAAGCCGTTCACGCGCTTGAAGCAACCGGCCGTCCGGATCAGCTGACGCTGCGACGGTTGAAAAAGCAAAAGCTGTCGCTGAAAGATCAGATCGTGAAGATCGAGGATCAGCTTATCCCCGACATCATTGCCTGACCGGCCGCCAATTGCTTGCCCCCGGAGCCGTCCTGTCGTAATCGCCCCCAAAGAAATGCCCCATGATATGCGGAGGCGCTGATGGCCGTTGACGTTGGACTGATCATGGGATCGCAAAGCGATTGGCCCACGATGAAGGAAGCCGCGCTGATCCTTGATGAGCTGGGGATCAGCTATGAGGCCCGGATCGTCAGCGCGCATCGCACGCCCGACCGGCTTTGGGCATATGGCCGCGAGGCGGCAGGCCGCGGATTGAAGGTCATCATCGCAGGGGCGGGCGGTGCGGCGCACCTGCCCGGCATGATGGCCAGCAAAACCCGCGTGCCGGTGATCGGCGTGCCGGTTCAGACACGCGCACTGTCGGGCGTGGATAGTCTTTATTCCATCGTCCAGATGCCCAAAGGCTATCCGGTCGCCACCATGGCGATCGGGGCCGCGGGCGCGGCAAACGCCGGATTGTTGGCAGCCGGAATCTTGGCCATATCCGATGCCGCCCTTGCCGAACGGCTTGACGCGTGGCGTGCGGCCCTGTCGGCATCGATTCCCGAGGAGCCAAAGGATGACTGACGCGCTGCGCCCCGGTGCAATCATCGGGATCCTTGGCGGCGGGCAACTGGGACGCATGCTGTCCGTGGCGGCCAGCCGCCTTGGGTTTCAGTGCCACATTTTTGAGCCCGGCCCGATGCCGCCCGCAGGCCATGTCGCAGCGCGCGTGACCACGGCCAGCTATGACGACCTTGGTGCCTTGCGCGCATTTGCCCAAGGCGTCGATGTCATCACCTATGAATTTGAAAACGTGCCAGCGGCGTCTCTGGACGCGATCGAAGTCATCAGGCCGATCCGCCCAAACCGACGTGCCTTGGCGGTTTCACAAGACCGGATGGCGGAAAAGGACTTTCTCAATGGTCTTGGCCTGACCACGGCCCCCTACGCGCGGGTGACGGACCGCGCATCGCTGGAGACTGCGATCACGCAGATCCGCACCCCCGCCATCCTAAAAACCACGCGACTGGGCTATGACGGCAAAGGCCAGGCGCGGATCATGACTGCTGCCGATGCGCCCGAGGCATGGGCCTCGATGAACGGGGCCGAGTCGGTTCTGGAAGGGTTTATAGATTTCACCCACGAGATCAGCGTGATCGCCGCACGCGGCATCGACGGGTCAGTGGCCTGCTACGACCCTGGCGAGAATGTACATCGCAGCGGCATCCTGCACACCACAACTCTGCCCGCCCGTCTGTCGCCAGGACAGCGCACCGATGCGGTGCTGATCGCGGCCCGCATCCTGAACGCGCTGGACTATGTTGGCGTGATGGGGGTGGAGGTGTTTGTGACCGGCCAAGGGCTGATCGTCAACGAAATCGCGCCGCGCGTGCACAATTCAGGCCATTGGACCCAGGCGGGTTGCGCGGTGGATCAGTTCGAACAACATATCCGGGCAATTGCAGGCTGGCCGTTGGGTGACGGTTCACGCTTTGCCGACGTGGTCATGGAAAACCTGATCGGCGATGATGTGGACCGCGTCCCGACACTCGCGCGGGAGCGAAACATCCAGATCCACCTCTATGGCAAGGCCGAGGTCAAGACGGGTCGCAAGATGGGCCATTTTAACCGCGTGATCCGTGGTCTGGCCTGACAAGAGGGCACCGTCAGCCAACGGGAAAAGCGCCAAGCGCGTCGGCGTCTACGCCCCGAGCCCGATCGCAGGTAAAAGCTGGACGCCGTTGATCTGCCATCCTTCGGCCGTTTCCACCATCTGATAGTCCAAAAGGTGGGTGCGGCCCTGTTCGTCGGTGATCATGACACGTTGCCAAAGGTTCCCGGCCACCTCACGCAGTTCCAGCATTTTTACATCTGCCGGACGATGCACCATCGGATAGCCCTGCCGCACCATCCTGCCGAAATTTTCAGCGGTGCCAAACAGACCCTTGATCGTCGGGCTGGCAAAGGTAAAGGCTTGCGCAAAGTCATCTTTAAGGAAGGCATCGGTCTGGGATCGGATCACCGATTGTATGTCTGCCTGTTGCGCCGGTGCCGACTGCGCCAGCAGCAAAGTCACGACAAGTGCGGGCAGGAAGGCGATGATCCGGCTGAACATGTGAAACCTCTTCCTTCCTTGCTGACAACTATGGTGTAGACTGGCATCGAACGACTTCAAGGTGCAGCCATGCCGTATCGTTTTTTACCCTCGGACCCTTCCCTATCGCATGCCTTGCGCCGGATCGTCGCTGAAGAGCTGGACGCCGCCCTTGCCCATCCGGGTCACGCCAACGGATCGAGTGCCGTCCACGATGTCCGCAAGCGGGTCAAGAAGGTACGCGCTTTGCTCCGGCTGGTGGCGTCAGGATTTCCAAAGGGAGCAGCCGCAAACACCGTGTTGCGCGATGCGGCACGCAGTATCGGTGCGCTTCGCGATGCAAGGGTAATGCTGGCCACGCACGACACGCTGTTTGGCGATGCCAGCAGCAGCCCGTTGCGCGACCTTTGGCAGAACAGGTTCAACGCCGCCCAGGCGGACCCTGATCAAGCTGGACAATTGAGGGCCTTTCAAACGGCACTTGTCGATGTGCGGGGCCGTCTGGACGGCTGGGAAGTCAGGGGAAAGGATGCGCGGGTTCTAACCAGGGGCCTGTCGCGCACGCGCAAGCGCGGTCAGCGGGCTCTTGCCAGTGCCTTGCAGGATCCGACCGACGTAGCCATCCATGACCTGCGCAAGCGGGTGAAGGAAACGTGGTATCAAGCCCGGCTATTGTCTATGGTCTGGCCTGCGGTGATGACGGCCATGGTCGCCGAAGCCGATCAGTTGGGCGAGGCCTTGGGCGACCATCACGATCTAAGCGTGTATCGCAACCATTTGGGTCAGATCGGCGGATCACTTCCCGATGGGCTGGCACGCGAGGCCGATCTCCGTGCAGGCGCGGCTCAGGATGCCATCTTGATGACGGCACTGCCTGCGGCGCGTCGTCTGTTTGCCGGCGACCCGGCGGAAGTCGCCACCCTGTGGGTAATGTGGTGGAAAACCTGGCGCGGTTAGGCCGCTATCAACTGCCCCGTCAGCCCCTTGTCAATCAACGCAACGGTTTCGGACACACCATACAAAGCGATGAATCCACCAAAGCGCGGGCCATCCGAGGCCCCGAGAAGCACTTCATACAGCGCCTTGAACCAGTCGCGCAGAGGCTCAAACTCATGGTCCTTACCTACGGAAAAGACCATCGACTGCAAGGCATCCGCGTCATTACCACCGGTCCACGACACAAGCCGGGTGCGCAGATCAGCGATGGCAGCGCGTTCCTTGTCATCTGCCAGACGGAAGACACGGGCAGGCGCGATCTTGTCGGCGAAGTAGCGCACGGCATATCCCGCCGCTGCGTCCAGATCAGGGTGCGTTTCGGGTGAAGCATCAGGCGCATAGGCGCGGATATAGCCCCACAGCCCCTTGGCATCCTTCGCCCCGGCTACACTTGCCAGATTGAGAAGCATCGAGAACGGCACCACCATTTTCGACTCGGGCGGCTGGCCGCCATGGATGTGCCAAACCGGGTTGTTGACCTGCGCTTCCAAATCCTGATCAGGATAGGCGCGCAATTGTTGATGGTATTCATCCACTGCCCGCGGGATCACGTCAAAATGCATCCGCTTGGCCGTCTTGGGCTTTTGATACATGAAATAGGACAGCGACTCCGTCGCGGCATAGGTCAGCCATTCGTCGATCGTCAGGCCGTTGCCTTTTGACTTCGAAATCTTCTGCCCGGTCTCGTCGAGAAACAGTTCATAGCTCATGTGGTTGGGCTTGCGCCCCCCCAAAACCTCGCAGATGCCATCGTAGATCGGGGTATTGGTGGAATGGTCCTTGCCATACATCTCGAAATCGACGCCCAACGCGGCCCAGCGGGCACCGAAATCAGGCTTCCATTGCAATTTGACGCGACCACCCGTCACTGGCAGCGTCCACTCGCGCCCATCCTCATCGTCAAACGTGATCTCGCCGCGCAGCGCATCGACGTTTTTCATCGGCACATACATGACGCGCCCGGTTTCGGGGTGGATCGGCAAAAAGGCGGAATAGGTCTGCTGGCGTTCTTCGCGCAGCGACTTCAGCATGATGGCCATGATCGCGTCATAGCGTTCGGCACAACGGCGTAGCGTATCATCGAACCGGCCGGATTTATAGAACTCGGTCGCGCTGATGAATTCATACTCGAAGCCGAACGTGTCCAGAAACCGGCGCAGCATGGCATTGTTGTGCGCGCCAAAGCTGTCGTATTCGCCATAAGGATCCGGCACCGACGTCAGCGGTTTTTGCATATGCTGGCGCAACATATCCTGCTGCGGCACGTTTTCTGGCACCTTGCGCATGCCATCTACATCGTCGGAAAAGCAGATCAACCGTGTGGGTATGTCGGAAATCACCTCGAATGCACGACGGATCATCGTGGTCCGTGCCACCTCTCCGAATGTGCCGATATGCGGCAAGCCGGACGGACCATAGCCAGTCTCGAACAACACATACCCTTTTTCCGGCGGGGCTTTTTCATAGCGTTTCAGGATGGCGCGGGCCTCTTCAAAGGGCCAGGCCTTCGATTTCATCGCCGCATCACGCAAAGCAGACATTGCAGACATCCTTGAACCGCCCCCCTGCCCCATGCACGGGAACGCCCCCGTCCTCTATTGCCGGAACCCCGGCGCGTCAATATTGTCGGGCGGCGAATGGAAAAGGATTCCACCATGCCAGATACCCCACCTTCGATGTCCCCGCAGGATGCACTGGTTGCCGTGATGGTTGCCGTATCGGCGGCCGATGAACAGATGCGCACTTCGGAACTGGTGGCCATTCAGCGGATGGTCAACCATATGCCTGTTTTTGCCGAATATGATGCCGACCGGATCCGCACCATCAGCCAGACCGTGTTCGATCTGTTCGAGGAGGAAGATGGGCTTGACGCTCTGTTCGGCCTGCTGCGCGATGCCCTGCCCGAACGGTTGCGCGAAACCGCCTATGCGCTGGCTTGCGACGTGGTGTCAGCCGATGGCAAGCTGCGCGACATGGAGTTGCGCATGTTGGAAGAAGTGCGTGAAGAACTGGCGATCGACCGGCTGCACGCAGCCGCCATCGAATGGGGTGCACGGGTGCGGCATTTGAAGCCATAATACATTCTTTGTCTTGAATGTGTTATGCGCGCTGCTATATTGCAATGGTAATTTAGCCCTGAAAGGACTTACCCATGACCCTTGATCGCGCTGTTCTTGCCTTTGCCGGGGGGATGACCCTGCTTTCGGTGATCCTGACCCTGACCGTGTCGCCCCTGTTTGTCTGGTTTACCGCCTTTATCGGCGTCAACATGCTGCAGTCAGCCTTTACCGGCTTTTGCCCTGCCGCCATGATCTTCCGCAAACTGGGCTTCAAAACCGGCTGCGCTTTTTGATCAGACGAAAGACTCGGCCCAGCGCGTGATCAACTGACCCTGCAGGGTCCGCGCGCGCCGGGTCCAGCCTTCACCGCCGGGGGGCCGTTCACGGTCTGCCACGGCCAAAGCATCCCTGCGGGCAACATCGCCAAGAAAAATTGCGAAGATCAACTCACGGCCCTCGGGTGGTATGACGTGTCCAGCAAGACCTGACACAAAATTCAGCGTCCCGCTTTTGGCCATGACCCGAACCGGGTGATTTTTGATCTCGGCTCCCTTGGCGTCGCGCATCCCCATGTTGCGCAGCAGCGGATGCAAGCCCGCGCCTGACAGCCGGGCCTTGTGCAGGATGCGCGCCAT
>JBKBWK010000011.1:0-80579 GCA_046313895.1 Paracoccaceae bacterium
GGTATAGGTCGGGTTCAACGTGGTGATCGTGCCGCCGGCGAAAGCCACGCCGTGAAACACCACCGCATACTCCGGTATGTTTGGCGCCATCAAAGCCACCACATGCCCGGCGCCAAGCCCGCGCTCGGTCAGCCCCCCGGCCAACCTGCGGATCTTGTCCATCAGCTCGGCCCCGGTCAGACGCCTTCCGCTGGGACCGTCGATCAAAGCGACCCGGTCGGGCGCGCGGGCGAGCCCTTCGAACAGACATTCGGTGATCGATACGTCGCGGATGGGCACATCCGCCAGCGGGCTGGTGATCAAGGTCATGGGGTCTCCTCCGGACTAAGACCCTAACGCTGCGCCGATGTAAATCAACGCCTCAATGGTCCATGACACTACAGCTTGATGTCATAGGTCACCCACGGAGTTCGGGTCGCCACCTGATCATACAGCCCCCGTGCGCGATAGTTGTTGTCAGCCGTGATCCAGCGGATGACAGTCCAGCCCCGTTTGCGCCCCTCGGCTTCGACCGCTGCAATCAGTGCTGCGGCTGCGCCGCTGCCGCGTGCGTCGGGACTGACGAACAGATCGTCCAGAAACCCGCCAACACTGGCCGACAAGGGCCGTGCAAAGCCCCTGAAATGCGTCAGGCCAAGCAATTGTCCATCCTTTTCGGCCACCAGACCTTCAACGTCGTGATCCGGGTCGTGGATCCACGTCCAGACCCGCGCCCGCATACCTTCGGTCTGTTCGACCCCATAGAAATCCGCATAGCCAGCGTACAGCTTTGACCACGCTTCAAAATCCTTGACCACTGGCCTGCGTATCTGCATCCGTCCCTCCGTGTTTGCCCAACCCTACCATCGACTTTCCGTCCAAGGCACTGTCAATTTTATCTGACAGGTCTATGCTGAAGCCATAGCAGGAGGCGCCATGTTCGACCAAACCCGTCCCGGCCCACAAATTCCCGCCCTTCCGGGTGCCCCGCGTGACGGACTGTGCACCGATTGCGGGGTGTCACGTCTGGGCGATGGCCGCGCCTGCGGGCGGGCGTGCCAGTTCATCGCCCCCGACTACCCAACGCTGGAGACCCGCGTGCATGGCCGCACTGCCAACCCCGACACGGACGAGGCCTTCTTTGGGGTAACCCAAACCATGCTGCGCGCCCGGTTGACCCCATCGGCACCCGGCGCACAATGGACCGGCATCACCACGACGCTGGCGGCCACCCTGTTGGAGGCCGGACTGGTGGAGGCCGTCCTGACCGTCCTGCCCGACCCGACCGACCGTTGGAGGCCCTTGCCCGCCATCATCACCAATCCTGCTGACATGGCACAAGCGCGTGGGATGCGGATGGGATGGGCCCCCACCCTGGCCCTTCTGGAACCTGTCCGGGCGGCTGGATTCAAGCGCGTCGCCATGATCGGCATCCCCTGCCAGACCTACGCATTGCGTGCGCTTGAACAGGAACTCGGGCTGGATGCACTGTACGTCATCGGCACCCCTTGTTCCGACAATACCACGACCGAGAATTTCCACACTTTCCTGAACCTTCTGGACAAGGCCCCGGAAACCATCAGCTATCTGGAATTCCGGGCCGATTTCCGGGTGGAACTGCGCTTTGACGATGGCCGCAAACCGCGCTTCATTCCGTTCCTGCAATTGCCGATCAGCCAGTTGCCGCCCGATTTCTTTCCGATGACCTGCAAGACCTGCGTCGATTATACCAACCGTCTGGCTGACATCACCGTGGGCTACATGGGCGGTGACGGGGACCAGTGGATCATTGCGCGCAATGATCGCGGCGCGGACCTGCTGTCGATGATCGCCCCGCGCCTGACCAAGACCCCGCTGACCGACAAGGGCAAGCGTATGGCAGCGGTCAAAGGGTTTATGGAAAACACCGCCCGCGCCGCAGGCGGTATGCCCCTGCGCCGGATGCCGGATTGGCTGCGCCCGCTGGTCAGCTTCCTGCAGCCCCGCATCGGCCCCAAAGGTCTTGAATTCGCCCGTGCGCGGGTCGAGATGAAGGCGGTCGAAACCATCCTTCATCTGCGCCGCGCCCACCCGGCCAGGATGAAGAACATGATCCCCGATCACGTCTGGCGGCTTGCATCCCGCTATGGGTTGACGCCGGATCCGACCGAAACCCGCCCCGGGAAACGCGAGGGTTAGGCGGTTCCAATCCGCGCCGCATCACAACCACAGATGTTTGCAGGATCGCCCCGCATTTCCCTGTCGCCGGTCATGCCATGCGCTGCGCGACATCCAGCATCCGGTTCGAAAACCCCCATTCGTTGTCATACCAGCCGAACACCCGCAACAGACCGCCGTTGGTCAGCCGTGTCTCTGGCGTGGCCATCACGATGCTTTCGGGGCGCGCACGCAGATCCGTCGAGACCAGGGCCCGGTCGGTCACCCCGATCACCCCCCCGGCAGCATGAAAAGCCGCGTTCACCGTCTCTACCGTGACGGGCCGTTCGGTCATCACCGCCAGATCGACGCAAGACACACTTGCCACCGGAACCCGCACGGCAGAGCCCTCGATCCGTCCGGCAAGGTCGGGCAGAACCCGGTCCAGCAGGCGCGACGCACTTGTGGTGGTCGGCACCATGGACAAGGCCGCAGCACGCGACCGTGCGAAATCCGCACCGGGTGCATCCACTGTGGGCTGGCTGCCGGTATAGCAATGTATGGTCGTCATGGTCCCCGTGACCACGCCCCAATGCTGATGGACAAGCAAAGCGAGGGGCGCGAGGGCGTTGGTGGTGCAAGACGCGTTGGACACGATCTTCTGATCTGCCAATGCGGCATCATTGGCCCCCATCACCACCGTCACATCTGCCGCCTGAGACGGTCCGGAAATCAACACCCGCTGCGCCCCGGCGCGCAAACCCCGGTCAGCCACGTCGGCACTGTCGGCCCGCCCGGTGCATTCCATCACCACGTCCACCCCGCGCAGATCCAGCGAGGACAGGTCTGCCGACCGATTAATCGGGATCGCGGTCCCGTTCACAACCAACGCGCCACGTTCAAGGTTGACGGTTCCCCGCCATGGTCCGAACACGCTGTCATACTCGAACAGATGCGCGCACATTTCGGGGGTGGCGATATCGTTGATGCCGACAACCTCCAGCCCCGGCCAGCGCAACGGTTCCTGCGCCCAGGCGCGCAGCACTGATCGGCCAATGCGACCAAATCCATTGATGAAAACCCGCATGATGCCCCTTTCACAGGCCCGCAGGATCAGCATTTGGAACACCTGCACGCAAGGGACGCTTTGTCACCCTGACAAGGTTTCCAAACGTCAGACCTCGACCACGATGCCCTGCCCACGCTGTTGCGCCCGCAGCACAGCCATCGCGGCCACCGCCAGATCCTGCAGACCGACGCCAGTGCCATCGAACACCGTCACTTCTTCGGCGCTCCGTCGGCCGGGGTGCGTGCCGGTCAGCACGTCACCCAAAGGTGTGATCGCAGTTGCATCCAGCAGCCCCGCGGCCACGGCATGCTGCGATTCACCAATCGACACCGATTGCTCGATCTCGTCAGTAAACACCGATGCCCTGCCCAGCAGCGCAGGCTCCACCTCCTGCTTGCCCTTGGTATCGGTTCCCATGCAGGCCAGGTGCGTGCCCGGCGCGACATGCGCGTTCATCAGACTGGCGGCTGGGGACGAGGTGATGGTGACGATGACATCCGCCTCGACCATGCGCTCCAGCGGCACCGCCTCAAACGGCAGACCAAGTTCGGCAGCAATCTCACCCAGTTTGGGCAACATATCGGGATGCAGGTTCCACGCGATCACCCTATCGAACTGCCGGACCCGTGCCGCAGCCCGCAACTGGAACCCGGCTTGATGCCCGGCCCCGACCATGCCCAGCACGCGCGCATCTCGCCGCGCCAACCGGTCGATCGAAATTGCACTGGCCGCCGCCGTGCGCAAAGCGGTCAGCAATCCGCCCCCGACCATCGCTGTGGGGCGCCCGGTTTCCGGGTCGAACAGAAAGACCGTTGACTGATGATTGATGATCCCCTTGGCCGCATTGCCAGGGAAATATCCCCCAGCCTTTACCCCCAACTGCCCGCCAGACCGGTCCAGTCCCGACTTGAACCCGTATTGACGACCCTCGCCCAACGCTTCGCGCACCACGGGAAAGTTGTATGCCTCGCCACGGGACATGGCGGCAAAGGTCGCCTCCACCGCCGAAAAGGCATCCTCGGGCGACACCAGACCTGCGATCAGGGCTTCGGGGACGATCAGCATGGGAGAAACCTCTTCACCAAATGGGCGCCCTGTGCGCCAGCGTCAGCGCACAGGGCAATATGTTTTTACATTCGAGGGACATGCACACGTAACGTGCGGCCTGCCTTTCGACGTCAATAGGCCTTGCCACGCGCACTGACCGGCCAGACCACCTCGACCTTGCCGTCCCGCACGCCGACATACCAGTCGTGCACGTTACAGGTCGGGTCACAGTGACCGGGAACCAGTTTCAGTTTGTCGTTGACCTTCAAGACACCTTGCGGATCTTCGACGACCCCGTGTTCGTCACTACATTTGACGTATTTCACATCCGTCCGGCCAAAGATCACAGGCAGCCCCGAGTCAACGGATTGCGCCTTCAGGCCAGCATCGACAATCGCCTTGTCGGCCTTGGCATGGGACATCACTGAGGTCAGAATGAACAGCGCATTTTCCCACTCACCCTGATCGATCCGCTTGCCATCCTTGTCCAGAATCCGGCCATAGTCGGCATCCATGAAGGCATAGCTGCCGCATTGCAGTTCGTTGTAAACACCGGATGTGCTTTCGAAATAGTAGCTGCCGGTTCCGCCGCCGCCCACGATGTCACAGTCGATGCCGTCGGCCTTCAGCGCATCGACCGCGTCCTTGACCTGCGCCACGGCCAGATCGAGTTTGGCCTTGCGGTCGTCATAGCTGTCCATATGCTGCATGGCGCCCTGATAGGCTTGGATGCCAGCGAATTTCAGGCCGGGTGCGGCGTCAATTGCTTTCGCCAGCGTCACCACCTCTGGCGTGGTCTTGACCCCGCAACGCCCCGCGCCACAGTCGATTTCCACCAGACATTCGATCTGCGTGCCGTGCTTCACCGCCGCCGCCGACAGATCGGCCACATTGTCCAGCATATCGACGCAGCAGATCGTGCGGGCGCCCAACTTCGGCATCCTCGCCAGACGGTCGATCTTGGCCAGGTCGCGCACCTGGTTGCTCACCAGGACATCCTTGATCCCGCCACGGGCAAAGACCTCGGCTTCCGAAACCTTCTGACAGCATACTCCAACAGACCCGCCAAGGCTTTCCTGCAGCTTGGCCACATCCACCGATTTGTGCATTTTGCCATGCACCCGGTGGCGCATGCCATGCGCGCGGGCATAGTCGCCCATTTTCTTGATGTTGCGCTCCAAAGCGTCCAGATCCAGTACCAGACACGGCGTCTGGATATCCGCCTCATCCATCCCCGGAAGCGCAGGAATGTCATACCCCACTTCCAACCCTTCGAAATCTGCGTGCTTGTTCATGGTGTCACCCTTTCATCCAAGGCAATTGGTCCAGATCGACGTTCCCCCCGGTGATGACGACGCCCACGCGCCGCCCCCGGAAAACATCCTTATTCTTCAGAATCGTCGCCAGCGGCACGGCACAGCTTGGCTCCATCACGATCTTCATCCGCTTCCATGTCATTTTCATCGCGTCGATGATCTCGTCCTCGGTCGCGGTGAAAATGTCGGTCACATGGTTCGATACGAAATGCCAGGTCAGGTCTTTCAACGGCACCTTCAGGCCATCCGCCACCGTTTCGGGCGCATCATCGGCAATGATATGCCCCGCCTTGAAACTGCGATAGGCGTCATCAGCGTTCTTGGGTTCCGCAGCATAAACATCCATGCCCGGAGCGATGGCGCTCATCGTCAGGCAAGTGCCCGAGATCATGCCGCCGCCGCCAATCGGCGCGATCATGGCGTCCAGCCTCTCGACCTGCTCCAGCAACTCGCGTGAACAGGTCGCCTGCCCTGCCACCACGCGCGGATCATTGTAGGGGTGCACGAATTCGCCGCCCGTCCGCGCCTGCACTTCGGCAAACACCGCCTCGCGCGAGGTGGTCGAAGGCTCACATTCCGTAATCACCCCACCATACCCCCGCACCGCATCCTTCTTGGCCTGAGGGGCCGTGCGCGGCATCACCACATTGCACGGTATGCCCCGGCGTCCGGCAGCGTAAGACAGCGACAGCGCGTGGTTGCCACTGGAATGGGTGCACACCCCAAGTTTGGCTTGTTCATCCGTCAGACCAAACACCGAATTGCAGGCTCCACGCACCTTGAAAGCGCCGGCTTTCTGGAAGTTCTCGCATTTGAAGAACAACTCGGCCCCCGTCAGCTCATTGAAATAGCTCGAGGTCAGAACCGGGGTGCGGTGAATGTAGGGGCGGATCCGGTCATGCGCAGCCACCACATCGTCAAAAGTCGGCACATACATCGGGGTCATATCCTTCACGGTCTGGTCTTTCATCTGTTCCTAAATATCCCGGGGTCCGGGGCAGAGCCCCGGGGACTGCCCCCTATTCTGCGGCCAGGGCGATGGCACCAGCAGAGCCACGATAGTGGTCCTGCGCTGCCGCAACGCCGGACCCCAACGTGATCGGCCACCCCAGATCGGCCATGCACATCTCGGCGGTGGCAAGACCAGACAGCACCATAACATCCGTCAGCATCCCCAGATGTCCAATGCGAAACACTTTTCCCGCCACTTCGCCAAGTCCAACCCCGAAGGCGACATTGTATTTTTCCGCGGCGATCTTGACCAGATCGGTGCCATTGCAGCCGTCGGGAACCACCACCGCGGTGATGGTATCAGAATACAGGTCGGGGGCGACGGCACAGGGCGTCATCCCCCATGCCGCGACCGCACGCCGCACGCCCTCAGCCAAGCGGTGATGACGGGCATAGACCGCCTCCAACCCCTCATCCTCCAACATCTCGATGGCCCGCGCCAACCCTGCAATGAGGCCAACAGCCGGGGTGTAGGGATAGCCGCCTGCGGCATAGCTTTTCAGCATATCCCGGAAGTCAAAGAAGGTGCGTGGCAGGGTCGCCGTGTCCATTGCAACGATGGCTTTCGGGCTGATGCCAAGGATGGCAAGCCCGGCCGGCAGCATGAAGCCTTTCTGGCTTCCGGCCACAGCGATATCCACGCCCCAAGCCCCCATCTCGAAGGGCATCGATCCGATCGACGACACACCATCCACGAAGAACAGGGCGCCATGACCGGCCGCATCCATCGCCCGACGGATCCCGGCGATATCCGATCGCACGCCCGTCGCTGTTTCATTGTGGGTCGCCAGCACGGCCTTTATCTTGCCGCCGGTATCGGCCTTCAGGGCGGCTTCGATCTTGTCGAGTGGTGCCCCCTGCCCCCAGGGGGTTTCGATGATCTGCACGTTCAGGCCGTGCCTTTGGCACATGTCGATCCAGCGGTGGCTGAACATGCCGAACCGCGCGGCAAGCACGGTGTCTCCGGGCGACAAAGTGTTTGATATCGCCGCTTCCCAACCGCCCGTGCCCGTCGATGGCAGGATGATCACCTCTCCCTCGGCCATCTTCAACACGCGGCGGACCCCTGCAACAGCGGGTTTGAACATGCGGGCAAACGCGGGCGACCTGTGGTCGATCGTGGGCATGTCGCATGCTTTGCGAATGACCTCGGGCATGTTGGTCGGCCCGGGGATGAAGACTGGGTTTTGGGAATACATGATGGCTCCTCGGGTTGATCTTTTCTAACCTTAGACCGTCAACCGTGTCAGAACAATTTTTTCGAAAAGATTTTTCATTTGTGAAAAATCATGATATTTTCCTTCTTAATCATAGCTTAGCTGTTTTTCAACTTTGGGCACATCTCAGATGACACAATCCTCCCGTCCTCGCGGAAGGCCAAAGGCCTTCAATGACAAGACCGACCAGAACACGGTGCAGGCGCTGGACCGCGGTCTTGCGGTGTTGTCGTTGGTGGCGGCAAGGCCCGGATTGACGCTGTCAGAAATTGCTGCCGAAAGTGGTGAGGCCGTTGCCACCGTGTTCCGGGCTTTGGTGACGCTGCAAGGCCATGGCATGGTCGAATGTGAAGACCCCGGACAGCTCTGGCATATCGGTCCGGGGGGATTTCGCGTCGGGACAGCGTTCTTGCGCCGGACCAAGGTGGTCGAACGCGCGCGCCAGCCGATGGATGCGCTGATGCGCGATACGGGGGAAACCGCCAATCTGGGTATCGAGGCAGGAAACGAGGTGCTTTTCCTGTCGCAAGTCGAAACACACGAGGCGATCCGCGCGTTCTTTCCCCCAGGGACCAAAGCCCCGATGCATGTCTCTGGCATCGGCAAGGCATTGCTGGCGTGGTATCCCGAAGACCGGGTGCGACGCTTCCTTGCCAGCAAAGGGATGGAACGGTTCACCAGCCTGACACACACGCTGGAAAGTGCGCTGATCCGCGATCTGGCCCGCACGCGCGCGCGCGGCTATGCCATCGACGATCAGGAACGTGCCGAAGGAATGCGCTGCGTGGCGGCCCCGATCTTCAACAGCCATGCAGAGCCCATCGCAGGACTTTCGGTGTCCGGACCGGCCTTTCGTATGGGCCTGTCGGATGCAGGCCGCATCGGGGCCCTTGTGCGCGCCGCGGCCGACAACGTGACCGAGGCCACGGGCGGCCTGCAACCAGACGCTGTTGTCAGGTGAACCTGTTGTCGCGCGGGAATCCGCGTGGCGCCATTTTGCCAGCACCGGCGCGGGGACCCAGCCATTCGGTCAAGTCGGTCTCGGTGCGGGTCCGGCCTGCCGGATCTTTCCATGACAATCCGTCTGCCAAGGTAAAAGTGATGGCGTCTGACAAGCCGCCGTCCTTGTATTTCTGCAGGCGAACACCCTTGCCCTTCACCATTTCGGGCAAGTCAGCCAACGGGAACACCAGAACCTTGCGGTTTTCGCCCACAACGGCGACATGATCGCCCCTGACAATCGTGACAACCGCCGTTGTGACCCCATCCTTGACCGTCAAAACCTGCTTGCCGGCACGGGTCTGCGCCAGCACCTCGTCCGAGGGCACGATGAAGCCATCGCCGGCGGATGAGGCAACCAGCAGCCTTTCACCCGGATGAAACACTGTCAGATCGACAATCTCGGCATCATTGGGCAAATCGACCATAAGACGCACCGGCTCACCCATACCGCGTCCACCGGGAAGATTTGCCCCGATCAGCGTGTAGAACCGGCCGTTTGCCGCGATCAGCACGATCCGGTCGGTCGTTTCGGCGTGGAAGGCAAAGCGCGGGCCGTCTCCATCCTTGAACTTCTGCTCGGTGGCCAGATCGACATGGCCCTTCATCGCCCGGATCCAGCCCATCTTGGAACAGATCACCGTAATCGGCTCGCGTTCGATCATTGCCTCATAGGGCACGTCTTCGATCACGCCCGCTTCGGCAAAGGCGGTCCGACGGTCGCCCAGTTTTGTGCCTTTGCCGAATTGCTTGCGGATCGCTTCCAGCTCTACCCCGATCTGCTTCCATTGCAGCCGGTCACTTTCCAACAGGTCGGCAAGCCCTGCGCGTTCCTTCATCAAGGCGTCACGCTCGGCAATCAGCTCCATTTCCTCCAGCTTGCGCAAGGACCGCAAACGCATGTTGAGGATGGCTTCCGCCTGAACATCCGTCAGCTCGCCCTCACCCGGCGGGGGGGAAACATAGTCCTTTTCGGACGTGGCTCGTTTGTGCGCCTTACCCCAGTCTTCACGCATCAGCGCGGACTTGGGATCTGCGTCATAGCGGATGATGTCGATCACCCGGTCAAGATTCAGGAAGGTGATGATAAAGCCTTCAAGGATCTCCAGCCGGTGGTCGATTTTTTCGATCCGGTGTTCCGACCGGCGGCGCAAAACGTCGCGGCGATGGTCCAGAAAGGCCTTCAGCACCTCTTTCAGGCTGCAAACCCGTGGCACCTTGCCGTCGATCAGCACGTTCATGTTCAGACTGAACCGGGTTTCCAGATCCGAGTTCTTGAACAAGGTGCCCATCAGCACCTCCGGTTCGACTGTCTTTGCTCTCGGCTCAAGCACGATGCGCACATCATCGGCGGACTCGTCGCGCACATCGGCCAGAAGCGGGATCTTTTTGGTCTGGATCAACTCGGCCAGCTTCTCGATCAGTTTGGACTTCTGCACCTGATAGGGAATCTCGGTGACCACGATCTGCCACATGCCACGGCCCAGATCCTCCACCTCCCATTTCGCGCGGGTGCGGAAGGACCCGCGACCAGTCTCGTAGGCATCAAGCATCACAGACCGCGGTTCCACCATCACGCCGCCGGTCGGAAAATCGGGGCCGGGAATCAAATCCACCAGTTCGGCGGTCGTGATGTCCGGATTGCGCAGCATGGCGTGGCAACCCTGGATCAACTCATCCAGATTGTGCGGCGGGATGTTGGTGGCCATACCAACGGCGATGCCGCTGGACCCATTGGCGAGCAGATTCGGGAACGCGGCAGGCATGACCACCGGCTCTTCCAGCGTTCCGTCATAGTTGGGACGAAAATCGACGGCGTTTTCGGTAAGCCCCTCCATCAGCGTCTCGGCAATCGCGGTCAGACGGGCTTCGGTGTATCGGCTGGCAGCGGGGTTATCGCCGTCGATGTTGCCAAAGTTGCCCTGCCCGTCGACCAGCGGGTAGCGCACGTTGAAATCCTGCGCCAGACGCGCCATCGCGTCATAGATCGCGGCGTCGCCATGCGGGTGATAGTTGCCCATCACGTCGCCCGCAATCTTGGCAGATTTGCGGAACGCACTGGTGGCGGACAGGCGCAGTTCCCGCATCGCATACAGAATCCTGCGGTGCACGGGCTTCAACCCGTCACGGGCATCGGGCAGGGCACGGTGCATGATGGTTGACAATGCGTAGGTCAGATAGCGTTCGCTGATGGCACGCGACAGCGGTTCCGCCACTTCAATCGGCTCTATCTTGGGGGTATCGGCATCATCTGACATGAATGTGGTGTAATGCGCCCCGAGGCCCCGGTCCAGACCGAATTTCCCGAGCTGACTTGGGGGGAAAACGAGAGATTTTTTCCTCTCGTGGTTGCCTGCATCTGTGGTAACTCCTGATCTTCAAAGTGATTCAGGTGCTAAATATGATCCGTTTGCTGCTGCTGCTGAGTGCAGGAATTTTCATCACCCTTCAGGTTGGCGGCAAGGATCATGGCCAGATGCGCTTTGGCCTGATGGAGGCCGAAAAAGAGGCGGCGCTGCTGGCACACTCGCCCGCCCCAATCGACGCCTATGCCCCGAAAACCACGCCCGATGAGCTTGTAACACGGGCGGCAGATATCGAAATGGTTCTGCCGGCATCTGCACCGACGGTTGCAGTCAGTGATGTGGCACCTGCCCCATTACTGGTAGCCGCACCTGCGCCGCAGCCAGAACCAATTTCCCCTGCCAACCAAAGCGACGTCAAATTTGTGATCGGGAAATCGGTGAATGTGCGCTCTGGCCCGTCAACGCGTGACTCCGTCGTTGGCAAGTTGACCCGCGGTGAGGCGGTGTCGGTTGTCTGGATTGAAGACAACGGTTGGGCGCGTGTGCGCGTCGAAGGCGATGGGATCGACGGCTTCATGTCGATGGACTTTCTGACCGACACAGCCCCCTGAGCCCGATCCAAATTCACTTTGCGTTGCGGTCGTTTGCCCCTAATCAGGAAAAAAAGCAAACGGGCAGATCATGGCAAAGACGATTCTCATCACCGGATGCTCTTCGGGCATAGGGCTTGACGCCGCGCGTGGCTTGCGGGCGCGCGGATGGCGGGTGTTTGCGTCCTGCCGCCAGCAGGCCGATTGCGACCGACTGATCCTCGAAGGTTTTGAAAGCCCGCGCCTCGACTATGCCGATGAAGCCAGCATCGAATCAGGCCTGGCCGCGGTGTTGGAGGCAACAGACGGCACGTTGACCGCCCTGTTCAACAACGGCGCCTTCGCTTGCCCCGGCGCTGTCGAAGACCTGCCACGCGGCGCGCTGCGCGAAATCTTCGAGACAAACCTGTTTGGCTATCATGATCTGACGCGCCGGGTGATTCCGGTGATGCGGGCACAGGGGCAAGGGCGGATCATCAACTGCTCGTCGGTTCTGGGCCTCGTCGGGCTGAAATGGCGTGGTGCCTATGTGGCCACCAAGTTTGCCATGGAAGGTCTGACTGACGTTCTCAGAATGGAAATGAAAGGCACCGGCATTGACGTCGTGCTGATCGAACCCGGCCCGGTGACCAGCCGGATCCGGGCCAATGCAATTTCGCATTTCGAAAAGTGGATCGATTGGGAAAACTCGGCCCGCTCTCACGAATATGCGGCCCTGCGCTTGCGGCTGTATGAAGACCGGGGCCCGGATCGGTTCGAATTGCCGGCAAGCGCGGTCACGGCAAAGTTGATTCATGCCCTCGAAAGCGGTCGCCCGCGTGCCCGGTATTTTGTAACCACACCAACCCACCTTATGGGTGCCGCCCGCCGTATCCTGCCGACTCGGGCATTGGATTGGCTGATCGCAAAGGGCTGATCGTGCGAAAATCCGCAAAAACGGGGCTGGCTGCATTTCGGCTTCGCTTTTGTCTGATTGCCACCTAAATCAGCCGGACAGGAAGGGGATTCCCATGCTCAACGATCCGCTGTTCATTCTCGCCGCTGTGGCCAGCCTTGGCGTTCTGGTCATCCTGATGATCGGAATTGGTGGCTTCGCCAAAGGCGGAGACTTCAACCGCAAGCACGCCAACCGCCTGATGCGCTATCGCATCGCGGCGCAGGCAGTTGCAGTTTTGCTGATTGTCGGATTTGCCTACCTGCGCAGCAAAGGGGGCAATTGATGGTCGTTCTGTCGAAGATCTATACCAAAACCGGCGATGCTGGTGAAACGGCGTTGGGCAATGGCGCGCGCGTGGCCAAACACTCTTTGCGGGTGTCAGCCTATGGCACTGTGGATGAAACCAATGCCACGGTTGGTCTGGCACGCCAGCAGGCTGATGCCGACATGGATGCCGCCCTTGCCCGCATTTCGAACGATCTGTTCGATCTTGGCGCGGATCTGTGTACCCCGGACATGTATAAGGACAAGGATTTGCCCTATACCCCGCTGCGGATGGTCGAAAGCCAGGTCGAGCGTTTGGAACACGAAATTGACGCGATGAACGCACGTCTGACACCCTTGCGCAGCTTTATTTTGCCGGGTGGCAGTGCGTTGTCTGCGCAACTTCATCTGTGCCGCACAGTCTGTCGCCGCGCCGAGCGCCTTGTGGTCGAACTCGCGACGATGGAAGAAGTGAACACTGATGCGGTCAAATATCTGAACCGCCTGTCGGATTGGTTCTTTGTGGCCGGGCGCATCGCCAACGACGACGGCAAGGCAGATGTCCTTTGGGTGCCGGGTCTGACTCGCTGAACCACACGAAACGTGGCGTTCCAGCCGTGTGGCGCGTCGATTTTGCACTGTTGCGGCGGGTCAAGACGGGCTAGTTACCCAGACCAGAGAGCTTGGAACATATGGGAGATTTGCGCCGATGAAGGTCTTGGTACCTGTCAAACGTGTGATCGACTACAACGTGAAGGTGCGCGTCAAAGCGGACGGAAGCGGTGTCGATCTGGCCAACGTCAAGATGTCGATGAACCCCTTTGACGAAATCGCCGTGGAAGAGGCGATCCGGTTGAGGGAAAAGGGCATAGCGACCGAGATCGTCGTGGTGTCGATCGGTGTGAAACAGGCGCAGGAAACGCTGCGCACGGCCTTGGCGATGGGGGCGGACCGCGCCATCCTGATCGAGGCGACCGACACAGTCCAGACCGATATCGAACCGCTTGCGGTGGCAAAGCTGTTGGCCGCCGTGGTGCGCGACGAGGCACCCGGTCTGGTCCTGTGCGGCAAGCAGGCCATCGACAATGACATGAACGCCACCGGACAAATGCTGTCGGCGCTGTTGGGCTGGAGCCAGGCAACCTTTGCTTCGGAGCTGAGCATCGATGGCGAAACGGCGCAGGTGACACGCGAGGTGGATGGCGGGTTGCAGACGATCAGCGTCAAGATGCCCACAATCGTAACGGTGGATCTGCGCCTGAACGAGCCGCGCTATGCAAGCCTTCCCAATATCATGAAGGCCAAGGCCAAGCCGCTGGCCGCCAAGACCCCCGCCGACTATGGCGTGGACGTCACGCCGCGCCTGTCGGTGGTGAAAACCGTAGAGCCGGCCGGCCGCAAGGCGGGCGTCAAGGTCGCCTCGGTTGACGAACTGATTGCGAAACTCAAAGACGAAGCGGGGGTAATCTGATGGCTGTTCTTCTGCTTGCCGATGTGAATGACGGCCAGCTTGCCACCGATGCCGTGGCAAAAACCATTGCGGCGGTCGCTGCACTGGGCGAGATCCATGTTCTGGTCGCAGGTCAAGGCGGTGACGCTGCTGCGACCGAGGCGTCCAAACTGGACGGCGTGTCCAAGGTGCTGTTTGCCGCTGATCATGCCTATTGCCACGGGTTGGCGGAATCGACCGCCGCACTGATCGTGTCTTTGGCCGGGGGCTATAGTCACATTGCCGGAGCCTCAACCGCGTTTTGCAAGAACGTGATGCCCCGCGTTGCTGCCCTTTTGGACGTGATGGTGATCTCGGACGTGACGGCCGTGATCGACGGCAATACCTTCGAACGCCCGATCTATGCCGGCAATGCGATCCAGACGGTGGTATCGTCGGATGCGACCAAAGTGATGACCGTGCGCACCGCAAGCTTTACCGGCGTCGGCATGGGGGGCACAGCATCGGTCGAGCCGGTGTCAGGCCCAACAGCGGCTGGCCTTTCCACATGGCTGGAGGACCGTGTCGCATCGTCCGACAGGCCGGAGCTGACGAGCGCCGGGATCGTCGTTTCGGGCGGGCGTGGCGTCGGCAGTCAGGACGACTTTGCCCTGATCGAGGCGCTGGCCGACAAACTTGGCGCCGCCGTCGGAGCCTCGCGCGCAGCGGTCGATTCCGGCTATGCGCCGAACGACTGGCAGGTGGGCCAGACCGGCAAGGTCGTTGCACCCACGCTTTATGTCGCTGTCGGCATCTCGGGCGCGATCCAGCATCTGGCGGGTATGAAAGACTCGAAGGTCATCGTTGCCATCAACAAGGACGAAGAAGCTCCGATCTTTCAGGTCGCAGATTACGGACTGGTCGCAGACCTGTTCACCGCCCTGCCTGAAATGATCGAAAAGCTTTAATTAACCCTGCAAACCCCACGCAACGGGCGCCCCCAAAGGGCGCCCGTTTGTGTTCAGAACAACCGCAAGAGCGCAGGGCCGAGAGCATCAGCGATCTGCCGATGCACCGCAGGACCGCGCATCGCACGGGCAGCAGGTTCGTCCATCGGACCAAAGCTCATTCCCTCGGTTCCGCGGAAAATCGCCTCGCCCGAAGGAATGATTTCAAGATATTGCGTCACAAGAGGCCGCACTGCGGAAATCATTTCAGCATCGACAAGTAACGGGTCATGCGTCAAATCCGACCGCCGTCCCGGCAACGGCGGTGCGCCATCGCCCAGCCAGAGCAAGACTGTTTTGCATGGCAAGGACTTGATCAGCGCCTTCATGCGGGCAACCCAAGCCGCGCGCAATTCTTCGGCAAGCACCTCGAACTTGTCCACCGAGACGCTCTGCAATGTCTGCAACATGTGGCGCGTAAAGTTGAATTCCGTGAAATCAACTTCACGAAAAATGGTGCGAAGCAGGGGCGACGCATGCAGATATCGATCATTCCGCCGCGGATGAACCGCATAGAAGCGGTTTGTCAGGTTTTGTGCCCCCATGATCTGCACCACCGCCACCTTGGCCCGTGCTGCCACCTCGAGTACATCGGGGTCTTTCAGATACAGGTCCAGCCCCGCATTGACGACGCCAAGATTGACAACGCGACACCCGGTCCCGGATTCGACCAGCGCCGGATACGGGTCTGGAACGAATTTGCCATAGGTTTCCGTTCCCCCAAGTGTCACCACATAGGGACGCTCCAGATCGCGCCGCGGACCACGAAACATGATACGCGAGTTGCCATACCGGCATGGATAATAGTCGAGCGACCCGTCGCCCGGATATTCAAAGGCCATCACACCCACCAGTTTTAGTTACACCCGTCCCCAGCCTTACTGATTCCCGTTACCAAAGCTCTAAATCCCGCATTTTTGGAAAACTGTCGTGTATCGCCGCACCGGGGCGCCGCGGCGCAGCGCTCTTGCCCCTCGGCGCCCCGGCGCATAAGGTTGGGACAGATCAGAAGCAGGGAAATCAAGATGGAAATCCGCAGTGTGGGTGTTGTTGGCGCCGGTCAGATGGGCAATGGCATCGCACATGTCTTTGCTTTGGCGGGCTATGACGTCACATTGACCGATGTGAACGAAACCGCGCTGTCCCAAGCAATCGGCACGATTGACCGCAACATCGAACGTCAGGTTACGCGCGGGAAGGTCAGTGCCGCAGACAAGGCCGCTGCCATGGCGCGGATCAAGACCACGCTGATCCTTGCCGAAGTCGGACCTTGCGATCTGATCATCGAAGCCGCGACCGAACGTGAAACCGTCAAGCAGACGATTTTTGACAACTTGCTTCCCCACCTGATGCCCCACACAATCCTGACGTCGAACACGTCATCGATCTCGATCACCCGATTGGCCAGTCGCACAGATCGGCCGGAAAAGTTCATGGGGTTCCATTTCATGAACCCTGTGCCGGTCATGCAACTGGTGGAATTGATCCGTGGCATCGCAACCGATCAGGATACATGGGACACCCTGCATGCCGTCGTGCGCAAGCTGGGCAAGACTGCCGCAAGCGCCGAAGATTTCCCGGCGTTCATCGTCAACCGCATCCTGATGCCGATGATCAATGAAGCCGTTTATACTTTGTACGAAGGTGTCGGGTCGGTCAAATCCATCGACGAATCCCTGAAGCTGGGTGCCAACCATCCAATGGGTCCGTTAGAACTGGCGGATTTCATCGGGCTGGATACTTGCCTTGCCATCATGAACGTGCTGCATGAAGGGTTGGCCGACACCAAGTATCGGCCCTGTCCGCTGTTGACCAAATATGTCGAAGCGGGCTGGCTGGGCCGCAAGACGCAACGCGGGTTCTATGACTACCGTGGGGAAACACCCGTCCCCACCCGCTAAGGCCGTCTTTGCGATCTATGTCCCCAGCGACAAGGTGTGGTCCCGCAACCATGCCAGAAATCCGCGTGGGTTTCCTTCCCATTGCGACAGGGCCGCGGCGGGAATTGGCGCGCCGATGTGCGGACGCTGCGGCTTGAACAGGGCGCGCTTGATCTCATACAACAACAGGCCCTGACGAAGGGTATCAGACAGCTTGTTGGCGATCAGGAAGAGGCGACTGTTGTGCCCGGTGAAATGCACGGGAACAATCGTGGCCCCTGACCGTTGGATCATCTTGTGGGTGAACACGTTCCATTCGGCCTCGATAGCCGGGCCAAACCATGTCTCGGACATCGCAACCTTGCCTGCCGGAAACAGGATGATAACCCCCCCACGCTGCAAATGGTCCATCGCGTCCTTGCGCATGGCAAGGCCAAGCTCGCGCGCGTTCTCTTCATGCGGAAAGGGAACCGGGATCATGAATTCTTCAACTTCGGGAATACCGGTCAGCAAGGACCGGGTCAGAACCTTGAAATCGGACCGAACCCGGTTGACCAGTTCTGCGAGGATCATGCCATCCACCAACCCGTGCGGATGGTTGGCAACCACCACCACCGGACCGACCGCAGGAATATGCGCAACTTCTTCGGGTGGCGTGTCAATCCGGATACCCATATGGCGCAGGGCCTTTGGCCAGAAGGGCGATCCAAACGGCGCCCCGGAGCGTTCGAATTCCCGGATCATCCGCAGCAAAGTAATTTTCGCGGTCATCCATTCGATGGCGCGGATGCTTCCCGCCTTGATCGGGTCCGAGAATGTGCCGGCATAAGACAGCTGGCGCATGTCATAAGGGCGATCCCGGCGGCTGTTCATTGCCCCATCGCTGAGGCGTGTATCGATCTGCGGATGCTCGGTCACGATCCGTCGGCCTTTCTGCACCACCAATGTGGGTCAGTAATCTTCCCCGAAACGGTTGGCCACAAGCACACAAAGCGCTTCGGCCAATGGGTCCGCTTCAGCCCCAGTGGTGCGCACTTCAATAGAGGTTCCGCGCGAGGCTGCCAACATCAAAAGCCCCATGATGGAGTCGCCAGACACGGTCATGCCGTCTTTTGTCACCTGCGCCTGCGCGTCATGCGCTTCGACAACCTCGACAAACCTAGCGCTGGCCCGCGCATGCAGGCCTTTTTCGTTGATGATGCGAAGGGTTTTTTCCGCCATTTTCAGGCACCTCCGCCAAGATCAAGACTATTAATGTACTTGCGCCCGGCATCAAGCGCCGCAGCAACGGCATCAGAAACCGGCATGTCCCGCGATTTGGCAAGCTTGATCAACATCGGCAGGTTTGCGCCGTACATGATGCGCCGATCCTGTCCGCAACATGCCAAGAGTGAAAGATTCGACGGTGATCCGCCAAACATATCCGTCACAACAACCACACCGGCACCCGTGTCCACCGCATCCGCAGCGCCACAAATCTCGGCTTGTTTGGCGGCGCGATCATGATCGTCTTCAATCGAGATGGCACGCATGGATTGCTGTGGTCCGACGACATGCTCAACCGCGGCGAGGTATTCGCGCGCAAGTCCACCATGTGCCACGATCACGATTCCGATCACGCGCCGTCCACCTTCTCTGTTTCTGAGCCGTCATGGGCCCTGCTGACAACAATGCGCCGTTCCAGTTCCCGATGTCGTTTTGACACCGGCCACCCCGACTCCGCAAGGGTATCAGCCATCATTTCCGCGACGGAAACCGAACGATGTTGCCCGCCCGTGCAGCCAAACGCGATGCTGACGTAGGATCTGCCTTCTGCAAGATGAGCCGGAAGAAGAAACAGCAAGAGATCACTCAACTTTTGATAGAAATCCGTGAACCGAGGGTCGCTTTCTACAAAATCCTGAACCGCCGAATCACAGCCGTCGCTGGCACGCAACGCGGGGATCCAATGGGGATTGTGCAGAAACCGACAGTCAAAAACCATGTCGACACCACGGGGAACCCCGCGCTTGTAGCTGAAACTCTGCACGGAAACCGAAAGTCTCGGCCCTTTCGATAGGGCAAACCAACGCGTCACCTCGGCCTTCAGACCATGGACCGTCAGATCGGTGGTGTCGATCAGATGGTCTGCCCGAACCTTGATCGCGGCCAGCAGGTCAATCTCACGATTTACCCCCTCTTCAGGGCTGCCGTCCGACGCCAGAGGGTGCCGGCGGCGTGTCTCGCTGTAGCGCTGGACAAGGACGCTGGGCTGGCAGTCAAGATACAGAACGCTCAACCGGACCATAGGATCGCGGGTGAGACGATCAATCAGCTCAATCAGGTTTGCAGCTGCAAAGTCACGATTTCGCACATCCAGGCCAAGTGCAATAGGATGGTCTGCGGGCACGCCTTCGATCAATCGGGGAACGAGAAACATGGGAAGGTTGTCAATCACCTCATAGCCCAGGTCTTCGAGCGCATTGATCGCCGTCGATCGGCCCGCACCAGATGGCCCTGTAACCAGAACAAGGCGATGATCCTGCTGATGAAGACCGTCATTTGCCACCGCGATACTACCCCTGCTATCCCCGTCGCCCATGCAAGACAAAGTACTTCAAAGCTGCAGGAAAATGGGGCGATTTGTTGCCAAGCACAAGGGTAAGACTCTGTCCCAAAATCGTGATGAACCGCTGAACCGGAAGGCGATCTGTTTCCAGTTGGTCCAGATCGACCACAACAGACACAGCGGCTTGCGCCAGGTAAGAAACTTGCAGAATTCCAACGCCTCGTGCCTCGATCAACCCAGCGATCGTGACCGGACAACTTGCGACAACAGCATCACCCTGCCTGATCAATACACTTCTGTCGTCAGCGACCAGATCGGCGCCGATTGCCATCAATTGCAGGGCCAGCGATGACTTGCCACTGCCAGAAGCACCGGTCAGCAAAATTGCCTTCGCATCAAAGGCAATTGTGGTTGCATGCAGGATCAGCGGCGCCACCATGGCGCAGCATCAAACCGGAAGACCGATGACAAACCGAGCGCCAAGCGGATCCGAAGTGGCATCAGCATGCGTCGGTCGAATATTCTCAGCCCAGATCACCCCGCCATGAGCCTCTACGATCTGTTTCGAAATGGATAGCCCAAGACCAGAGTTGTTGCCGAACTGACCCTGCGGGCGTTCCGAATAAAACCGCTTGAACACTTTGGTCAACGCCTGTTCTGGGATCCCTGGGCCCGTGTCTTCAACCACCACCAGAACGCGGTTATCGCGCCTGCGGGTCCAGACACGCACCGCATCCCCATCTTCGCAGAAAGAGACAGCGTTGCTGATAAGATTGACAAAAACTTGCGCCAAGCGTGCTTCAAGACCCGAAATCATGATAGGTTCGCTTGGGAAGTCGGTAATCAGTTCAACCCCCTTCTCGGCAGCCTGTTGTCCCAGATATTCACACAAATTGGACAAGGTCGTTGTCAGATTGAAGTCTTCTTCCTGCTCTTTCACCAATTCACTGTCCAACCGCGATGCGTTCGAGATATCGCTGACCAACCGGTCCAGTCGGCGGACGTCATGCTCGATGACCTCCAGCAGGCGGGTGCGCTGATCGTCGCGTTTGGCCATGTGCATGGAGGCAACGGCAGACCGCAGACTGGCAAGAGGGTTCTTTATTTCATGGGCCACGTCTGCGGCAAACTGTTCGTTGGCATCAATGCGGTCATAAAGCGCCGCGACCATGCCGCGCATCGCCACAGAAAGTCGCCCGATCTCGTCCGGCCTGCCGGCGAGATCGGGAATACGCACGCGTCCCGGCTGCATCTTCCGCGCGTCGCGGTGTTGACCCATTTCCGCCGCAGCGGCCAGATCGGAGAGCGGATTGGCGATGGTTGAGGCCAGCACGAGGCTCAGACCGATCGAAACCAGGAGGGCAAGCAAGAACATCTGCAGGATCTGCTCGCGTTCATTGCGCACCAAGGTGTCAATTTCGCCTTCGGCACTGATCAGCGCGACAACCGCCAGTACTTCGCCTGCACGCTCGACCGGACTTGCAACCGTAAAAAGAGCACCGCCTTCGACACCTTTGCCAAGATTGACAGCCGTCTCACCGGCGCGGGCCCGTTCAAACAAGACGCGTGCCAGACTTTCCGGATCCAGGATCTGGCCGCGCACGTTGCCCGACGCAAAAAGTTGTGACGCACTTTCCCAGATCGCGTTGAGAAACCCCGTAATAATCGTCGAATGACTATTCAGCGGCGTTGCATCGCTGAACGCGCCTGTAGATCGGCCCAGAACACGACCATCCCGATCCAAGAGGATGATCGACGTTCCCGGGCTAAGGCTGATGTCATCCACGACTTTTGCGAAAGCGCTGCCCGACGTCATATCCAACGGACCCTCGGCCGGGAGATGGGCTTCGAAGATGTCCGAAATCAGCTTCACTTCGGTCACAAAACCTTGTTCCCGCTGGACAACCAGACTGTCGCGGAACGGATTCAGAATAAGCACACCGGCGACCAGAACGACCATGGCCATCAGATTGAAAATGATGATCTTGCGCGCCAAGGGCGAACGCTTCAGCGAAACAAGGCCGCGTTTACTTCGACCTTCGCGCACTGTTGCGTCTGTCCCTTCAGGCGACACCCAGTCTTCCCCCAAAAGCACATCACCACCCTTTGGCATGCGTGCATCTTTCAGGCCAATCTGAGGCATGGCGATCATGCTTCGTTGTATCGATAGCCGATGCCATACAGCGTTTCGATGGCCGAAAATTCATCGTCCACCGAGCGCATTTTCTTGCGCAGGCGCTTGATATGGCTGTCGATGGTGCGATCATCCACATAGACTTGGTCGTCATAGGCCACGTCCATCAACTGATCGCGCGACTTCACGAAACCCGGCCGCTGGGCAAGCGCTTGCAGTAGCATGAATTCGGTCACGGTCAACGAGACGTCTTGCCCCTTCCATGTCACCGAATGCCGCAGGGGGTCCATCCGCAGCTGGCCGCGCTCCATGATCTTGGTTTCTTCCGTGACGGCCACTTCACCGGTCACGATCGCATCCTGCCGACGCAACAAGGCGCGGATCCGCTCCACCAGCAAACGCTGGCTGAATGGCTTTTTCACATAGTCGTCGGCACCCATCCGAAGACCCAGAACCTCGTCAATCTCATCGTCCTTGGACGTCAGGAAAATCACTGGCATCGAAGTTTTCTGGCGGATGCGCTGCAAAAGATCCATGCCATCCATACGCGGCATTTTTATATCCAGCACAGCCATATCGGGCATCCGACGACTGAAGGCGTCATAGGCCGACTGACCGTCGTTGTAGGTTTCAACCTCAAAGCCTTCGGCTTCAAGAGTCATGGATACGGATGTCAGGATATTCCTGTCATCATCAACAAGGGCGATCCTTGCCATGTTTTGAATTTCCTTGTGACTGCTCGAACTCATATTTTTTCCATGATGATCAAGGGATATGGGCACAGAATCAACAGCGAAGTGCGAATCACCCGGCTTTCGAGTCATATCTGGCAAGAAAATTCCAAAGGAATGGCTAATATGCCTCACTTGGATCGATTGTCCTGAATTGGTTGCGCTAACCCGCCGATGGTTGCGCTAACTGTGCCAAAGCGTCCTGTTCCGCCATGACATCCGTATGATATAGAAAAAGGGTGTTAGCCCCAATGGCCCTGGGGCAATACCGGTATCTTATTGGCCCGGATACCGAATTCTGACCAAATAAGCCTGCGTGACAACGCGGGCAACGGGAGCTTGCAGGATGAACCACGGACGCGTGAACCCCGATCAAACCATCGATGCTCAAGGCATTTCCGGTTTGGGCAACGTCTTTTACAACTTGATCGAACCGGCGCTTGTCGAAGCCGCTGTTGCGCGCGGTGAAGGGCATCTTGGCAAGGGCGGTGCTTTCATGTGCTCGACCGGGCAGTTCACGGGACGCTCGCCGAAAGACAAGTTCGTGGTCCGCACGCCAATGGTCGAAAATTCGATCTGGTGGGAAAACAATGCCCCGATGGCTCCGGATGCCTTTGCACGCCTGAAGTCCGACATGCTGACCCACCTCAAGGGACGTGACCTGTTTGTCGAAGACCTGTATGCCGGGGCCGATCCGGTGCATCGGCTGGACGTGCGCGTCATGGCCGAACTTGCGTGGCATGGGCTGTTCATGCGTCACATGCTGCGCCGCCCCGCGCGCGAAGAACTTGATACGTTTGTTCCGGAATGGACCATCATCAACGTTCCATCCTTCAAGGCCGATCCGACCCGGCACGGGTGCCGGACTGAAACCGTGATTGCCCTGAACTTCGACGAAAAAACCGTGCTGATCGGCAATACCGGCTACGCAGGCGAAAACAAGAAGGCGGTCTTCACCATCCTGAATTATATCCTGCCGGCCAAAGGCGTGATGGCGATGCATTGTTCGGCCAACCATGCCATCGACAATCCGGTCGATGCCGCCGTCTTTTTCGGTCTGTCGGGAACGGGCAAAACCACACTGTCCGCCTCTCCTGACCGCACCCTGATTGGCGATGACGAGCATGGCTGGTCTGATCGCGGCATCTTCAATTTCGAAGGTGGGTGCTACGCCAAGACAATCAACCTCGACCCCAAGGCCGAACCTGAAATCTACGCCACCACGTCGCGCTTCGGCACCGTTGTGGAAAACATGGTCTATGACCCGGAAACGCTTGAGCTTGACTTTGCGGACAACAGCCTCACAGACAACACCCGCTGCGCCTACCCGCTTGAAGCCATCTCCAACGCGTCGGACACGGCACTGGGCGGGCATCCGAAGCATGTGGTCATGCTTACCTGCGACGCCTTTGGTGTGCTCCCCCCCATTGCGCGGCTGTCACCGGCTCAGGCGATGTATCACTTCCTTTCGGGTTTCACCTCAAAAGTGGCGGGCACAGAACGCGGCGTGACCGAGCCGCAGCCGACCTTCTCTACCTGCTTTGGTGCGCCTTTCATGCCGCGTCGCCCCGAAGTCTACGGCAAGTTGCTTCAGGAAAAGATTCTGAAACAAGGTGCCACCTGCTGGCTGGTCAATACCGGATGGACCGGCGGCGCGTATGGTACGGGCAAGCGGATGCCCATCAAGGCAACCCGCGCCCTTTTGACCGCGGCGCTGGATGGATCGCTTGGATCCGTTGAATTCCGTCGCGACCCGAACTTCGGCTTTGACGTTCCAGTGGCAGTCCAAGGCGTCGACTCTGTGCTGCTGAACCCGCGCGATACTTGGGAAGACAAAGCCGCCTATGACGCGCAAGCCCGCAAGCTGGTTGAGATGTTCTCGAAGAACTTCGGCCAGTACGTCCCGTTCATCGACGACGACGTGAAAGCAGCGGCGATCAGCTGAAGGGTCTTTCCCCACAGACAAACGCCCGTGCCAAAAGGCGCGGGCGTTTGTGTTTTGTCTGTGTTGTTGTGCAATAGCCGCTGACGCCCTAATCGACCAAGGCCTGCGCGATCAGGTTCATACCGGTGACCACCAACAAAATCTGGGTCAACCGCCGGAACAACGCATGGGGCAGTCTGTCCTGCAACCGATAGCCCAAGACCATGCCAATCTGCGCAGGCACGACCAGCGCTGCAGAAAAGGCAAGCGTCTGGGTATTCGCCAACCCCGTGGTCAGATGCGCCAGCAAAAGCGCCACCGCCCCGATCAGAAAGACAACGCCTTGCGCGCGCACCGCTTCGATCTTCGGGGCGTTGATCGACAACAGATAGACAAGCAGCGGCGGCCCCCAAATGCCGGATACACCCCCATAAAGTCCACCAATTACCCCCAACACCCATTCAGCTCGGTTGCGATGCTCCAAACGGAGAGCGAGCGGCACACCCGCCAATTGCAGCGCCGCAAAGGTTGTCACCGGCACACCCAGCAACAGCAGATACGCCACGCGTGGGATGAATTCGAAAAACTGGGCCGCAATGGCGATGAAGGCAACGGTGCCGATCAGAAAACGACGATAGTCCCACGCGGTTGATTTTGCCGCCGCTAGACCCTGACGCAAGGCTTGACTCAGGTTGGTGAAAAGGGTCGGCAAGATCAGACCTGCAAGAGCAACCTCAGGTGGAAGAAAGCTCGAAAATGCCGAAATCATGATCAACGGCATCGCAAAACCCACGGCACCTTTGATAAATCCCGCAACCAGCGTCACCATCGCGGCCGCGACAAAAGCGCCAACGCCCTGCCCCGCCGTGACCAAGAATACTGCATCCATCATCATGGACTCTGCATCGCTTGCGCCGTGTGGAATGGAAAGTGGCAATCGGTCAGTAGGTCAGCAAAGACGTGCTGAAGTACTTGACGCACAAAACGAGCGCGACATTTTAGGTCATGCGGGCCGCTCAACTTGAAATTAAGTTGCGCTGCAACTGCAAAAGGATTAGCTCGGATGCACTTGCAGAAAGAAAGATGGGAATCGCGCCATGGCACATGATGGACAGACCTTGACCACCTCTCCGCTACTGGCGGACCTGTTGTCCTTGACATCGCAATCCCTGCCAGAGGTAGAGGCCTTGTTCACGCAGGGTCGCGAAAATCTGCGCTCAGCCGTGACTGTGGCGGGCAAGATTTCCAACGCTGCCATGGAAGAACATCAGTATTCCGCACATGCGCTGTCATGGCTTGCAACCTATACCGAAGCCTTGCGCCAAATGCAGGCTTGGGCGGTTCGTCTGCAATCAGAGGGCAAGTTCGGCGAAATCGAAAGTCTTATTCTTCAGATCGCCTATGGGGAATATTTGAACCAGATCCATGGGGGTATCCCAATGAGCCAGGGCGAGGTTGCGCGCTTGCAGGACCTTGGCCTTGCCCCGGCAGACCGTGGCGCGGCGGTGCAAACCCTTATGGCCCAAGGGAACACCGCCGCAGCCCGCGCCCGTCTTGTGGCGCTGATGCGTGATGGGCGTGCCAATGCCACTTTTGGCGCCACAGGTCTGGACGACGAGCTGGAAATGATCCGCGACCAGTTCCGTCGATTTTCGGATGAAAAGGTCGCACCCTATGCCCATGAATGGCACCTGAAAGACGAACTTATTCCCATGTCCATCATCGACCAACTGGCCGAGATGGGCGTGTTTGGCCTGACCATCCCCGAAGAATTCGGCGGCTTTGGTCTGTCCAAGGCCAGCATGGTGGTCGTGTCCGAAGAATTGTCACGCGGTTACATCGGGGTTGGGTCGCTGGGAACCCGATCTGAAATTGCGGCCGAGTTGATTTTGTGCGGCGGCACAGCGGACCAAAAGGCACAATGGCTGCCGAAACTGGCAAGCGGTGAAATCCTGCCGACGGCGGTCTTCACCGAACCCAACACCGGGTCTGACCTCGGCTCTTTGCGTACCCGCGCCCGTCACGATGGTGATGATTGGATCATAAGCGGAAACAAGACATGGATCACCCATGCCGCCCGGACGCATGTGATGACCGTTCTGGCCCGCTCTGTACCGGATACGTCTGACTATCGCGGCCTGTCGATGTTTCTGGCCGAAAAGACCCCCGGCACGGACGAGACCCCCTTCGTGGACCCCGGCCTGTCAGGCGGCGAGATCGAGGTTCTGGGCTATCGCGGCATGAAGGAATACACCGTCAACTTTGACGACTACAAAGTGAAAGGTGAAAACCTGTTGGGCGGCGTGGAAGGTCAAGGCTTCAAGCAATTGATGCAGACATTCGAATCCGCACGAATCCAGACGGCCGCCCGCGCCATCGGCGTGGCACAAAATGCGCTGGACGTCGGCATGGGCTATGCCGAGGATCGCAAACAATTCGGCAAGGCGCTGATCGAATTCCCACGCGTGGCCAGTAAACTGGCGATGATGGCGGTCGAGATCATGGTTGCCCGCCAGCTGACCTATTTCAGCGCATGGCAGAAAGACCACGACAAACGCTGTGATCTTGAGGCTGGCATGGCCAAGCTTCTGGGGGCTCGGGTGGCATGGGCCAGTGCGGACAATGCGCTTCAGATCCATGGCGGCAACGGCTTTGCGCTGGAATACCAGATCAGCCGTATCCTGTGCGATGCCCGCATCCTGAACATCTTCGAAGGTGCAGCCGAAATACAGGCGCAGGTCATCGCCCGCCGCCTGCTGGACTGACGCTTAGACAGATACGCCCCGCGGCTGACCCAGCCGCGGGTGAAGGCGCCCGGCGATTGCCCACGCCGTCAGCAATCCAATACCCGCCGCCGCAAAGATGCCGGGCAGCGGAGCAACCAGAAGCACCATCCATGCAGCCCCGGGTGTCAGAATTCCTGACACGTCCCGGAAACTGGAATAGACCGCCGACATTTCGGTGCGCTCAGAAGGTTTGACGGCCATCAGGAACGGCAATCCCCCCATAATGTCGAGCAAGACAAGAAACACCGCAGCCGCCATACAGCAGGCGACAGTGGCCCACGGCATCGGCGACAGGACGGCGGCGGCAATAAACAGAGCACCGCAAGCCCCAAAGGCAAATCGAACCGACGAGCGCACACTTGCCGCCCGCGCATAGCGCAGCATGACAGGTGAGGCGAACAGCAAGGCGTTGGACAGCGACAGTGCCACACCACCGACCTTGTCCCCCAAACCGGCCTCGATGCAAAAGATCGGCAGATAGACCACATAGACCCACCAGCCGCAGGATCTCATCACGGCAAACAGCCATCCGGCAATCAGCCGGGGCTGTGCAAAGAACCGCCCCAGATAGGCCAGTGGGTTGGCCGCCGGCCCTTTGGCCCGCGCAATCTGTTTGCCATTGCCCAACCGTAGCACCCAGAATGTTGTCAACAGAACGATGGCACAGGTGCCGGCCACCAGAAACGGAAGCGGCCCCCAGATGCTGCGCAACCAGACCCCCAGAAGCGGTCCAATGGCCCACGGACCCGCCGAGAAAACCATTTGCATCGACTGGCTGCGGCCAAGGCTTTGGCGGTCGATATAATCCAGGATGTAGGCGTTCAGGCAGACAAACGTCGTGGCGGTTGCCATGGCGAGGCACATCAGGGCCAATGGCAAAGACCATGCGTCCCCAATGATCGCCAAAGTCATCCCGACAAGATACAACAGGCATCCCAGCGTATACATCCAGCGTCGCGGGATATGACGGGTAGACCACGGCACCATCAGGCCCCAGATCATCGACACGATACCGGCAGCAAAGTAGGCCGAAGATGTTGCCTCGGCGCTGCCCAGGGCATCATAGACCGCCAGCGGCATCGCCGAGATCAAGGTGCCGCGAACAGCCGCTTCCAACCCCGACAAAAGGGCGAAATTCTCGACCTTCGGGGTTGGGGAATGTTTAAGAAAAAGGGGGATGTACCGTGTGGCCATTGGATCTCTCTGCCCCGTTATGCCCAAGGGCCGTGCGGGGGATCTGATCTGGACGCGACACCCGGCGTCGTTTGTTATCCTTCTGGCATCGCCTGCCCACGCGCAAGACGGGCAAGCAGCCGATTGCGGGACTCGGGCAAGGCAAAACGAACATCCGTGCCTCCCAACCCTCGCGTCAGAAAATGCCCGGTGATTGCAAGAGCCTGTGCCGCATCCGGTCGGTTGACCGGACCTTGGCCCATCAAGGCTTGCGGAAGGGGAAGCAATTTTGGGGCCCATTCCCCGGCGGCGTCGCGGCTGACTGCGCGTCCGGTGCGCGGGCTTACAAAGGCCAGATCATCCCGCGCACCGGTCAGGGCGCAGCGCGACAGATCAAGTCCAAAGCCGATTTCGTCCAGCAGCAGCATTTCCCACCTCAGGTATTCGCCGACCCAATCAACCCCCGTCGCCATCGCATCCATCAATGCCATGGTTCGGTGATACAGGTGCGGATGCGGATCGCGTTCGGGCAGGGCCAGATGCAGCAGCGCACAGGCGGCGGTCAGTCCGGACAGTGCAAGCGGATCAGCCAGAACGCTTGCGCGAGATCGCACGGGTTCGGCCAGAAAGACACCAATCTGATCCTCAAGCCGCGCACGCCAAGCCAAGGCAAGCTGGGCACCTGGCTGCAAAATCGGTGCAAGCTTGCGCGATGCCCCGCCCCGGACCACACCAAAATGACGGCCGTGCCCGCCTGTGAATACCTCGATGATCGCAGAGCCTTCGCCATGCGGCCGCATCGACAAAAGCACGCCGTCTTCCCGCCATTCCATACCGCACCTTTGCAGTCGGCACGTCTGGCTTCAAGTCTTTCGCCCCCTTGCGCGGATCGACAAATGTCAGCATGACTTGTGCCATGCAAAGACCCATGTCCCTTTCCGCCCGCGTTGCAGCCCTTGTGGTCTTTGTGGTGGCGATCGCGTCACTCCGGCTTCAATTCGATGCCAGCCATGCTGCCATCGCGAACAGCTCCGTCCTGAAAACCTTATGGGCGATGGCTGGGTATTTCACAGTGCTGACGAATGTGGTGGTGGCTGGCACGATGGCGATGGTGGCCATGCGTTGGGCAATCCCTGCGGTGGTATCACTGGCCGTTACGGTTTCAATTGTGATGGTGGGATTGGTCTATCACACGATGCTGGCAGCTCTGTTCAACCCGGTTGGCCTTGCGTGGTGGGCGGATCAGGGGCTGCACAGCGCCGTCCCCTTGCTGTCCTTGTTGTGGTGGATCATGTTTGTGCCAAGACAGGGCAGTTTCAATGCCGTCACCACGGCACTAATCTGGCCGGCGGCCTATCTGCTCTATGCCATCCTTCGCGGAAGCCTAACGGACTTTTGGCCCTACCCTTTTCTGGATGTGGGCAACCTTGGCTCGGCTCGGGTCGCAATGAACATAATCGGAATGGTCTTGGCTTTTGCCGGCGTTGCCGCTGCAATGATCGCAGTGAAGCGCCGGCTAGTCTGACAGACCTTCTTGATCAAGTAGCGTCCGCCCTGACTTGTCCTCCAGTTCGATCACCCAGAGGTCTGGATCGCGTGACGCGGCGCGACCGATCACGGCATCCACATCCCTCTCGGGGCCCTCGGTCATCAGGCGCCAAAGGCGTGCTCCGCTTGCCATGTCGTAGCCGCGTTCATAGGCCCGCGCCGAACCGTCCAGCAACGCCACCTTCACCACGACCGTTCCTGCCGTGGCATCGCCTTTGCGGGTGACATAGGCCGGGATATCCGCGAGGCGCAGACGGTTCAAATAGGCCGAAACCCACAGACCGGCTTGAAGGCGGGCGTCAGGTCTGGGCATCTGATTGCATCCTGTCCCGCCGGTTTTGCACGACTGTCATGCCAATCGGACGTGCGCCAAGCGCCGTCGCCCGGTCGAAGTCAGTCGCCATCCTTGAACTCAAGCCCCATTTCAGAATAGCGTTCGGGTTCATCGAGCCAGTTCGGGCGGACCTTGACCTGCAAGAACAGATGCACCGTCCGACCCAGAAATTCGGAAATATCAGCCCGTGCCGCACTGCCGATCGATTTGATCGTCTCGCCCTTGTTGCCCAGAACAATGCCCTTGTGGCCATCGCGCATGACATAGATGATCTGGTCGATCCGTGTCGATCCATCGGGCTTGTCTTCCCACTTTTCCGTCTCGACGGTCAGCTGGTAAGGCAATTCCTCATGCAAGCGCAGTGTCAGCTTTTCACGGGTCATCTCGGCGGCGATCATCCGCATCGGCAGGTCCGCGATCTGATCTTCGGGATAGAACCAGGGGCCCTCTGGCACCTGTTCCGCCAGCCATTCGCGCAGATCTTTCACGCCATAGCCTTTTTCGGCACTGATCATGAAGGTTTTCGCAAACGGATAGGCTTCATTCATCCGCTCGGCCAAGGCCAGAAGAACCTCGGCTTTCACGCGGTCGATCTTGTTGATCGCAAGAGCCACCGGCTGATCCTTGGGCATTTCATTGGCCATGCGGTCGATGATGGCTTGCACGCCTTCGGTCAGGCCACGATGGGCCTCGATCAGCAGCACGATGATGTCAGCGTCCGACGCCCCACCCCAAGCCGCCTTGACCATGGCGCGATCCAGACGGCGACGGGGGCGGAACAGGCCGGGTGTGTCAACGAACACCAGCTGCGCCTGTCGCTCCATCGCCACACCCCTGATCCGCGTGCGGGTGGTCTGCACCTTGTGGGTGACGATCGATACCTTTGCCCCGACCATGCGGTTCAGCAGGGTGGATTTGCCTGCATTGGGTTCACCGATCAGGGCGACAAAGCCCGCGCGGGTTACATCTGTCATGTCTCTTGCTCCAGCCGTGCCAGCAGGATGCGGGCGGCCTGTTGTTCGGCGGCGCGTTTGGACCCGGCACGCGCAACATCGTGCGCGCCGTTTTCCAACACCACCTCAACGGTGAAAATCGGTTGATGATCCGGGCCTTCGCGCCCAGTTTGCCTATAGTCAGGCGGAGGCATCCCACGCGCTTGCGCCCATTCCTGCAGGGCGGTTTTCGGATCACGCGCATCGGTTTCAACCGATCCGATCCGGTCACCCCACAGCCGCAAGACAAGCGACTTGGCCGCCTCGAAGCCGCCATCCAGATAGACGGCAGCGATAAGAGCCTCTAGCGCATCACCAAGAAGTGCCTCTTTGCGGCGGCCGCCAGACAGCATTTCCGAACGCCCCAGTTTCATCACCTCGCCCAGTCCAATGGTGCGGGCGACATCGGCGCAGCTTTCCTTGCGCACCATGGCGTTGAAGCGTGGCGCAAGTTGGCCTTCGCTTGCCGCCGTATCCGCCTGCAAAAGGGCTTCGGCCATCACAAGTCCCAAGACCCGGTCGCCAAGAAATTCAAGCCGCTGGTTGTCAGGTCGGGTTGCGGATCCGATGGAGGCGTGCGTCACCGCGCGGACCAAAAGCTCGGGCTTTGCAAAGCTATGTCCGAGCCGGCCTTCGAATGCCTTGAGATCCGCAGACAACCTCATTCCACCGCCTTGAAGAAGCGGTCAGACCGCCACGTCCAGAAATACAACATCGACCGTCCGGCTGACGAGAACATGATCCGGTCCGCACGACCGATCAGATGATCCGCAGGCACAAAGCCCACACCACCCACGGCCTGAACAAAACGGCTGTCCTGACTGTTGTCCCGGTTATCACCCATAAAGAAGTAGTGACCCGCTGGAACTGTAAACACGTCAGTATTATCGGCCGAGCCATTCGTGTCGATATTCAGCACATCATGGGTGCGGCCACCGGGAAGCGTTTCGCGATAGCGAGACTTGCTGCAGACATCCCCCTGCCCCACCGGCCCATTCTCGCACCGTGGCAGATGACCCATCGGGCCCTGCTGCTCATACACCTCGTTGAAGGTGCCAGCCGGATCTTGGGGAATCTCTTCGCCATTCAGAAAGAGCACACCATTGCGCATTTGAACCGAATCGCCGGGCATGCCGATCAAGCGCTTGATGAAATCGGATCCATTCACCGGATGGCGAAAGACCACAACATCGCCACGTTCGGGTTCACTGAACAGCAACCGACCCTCGAACGGGCAAATCCCGAAGGGACAGGAAAACCGACTGTAGCCATAGGCCATTTTATTGACAAAGAGGAAATCCCCGATAAGCAACGTGTCCTTCATGCTGCCAGAAGGGATCCAGAACGGCTGGAAGAACAAGGTACGGAACACGCCTGCAATCAACAGCGCATAGACAACCGTCTTGATCGTTTCGACGATGCCGCCGTCGTTCTCTGCCTTGCTGGCCATCCTTGATCCACCTTGTTGCTGCTCGGGCCGCTACATGCGCCTGCAGCCCGTTCAAGTCAAGTTCACCGCTTGGATGGGGTGCGTCACCCTTTTGTCAAAAGCCGCGCCTCGATCACGACAAAGGCTTGTGCCCACGGGTGGTCGTCGGTCAGGGTGACATGGATTACGGCCTGATACCCGGCAGGCGTCATCGCCTGAAGGCGCTCGGCGGCCCAGCCCGTCAGCTGCATGACAGGCTGTCCGGATGAAAGATTGGACACAGCCATATCCTTCCACGCAATCCCCATGCGCAGACCCGTGCCGAGTGCCTTTGAACATGCCTCTTTGGCCGCCCAGCGCTTGGCATAGGTTGCGGCAACCGCATGCGGGCGGCCTTCAGCTTTGCGTTGTTCAGACTCCGTGAACACGCGATTGCGAAAACGGTCGCCGTAGCGCGCCAATGTCGCTTCGATGCGGTCTATGTTGGCAAGGTCACTGCCGATCCCCAGGATCATCTTGTTACTCCACAACCACGATCCGGTGCGTAGCGACGGGTGCCCTGCAAAGAGTTATCCACGCACCTCATCCATCCGTCGGCGCATTTCTTCGATCGCCGGGCCAAGTCCGATGAACACGGCCTCCCCAACCAGAAAATGACCGATGTTCAGTTCCATCACCTGCGCGATAGCGGCGATGGGGGCCACGTTGTCATAGGTCAGGCCATGACCTGCATGGACTTCAAGACCAAGCGAGCAAGCCAGAGCCGCTCCCCGGCGCAAGGCGTCCAGCTCTGCATCCGCCTCGTCGCTTCGGCCTTCGGCGTGCAGGTCGGAATACAAACCCGTGTGCAGTTCAACCACCGCAGCCCCGATCCGGGCGCTGGCTTCGATCTGGCGGGGATCGTGGCTGACGAACATGCTGACCCGCGCGCCTGCATCCCGCAAAGGTGCCACGATACCTGCAAGACGCGTCTCGTCGCCCGCAACATCAAGCCCGCCCTCGGTTGTGCGTTCTTCGCGGCGCTCTGGCACAAGGCAAACGGCATGCGGACGCGTCCGCAGGCAGATGGCTAGCATCTCGTCCGTCGCGGCACATTCAAAGTTCAACGGAATACCGATTCCTGCCTTGAGAGCCACCATGTCCGCATCCCGGATATGACGGCGGTCTTCGCGCAGGTGGGCTGTGATCCCGTCTGCGCCGGCCGCCTCGGCCAGCAGAGCTGCCCGCAAGGGGTCTGGCCATGCGCTGCCGCGCGCGTTGCGCAGGGTCGCCACATGGTCGATGTTGACCCCAAGCCGAAGTTTGCCGATCGCTGTCATGAATCGTACTCTCTTGTCCTGATGTGCGAAGATTAGGTCGCGGGCGGGGGTTCGTCATCCCCTTGTTTTGTATCGGACACAGTCTCTTTCCGACCGTCAGCAAGCAGTTTCAATGCCGCGAGCTTTTCGCGCAGCAGCAACCGCTTTTCGCTCCGCTCTCTGAACTTGGCAACGCGCGCCTTCTGGTAAGCTTCCACAAGCGGAATTGTCAGGTAGTAGAAGACAAGGCTCAGCAGAATGCCCGGCCCCAACGCACCTATGAAGTAGGGCGCGTACACCTCGGACCAGAACTGCACCAGCCCGCCCCAATGCATCTGTTCAGGGCCGAACAGAGAAACGAAATTGTGCCACAGGTCGCCACCTGCCCGCGCGAACGCATCACCAATCGCTTCGGCATTCAAAGGCGTATCAATCCCCAGCATCCAGTGACCCAAAGAAATCGCGCCGACAGCGAAAAAGGGCGTGGTGATCGGATTGGAATTGAAGGTTCCCAGAAGTGCCGCAAGAATGTTGCCCCGCATGATCCATGCAAGCCCTGCCGCCCCCAGAAATTGCAAACCGGGCAAAGGCAGAAACCCGATCAGGCATCCGGCAAAGACCCCGCGTGCGATGCGGTGCGGGCGATCCGGCAGTCGACGCATGCGGTGAATGACATAGCGGGTTGCACGGCGGAACCCCCCGGTCGGGTAGAACATCTCCCGCACCCAAGCCAGCCAGCCTCGCCGGTCACGCCGTTTGAAAACCACGTCTATCCTCGCTAGCCAATCGCGCCGCCGCTGTGTGCGGACAACCCAAGCTTTATTTCAGTGGCAATACATGACTTGCCCATGACGGGAACGCCAGAAATTGCAGATCCTTTAAATGGTCTTAGTGGTGTTTGCATCCCGCATGTAAATCAAAGTCGGCCTTCGTCACGTCTCTTCTGACGATCCGTCGTCCACCGAGGACCGTGCCCGCAACCGTGCTGCCGCCTTTTCGCGGATCAATTCTGCCCTGTCCCGACGACGCTTCTGTCGCAACTTCTGATATCCAAGGATCAATGGCAGTGTGATGTAATAGCTCAGGGTCGCCGCCACCAGCCCCGGTATGATCCCTCCGACCAGATAGGGTTTGAAAAGACCATAGTAAAAATGTCGCAACTTGCCCCATTGCGTCTGAGTATCTGTGAAAATCGCAATCACATTCTGCCAGACCTCACTGCCCGCACTCGCAAACGCTGACAGGATCTGGCTTGCGGGCACCGCATCCACACCGGTCCCAAGGATCAGATGCCCCAACTGCACAGACAGGACCGCTATGATGGGAAACGTGATGGGGTTGCCAAACAAGGTGCCAAAGATGGACGCGATGATGTTGCCGCGCATCAGGAATGCCAACAGGGCTGCACCGAAGAAATGCAAACCAAACAACGGCGTGAACGAAATGAACACCCCTGCAAAAATGCCACGGGCAATACGGTGGGGGGGATCAGGCAATCGCGTCAGACGATGTCGCACATAATGCGCTGATCGCATCCATCCACCCGGCGGATAGACAAATGCCTTCAGGCTGTCCCAACCCGAGCGTTTGTTCCGGCGTCGAAACACCACCGTGCCGATTCCCCTTTCCGATCGTTGATACGGCCCTGCAACACCAAGGCGTCAGGGCTTGCGCGTTTGATCACGATGTCGAGACACCTGCGCTACATCCGTCTCGGCCTCGAGAGCCGTCATGACCATATGCAGATGTTCCACATCGCGAAGGTCAACATCAACAAGAAGACGGTAAAAGTCCGGCTTGCGATCCGTAAACCTCAGATCAGAGATATTGGCCTTCTGCTCACCTATCAAGGTGCAGATCCGACCAAGGACGCCTGCATCGTTGGCAATAGTCAGTTCCATGGTCACGGTATGCACTGCGGCATGGCGGCCGGAATGCCAAGCCAGGTCAACCCACCGGTCAGTCTGTTCTTCGAATTCCTCAAGCGCAGGACAATCGATGGCATGCGCGACAACACCTTTCCCACGATATGTGATCCCGACGATCCGTTCTCCCGGCACCGGTTGACAGCAGGGCGCGCGGCGAAACGCCTGCTCTGCAGCCAGCCCCAACACCGGACGGGTGGCATCCACCTCTTCCAGATCGGCGCGGGCGAGTTCGGGATACAATGTCTCGACCACCCGTCGAGCCGTAAGTTCAGCCGAACCCAGACGGGCCAAAAGGTCTTCTTCATCGCTCAGGCCCAACATCTTGGCAGCTGTGCGCAAAGCCTTTTCCGAAGCCTTCTTGCCGACGTGGTCAAAGGCCGCGCGGGCCAGTTCCTGACCCAGCTTGATGAAACGGCCCCGGTCCTCTTCACGCAGAGATTTGCGGATTGCGGCCTTGGCACGACCTGTGGTGACAATGTCTATCCAGCTTGATTGCGGACGCTGGCCTTCGGCGGTGATAATCTCGACCGACTGACCGTTCTTCAGCCGGGTCCACAATGGCACACGGATACCGTCCACTTTGGCTGACACGCACGAGTTTCCGATCCGGGTGTGGATGGAATAGGCATAGTCAAGCGGTGTAGCGCCGCGCGGCAGTTGCACCACGTCGCCTTTCGGGGTGAAGCAGAACACCTGATCTGAATACATCTCAAGCTTGACGTGTTCCAGAAATTCGTCGTGGTCGCCTTCATCGAACCGTTCGGTCATGCTGGCGATCCACTTGCCAGGATCTATGGCAAAGGGGTTTTGCGCACGAACGCCCTCGCGATAGGACCAATGCGCCGCAACGCCGGCCTCTGCCACCTCGTGCATCTCGCGGGTGCGGATCTGCACCTCAACCCGCTTGCCGTCCCGCCCTGACACGGTCGTATGGATAGACCGATAGCCGTTCGATTTTGGCTGGCTGATATAGTCCTTGAACCGCCCTGGGACGGACCGCCAGCGTTGGTGGATCACGCCAAGGATACGGTAACAGTCTGCCACTGTGGCGCAAATGATGCGAAAGCCGTAGATGTCGGACAAGCGCGAGAACGCCAGATCCTTTTCCTGCATCTTGCGCCAGATCGAATAGGGCTTTTTGGCACGGCCATAAACCGTCGCGTCGATCTGAACCTTTTCCAATTCGTTGCGAATATCCGCCGTGATCTTGTGAACCACATCGCCCGCTTCGCGTTGCAGCGTCAGAAACCTGCGGATGATTGAATTGCGGGCATCGGGATTCAAGACCTTGAACGACAGATCCTCAAGTTCTTCGCGCATCCACTGCATGCCCATGCGTCCGGCAAGGGGCGCATAGATTTCCATCGTCTCGCGCGCCTTTTGGGCCTGCTTTTCCGGATTCATGCTTTTGATCGTCCGCATGTTGTGCAGACGGTCTGCAAGCTTTACCAGAATTACCCGCAGGTCCTTCGACATTGCCATGAACAGCTTGCGGAAGTTCTCTGCCTGCTGTGTTTCGGTGCTTGAGAGTTGGAGATTGGTCAACTTCGTGACGCCGTCAACCAGTTCGGCAACCTCTTGCCCGAAATGGCGTTCCACCTCGGTGTAGGTCGATTTCGTGTCTTCTATGGTGTCATGCAGCAGCGCGGTCACGATGGTTGCATCGTCCAGCCGTTGCTCGGTCAGAATGGCCGCAACGGCCACGGGATGCGTGAAATAGGGCTCGCCCGATTTGCGCATCTGCCCATCGTGCATGGCAAAGCCATACGCATAAGCGCGGCGGATCAGATCAGCGTTTGTGCGTGGATTGTAGTTTCGAACAAGGGCGATGAGGTCTTCTACGTCGATCATCATCGCCCCTTGGACGGGGTTCCCCCGGTTTTAGAGTTCGCCTTGAGCTTCCATCAAAGCGCGAAGGAGCTTTTCTTCGGACATATCATCCTGCATCGGACGGTCAATTTCGCCCGACATCAGCAACGCCATCTGATCATCTTCGGGTTCATCAACCTCGATCTGGGTCTGATGGCTTTCAATCATCCGCTCGCGCAGTGCGTCTGCCGATTGCGTTTCTTCCGCGATCTCGCGCAGAGCGCAGACCGGGTTCTTGTCATTGTCACGGTCGATGGTCAGCGGCGAACCCGCTTGAATCTCGCGCGCCCGATGGGCGGCAAGCATTACCAGTTCGAACCGGTTCGGAACCTTGTCAACGCAGTCTTCAACCGTCACGCGGGCCATGGACGACTCCAGTTGGTCTTTGAGGGCATGGAGAGGGTGTACTTACGCGCGATGAAGCGACTTGACAACCCCGTATTCAAAGGATTGGACGCACTTCGATGCGATCGCTCAGGGGCAGATCCGCAAGCATCTGCACGACGCTGCGCTGCAAGACCGGATGGACCCAATCTGGCGCAATGTCAGCCAAGGGAACCAGAACGAATGCCCGATCCTGCATCCGTGGATGGGGAAGGATAAGTTGGTCGGGGGACAGCTGGGTCTGGTCATGCAGAGACAGATCGCGCCACCGTGCGTGACTGGCGGCGTCCGGCAGCACCAACACGCCCATGGCCAGCAGATCGATGTCAAGCGTCCGCATCCCCCAACGCGTCTCACGCCGGCGGCCAAAACGTGACTCGACCTCATGCAGGCGCGACAGAAGGTCGTAAGGCCCCATGTCGTCCCTGACCTCCAGCAGGGCAGCCGCATTCACATAGTCGGGACCAGCACCCTTTGGAAAGCAAGGCGTCTTGAACAATCGGCTTTTGACCTTAAGTATAGCACCGTGGTCGTGCAAAGCACCCATTGCCTCATCGACAGTTTGACGAGGTGAATGTTCGCCGAAAGGCAAATTCGCACCGAATGCAACCAGAGCTTGCTTTTCCGTAAGCATGTTTAGTGGTACACTTTCGTATAGACTGGCTTGCGGGAAAATGTTTTTCACTGATACCTAAGTGTGTCCTTACATCGTGCGAATTTCTGACACCACTAGCCCACTCGCATAAAATTAGCGCGACCGGACACGAATTTGAGGGGACACATAAATGTTTTACAAGGACGAACGTCTGGCGCTGTTCATAGATGGGTCAAACCTCTACGCAGCCGCGAGGGCGCTGGGGTTCGACATCGACTACAAACTGTTGCGGCAGGAGTTCATGCGTCGCGGCAAGTTGCTTCGGGCCTTCTACTACACCGCCCTGCTTGAGAATGACGAATATTCGCCGATTCGTCCGCTTGTGGACTGGCTGCATTACAATGGTTTCACCATGGTGACGAAGCCAGCCAAGGAATACACCGACAGCCAAGGCCGCCGTAAGGTCAAAGGCAATATGGATATCGAACTGACGGTGGATGCGATGGAGCTTGCGCCACGCGTGGATCACATCGTCCTGTTCTCGGGGGATGGCGATTTCCGGCCGTTGGTGGAAAGCCTGCAACGGCAGGGCGTCCGGGTGTCGGTTGTATCGACGATCCGCAGCCAGCCACCAATGATTGCAGACGAACTCCGGCGGCAAGCCGACAACTTCATCGAACTGGATGAGTTGCGCGATGTGATCGGCCGGCCTCCACGGGAACCGCGCCCCTATGGCGAACGCGAAGATGCCGTGGAATTGGCAAAATGATCCAAAGGGGCGCTACGGCGTCCCTTTTCATTTCGGGCCACGGTGGCGGCCTTGGCGATACCAGTTTGCCAAGGCGCAAAATCCACGCAAGGCGGCCATTTGGTAATCGGCTGCCTTTCCAGAAGACAGATGAAGACAGAAACCTCTCTGGCCGGGTCGTTTGTGGCGGCGTTTTTGGCTGCAACACCGATTCCGTTTCAGTCAGAAGTGGTTTTTCTTGCTCTTCGGCGACAAGAACAGCGGACCCGTGGCTTCTTGTCACTGTGGCTTCGGTCGGCAACAATCTTGGATCTTGCCTGACCTATGCGCTTGGTCGCGGGCTGGGGGGCCTCGCGGGGCCCGCTGGCTTGGCCTGACGCCCGAGCGCGAAGCCAGGGCCGAGGCATGGTTTTCGCGTTGGGGCGTCTGGGCGCTGTTGTTCAGTTGGGCACCGGGCGGGGATCTGGTCGTGGCGCTGTCCGGCGCGCTGCGCCTCCCGCTGCCGCACTTTCTGGTTCTGGTCACACTTGCGAAAACGGCACGCTATATCGTGGTTGCCATGGTTGGTCTGGGCATATGGGGATAGCAGCGTCCGTCTGGCGCGCCTGTGCATCAAAGGCTGGACCTTGACGGCCTTGCGCCTTACCTCTGGACAGGATCAAATTCGCAGGCCCAGTATGACCGACCTTTCGCCCCTCACCCTGTTTCTTGCCGCTCCGCGCGGCTTTTGTGCGGGTGTGGACCGCGCGATCAAGATCGTTGAACTGGCGCTGCAAAAATGGGGCGCTCCGGTCTATGTGCGGCACGAGATCGTGCACAACAAGTTCGTGGTGGACGCCCTTCGCGCTCAGGGCGCGGTGTTTGTAGAAGAGCTGGATCAGTGCCCCCCTGATCGTCCCGTGGTCTTTTCGGCCCATGGCGTGCCAAAGTCCGTGCCGGCCGAGGCCGCGCGGCGCGAAATGATTGCGGTGGATGCGACCTGCCCTTTGGTCACAAAAGTGCATAACGAAGCCGCTAGGCACAATGAGAACGGGCTGCAATTGATCATGATCGGCCATGCCGGCCATCCGGAAACGGTTGGAACCATGGGTCAGTTGCCCGAGGGCGAGGTGTTGCTGGTGGAAACCGTTGCAGATGTGGCAAGCCTGACGGTGCGCGATCCGGCCAAGCTGGCCTTTATCACCCAAACGACGCTTTCGGTGGACGACACGGCCGATATAGCAGCAGCCCTTACGGCGCGGTTTCCCGCGATCCATGCGCCGGCGCATGAAGATATCTGCTACGCCACAACCAACCGCCAGATGGCGGTAAAGGCAATCGCGCCCAAGGTTGATGCCCTGCTGGTGATCGGGGCCCCAAATTCGTCAAACTCCAAACGCTTGGTCGAGGTCGGGTCAGCGGCTGGCTGTGCCTATGCGCAACTGATCCAGCGCGCGGATGATATCGACTGGCGTGCCCTGCACGGCATCCGTGCCATCGGTATCACAGCCGGGGCAAGCGCACCGGAGGTGCTGGTGAATGAAGTCATCGCCGCATTCCGCGCGCGCTTTGACACGACTGTGGAACTGGTCGAAGCCGCACAGGAAAACGTGGAGTTCAAGGTGCCGCGCATCCTGCGCGAACCGGTGGGCGGTCAGGCCTGAAAGGCCGGCACCATATTCAGAAAGTCTTTTCACGGCCACACCGGTATGCCCCGCGTGGCGCCGCAATGGCCCTTTGGCAACAGAACGATGATTTCCGCCATCGCATCTGGACCCTGTGGCGCCGCACCCTATCACTGTCTTTCTGTTTGACCGCGTCGGAGGTAGGCCGCGTTGGAGCCCATTCCAAGAACTGCACTGATCCTGGGCATTGCCGGATTGCTTCCATTTTTGTGGGGTGCCGCGACACAGCTGTCACCCGGCCTGGCGGCATGGGGCGGGCGCTTTGCAGGGCCCCTGTTTATCGGGACCTATGTCAGCCTGACCTATGGCACTGTGATCCTGTCCTTCATGTCAGGCGTCCTGTGGGGCTTTGCGACCAAGGCCGACGGGCCGGAAGCCGCCTCGGGCTATATTCTGTCTGTTGCGCCAGCGCTTTGGGCGTTTTTCATGGTAAATGGACATCCGGGCGATGCGGCGGTGAATCTCGCTGCGGGATTTCTGGGGCTTTTGGCTCTGGATTGGCATTTCTGGAAGATGGGTACCGCCCCGGACTGGTGGTTGCGGCTGCGCGTTGGGTTGACGCTCGTGGTCTTGGCTTGTCTCGCGGTGCCGATTCTGACCTAGGCGGCAGTTGACCCGCACCGACCCGCGGACTATTCCCGCGCTGAGCCGCAAGGAGCAAGCATGCCGCAAATTTTTGCTTATACGGATGGCGCCTGTTCGGGCAACCCCGGTCCCGGTGGCTGGGGTGTTCTGATGATCGCCTGCGACGGAGACACAGTCCTGAAAGAACGCGAATTGCAGGGTGGAGAGTCCGATACCACCAACAACAGGATGGAATTGATGGCCGCAATATCGGCGTTGGAGGCCCTGTCGCGCGAAGCTGACATCGTGATCGTGACCGACAGCGCCTACGTGAAAAACGGTGTGACCACCTGGATCCACAACTGGAAACGCAAGGGCTGGAAAACCGCTGACAACAAGCCCGTCAAGAATGTCGAGCTCTGGCAAAGGCTTGAAGAAGCCCAGTCCCGGCACAAAGTGGAATGGCGTTGGATCAAGGGTCATGCCGGCCATACCGAAAATGAGCGCGCCGATGTATTGGCGCGCGCAGGTATGGCCCCCTTCAAACCGGCGAAAACATGACGACGGCGCCGGCTCTGCTGGGGCTTTTGCCCTTTCTGGACTATGCCTCTGTCGCGGTCTTCGCGCTGACCGGCGCTTTGGTGGCAAGCCGCGCGCAACTGGATATCGTCGGTTTCATCTTCATCGCAAGCCTGACTGCGACCGGAGGCGGAACACTGCGCGATGTGATGCTGGACCGGGATGTGTTCTGGATCGTTGATCCGTGGATGTTGGGCGTGGCCACTTTGGCGGCCGTGACGGTGTTTTTCACCGCTCACCGTCTGGAAAGCCGTTATCGCGCAATTCTGTGGCTGGATGCTTTTGCGCTGGCTGTGGCAGTGCCCGCCGGGGTGGCCGCGTCGGTGGCTGAAGGCATGGGCTGGCCCATCATCCTGATCATGGGGATGGTCACAGGATGTATGGGAGGCCTGTTGCGAGACGTCGTGTGCAACGAAGTGCCTCTGGTGCTCAAACAAGGCGAGTTGTACGTCACTTGCGCCTTTGCCGGGGCTTTGGCAGCGGTTGCGGTCAGCACGGCAGGCGTGACGGGAGGGATTGCGCTGCTGATTTGCGCGGTCGTGACGATGACCTTGCGTGCCGGCAGTCTGGTCTTCGGATGGCGACTGCCCGTCTATCGCCCCAAGCCACCCAAGACCCTGCCGCCAAGACGCTAGGGCTTGCGACCAATGCGAACACGCGTTTATGTTTAGGGATGCCCCGACCTAAGCTCATTCCAGATCACAATGTGTATGCCTGCATCCGTGCACTTCTGACCAAGTCCGGCGACAGGGCTGCCAGCTTTGGCGCGGTGTCGCGTGCAACAGGTCTGGCGGCGCCAACATTGGTGCAGCGCTACGGATCACAAGAGGCAATGGTGCGGGCGGCCTTGATGGATGGGTGGGATGCGCTTGATCGTGCGACAGATGCCGCCGAAGGCGCATCGGACCTGTCGGTCAAAGGCGCGCAAATGTTTCTGAAATCGCTTGGCGCCGAGAGGGGGGAAACGGCGGATCTGTCGCTTCTGGCCGCCGATTTCCGTGATCCTGCCTTGCGGGACCGGGCCTTGGCATGGCGGGCGCGCGTGGAACAGGCACTGGCCATGCGCCTTGGCGGCGGGGCAAAGGGGCGAGAGGCCGCAGCCCTGCTGTTTGCGGCGTGGCAAGGTCAATTGCTTTGGATGGCCGCAGGGGACAAAGGGTTCCGGCTAAAGGACGCGATCAAGCGCCTTACTTAGAAACATAGGTTTTCCACAACCAGATCAGCGCAACAGCCCCGAGGACGGCCCCGACAAAACCGGCCATCCAGCCGGTGATCGTGATCAGGAACCGCAGCATGAAGCCGCCGATCAAGGCACCAAACACACCGATCGCCACAGTGGTCGGCACATCGGCATCTACTTTCATCAGACGTGTCGCCAGAAACCCGGCAGCAGCCCCTATGATGATCAGCGCAATGATGGGCATGGCGACCTCCTGTTCCTGCGCCTAATATGGGGAAGCGGGCGTGAATGACTAGGCCAGAAGTGGCGGAAGCGTCAAACCCTTGAGAATTTCGCTGGCAGCCATGGGTCGTTTCCCTTCCCGTTGCGCGGTCAGAACCTCGATGGCACCGTCGCCACAGGCGATGGAAAAGCCGTGCAGCACTTGTCCCGGCGCGCCCGAGCCCGTTGCGACACGGGACCGGAGCAACTTTACCCGTTCGCCCCCGACCTGTACCCACGCCCCTGGAAACGGCGACAGACCACGGATCAACCGATCGACAACGACCGCGGGTTCGCGAAAATCCACGCGCGCCTCGGCCTTGTCGATCTTGCTAGCATAAGTCGCGCCTTCATCGGGCTGTGGTTCCGGCACCAGAAACGGCAACCTGTCCAAAGCCTGCACGATCAGCGCAGCCCCCAGGGCCGACAGACGGTCATGCAGATCTGCGGTCGTGTCCTGCGGCTTGATCGGGGTTTGCTCGCGCATCAGCACTGGCCCGGTATCCAAGCCCGCTTCCATCTGCATGATGCAAATGCCGGTCATGGTGTCGCCAGCCATGATGGCGCGTTGGATCGGCGCGGCCCCACGCCAACGCGGCAACAAACTGGCGTGAATGTTCAGGCAACCGTGGCGGGGCGCATCCAGGACAGCTTGCGGCAGGATCAGCCCATAGGCGACCACCACCGCAACATCCGCACCAAGCGCGGCAAACGCCGCCTGATCATCCGGATCCTTCAGCCGCGCCGGGTGCCGCACCGGCAGCGCCAATTGCAAGGCTTTCTCATGCACCGGGCTGCGGCGATCCGCTTTGCCACGCCCTGCTGGCCGTGGGGGTTGGGTGTAAACAGCCAAAATGTCATGGCTGGCGGCCAACGACTCCAGCACTGGAACCGAAAACGCAGGTGTGCCCATAAAAACAATCTTCATCCGCGTTTGCGCGCCTTTTCCGCTTTGGCTATCAACATCTTGCGTTTAAGCGGCGACAGGTGGTCAAAATACATCCTGCCTGCCAGATGGTCGATCTGATGCTGCACGGACGTTGCCCAGAGGTTCACGAAATCCCGCTCTTCGATGTCGCCCAGGTCATTCAAAAAGCGCACGGTCACCGCACGGGGTCTTTTGATCACGGCCGAGACGCCCGGCAGGTTCGGACTGGCTTCTTCATGTTCGCGGAACTGGCCGCTTGCATGCAGAACCTCGGGGTTGGCCATGCGGATCGCCTGACCCCGGGCCTCGGAACAATCGACCACGGCCAAACGCAGCGGCACACCGATCTGCACGGCAGCCAGCCCATAGCCGGGCATTGCTTCCATCACCTCGATCATGTCCTCCCAGATCGCGCGGATGTCTTCGGTGACGACCCCCACGTCCTGCGCCGGGGCCTTCAGAACCGGATGGGGCCAAGGCACACACTGCCGGCGCGTCATGCCGGGTGCCAGTCAAGATATGCGGCCTCGATCGCCTGACGTCGTGCCGGCGACAGTCGGTCAAAGGTCACGACCCCGTCCAGATGGTCGTATTCATGCTGCGCGCAAACGGCGGCAAACCCGGTCAGGGTGTCGTCCCTTTGGCGACCCATTTCATCCGTCCACGCAAGCCGTATCGACTTTGGCCTTGCGACATCGGCAATCACACCCGGAATGGACAGGCACCCTTCCGGGCCGGTAACCTCGTTTGTCGAACGCCACAAGATCTGCGGATTGATCATGATATGCGGGTCGGGATTGCCATCTTTCCACGTCACATCCATCACAAAGATCCGCAACATGACACCGACCTGAGGTGCGGCCAGACCACGCCCCGACGCCGCATACATGCTTTGCAGCATGTCTTTGCAAATACCGGAAATGTCTTCGCATCCGACAGGCGCGCAAGGCGTTGACAAACGTGGATCGGGCCACAGCAGAATGGGTAAAGCGGCCACCTATACCTGCCGCGCGCGTTCGCGCTTCAGCTTTTCCATCTTGCGCGTGATCATCTGACGCTTCAGCGGACCCAGATAGTCGATGAACAGTTTGCCGTTCAGATGATCGATCTCGTGCTGCACGCAGGTCGCCCACAAACCCGAAAAATGCTCCTCCTGCGGACTGCCATCCAACGCCTGCCATTCCACCCGCACTTCGGCCGGACGCTGGACTTCGGCGTATTGGTCGGGGATCGACAAACAACCTTCCTCATAGCTTGAAAGATCCTCCGACGACCAGACCACCCTGGGGTTGATCAGCGCCATCGGCCGCGCCGGACCATCCTTGATGCAATCCATCACAAGCAACTGTTTCATCACCCCGATCTGGGGCGCAGCCAGACCGATGCCGGGGGCGTCATACATTGTCTCGAACATGTCATCGGCAAGTTTGCGCAACTCGCCGTCAAATTCACTGACAAGATCACAGGGCTTCTTGAGGCGAGGGTCTGGATGGATAAGGATGGAGCGGATCATAACGAAGATTTACGGCGCGCGGGGGCTACGCGCAAGGGGTCAGCCGTCAAAGCCTTTTGTTCCACACTTGATGCCGTTTGTGGATTTATATCCCATATTTTCCGATTAAATCAGGATGACTTTCTGGAAAAATTGATTTATTCAGGACAAACAGCCCGAAAAATAGGCCGCATATGCTCTTCGACGAACTGATCAACCGCGTGGGCACCCATTCCGTGAAATGGGACATGATGGAGCACCTCTATGGCGTCTCCACTGACAAGGGCTTGTCCATGTGGGTGGCGGATATGGATTTCCGCCCACCTGCCTGCGTGCAAGGGGCCGTCGAAAAGATGGCCGCACATGGCATCTACGGCTACTATGGCGACGACCGAGGCTATCGCGAGGCGATCCGCTGGTGGATGGCCACCCGGCATGGCTGGAAGGTGGAGACGGACCATATCTTCACCACCCATGGCCTTGTAAATGCGACGGGTCTGGTGCTGGATGCCTTTACCAATGTCGGCGACGGCGTTGTGCTGATGACGCCGGTCTATCATGCCTTTGCCCGCACCATCAAAGCGGCAGGGCGTCTGGTGGTGGAATATCCGTTGGCGTTGACCAACGGAGTCTATGAAATGGACTTCGCCGCCTGGGACGCCCGGATGACGGGTAACGAGAAGATGCTGATCCTGTGTTCGCCGCACAATCCCGGCGGGCGCGTCTGGACTTTGGCAGAGCTTCGGGCCACCGCCGATTTCTGCAAACGTCACGACCTGATCCTGGTGTCAGATGAAATTCACCATGACCTTGTGATGCCGGGCCATACGCACCACGCAATGCCGACAGCCGTTCCAGAAATCACTGATCGCCTTGTCATGCTGACGGCGACCACCAAGACCTTCAACATCGCAGGCACTCATGTGGGCAATGTCATCATCGCCGATGATGATCTGCGGGCACGTTTTTCGAACACGATGATGGCTCTGGGGATTTCGCCCAACTCATTCGGCATGCACATGGCCGAGGCCGCCTATTCCGCCGAAGGTGCCGCTTGGGTAGATGACCTGGTGCACTATCTGGACGGCAACCGACGTCTGTTTGACGATGGCGTCAATGCCATACCGGGGATCAGGTCAATGCCGCTGCAGGCAACCTATTTGTCATGGGTCGATTTTACCGATACCGGCATGGCGCCATCAGAATTCAAGGCTCGGGTCGAACAGGTTGCGCAGATCTGCGCCAACCACGGGGAAACCTTCGGGCAAGGCGGCGAAAGTTTTCTAAGGTTCAATCTTGCAACGCCACGCGTCCATGTCGAAGACGCGGTCAACCGCCTTAGGGCAGCGTTTGGCGACTTGCAGTAAAGCACTCCACTCGCCCTGACCGCTGCTGCGAAGGTGCGATCTGTTATGATCGGGTCAAATATCCCACTGGCGCGTTTTCGTCGCGCCAGAAATCCAGCGGAGCCTTTTCCTGAACCGCCGTGGAGCGCTTGAATTCGCAGACAAGGTCACCGTTTTCCAGCGTCGAGGCGACAATCAGGCATTGAAAAATGTGGTTGGACCCGTCGTAAACATCCACCAGACCGCGCAAGTGCGGGGCAAGGTCGCCGTCCAGCACAAACCCATCGTGCCAAAAGCGCAACACGGGGAACACAGCCTCGCCGACCTGCACCCGCAAACGGGATTTCCGACGTGCTTCGCGTTTGCGCGCGGCGTCCAACCCGTCTCGGATATCTTGTGGCAAAAACTCCAGCATGGCGCTCTCCCGTTCCCCAATCCCAAGTCTGCGGCAATATTGATTAAAATCAAGTCACTCTCGTGACAGTATGCTAATAGGCATGTAATTCCTGCTTTGAAGGCGGATTTTATCCGGTTCCGCACCAGTTCAGGCCCCTCGCCCCACTGTCCGAAGCTGCTGCCACGGTGTAAAGCAGCGCCCAACCGTGGTTTTCGCGGGATTAGCCCGGATCGGTCGAGATGAGTCGCAGCATGAACAAGCGCAGGCAAAATGAACCATCGGCGCGGTATTCGACCGTCGGGGGTCTTGGATGACCCTGTTCTTCGCCCTGCTGCTGGACGCTGCTTTGGGGGAACCTCGCGCTGTCTGGGGCCGCTATCCTCACCCGGCTGTGCTTATGGGCAAGTGTGTCGCCTTCATGGACAGTCGGTTCAATTCTGGTGGCCTGCGCAGGGCAAAAGGGGCGGCTTGCCTGTTCGGGATGATCCTCGGGGCCTATGTGCTGGGGCTGGCCATTGAGCTTGTTCCCGATATGGGGCTGCTTGAAGTCATTGTGGCGGCTATCCTTCTGGCGCAGAAATCACTGGTGGATCACGTCCGCGCTGTGGGGGACGCGTTGCGGCTGTCCCTTTCCGATGGAAGACGCGCGGTGTCGATGATCGTGGGGCGTGACACGGCGTCGATGGACGAACCGGCCGTTGCCCGTGCGGCCATTGAAAGTGCGGCAGAAAGCCTGTCGGATGGTGTGATCGCGCCCGCGTTCTGGTTTCTGATCGGCGGTCTGCCGTTGATGCTGGTGTACAAGATCACCAACACCGCAGACAGCATGATCGGACACCGCACCCCCCGGCACGAAGAATTCGGTTGGGCCGCGGCACGATTTGACGACCTGCTGAACCTGATCCCGGCCCGCCTGACTGCCCTGCTGATCGCCCTGTCGCATGGCTGGATGGACGCGCGGCCGATCTTGCGCGATGCACCCTTGCACCGCAGCCCGAACGCGGGCTGGCCCGAGGCGGCCATGGCCGTTGTGCTCAATCTCTCGCTGTCCGGTCCGCGCGCATATCATGGTGTGATGTCGGATTTTCCGTGGGTCTGGCCAGAAGGGCGCCGCGACGCCGGACCAACCGACGTGGATGCCGCCTGCACGGCGCTGTGGCGGGCATGGGGCATGATGCTGGTCATTGTCGCCGCTGCCGGGCTGATCTGATCCGTTGCCCGCAAGGCCCGACCTGCCTTTGTCAGTATCCCTCGCCCGGTTGGCGTTGTGCGCGGCGCCAGCGGATCATCTGGGATACGGCATCTTCAGCGACTGCCGCCCAACGATGCAGGGCATCCATGTCCGTTTGATCCACCACCATCGAAACGCGCGTTTCACCCAGATGAATGTCCATCGGACAGTCCGGATAGGCGGCCGTCCAACTGGCGCATTGCCCGGCGGTTGCCCGAACGGGCCATTGCAGGGAAAGCCGCCAGTCGTTTGCCTGCGGGCTGGCCGTGAACTCAAGCGAACTTGCCCATAGCCGAGCATGAACGATGGGCCCGTCGGCCTCCACTCCGGGGAAACCTGCCGCCTTCAGCGCCTTGATCATGCGACCAGAGCCTCGGCCTTTTTCAGATCAACGCTGACAAGTTGGCTGACCCCTTGCTCGGCCATCGTCACGCCAAACAGCCGGTCCATCCGGGCCATTGTGACGGCGTGGTGGGTGATGATCAGAAACCGCGTATCGGTGCGCCGGGTCATTTCGTCCAGCAGATCGCAGAACCGGGTCACGTTGGCATCGTCCAAAGGCGCATCCACCTCGTCCAGCACACAGATCGGTGCAGGGTTGGCAAGGAAGACGCCGAAGATTAGCGCAAGCGCCGTCAGGGTCTGCTCTCCGCCCGACAAAAGCGACAAGGTCGCCAGCTTCTTGCCCGGCGGCTGGCACATGATTTCAAGACCGGCCTCCAGCGGATCGTCGGATTCAACCAGAACCAGACGGGCCTCGCCGCCGCCAAACAGATGCGTAAACAACGTTCCAAAGTTCTGATTGACCTGCTCAAAGGCGGTCAACAGCCGTTCGCGCCCTTCGCGGTTCAGGCCCGCGATACCGGCACGCAGCTTCTTGATCGCCTCGTCCAGATCGGTTTTTTCCTGCAACAGCGTCGCATGCTCACCGGCCACCGCCGCCATATCATCTTCTGCCCGCAGGTTGACCGCACCCAAGGCTTCGCGTTGCCGTTTAAGCCGCTGAACCTCGATATCCAGCGAATCGGCATCCGGCATCTTGTCGGGATCAACAGCCAGTTTCGCCAACAGTTCAGCCGGAGAACATTCTGCATTCTCCAAAATGCGCTCGGAAGCATAGGCCACGGTTTCCCGGGCGGCATCATTGCGCGCTTCGGCCCGGGCACGCGCTTCACGGGCTTCGCCGTTCATCCGCTCTGCCTCGCGTTCGGCAAGCTGGGCCTCGCGCAGCGCAGCTTCTGCATCGGCCAAAGCATCGGCGGCATTGCGCCGGCGGGTTTCGGCACTGTCGATTGCATCCGACAATTCTTCGCGTTTGGCCGCAATGTCTTCCGGTGCAGCGCTGGCCTCTTCCAGCTCGTCTTCGGTTTGCGCGCAGCGTTCCGCCAGCTCGGCCCCACGCTTTTCGGCCGTCTCCAGCCGGTGGCGCCAGCCTGACAATTCCTTGGTCGCCTCTTGTCGGCGACGGATGCGGGCCTCACCTTCGCGCCGCAACTCGTCCTGGGCAGAGCGGCGGGTCAGCATCGCCAGTCGAGCGGCTTCGACGGCAACCTTGGCGGCCTCAACCCGGTCGCGCGCTGCGTCCAGATCCGGCAGTTCAACTGCCGCCGCCTCGGCCTCTATCAGACGGCTGCGGGCCGACATCGCCTCGTCCTCGAACCGCGACACCGCCAGACGGGCTGATTCCAGCTTTCCCCCGGCGATCGAGGCATCTGCCTCGGCCCGGCTGGCCGCGCGGTTGGATTCGGTCACGCGGGCGTCGGCGGCACGGCGGGCGTCGCGGGCCATCTGGTCGGCGCGGGCCAGATCGGTCAGACGCGCCTGCAACGCCTCATGCGCACGCTTTGCGCCATCGGCACGGGCGGAAACCTGTTCAAGATCAAGCTTCAACTGAACAAGGCGATTCAACTGTTGCAATCGTGCAGCCGCCGCCGAAGGCGCATCTTCGGCCGATGCGCGAAACCCGTCCCACCGCCAGAGGTCACCTTCCAGACTGACCAAACGCTGACCAGGGCGCAGCGCGGCCTGCAACGCCGCACCACGCGCCGGATCCACAAGGCCAATCTGACTGATCCTGCGATCCAGGACGTCGGGTGCGCCAACATGGCTGCCCAGCGGCGTGGCGCCCTCTGGCAAAGCGGCCGTTTCGTCATAGCCGGGCAACACGGCCCAACCCGAACCCCCATCGGCAGCGACTTCCGGGGCACGCAGATCGTCGGCCAGTGCCGCACCAAGCGCCTTTTCGTATCCGGACTCTACCAAAAGCCGGTCAAGCAATTGATGCCCCGCCTGCGCTTCGCGATCGACCAGCCGGGCCAAAGCCGCCACTTCGGCGCGCAGGGCGTTCGCCTCTCCCTCGGCCTCGCCCCGCGCGGCGCGGGCTTCCGCTTCGCGCCCCTGGGCTTCAGCGCGTGCTGTTTCTGTCAATTCCAAAGCTTCCTCGGCGGCTTCGGCAAGGGCTGCGGCCTCTTCCTGTCCTTCTGTTGCGGCGTGATAGGCTTCTTCTGCCAAGGCCCGGTCGGCGGCGGCGGTTTCCACTGCGGCCTGCGCGCGCCGGGCCTCGGCCTCGGCCCGGTCAACCGTCGCGCGGGTATCGGCCAAAAGCCGCTGCACCGATTGATGGCGTGCAGCCAGACGGGCCGAGTCTTCGGTTGCCTGTGACAACAGGGTTTCACGGCCCGACAGGATCTCACCTGCCTCACGCGCGGCCTCGGATGCGTCAGACAAGCGCGCCTCATGGCCGTCGTGGGCACGCAAAAGATGCTCGACCTCCCACTCCAACCGGCCAATGGTTTCCCCGGCATCGCGGTTCAAGCCAGCCTCGCGCTCCATATCGCGGTCAAGCTGCTCGATCCTGCCGCGCAATGTCTCGATCAAGGCGACGGCGCGGGCTTCCTGATCGGCCAAAGCATCGCGTTGCAGACTCAGCCGTTGCAGAATAGCCGCGGCGATCGCCTCCTCCTCGCGCTTGGGCGGCAGGGCATCTTCGCGGGCCTCCCGCGCCTTGCTTGTCGTCCGCGCCAGCGTATCGGCCTTGCCTGCCGCCACCAGACGGTCACGCAACTGCGCTTCCGCTTCGGCCCGTGCAAGGTCAGCCTCGCGCCAGCGCCGGAACAAAAGCATCCCTTCGGCGCGGCGCAAGTCTTCGCCGATCTCGCGATACCGGGCCGCCTGCCGTGCCTGACGGGTCAGTGTGGCCACCTGTTGGGCCAGACCTTCCAAGACATCATCAACTCGCAACAGGTTCTGCTCAGCCCCCGACAACTTCAGTTCTGCCTCATGCCGGCGGGCATAAAGACCTGAAATGCCAGCCGCTTCTTCCAGAATGCGGCGGCGGGACTTGGGCTTGGCGTTGATCAGTTCCGAAATCTGCCCCTGTCGCACCAGTGCCGGCGAATGTGACCCGGTCGAAGCATCGGCAAACAGCATCTGAACATCGCGGGCCCGGACATCCTTGGCATTGGCCTTGTAGGCCGACCCCGCATCACGCGTGATGCGTCGCACGATTTCGATGGTGTCCGCATCGTTGAACCCTGACGGGGCCAGACGATCCTGATTGTCGATCACGATGGCCACTTCGGCAAAATGCCGCGCGCCACGCGTCGCAGCGCCCGCAAAGATCACGTCCTCCATCCCGCCGCCGCGCATTGCCGTGGGTCGGTTTTCGCCCATGACCCAGCGCAACGCCTCCAGCAGGTTGGATTTGCCGCAGCCATTCGGCCCGACCACGCCAGTCAGCCCCTCATGGATCACCAGATCCGTGGGGTCTACAAAGCTTTTGAAGCCATTGAGCCGAAGTCGGGTAAAACGCACCAGTGCCTCATGAGTCGCAAGGTCAAGATGGTCACGCACTCGGAGGCAAAGAGTCAACCGGCCGGCCCATCATCTGGCGTATTTTGGCGGCTTATCCCCAATATCTTGGTCACCAACGTGCCGATGCAACAGTGGCTTTTCGGACGGTGGGGAAAAGGCGGATCACCCCTGTGCAGGGTCCCGGTTTGAATGCCTACCCTTCCCTTTTCCATCGAACGGCTTAGGCTTTGGCAAACAACAAAGGTTGACGCCGATGCTTCACGCCCTGACCACCATCCTGCTTTGCCAGTTGCTGGGCGAGGCCACCGCGCGTGCCTTGTCCCTTCCCTTGCCCGGACCGGTCTTGGGCATGGTGCTGATGCTGGTGTTGCTGGCCCTGTCGCCCCGTTTGCTGGCGCTGATCCGGCCAACGGCCCAAGGCATACTGGCACATCTGTCGCTGTTGTTCGTGCCGGCGGGTGTCGGCGTGGTCGGTCATATAACCACCCTTGGTGGGCAGACCGCAGCCATTCTAATTGCCGTTATCGGATCAACCATCCTGTCGATTGCCGCAGGGGCCCTTACCTTTGCCGCCGTCGCCCGCCTGACTGGAAGCCATGATGACTGATTTTGCCGAAATCTGGAGCTACCTGTCACAGGGTCCGCTGCTGTGGCTGACCGCGACGCTGGCCGCCTATGCGTTCGGCGACGCCTGCTTTCAGGCGGCAGGGCGAAACCCTTTGGTAAACCCGGTGCTGGTGGCGGTGGCGGTGCTTGCGGTTCTGCTTCATCTGAGCGCCACCCCCTACACAACCTATTTTGCAGGCGCGCAGTTCACCCATTTTCTGCTGGGTCCGGCAACCGTGGCTTTGGCCCTGCCACTCTATGACAACCTTCCGCGTTTGCGGCGCGCCTTGCTTCCCGTTGGTGCGGCCCTGATTGTCGGGTCAATGACAGCGGTACTGTCGGCGTTGGCACTTGCAAAGGCGATGGGTGTCGATCCGGGGGTTCTTGCATCGCTTGCGCCCAAGTCCGCCACCGCCCCGGTGGCCATCGGAATTTCGGAAAGCATTGGTGGATCCCCCACACTGACGGCCGTCATGGTGATCCTGACCGGGATCACCGGCGCTGTGGTGGCCACGCCGCTGCTGAATGCGCTGCGGCTGAAAGACTGGCGGGCGCGCGGCTTTGCGGTAGGCGTCACCAGCCACGGCATCGGCACAGCCCGTGCGTTTCAGGTCAATCCGACCGCCGGGGCCTTTGCAGGGCTTGGCATGGCCCTGAATGCCATTGCCACCGCTCTTGTTGCCCCGTTTGTGCTTTCCCTTTTTCAATAAGGCTGAACCCGATGACTTCCACGCTTCTTGGCATCTGTGGCGCGCTGCGCGCCGGATCCACCAACCGGATGCTGCTGGCCGAGGCCAAACGCAGCTTTGGACCCTGCCAGTATGTCGAGGGAAATATTCGCCTGCCGCTCTATGACGCGGATCTTGAAGATGCCTCGGGAATTCCAGACGTGGTCCAGAGACTCGCCCACCAGATCGCAACAGCCGACGCCATCGTGATCGCAACGCCGGAGTACAACAAGAACCTGCCCGGCGTTCTGAAAAACGCTCTGGACTGGATCAGCCGCACCAAAGGCGCACCGTTTCGCGACAAACCCGTTGCCATCGTTTCCGCTGCCGCAGGCCGCGCCGGGGGCGAACGGTCACAGTTTTCGTTGCGCCACTGCCTGACGCCATTCCGCGCCCGCGTTCTTCCGGGCCCCGAAGTGTTCATCGCCGATTCCGGCGCGGCTTTCGACGACAATGGGCATCTGAAAGACCCCAGATCGCACCAGGTCTTGTCTGAACTGATGGGCATTTTGCGGACCGAGGCGATGAGACGCCCGCTATAGAGACGCTTCGACGCGAAACCCTTCGGGCACGGTATCGTGACCGTCCAGCACCAGATCCACCATCACCTGCGCCACCTTGGGTGCCATGCCAAAGCCGATCTTGAAGCCGCCATTTGCGATGAAATGCCCCGGCCGTCCGGGCCACGCGCCCAGCATCGGGGCCCGGCTACGGGCGCGTGGCCGGACCCCGGCCCAGCGCTCTATCAGGTGCGCGCCCCGCAATGGAGGCACCGCCGCAACCGCACGCGCCATAAGGGCGTCACAGCGATCATCAACCGACGCCGGATCATCCCATTGATTTTCAGAGGTGGAGCCGACGGCGACGGTGCCATCGGCATGTGGCACGATATGAAGCCCATCCGCGAACACTTGCGGTAGGTTTCGGGCGTCAAAGGACAGCAACAACGCCTGCCCTTTGACCCCGGCCCCAACCCGGCTACCAAGATCGTGGTTCAAAGCCAAAAGTCCGGCCAGACCTGTGGCCCAGATCACCGGGCCGACCGGGTCGGCCTGCCCGATCAGCACCTCGCCCTCCGTCGCCCGGATCGCAGCCACCAAAGCCGCCGCAGCCATCCGTGGGTGCAGGCGCGCGGTCAGCGTGTCCTCAACCAACAGGCCGGATGGGCTGGCGGGTTCCCACGCGGCCCCTGTTGCAGGACGCACCCGCCATGTCGCCCGCCCCTGCCACAGCGTCGCCGCCTCTTCTTGACGCGCCTGCGCGCGTGCCACCGCTTCGCCAGCCTCCAAAGGTTGCAGCCGACCCAGTCGGCCATAGCCTGTCGAAAGACCGGACATGGCCTCGACCCCTGCCCAAAAATCCTGTGCCATCAACAGACTGTCCAATTGGAATGCCTTTTTTTCATTCCAGTTTTCGGGGACATGCGGCGCAAGCGCCCCGACAAGTCCACCCGATGATCCTGCTCCGATCCGCTCAACTTCGATCAGGCGAACACGAGCGCCGCGCCGCGTCGCTTCCCACGCGCAGGACAAACCGAATATTCCGCCGCCCATCACCGTCAGTTCGGGTCTTGTCATTTCCTGCGCCTCGTGACCATGGATTGCCGACCAAGGGCATAGGGCAAATGTCGGACATCGAACAGGGCGCAGGATTGGACTGGCGCGACGGCGTGATCCCCGTCTCGCGCCGTTTTGATGACCCCTATTTTTCGCTGAATGACGGTCTGGCAGAAACGCGGCATGTATTTCTGGCCGGAAACGGACTTCCTGATCGCTTGCAAGACGGGTTCCGTATCGCAGAATTGGGCTTTGGCACCGGATTGAACATGCTTGCCACGCAGATCGCCTGGGCGGGAACAGGGCGCCCCGGACGGATCAGGTATACAAGCTTCGAGGCCTTTCCCCTGTCCGTAGCTGACATTGCCCGTGCCCTTGCGCATTTCCCGGAAGCCGAGTTGGTGGCAGAGCCATTTCTGACCGCATGGGCGCAAGGCTGCCGCACGATGGCCCTGCCGGGCCTGGACCTGACCGTTGTCGAAGGCGACGCGCGCACCACCCTGCCAGCCTGGCAGGGACAGGCCAATGCGTGGTTTCTGGACGGGTTTTCGCCAGCCAAGAATCCAGAACTCTGGTCGACCGAACTGATGGCCGCAGTTGCCGCCCACACGGCGGCAGGTGGCACGTTTGCCACCTACACGGCCGCCGGCCATGTGCGCCGAGCACTCGGCGATGCGGGCTTTGCCGTCACGCGCCAACCAGGGCACGGTCGGAAAAGACACATGACGACAGGCGGGATATGAGCAAAAATCCAACGCTTGGCATCTGGCTGATGATTGCAGCCGTGGCGTCCTTTGCCACGCAGGACGGATTTTCCCGATATCTGGCGGGGGAATACAACACTTTGATGGTGGTGATGGTCCGCTATTGGTTCTTTGCGGGCTTTGTTCTGCTTCTTGCCATGCGACGACCCGAGGGATTGCGGGCGGCGATTTCCTCGGACCGGATGGGTGTACATGTCGCACGATCCCTGCTGCTGGTCGGCGAAATCTGTGTGATCGTCTGGGGATACACGCTGATCGGACTGATCGAAAGTCACGCGGTCTTTGCCATTTGCCCCCTGCTGATCGCAGGCTTTTCCGGTGTAATCCTTGGTGAAAGGATCATCTGGCAGCGTTGGCTGGCCATCGCGATCGGGATGTTCGGGGTGATTGTGATCCTGCGCCCCGGACAGGGGGTATTTTCCCTTGCCGCCTTGTTGCCACTGGCGGCTGCCGTGATGTTCGCGCTTTACTCGATCCTGACGCGACTGACGACCCGCGCCGAGAATACCTTCCCGTCGTTCTTCTGGCCCGGCGTGATCGGGGCCGCCATCATGACCGTACTGGGATTGCTGAACTGGCAACCCGTTGCACCACAAGACGTGCCGTTTCTGGTGATCTACGCCGCGATCTCGATCTTTTCGCATTGGCTTTTGCTCAAATGCTACGAACAGATAGAAGCAGCGCGGGTGCAGCCCTATGCCTATTTGCAGATCGTATTTGTCACTGTGATCGGACTGACCCTCTATGGCGAACGGCTTGATAAGCTTGTCGCATTGGGGGCAGCGATCATCATCGCTGCCGGACTTTATGCCCTGTCTCTGGAACGGAACCGCACGGAATGAGCGTGACGCAAAACACCCGGCTGGGCATCTGGCTGATGATAGCCACCACCTTTGTCTTTGCCATTCAGGACGGGCTGTCGCGCCATTTGGCGGGCACCTACAATGTCTGGATGGTCGTGATGCTGCGCTATTGGTTCTTTGCGGCGTTTGCGACGGCCATGGCCGCGCGGGCACCGGGTGGGTTGCGTGCGGCCGTTCGGTCCAATCGTCCAAAGGTGCAGATGTTCCGGGGTGTCCTGCTGGCGCTGGAAATCTGCGTGATGGTGATCGGCTTTGTTGCCCTTGGCCTTGTCGAAAGCCATGCGGTGTTCGCGACCTATCCGCTGCTGATCGCCGCGCTTTCGGGGCCGGTTCTGGGCGAAAAGGTGGGGTGGCGGCGTTGGGCTGCCATCGGCATCGGTTTTGTCGGCGTCGTGATCATCCTGTCACCCGGAAGTGGCGTGTTTTCGGTTGAAGCTCTGATTCCGCTGGCCGCTGCCACGATGTTCGCGCTGTACGGCTTGCTGACCCGCTATGTCGGACGCGTGGACGCGGCCACCGTGTCGTTCTTCTGGACCGGGGTTGGCGGCGCCGTGGTGATGACCGCCATTGGCATCTGGCACTGGGAACCGATGACCCCGTATGACTGGGGGTTCATGGCGATGCTGTGCTGTACGGCGGCCCTGTCGCATTGGCTGCTGATCCGCGCCTATGAGGTCGCTGAAGCGTCGGCCATCCAGCCCTTTGCCTACTTGCAACTCGTCTGGGCATCCGGCATCGGTCTGTGGGTATTTGGCGAAACACTGCGTACCAATGTCGCCATCGGGGCGGCCGTCGTGGTTGCCGCCGGTCTGTTCACCCTTTGGCGCCAGCGGGTCAAATCAAAGGCATCCTGACCAATGGGACGGTCGACCTGCGGGCCTTGACTAACCCCGCAATTCGGACGTCACCTTCACCGGGCCGGTACTACCACGCAATTTGGCCCGATACAGGATCACGCCTTCGACCACCCGCATCACATAGGTGCGGGTTTCGGCAAAGGGAATCGACTCGACCCAGTCCACAACATCGACGGTCGGGCTGCGTGGATCCCCGTATTCGGCGATCCAGCGCCGTGGTCGTCCGGGGCCTGCGTTGTATCCGGATGCGACCAGCGCGATCGACGGGCCAAATTCGGCCACCAGTTCCGCCAGATAGGCGCTTCCAAGTTTGGCATTGTAGCCAGGATCGGTGGTCAAACGGGAAGGCTCGTATGGCAAGGTCAGCTTTGACGCCATCATCTTGGCTGTGCCGGGCAAAAGCTGCATCAACCCGCGCGCATCGGCGCTGGAGCGCGCAGAAGGTTCAAATTCGCTTTCACGCCGGGCGATGGCCAACGAAAAGGCGCGGCTGACCGATAGCCCGTCTGGCACCAGATCGGTGACAGGGTAATAGGCGCGTGGCAGGATGACCCCGCGCTCGGCCGCAGACTTGCCCACCAGCACGGCGATATGCGGCTCGTTCAAGGCAAGGGCCATGTCCCCCAACTGATCAAGTGCGGGTGCATCAAGCCGTTCGGCCAAATGCAGCCAGAACCGCTTTGCCAGATTGCGATCCCCCGCACGCAAGGCCAAAAGCGCCGCCTGATGCACGGAAGATTTCGTCCACGCCGCCTGCCGCCAATCCGCCGGCCGCTTGGCGTTCAAAAGCGAGGCATCCAGAGTCTGACCCAGCTTTTCAGCCGCCAGCAAGCCGTAATACGCGGTCTGGTGACGTGCCGCCGATTGATACGCCGATGTTGCCGCATCCTTAGCCCCGGCGGCCTCATGCGCACGACCCTGCCAGTACAGCGCCCTTGACAGCGAGATCGGCGTCGCCACCCCGGCTTGCAAATGTCTGAAATGCTCCAACGCGCGGGACGGATCGTTCAGCCTGCGCAACGCGATGAAGCCTGACAGGAATTCCAGATCAGCGTACCCGCTGCCGGATTTCAGATGATGGTTCGACGCGACGCGATACGCATCATGGGGCCGGTTTTGCCGCAAGAGCCACCGGGTCAGGATTGCCCGACGTTCCGCCCATGCCTGCGGATCGCCCAGACTGGCCGCCGTTCCACTACGGTCGAGGATCAGGGGCAAGGCATCGTCATACAGATCCTGCTTCATCCGCCAGATGAAGCGGTCAAAGGCAAGACCCGCATCCGACGCGCGCGATCTCGGCACCGCATTGATCAGCCCGGTCACCCCAGAATCGCCCGCCTGCAACGCCATGCGCGCCCGCGCAACCGCCTGCCAGTCATTGGCCAGTCGGGGCAGCATCCGCTGCGCTTCGGCCCGTCGCCCCTGCCACAGCAAGCGATCCAGCCGCAATTCATGCACCAAAGCCACTGATTTTGGTGCCAGCGCCAGAAGGTCTGCTTCGTCTTTAACCGTCAGGGTCAGATCAGACCACGCGCGCATTGCGGCATCTTCGGCCTCATCGGCGCGGCCGGTGGCCTGAAGCGCCCGGACAAGTGCGACTGCACCTTCACCGGTCTGCGGCACGTTGCCAGCGAAATAGGCAATCACCCGATCCGGCGTTGCAGATCGGGCCACCGCCGTCTCACCCTTCTGGCGCAGGAACGTCAGCCCCGGCCAGTCGGCGCGGCGCTTCAGAAAATCTTCGTAGTCGCCCAGCAAGCCATCACCTGCGCGCAGCTTGCTCCACAATACAAGGTCGCGCCCGACATCGCGCGGCGCAACGGCCATGGCGCCGCTCCAATCCTTGCCTGCGATCAGTTGCAACGCGGTGCGCATCGCCTGTGTTTCATCCGCGCGGACGGGCCCCGTCAGGGCGGCCACAAGCGCCAAGGGGGCCATCAGCCCAGCCAATCTGTTTTTTGTTTTGCTGCTCATGCCTGAATTTTGCCTCAAGCCCAAACCGACGACAACCCACGATCCTGTCAACGACCATCAGAAAGTCCTGTTAAGGCCGCGCTTGGCAATTCAGCGCGCCCCGGATAATCAAGGCTGGATTTTCAGACAAAGCGACTCGACCCGGACGCGTCGCAGCAACAGGAGAAAGCGTGCCATGATCAAAGGGTCCATTCCCGCACTGGTTACGCCGTTCAAGAACGGCGAACTCGATCTGGACACGCTGAAGGCGCTTGTGGACTGGCAGATCGCAGAGGGCTCGCACGGGTTGGTGCCGGTGGGCACAACGGGGGAAAGCCCGACGCTCAGCCATGAAGAACACGAAGCGATGATCGAAGCCGTGGTCAGGTTCGCCGATGGGCGTGTTCCGGTGATTGCGGGTGCAGGTTCGAACAACACCCTTGAAGGCATCCGCCTGATCCAACATGCCGAACGCGTGGGGGCCACAGCCGCACTGGTCGTCACGCCCTATTACAACAAGCCCACTCAGGCCGGCCTGATCGCGCATTACACCGCGCTGCATGATTGCTGCACCCTGCCGATCATCATCTACAACATCCCCGGCCGGTCGGTTGTGGACATGTCACCCGAAACCATGGGCACGCTGTCGCACCTGCCCCGGATCATCGGGGTGAAGGACGCCACCGGCAAGATCGAGCGTGTGTCGATGCAACGGGAAACCTGCGGCAAGGGATTTATCCAGTTGTCAGGCGAAGATGCCACCGCATTGGGGTTCAACGCCCATGGTGGCACCGGGTGTATCAGCGTGACAGCCAACGTCGCCCCGCGACTTTGCGCAGAATTCCAGAACGCGACCCTTGCCGGCGACTACCGGACAGCGTTGCAAATTCAAGATCGTCTGATGCCCTTGCATGAGGCAATCTTCATCGAACCCGGTCTGGCGGGCGCAAAATACGGCTTGTCGCTGCTGGGACGCTGTTCGGAAGATGTACGTCTGCCGCTGGTTGGCCTGACAGATGGCACCAAGTCCAAAATCAAGGCCGCCATGCGTCATGCGGGCTTGCTCAACTGACAGGTGGCCGTGCGTGCTGAAGACTGTTGGCGGCGGGGCCTTCCGTCGCAAACGCCCTGTCTTGCCCTGTGCTGGCCCGAAATCGATTGGCTGACGCTTCATGTTCCAGAACGACAACCTGCGCGGCGCTGCCTTCATGACCCTGTCGATGGCAGGGTTCGCCGTAGAGGACGTCCTGTTCAAGGCCGCCGCCCGGATCATGCCGATGGGTCAGGCCGTGCTGACAGTTGGCCTATGCGGAATGATCGTGTTTGCGGTGATGGCATGGCGCAAGGCGGAGCCTGTGTTTCACCCTGCCCTGCGGTCGCGCGGATTGTTGATCCGGTCAGGGTTCGAAGTGTCGGGGCGCCTGTTCTATGCTCTGGCGATTGCCCTGACACCGCTGTCCACAACATCGGCGATCCTGCAAGCCTCGCCGCTTGTGGTCGTGGGCGGGGCAGCGCTGCTGTTTGGCGAGCGGGTCGGCTGGCGGAGATGGGCAGCGGTGGCAGTGGGATTTGTCGGCGTGCTGATCATCCTGCGCCCAGGGCTTGAGGGGTTTTCCGCCCTGTCGCTGTTGGCGGTGGCCGGGATGCTGGGCTTTGCCGGACGCGATCTGGCAACGCGGGCCGCACCAAAGGTCATGTCGAACCGTCAGTTGGGCGTGGCGGGTTTTGCCATGCTGGCCCTGGCCGGGGCGGTCATCCTTGGCTTTACCGGTGGAGCCCTGATCCCGGATGCGCAGGGCGTGGCACTGTTGGCCGGCACAGCAATATTCGCGGTGTTGGGGTATCATGCGCTGACCTCGGCCATGCGGACGGGAGAGATCGGGTTTGTGACGCCCTTCCGCTATACACGGCTGGTTTTTGCCATGATCCTGGCAGTTGCATTGTTTGGCGAGCGTCCGGATCTGGCCACATTGGTCGGCTCGGCGCTGATTGTCGGATCGGGGATCTACACTTTGGTTCGCGGAAACCGACTGTCGCGAATCGCTCGATCCACGCCAATGCCCTGACAAACACGGATAACAAATCCTTTCGGTTCTGGCGGTTCAGAAACCACGGGGCCCCCCTTTTGGGTGGTGTTTCCCTGCCAGAAACGCTGCCGCGTGATGGACGCGGCTATGTCGAAAATTCGGCAAAATCCGGGTGCTTCTTGGGCGCATGGCCAACGCGGCCGCCACAGTCGTAAACAAACCCAACGGAGGATGCCATGTTCCTGAAAGATTTCACCCGCACCGCAACGCCCGGCGCTTTCACCGCCATCACCCCTGCCCCAGCGGCCACCGGCCTGACCAGCGACACTTTGGTGGAAACCACCCAAGGCTGGTGCAAGGCGTCAGATTTGCGGATCGGGCAACGGGTGCACACACTCGACGGTGGGGCCGCGATGATCCTTGGGCTTGACCGCCGGCCAGTGACGGATCTGCCCGGCATCCTTATTCCCGGAGGACTCGCCGACACCTGCAGTGACCTGATCCTGCCCCGCGACCAATATCTTTTGACCGATACGCTGCAAGACCCCCACCTGCCCGATCTGGATATGGTGCTGATCCCTGCGATGGCTTGGGCCAGTCAGCCCTGCGTGGCCAATGTGCGGATCACCAGCGAGTTGGTTACCCCGATGTTTGCCGACGAAGAAATCATCTGGGCCAATTCCGGTGCGCTGCTGCATTGCCCTGCCATCACCACCGGCGCGGGCCGACTGCCGCTGGACGGATTTTTCATGGCGTTGCCCGAAGCCGATGCGCGCGCCTTGCTGACCCGGCGTCTGGCCCGGTTGCAGGCATGACTGGCGGCCGCCAGCACCGGTTTCCGCCCAGCGCAGGTCAGCCAGCATATGGACTCGTGACCGCCGCGCGCTTATGTCAGGCCTATGGCCAAGATCTCTGATCCGAATTCCAAGCTGATTGCCGAAAACCGCCGCGCCCGGTTCGATTTCCACATCGAATCCGACCTTGAGGCTGGGATCATCCTGCAAGGCTCCGAGGTGAAGTCGCTGCGCAAGGGCGGGTCGAACATCGCCGACAGCTATGCCTCGGTCGAGGGGGGCGAGCTGTGGCTGATCAACGGCTACATTGCACCCTACACCCAGTCGAACCACTGGGATTCGCACGACGAGCGGCGACGCCGCAAGCTTCTGGTCTCGAAACGGGAATTGTCACGACTTTGGAACGCCACGGCCCGCGAGGGCATGACGATCGTGCCGATCAAGATGTATTTCAATGACCGCGGCATCGTGAAACTGAAACTCGGTGTCGCCAAGGGGAAGAAGTTGGCTGACAAACGAGAAACCAGCGCCAAACGGGACTGGGATCGTCAGAAGGCCCGGATCATGAAGCAAAACGCGCGCGATTGATGACGCGATCTGTCACGGCAATCGCCTGCACTCTTGCTCTGTGACCGTCTGCCGATATATGCGATTCCTGACCCGCGCGGAGCATGGCCCATGACAACCCTTGTGACCCCCTCGCCCATCGACGACCCCAAAACGTTGGTATCAACCGACTGGCTTGCCGCCCACCTGAAGGATCCGGACCTGCGGGTGCTGGACGCATCGTGGTATATGCCGGATTCAGGCCGCAACGCCAAGGCCGAGTATGACGCCGCGCATATCCCCGGCGCACGCTTTTTTGATATCGACGACATCAGCGATCAGCGGTCAAACCTGCCGCACATGGTGCCTCCGGTCGAAAAATTCATGAGCCGGATGCGCGCCATGGGCGTGGGCGACGGGCATCAGGTTGTGGTCTATGACGGATCGGGGCTGTTCTCGGCGGCGCGGGTCTGGTGGACCTTTCGTCTGATGGGCAAGATGGATGTCGCCGTGCTGGACGGTGGTTTCCCGAAATGGCAGGCCGAGGGCCGCGAGATCGAAGATTTGCCGCCGGTGGTGAAAGATCGCCACATGACCGTCAGCCGCCAGAACCATCTGGTCAAGGATGTGACGCAAGTGGCCCATGCCGCAAAACTGGGGCAGGCCGAAATCATCGACGCCCGTGCCGCCGCCCGGTTCAAGGGAGAGGTCGCGGAACCGCGCCCCGGCCTGCGGTCGGGCCATATTCCGGGGTCAAGGAATGTGCCCTTTGGCACCGTGCTGAATTCCGACGGCACCCTGAAGCCCGCGACCGAGTTGAAGGCCGTTTTCGAAGCGGCCGGGGTGGACCTGTCCAGGCCAGCGATCACCTCTTGCGGGTCGGGCGTGACAGCGGCAATCCTGTCACTGGCGCTTGAGCGCATTGGCCACCGCAACCATGCCCTTTACGATGGTTCATGGTCTGAATGGGGCATGTACGACGACCTTGCCGTGTCCAAAGGATAAACCCATGCTTGAAAGCCTGAACCCGCAACCGCAGGACAAGATCCTGCAGCTCATCGCCATGTTCCGGGACGACCCGCGAACCGACAAGATCGACCTTGGCGTGGGCGTTTACAAGGATGCGTCGGGCCTGACGCCGGTAATGCGGGCGGTCAAGGCGGCCGAAAAGACGCTGTGGGAAACCGAAACCACGAAAACCTATACCGCTCTCGCAGGCGAGCCTGCCTTCAATGCGGCCATGGTGAACATGATCCTTGGCACGGGGTCTGCAGATCGCGCCGCCAGCATTTCGACCCCCGGTGGGACCGGGGCCATCCGTCAGGCGCTGGAACTGATCCGGATGGCGTCACCGGGTGCCGCTGTGTGGCTGTCGAACCCGACATGGCCGAACCATCCGTCGATCATCCGGTTCCTTGGCATGAAGATGGCAGAGTATCGCTATTTCAACGCCGACACGCGGGGCGTCGATTTCGCAGGCGTGCTGGACGATCTGGGCCGGGTGGCGAAAGGCGATGTCGTGCTGCTGCACGGGTGCTGCCACAACCCGACCGGGGCGAACTTCACCGCTGAGCAATGGGCACAGGTTGCCGATGTGCTGGAGGCACGCGGTGCCATCCCGTTCATCGATCTGGCCTATCAGGGCTTTGGTGACGGGCTGGAGGAAGATGCCGCCGCCACACGGATGATTGCCGCACGGTTCCCTGAGGTGTTGATTGCGGCGTCCTGCAGCAAGAATTTCGGCATTTACCGCGAGCGCACAGGCATTTTGATCGCGCTGACCGACCCCGCGCGCAAGGCCGTGGTGCAGGGCAATCTGAACTTCCTCAACCGCCAGAATTTCAGCTTTCCACCCGACCATGGTGCGCGTCTGGTGACGATGATCCTTGGCGATGCGTCCCTGACGGCTGATTGGAAAGCAGAGCTGGAGGACGTTCGCCAGAACATGCTGACCCTGCGCAAGACCCTTGCGGACGAGTTGCGCAAGGCCACGAATTCTGGCCGCTTTGATTTTGTGGCCGATCACCGGGGCATGTTCAGCCGCCTTGGCCTGTCGGAAGAGCAGGTCAACACCCTGCGCGACACGCACGGTATTTACATGGTGGGCGACAGCCGGATCAACATTGCCGGACTGAATGCGCGCACCGTGCCAATCCTTGCGGCAGCCATTGCAACGGTCGGTGGCTGATCGGGCACAATGGTGGATGGGCTGCGCTTTTGCCGCAGCCCTTTCACTTTGCCCTGCCTTGTCTGCCATGGCACAGGACATGCCGGATGCCGTGGGGCGCATCGCGCCAGCATCCACAGGGTCACTCGCCCACGGTGCCGCCATCTGCACCGGTGTTCTGATTTCGCCCGATCTCGTGCTGACAGCAGGGCATTGTTTACCCACATTCTCGGCTGAAAAGGCGCCAATCTGGCATTTTCAGCCGGGGTTTGGCCGGCCGGGTGCCCCATCGGGCGGGACAGGCAAGGTCATTCTGCGCCCTGACCTTCGCCCCCTTGGCCAAACGGGTCTGGACAATGATCTGGCGGTCTTGCAGCTGGACACGCCCTTACCGGCAGACGACGTGCTGCCTTTGCCCTTGCATGAAGGGCCGGTGCCGTCTGACGCGATCTTCTGGGGCTACCGGCGCAGTGCCCCGGATACGCTTCCCGACGCCCGCCCGTGCCGCAACCTTGCAGGTTGGCCGGCCTCTGCCGCGGTGGTGCTTGCGTTCGATTGCGCCGTGGAAAGCGGCAATTCTGGCGGCCCGCTGCTGATCCGCGCTGACAGCGGCTGGGCGGTTGCGGCAATCATGGTGGCGAAAGGCCGTGGTTTGCTTGCGTCGTTCGCGGTGGTTCCGCCGCGGCCATTGATAGGGTCGGGCAACATCCCAGCCAAATGAAAAGGGCCCGAACCTTGCGGTCCGGGCCAGACTCGGGCTGACAGGGAGGAGGATCGCCAGCCCTTTGTGTTCATCCCTTACATGTTGTAGGCGCGCTCACCATGCGAGGTCAGGTCCAGACCTTCCCGCTCGGCGTCTTCCTTGACGCGCAGACCGATTGTCGCCTTGACGATGTAAAGTGCAATCAGGGATACCACACCCGACCAGATGATCGTGATCACCACGCCAAGGAACTGTGCGTAAACCTGTGCACCCATGGTGCCGCCTTCTGCCACAAAGCCTGTGCCACCCAGCGACGGCGCACACAGAATACCGGTGCCAATAGCGCCCACGATGCCGCCAATGCCGTGCACGCCAAACACATCAAGGCTGTCGTCATACTTCAGCTTGTGCTTCACGGTCGAGACAAAGAAGTAGCAGGCGATTGAAGCAACAAATCCCAGAACGATGGCACCAACCGGACCCGTCGTGCCGCAAGCCGGCGTGATGGCCACCAGTCCGGCCACCATGCCAGAGGCGGCACCCAGCATGGACGCTTTGCCACGCGACAGGATTTCGACCAGACACCACCCAAGGATCGCACCCGCCGTGGCCACAAATGTGTTGATCACGGCCAAGGTCGCACCTGCTGTTGCCTCAAGGTTGGACCCGGCATTGAAGCCGAACCAGCCCACCCACAGCATCGACGCCCCCACCATGGTCAGGGTCATCGAATGTGGGGCCATGTTGTCTTTTCCATAGCCGACCCGAGGTCCGATCACGATGGCAGCCACCAGTGCGGCGATGCCGGCGTTGATGTGCACAACAGTTCCGCCAGCAAAGTCGATGGCGCCGTGATTGTAGATCACGCCCGCCGCATCCCAGACCATGTGGGCGATGGGGAAGTATGAAAAGGTGACCCAGATGATCACGAACATGATGACCGCACTGAACTTGATCCGCTCGGCAAAACCGCCAACAATCAGAGCCGGGGTAATGGCCGCAAAAGTCATCTGGAAGGCGATGAAGGCGTATTCCGGGATCATGACGCCATCGGTAAAGGTCGCTGCCAGAGAGTCTATCGTCACGCCCGCCAGAAACAGCTTGCCCAGACCACCCCAATACGGCGAGGTGCTGCCCCCGAACGCGAAGGAATAGCCGTAAAATACCCAGATCACCATAACGACGGCGGTGATTACGGTGCACTGCATCAGGACCGAAAGCATGTTCTTTGTGCGGACAAGGCCGCCGTAGAACAAGGCAAGTCCCGGCACGATCATGAACAGGACCAGCAGCGTCGCGGTCATCATCCACGCCACATCACCCTTGTCCACGATGGGTGCTGCCACGACCGCGGCTTCTGCGGTCGCATCCGTTGCGGCTTCAGCGGTGGCCGTGGCGGCTTCCTGTGCCCACAAGGGCAGGCTGGCACACAGCGACGCGCCGAGCGTCGCGAGGCCAGAAAATTTCATCAGAGCGTTCATCTTTGCGTTTTCCCCTGTCCCCGACGCCTAAAGCGCATCGTCGTTGATTTCGCCGGTGCGCACGCGCACGGCGTGCTGGACATCCAGCACGAAAATCTTGCCATCCCCGATCTTGTCGGTTTTCGCTGTCTTCCGGATTGTCTCCACCACCGAATCCGCCAAGCTGTCGCTGACGACAATTTCCAACCGGACTTTCGGCACGAAGTTCACGGCGTATTCAGCGCCACGGTAGATTTCGGTATGACCAGACTGGCTGCCGAAACCCTTGATCTCGGTGACCATCATGCCGCGCACGCCGATGGTGGTCAGCGCTTCGCGCACCTCTTCGAGCTTGAACGGCTTGATTGCTGCTATGATTAGTTTCACGTTCTTCCCCTTCTTTCGGTGGGGCCCTGGGGCGAGCCCTTGCAGATAGAAGCAGCCTTTCGTTCCTGCAGAACAAGAAACGGACGGCGGATCCTTGCCCGATTGCCTACCTATTTGCCCATTTTTTATACTTATTGTGCATCTTGATTAATTTTTAGGCGCACCACATATCCGAATCGTGATGTGCGGCTCTCCACAACCCTCGCTATTCGGGCTAATGTCGAAAAAAAGAAGACGGTTTCAAAACGGTTGGGCAGCGCATGGCAGGTAACGGTCGCGGAAATCTGGTGGCGGACAAACGCTATGGATCGGCAAAGGCCGCGCCAGCCAAAACCACGTCTGGCGGGCGGCCGCCACGCAAACCGTCGCCACGCAAGCCACGCCGTCAGCATGGCTTTGTCGTCGGGCTGTGGCGGCTGATCTGGCGCGTTCTTTGGGGTGTGACCTGGCGTGTCGGGGCTGTAGGCGCAACGATCCTAGGCCTGACGATCTTCTATTTCTACAGTCAGCTTCCCGCCGTGACCGAATTGCTTGACGGTCGCGCGCGCGGTTCGGTCACGATGCTTGACCGCGCGGGGCAGGTGTTTGCCTGGCGGGGGGAAACATTTGGAGGCCATATCACCGCGGCGAACGTATCACCGTTCCTGCACGACGCGGTGATCGCAACAGAAGACAAGCGATTCTACAGCCATCTCGGAATCAGCCCGCGCGGCATCGCCAGTGCTGTCACCATCAACTTGCGCGAAGGGCGTGGCCCGCTGCAAGGCAACGGCGGCTCGACGATCACCCAACAGGTGGCCAAGCTTCTGTGTCTTGGCGTGCCCTACGACCCCAGCCGCTGGAAATCCGAAGCGGAATACGAGCTGGATTGCCGGAGCGGCGGCGTGTGGCGCAAGGTCAAGGAAATCCCCTATGCCATGGCGATGGAGGTCAAGTATTCCAAAGAGGAAATCCTGACCATCTACCTGAACCGCGCCTATCTGGGGGCGGGCGCACGCGGGTTCGAGGCTGCCGCACAACGCTATTTCGGCAAATCGGCCAACGAAGTCGCGCCGGCCGAGGCCGCAATGCTTGCCGGCTTGCTGACCGCGCCATCGCGCTTTGCCCCGACCAACAATCTGAACCGTGCGCAGGAGCGTGCGAATGTGGTGATCGGCCTGATGGCCGAACAAGGTTACCTAACGGCCGCGCAGGCTGCCGATGCCCGCGCAAACCCGGCCCGTCTGTCAAAGGCGGCCGAGACGAAATCCGGTGGTGCCTTTGCCGATTGGGTGATGGAATCGACACCCAACTTTCTGTCATCAACAACGACAGAAGACGTCATCATCCGCACAACGCTTGACCCCAGACTTCAAAAGGCCGCGGAAGACGCCCTGAAGTTTGTGTTCGAGACAAAGTTGAAAGAAGGGTCCAAGGCACAAGCGGCGATTGTTGTCATGTCAGCAGATGGCGCGGTGCGGGCCATGGTGGGCGGGCGTGACACCGCTGCAGCGGGCAGTTTCAACCGCGCGACCCAAGCCAAACGGCAGACCGGGTCCAGTTTCAAACCCTTTGCCTATGCTGCGGCGATGGATTTGGGATTCACTCCGGCAGACTATGTTGAAGATACGCCCCTGACGATCAATATTCCGGGGTCAGGCGCGTGGACACCAAAGAACTACGACAACCGGTTCAAGGGGATGATCACCCTGACGCAAGCCTTGGCTGAAAGCCGCAATATTCCGGCGGTGCGTGTGTCGGAAGCCGTGGGGCGTGACGCAGTGCGCAAAGTGGCAACCGGATTCGGGATCGTTTCGGCACTCGCCGACGGACCGGCCCTCGCGCTTGGGGCGTCGGAATCGTCCTTGCTTGAAATGACGGGGGCATATGCGGGTATTTTGAACGGCGGCTCGTCCGTTCGGCCCTACGGCTTGGCCGAGCTTCGGCTTCAGGGCGAGTCGGAGGCTTTGGTTGGCGCCTCCGGTGGTCTTGGGGAACGGGTGATCAGCGAAGACGCTGCTCTTTATCTGACCTACATGATGTCGCAGGTGATCGAGGATGGCACCGGAACCCGCGCGCGGATTCCGGGCTGGCAAGCGGCCGGAAAAACCGGCACCACGCAGGCAGCCCGCGATGCGTGGTTTCTGGGCTTTACCGCCGACTATGTCGCCGGGGTCTGGATGGGGTATGACGACAATACCCCACTCAAGGGCGTGACGGGCGGTGGACTGCCAGCCGACATCTGGCGCGAAGTGATGGTGCGCGTCCATGAAGGACTGCCACCAAAACCGCTGGCCATGTTGGTGCCTGAACCAAAGCTGCCGCCCGGTGGCAGCTACGCGCCCTCGCCCACCGTGATGCAGGACGGGCAATCCCCCGTGCCGGTGCCGCAACCGGGACCGGCGCCCCAAGGGCAATTCAGCGGCAATGATGTGATCATCTACGACGGACCGGTGCCGGATGACTGGATCAACGAAGGCCCCGTCCCCGACGGCCAGGGGACAAGAATGAACGAGGCCGATCTGGCGGATCAGATTTTGCGTGACGTTCTCGGAACATTCAGGAACTGACACTCAAACGATGACCCGCAATTAAAAATGGCCCCAAGTTGGGGCCATTGCAATTCAGGCACAGGCTGATTTGTCCAGATATCGCCACCGGCGCTCCTTTGCACCGCTGCCCTAGGCTTTCTTGAGATCCGCAATCAGCGCGTCAATGTTACCCTTGCGCTTGTCAAGCATCGCACCGATTTCGGTCCGCTCGCTGGCCAGCATGTTCACGCCTTCAATGATAATATTGAAGAACAGATCCTTGCCTGACTTGTCAGACACATGCCAGCGCAGATCAAACGGCGCTTGGCCGCGCAGTTTCGCCACCGAAATGACCTCAAAATACGATTTCACGGCGCGGGCACCGGTAACCTCGATCTGGCCACCGATGAATTCGCGGAATCGGGCACCGTATTTGCGGGCAATGTAACTTTGATAGGCCTTGGTAAAGGCAGAAAGCTGGGCCTTGGACGCCGACCGCGCCGCAGGGCCAAGCGCGGACCGGGCGATCGTGGGCACATCAGCATAGCGGCTGAAGATGCGCTCGAAATCGCCATACATGGCACCTGCCGACTTGCCCGAGTTGATCGTGGCATTGACGTCGGCGACCGCCTTGCCCACGAGCGTGCGCGCCTGCTCGACTGTCAGGGCAGCGGCTGGCAGTGGCAGCGCAAGCGCAGCGGCACCGCCGACCAGCCCGATGCCAAAACCGCGACGTGTGATGATCAGCCTGTCATTCACCATAGATATCCTCATAGGGGTCTTCAAAGGACTCATCCCCGGCGTCGCCAGTGGTTTGCCCAAGTTGAAAGCGGCGGTTTTGCAGATACAGCAGACGGGCCTGCGCATAACTGTCCGCACTGTCATATAGGACCGAGTCGACGGTTTCGGAATAGCGCGCCCTATCACCAAGACTTGATGCCAGCTTTGCGACCGGCACAATGTTCTTTTCCGGCTTTGGCAAAACATAGCGCATCGGGTTCAGGCCAACATCGACAATCTTGCCGACCACATCGCGTTCAGTCGAAGGACCAAGGAAGGGAAGTTCGACATAGTTCCCCTCTCCCGCACCCCAGACGTGCAGGGTTTCGCCAAAATCGGTGGGTTTGCCATGCAGCCCCACAGCGCTGGCCGGATCAAACAGCCCAGCAAGACCTACGGTGGTGTTCAGGGCAAAGCGCAGGGTGTTTTCAACCGCGAAATGCGGGCGGCCCTGCAGCAGGTTGTTGACCACTGCTCCGGGGGCGTCAAGATTTTGCGCAAAATTGGTGACCCCCGTCATGACCGGGCCGGGCGGGCCTTTGCCAAAGCTACTGGAAAGCGGGCGCAGGATGGCGTTGTCGACGCTGCGGTTGAAGTCATGGATCTGGCGGTTGTTTGCCTCAAGCGGATCATTGAACCCCTGAGGCGCGGGCTTTTGTGCACAGCCAGCCAGCACAAGCAGGCCGACCAAAATCAGCGCGCCGCGTCGCATCAGTCCACCGTCAGATATCGAATTGGAAGATGAAGTCATCAGGGTCACACCCAAAAATCCTGCCCAAACGCGGTCGGCCAAATCCATGCCGATGGAATACAAGTGATATAGACCACCGCACTCGAATACAACGAGGCGTTGTCACTTCATCTGCGTTTGCGCGATTTTCGTCCCCGAAGCGTACGGCTCGGAAGCAAGTATGGCGCGGATAGCGCCCAAAATCGAAATCACCGTGCGGACCGGCCCCACCGGGACAAACGGACAGCAGACAGGTGCCCGATTGCAACAGCGAAACCTGACCTTGCCGCGGCGCAGCCCCGCCGTTAGCCTGCGGCAAACTGAATGGAGAGTCCGATGTCGAAGATCGAAACCCGTCTGGCGGAATTGGGTGTTACCCTTCCCGCCGCTCCTGCTCCGGCGGCAAATTATGTGCCATGGGTGATCAGCGGAAACACAGTCTATATCTCGGGCCAGATCAGCCAGAACCCTGATGGCATGATCAAGGGCAAACTTGGGGCGGACCTGACGGTTGATCAGGGAGCCGAAGCCGCCAAAGCCTGTGCCGTGTCTCTGCTGGCACAGCTGAAGGTGGCCACAGGTGGCAACATCGACCGCATGGTGCGGCTTGTCAAACTTGTCGGCTTCGTGAATTCGACAGCCGATTTCACCGACCAACCCAAGGTGATAAACGGTGCGTCGGATTTCTTTGTCGCCGCCCTTGGCGACGCCGGGCGCCACGCCCGATCCGCAGTCTCGGCGGCGTCCCTGCCGTTTGGCGTGGCCGTAGAAATCGAAGCCATTTTCGAGATCGCCTGAGCCCAATCCCATGCAACCGTCCCTGCCACAAACCCTGTTGCGCCTGCCCATCGCGCATCGCGCGCTTCATGATCGGGCCGATGGGCGCATCGAAAACAGTCCCGCCGCAATACGGGCAGCGGTGGCTGCGGGCTATGCGATTGAAATCGACGTGCAACTGTCTGCCGACGGGCACGCCATGGTATTTCACGATGAAACCCTTGACCGCCTGACGGATCAGACCGGTCGGGTGTCGTCCAGAACCGCGACTGACTTGGGCAACATCAGGCTGAGCGGCGGTCCTGACACCATTCCGACACTGGATCAGGTGTTGAAGATGGTTGCCGGACGCGTGCCGCTGCTGGTCGAGATCAAGGACCAGACCGATCTGATGGCCGAAACCGACGGTCGGCTGGAGGCCGCGACTGCGGCTGCCCTGTCGGGCTATCGCGGTGACGCCGCAGTGATGTCGTTCAATCCCCATTCGATTGCCCACATGGCGCGGCTTGCCCCCGATCTGCCGCGCGGGCTGACGACGTCGGCCTTTGATCCTGCAGATTGGGCCCCTTTGCCCGCCGACATCTGCGACAGGCTGCGCGACATTCCGGATTTCGACCGGGTTGGTGCCTGTTTCATCAGCCATCAGGGTGACGATCTGGCCCGGCCAAGAGTTCTGGATCTGCGCGCTGCCGGTGTTCCCATCCTGTGCTGGACCATCAGATCAGCCGAGCAGGAACGACTTGTGCGCAAGATTGCTGCAAATGTGACGTTTGAAGGCTATTTCAGTCCGATCCCCGCTTGACCAGGCAAGAGAGCGCTACAGTCTTTGGGTCAGGCCAGCGGACCGGTCGGATCTCTCGGCGTGTCTGCATGAATCTACGGAAAGCGGAATGACGGACATCACCCTTCACGACAGCCTGTCCGACGTTGCCGCCGCAGACTGGGACGCGGTCGCCGCTCCAGAGCAGGCAACCGGGCGGCCCATCGACCCCTTCACCACGCATCGCTTTTTGCATGCACTGGAAGTATCCGGTTCGACCGGAGGGAAAACGGGCTGGACAGCGCATCCGCTGGTGTTGCGGGACGCCGACAGGATCGTGGCCGCCACGCCGCTCTATGCGAAAGGCCACAGTCAGGGCGAGTATATCTTTGACCATGGCTGGGCGCAGGCATTCGACCGGGCGGGCGGGCAGTATTATCCCAAGCTTCAGATTGCGGTGCCGTTCACGCCCGCCACCGGTCGCCGATTTCTTGGCCCGGACGACCACCGCGCCACACTGCTGTCCGCAGCGATTTCCGTGACACGCCAGAATGGTCTGTCGTCCCTGCACGCAACTTTTTGCACCGAAGACGAGGCCGAGGCCTTGGCGGGGCTTGATGGCACGCTGCACCGGATAACGCAGCAATTCCATTGGGAAAACAATGGCTACGCCACCTTCGATGATTTTTTGGCACAGTTGTCCAGCCGCAAGCGCAAGATGATCCGCAAAGAGCGCGAAACGGCGCAGGCCAGCGGACTGACCCTTCGGGCCCTGACCGCAGACCAAATCGAGCCCAGATATTGGGATGCCTTCTGGCAGTTCTACCAAGACACCGGCGCGCGCAAATGGGGAACCCCATATCTGACCCGCGCGGCCTTTACCCGGCTGCACGATACCATGCGCAACGATATGCTGTTGGTGCTCGCACTTGATGGCGACCGGCCTGTGGCGGGTGCGCTGAATTTTATCGGCCGCGACACGCTGTTCGGACGATACTGGGGTTGTGTCGAGGACCACCCCTGTCTGCATTTCGAACTGTGCTATTATCAGGCGATTGACTGGGCGATAGCAAACTGCCTGCATCGGGTCGAGGCCGGGGCGCAGGGCGAACACAAACTGGCCCGTGGCTATCTGCCGACACCGGTCCATTCTCTGCACTGGATCGCAGACCCCAGCTTTCGCACTGCGGTCGCGCGATATCTGCGCGAAGAGCGCCGGGCCGTGGACGAAGAAATCGAGGTTCGGACCCAATACGGGCCGTTCCGCAGGGTGAACTCAGAGGATTGACATGACAGGATCGAAAAAACTGGACCGAACCACTCTTTTGCCGCTTTTCGGCACCGGCTGGGCCATGGCAGACACCAGGGATGCGCTGACCAAAACCTTCCTGTTCCGCGATTTCAAACAGGCTTTTGCCTTCATGACCAAGGTCGCCGACGAGGCCGAGGCCCTGAACCATCACCCGGAATGGTCCAATGTCTATCGCACCGTCCATGTCACGCTGACAACGCATGATGCAAAAGGTCTGACGCATCTGGATGTCGAGCTGGCCACGCGCATGGATCGCCTCGCCGGATATTGAAAAGCGCCCAACTGATGGGCGCTTTTCACGAAGGTTCGTCAGATCGCCGCCAGAAGGGCCTCGCCGCCCGAGGTTTCACAGGTGCCCCGCGCTTCTTCCAGATTCAGGATCTTGACCACGCCATCATCGGCAAACAGAGCGTATCGTTGCGACCGCTCGATCAGGCCCGCAGGAGGCGCGCTGAAAGCAAGGCCCATTGCGTTCGTAAAGCTGCTGTCAGCGTCGGCCAGCATCGTCAGGCCGGCGGCAGTTGCACCCGTCGCCTCACCCCATGCCTTCATCACAAAGGGATCGTTCACGCTGACGCAGATGATCTCGTCAACGCCTTTGGCATTCAGTTGAGCCTTTGTGCGGATGAAACTGGGTACATGCGCCGAATGACAGGTCGGGGTAAATGCCCCCGGCACGGCAAAGAGTGCGACCTTGCGCCCCTTCGTCAAGGAATGCAGCGACACGGCTTCTGGCCCATTGTCACCAAGGCGGATCAGATTGGCCTCTGGAAGTGTATCGCCCACAGAAATCGTCATGAAGTCGTCCCTCTCGCGTTGCGTTTGCTTTGACTGAGGATATAGGGTCCGCAGCGTTGGCGACCAGAGGAATTGGCCATGCATGTGGTAATCATCGGCGCGGGTCAGGCCGGGGCAGCACTGGCGGCAAAGCTGCGTGGCTTGGGTCATCCGGGCCCGATCACCATGATCGGTGACGAGCCCGCCCCGCCCTATCAGCGCCCGCCGCTGTCGAAAGCCTATCTGCTGGGGCAGATGGAGGCAGAGCGGCTATGGCTGCGCGCTCCAGAATTCTGGGCAGAGCAGGGCGTGACCTTGCGCCTTGGGCAGCCCGCAACAACGCTCGACACCGCCGCGCAGACGGTGACGGTGGCCGGTGAAGTAATCACCTATGACGCATTGGCCCTTGCCACCGGATCGACGCCGCGCCGTTTGCCCGCGTCGATCGGCGGTGATCTGGCCGGGGTTTACACCGTGCGCACCCTGGCGGACGTGGATGCCATGCGCGCAGAATTTCAACCTGGACGTCGTGTCGTCATTGTCGGCGGCGGCTATATCGGGCTTGAGGCAGCAGCTGTTGCCTCAAAACTCGGGCTGCATGTCACGGTTCTGGAAATGGCACCGCGCATCCTGCAGCGGGTGGCATCGCCGGAAACATCACACTATTTCCGGGCTTTGCATCAGTCTCACGGCGTCGATATCCTTGAATCCACCGGGCTGGAGCGGCTGACGGGAGATGACCGTGTAACGGCTGCGCGCCTGTCCGATGGCCGCGAGATCCCTGCCGATTTCGTTATTGTCGGGGTGGGGATCGTCCCGAACACTGCTTTGGCCGAAGCGGCCGGGCTTGCGATCAACAATGGCATTGCGACCGACGATTTGGGCCAGACCTCGGCCCCGAATGTCTGGGCAGCGGGCGATTGCGCATCGTTTCCATGGCGGGGTGGACGGTTGCGGCTTGAATCTGTGGGGCATGCGATTGATCAGGCCGAAGTGGTCGCGGCTAATATTCTGGGGGCAGGCACGCCTTATCAAGCGACCCCGTGGTTCTGGTCCGATCAATATGACTGCAAATTGCAGATTGCCGGACTGAACACCGGCTACGACAGGGTCGTGGCCCGCCGCGGCGACAACGGGGCGGTGTCGTTCTGGTATTATCAGGGTGACCGCCTGCTGGCCTTGGATGCGATGAACGATGCCCGCGCCTATATGGTTGGCAAACGCCTGATCGAGTCCGGGAAATCGCCCATGCCAAATGTCGTGGCCGACCCGGCGACCGATCTGAAGGCCTTGCTCAGATGAGGATCATCGGTGGGCGGGCGCGCGGACTGCATCTGGCCCCGGTCGGCACCGGTGATGCACAGGCCCATCTGCGCCCCACCTCGGACCGTGTGAGAGAAGCCATCTTCAACCTGCTGCTGAACGGTGGGTACGACAATCCGGTGCAGGGTGCCCGCGTTCTTGACCTTTTTGCCGGAACCGGGGCGCTGGGGCTGGAGGCGTTGTCGCGCGGGGCCGCATCGGTCGCCTTTGTCGATGACGGGGCAACAGCGCGGTCGCTCCTGAAGCGCAACATCGATCTGATGCGTGCTACGGGTGAAGCCGATGTGTGGCGACGTGATGCCACGCAGATGGGGGTGAACAAGGGGCGTTCGTTTGATCTTGTCTTTCTGGATCCGCCCTATGGCAAAGGATTGGGGGAAAGGGCGCTTGCGTCCTGTGCCGCAGGCGGGTGGCTTGCCCCTGCCGCCATGGTGGTCTGGGAAGAAGGCACCGCCCCGATCCCGCCTTCAGGGTTTGACCTTCTGGATCAACGCAGATACGGCGAAACTGTCGTCACCCTGCTAAGGACACCGGAATGACCCCAAAGGCCGTAATCTTTGATTGTGACGGTGTCGTTGTTGACAGCGAGGGCATGACCTTTGACCTGCTGGTTGGTGAATTCGCAACCCATGGCCTGCACCTGACACATGAAGCCATCGCGCATGATTTCATTGGTGGCACAATGGTAGATGTCGCGCGGCGGGCGCGGCGGGCCGGGGCGGATTTGCCCGAGGACTGGGTCGATGCGTTCTATGGCAGGCTCTATGCGCATCTGGCGGCGGGAACGCCGCTTGTTCCCGGTATTCTGGATGTGCTGGACGCGCTGGATGCCGCCGGTATTCCCTTTGCGATGGGATCGAATGGCAGTGACCACAAAATGCAGGTGACTCTGGGCCAGCATCCCGGTCTGATTGCCCGCTTCAAGGGACATTTGTATTCCGGTCAGACACTTGGGCGTCCAAAGCCCGCGCCTGATCTGTTCTGGCACGCAGCGCAGGCCTTGGGGGTTGCACCGTCAGACTGCGTGGTGATCGAAGACAGCCCGACAGGCGCCCGTGCGGCGCAGGCCGCAGGGATGCGCTGCCTTGGCTACGCCGCCCACACCCCTGCACAGCGGTTGGTGGCAGAAGGCGCCGAACCTTTCGCCACGATGGCTGCCCTTCCCGGCCTGTTGGGCCTGCACACCTGACCCACGGTCTGTGTCAGTCCTGCGCGCGCAGCACCTGTGCGGGTCGGGCGGCCAGCGGGCGCAGCGCAAAGGCAAGACCCGCAGCAAGGGTCGCCACCACGCCGCCCATGACGATCGCCAAAGCCGAGACCGGTTCAAAGCGATAAGTGCTTTCCATCACAAAAGTCATCACGGCCCAGCCGGCAATCCCACCGGCAACGATTGCAACCACGCCCGCCGCTGCCCCCATCAGAGCAGATCGCAACGCAAAACTCGCGAGGATCCGGCCACGCGTGGCCCCAAGGGTTTTCAGCACAGCGGCCTCATACACCCGCGCGCGTTCGCCAGCAGCGGCGGCGCCAATGAGGACGACAAAGCCCGTCAACAGGGTAGCAGCAGCCGCCCATGCGGTGGCCGTCGCAATGGCCCCCAAGGCTTCGCTGACGCGGTCGATGGCATCCTTGACCCGGACCGCCGTAATGTTGGGATAGGCCCGCGACAGGTCACGCAACAAGGCAGCCTCGGCCTGTGGTTCGGCATAGACGGTGGCAATGTGGGTATGCGGCGCCCCCGCAACCGCCGCTGGATTCAAGGTCATCACAAAGCCCATGCCCGCCGTGGAAAAATCGACCTGACGGAAGCTGGTGATGGTCGCGGTGATGTCCCGTCCCAGAATGTTGGTGGTGATGGTGTCGCCCAAAGCCAGCCCCATTTCGGCAGCCTCTTCGGCAGCAAAGCTGACTTGCGGGTCGCCGGTGTAGTCGGCCGCCCACCATGTTCCCGCAACGATCGTCGTATTCTCGGGCGGGGTTGCAGCATAGGTCACACCCCGGTCGCCGCGCACCACCCAATGCTCGCCCGCCACCTCGCGCGCGGGGCGACCGTTGATCATCGTCACCACGCCGCGCAACATCGGCGCACTTTCGACTTTCGACACGGCAGGGTCGTCGGTTACCCGTGCCAGAAAGCCGTCGATCTGGTCGGGCTGGATGTCGACAAAGAAATAGGATGGTGCGCGTTCCGGCAAGTCCTGTGCAATAGCCAGCCGCAGGTTGGATTCGATCTGGCCAATAGCCGCCAGAACCGACAGGCCAAGCCCGAGCGACAACACGACCGAAGTCGCTTCGGCCCGCGGACCGCCGATTGCGGATAGCGCCAGACGCAACGCCACCCGCCCGCGGGCCAGAACAGACCGCGCCAAGCGGTTGGCAGCCTTGCGCAACACCCACGCCGCACCGGCCAGAACCAGAAGCGCCCCGGCGATGCCTCCGGCGGACCCGAGCGCCAGTTGCGGAACGCCAGAAAACCAGACCGCCCCCCCGACCAGAAGCACCAGAAGCCCGGATACGGCAAAGGCGGCTGGCCAGCCTGCCCAACCATCGCGCCCTGCCCCACGATAAAGCGCAGCGGCCCGCACGTTCTGCGTCCGCGCCAGCGGCCACAGCGTGAACAAAAGCGCCGTGATCAGGCCGTAGAAGGCCGCCTCGGCCAGCGGCATCGGATAGGGTGCGAACACCACCGGCAACGGCAGCGATGCGGAAATGACCGGAGCCAGCGCCATTGGGATGGCAACGCCCAAGACCAGACCAATGCTGACGCCAAGACCGGCCAGAACCGCAATTTGCAGCAGGTAGATGCGAAAAATGGTCCGACCTTCGGCCCCAAGCGTTTTCAGCGTGGCGATGGTGGATACCTTGCCATCCAGATAGGCGCGCACCGCTGAAGACACTCCGACGCCGCCGACGGCAAGCCCCGCAAGACCCACAAGGATCAGAAACGACCCCATGCGTTCGACAAAGCGCTCAACGCCGGGTGTGGCACGACGACTGTCCTGCCACCGCACGCCCTTTTCGCGATAGGCGGCTTCGGTCTGCGCCTGCACGGCATCCAGATCGGTGCCTTGCGGCAATATCATTCGGTATTTGGTTTCATACAGCGACCCCGGCCCGATCAGGCCCGACTGTGCCA
>JBKBWK010000012.1:0-12625 GCA_046313895.1 Paracoccaceae bacterium
GCAGCCTTGCCCCGTTTGTGGCTTTGGAAGCCGATTGTCCGGGTCGGTTCTCGGACAATGCTTTCACCCTGATACCCGGTCAGGACCGGGTGATCCGCTTTACCCCGTCTGCCGCCGGGGCGCCGCAGTTCACGCTGCGCCACCTGTTTGCGGCAACCTATGGCCCCTGAAAGGACAAGTCAGATGTTCTCGTATCAACTTTATTCCTCGCGGAATTTTCCACCGATGCCCGAGACGTTCCGGATGCTGGCCGATGCCGGTTATACCGCCGTTGAAGGTTATGGTGCGCTATATGCCGATGATGCGGCGGTCGAGGCCACGAAGGCTGGGCTTGCCGCGACCGGGCTGACCATGCCGACCGGGCATTTCAGCCTGCAGATGCTGGAACACGAGATTCCGAAAGTGCTGTCGATCGCCAAAGCTCTGCACATGCAGAAACTGTACTGCCCATACCTGATGCCCGATGACCGACCGACCGATGGCAAGGGCTGGCATGACTTTGGCGCTCGGCTGGAAAAGGCGGCACATGTGTATCGTGCCGAAGGCTATGGCTTTGGCTGGCACAACCATGATTTCGAATTCAAACCCACCGCCGATGGTGCCGTTCCGCAAGAAGAGATATTTGACGGTGGCCCGCATCTGGAATGGGAAATCGATGTGGCCTGGGTGATCCGGGGCGGGGCTGACCCTCTGGCCTGGATCGAGCGCTACAAGGATCGGATCACCGCCGCCCATGTCAAGGATATCGCGCCGAAAGGGGAGAATGCCGATGAGGACGGCTGGGCCGATGTGGGTCATGGCACGGTGGACTGGCCAAAGATCATGGCGGCCCTGCGGGCCATCGGTGTTCGGCATTTCGTGATGGAACATGACAATCCATCCGATCACGCGCGGTTCGCCACCCGCTCCATTTTGGCGGCAAAGGGGTTCTGAGCCATGACACACTTGGGAATCGGGATCATCGGCTGCGGCAATATTTCGGCAGCCTACCTGCGCCTTGCGCCGCTGTTCAGGGGGTTGGAAGTCCGCGCGGTAGCGGATGTCAATATGGACGCCGCCAAGGCGCGCGCGACCGAGTTCAAAGTGAAAGCGCAGTCGGTCGAGGACCTTTTGGCCAACAAGGACGTGGATGTGGTCATCAACCTGACCATACCGGACGCGCATTTCGGCGTGACCAAGACCATTCTGGAGGCTGGCAAGCACGCCTATTCCGAAAAGCCACTGGTTCTTACGCTGGAAGAAGGCGAGACATTGCGCGCGCTTGCAAAGGCCAAAGGTCTGGCCGTCGGATGTGCGCCGGATACCTTTCTGGGGGGGGCGCATCAACAGGCGCGTGCGCTTTTGGATCAAGGAAAGGTCGGTGATCTGACCGCAGGCTGTGCGGCGGTCTTGAACCACGGGATGGAGCATTGGCACCCGAACCCCGACTTCTTTTTCCTGCCCGGTGCTGGCCCGATGCTGGACCTTGGTCCCTATTATGTGGCGAACCTGATCAACCTGCTGGGCCCTGTGCAGCGGGTGGGTGCCTTGACCAGTTCGGCGCAGGACGCGCGCACCATCTCGAACGGTCCGCGCAGCGGCGAGACGGTTCCGGTCAAGACCCCGACCAACATCCATGCCCTGCTGGAATTCCAGTCGGGTGCCACGATCACCCTGTCAACCAGTTGGGATGTCTGGCACCACAAGCGCAACCATTTTGAGCTTTATGGCACCGAAGGCACGCTTTATGTCCCCGATCCGAATTTCTTCGGCGGCGAGATCGAGATCGGGCACAAGGACGGCAGTCTGGAAACCGTGGCTGCGTGGGAGCATCCCTTCGGCGTGCCCAATCAGGACCATCCGCAGCGCGGGCCTTTGGCCAACTATCGCACTGCGGGGCTTGCCGACATGGTGCAGGCGTTGATCGCGGGGCGGGATGCGCGCTGTTCGCTGGACCGTGCGCTGCATGGGGTGGACGTGATGACCGCCTGTCTGGCCTCGGGGGAAAGCGGGGCCTTCGTCACCTTGACCACCACCTGCACCCGTCCGGCGGCCCTGGGGATTGCCGAGGCGCGGGCGCTGTTGGTGTAGCGCCCTGCCCGCGGGGGGCTTCGCGCCCCCCAGACCCCCCGCGGGATATTTGTGCCAAGATAAAGGACTGGCAATGGTGAGAAATCCTATCCTGCGTGGCTTCAACCCGGACCCGAGCTTTTGCCGGGTCGGGCTGGACTACTATATCGCGACCTCGACCTTCGAGTGGTATCCGGGAGTACAGATCCATCATAGCCGCGATCTTGTAAACTGGCGGCTGGTGTCGAGGCCGCTGAACCGGGCCGCGCTGCTGGACATGCGGGGCAACCCGGACAGTGGCGGGGTCTGGGCACCCTGTCTGAGCCATGCGGATGGCCGGTTTTGGTTGGTCTATACCGACGTGAAGCGTTTGGATGGCAACTTCAAGGACGCCCACAATTACATCACCACCTGCGATACGATCGACGGGGAGTGGACAGATCCATGGTATGTCACGTCCTCTGGGTTTGATCCGTCGCTGTTTCACGATGACGATGGCCGCAAGTGGTTTGTCAACATGCGCTGGAACCACCGCTGGCAAGGCAGCGGGCAGAACGTCGCGAACGACCGGTTCGATGGGATCGAACTGCAGGAATGGTCGCCGGAACGCGCGTTGTCGGGGCCCCGGTACGACATCTATGGCGGAACCGATCTGGGTTTGACCGAGGCGCCACATCTGTTTCGTCGCAACGGATGGTATTATCTGACCGTGGCGGAGGGTGGCACCGGATATGACCATGCTGTCACCATGGCGCGCGCGCGCCGCGTTGAAGGGCCGTACGAGACGCATCCGGAAAAGCATCTGATCACCGCGCGGTTTTCACCCGGACATCCGATCCAGCGGATGGGGCACGGGCAATATGTCGAAGGCCATGACGGGCGGCATTGGCATTCGTTCCTGTGCGGCCGACCTGTGCCAGGACCGGATGGCAGGCCGTTCTGTGGCACAGGGCGTGAGACCGGCCTTGCCGAGGTGGAATGGCGCGACGACTGGCTTTGGCTGAAGGGTGGGGGGCAGGTGCCGCCCACCACACTGCCTTTGTCGGCACCACAAAGACCGCGCTCGGCGATCAGCCGGGATTTCAGCGGATCGACCCTGCCGCCGGAATTCCAGTGGCTGAGGACACCTTTCCCCAGCCGGTTGTTCACATTGACCGGTGCATGCCTTCGGCTGACCGGGCGCGAAAGCCTTGGGTCGTGGTTTGAGCAAACTTTGGTGGCGCGGCGTCAGGAAGAGGCCAGCTACACCGCCGCTGCCGTCTTTCGTGCCGATCCGCCGTCGTGGCAACAGGCTGTCGGTCTGATCACCTATTATAATCGCCACAAGTTTCACGCCGCGTTGATCACGTGCGAGCAAGGCGCCCAGGTTGTCAGCCTTGTGTCGTGCCTTGGGGATTGGCAGCACGAAGCGTTGACCTTCCATGGCATCCATCCGTGCCCGGACGGAGATGTTACGCTTGGGGTGCGGGTCGAGGGTGCCGTGCAGCAGTTCACGCTGAATGGCCGGGACATCGGGGCGCCCTTGAATGCGGCTCTGATTTCCGACGAAGGCGGCAGGGGTGAGCATGCCAGCTTTACCGGCGCTTTTGTCGGTGTGGTGGCGCATGACATGACCGGGCAGGGCTGGCAGGCAGATGTGCTGCGCTTTGATTATGACGACCGGATTTGATCAGATCTTGATTGCGTCGGTGAACCCGTCATAAGGGACGCGACAGCGCGGGAGGCGTGATGGACGCGGATAGCCGGAAGATACCGACCCATGAGCTGACCTATGCGCGCTTGCGTGACATGATCCTGTTTGGCCATCTTGCACCCGGGGCAGCGGTCACCATCCAGGGGTTGATCGCCGAGCTTGACGCCGGCATGACCCCGGTGCGCGAGGCGATCCGTCGGCTGACAGCCGAAGGTGCGCTGGAACCGCAGGGAAACCGGCGCGTGGCCGTGCCGCACATGACAGCCGCGATGCTGGAGCAGGTGGCCTTTGCGCGTCTGACCATAGAACCCAAGCTGGCCGAAATGGCAGCGGCGCATCTGACACCAGCCCTGATCAGCCGTTTGCAGGGGATCGACAACACCGTGGACCGGGCGATCCGCGCCGGCGATATCCCGGACTATCTTCAATCCAACCATGCGTTCCACTTTTGCCTGTACGAGGCGTCCGGGGCGCCGGTTCTGGTCGATATGGCGCGGTCGATGTGGCTGCGTTTCGGCCCGTCGTTGCGGGTGGTCTGTTCGCGGTTTGGCAGTGATTCCCTGCCAGACCGACATTCCGAGGCGCTTGCCGCGATGCGGGCGGGGGATGCGGGGGCGTTGCGCGAGGCGATGGAGCGCGACATCGCACAGGGCGTGGATCAGGTCCGTCTGGCGCTGGAACAGGGCAACATCTAGGGTTGCCATTTGAGGCTTCCGGGTGATCTGATAATTTGATCAAATTTCTTGAACTGGATCGGGTTTGATCATATCCTCGAGAAAAGCATGGGCCAGATGCCCTGTTGATTCCGAAAGGACATGGCCATGAACATGATCACCAATCACCTGCCGACCGCCGAGCTGCAGGCTCTGGATGCGGCGCATCACATGCATCCGTTTACCGATGCCAATGGTCTGGCAGCCAAGGGTGCACGGATCATCACGCGCGGAAAGGGCGTCTGGCTGACAGACAGCGAGGGCAACCAGATCATCGACGGCATGGCGGGCCTTTGGTGCGTGAACATCGGCTATGGTCGTAAGGAGCTGGCCGATGTGGCTGCGCGCCAGATGGAGGAGCTGGCCTATTACAACACGTTCTTCCAGACCACCCATGTGCCTGCCATTGCCTTGGCCGCAAAGATTGCCGAACTGGCACCTGGCGATCTGAACCACGTGTTCTTTGCCGGGTCCGGGTCCGAGGCGAATGACACCAACATCCGCCTGGTGCGTCGCTATTGGGATGTGAAGGGGCAGCCGGACCGCCGCATCATCATCAGCCGCAAGAATGGCTATCATGGTTCAACCATGGGAGGAGGGTCTTTGGGCGGCATGGCCCCGATCCACGCGCATGGCGGCATGATCGACGGGATCGTGCACATCGACCAGCCCTATTGGTGGGGCGAAGGCGGCGACATGACCGAAGCCGATTTCGGGTTGGAGCGGGCACAACAGCTTGAGGCGAAGATCCTCGAGTTGGGGGCCGACAAGGTTGCGGCCTTTATTGGTGAGCCGGTGCAGGGCGCCGGGGGCGTGATCATTCCGCCAGCGACCTACTGGCCCGAGATCCAGCGCATTTGCGACAAATACGGCATCCTGCTGATCGCGGATGAGGTCATCACCGGTTTTGGCCGCACCGGCAACTGGTTCGGGTCGCAGACCTACGGGATCAGGCCGCATATCATGACCATCGCCAAGGGCCTGTCCTCGGGCTATCAGCCCATCGGCGGGTCGATCGTCTGTGACGAGGTGGCAGCGACCATTGCCGAGGGTGGCGAGTTCTTCCACGGCTACACCTACAGCGGCCATCCGGTGGCGGCGGCGGTGGCGTTGGAAAACCTGCGCATCTTGCAAGAGGAGCATATCGTTGAGCATGTTCGCGATGTAGCGCACCCTTATCTGAAGGAACGCTGGAACGCGCTGGTGGATCATCCGCTGGTGGGTGAGGCCAAACTGGTGGGGCTGATGGGCTCTATCGCGCTGACCCCGGACAAGTCCAAGCGTGCCAAGTTCGCGGGAGAGCAGGGAACGGTGGGATATCGCTGCCGCGAGCGGTGCTTTGCCAACAATCTGATCATGCGGGCTGTGGGCGATCGGATGATCATTGCGCCGCCGCTGGTCATCACGCCGACGGAAATCGACATCCTGATCGACCGGGCCAAGACCAGCCTGGACGAATGCTATGCAGGGCTGAAGGCCGATGGCCTGTTGGTGTCTGCCTGACCCTGACATGCTAGCGCGCCGGTGGGTGCGCTGTGTGTGCCGCAATCCCTTGAAGCGCGCAGCTCCTCCAGCTGCGCGCTTTCGCATCACCTGTGCGTTGCACTGCTTGAGGTTGGCGGCTGACTTGCCTACACATGGGTCAAAGGACAAGAGGGCCGATCATGCGCATCCATTCCGATCTTGCCGATACCATCGGCAACACCCCGCTTCTGAAGCTGAAACGCGCGTCGGAACTGACGGGCTGCACCATCCTTGGCAAATGCGAATTCCTCAATCCCGGTCAATCGGTGAAGGACCGGGCTGCCCTGTACATCATCCGCGACGCTGTGGCGCGCGGTGATCTGAAACCGGGTGGCACGATTGTTGAAGGCACTGCGGGCAATACCGGCATTGGACTGGCGCTTGTCGGTGCCTCGATGGGGTTCAAGACCGTGATCGTCATTCCTGAAACCCAGAGTCAGGAAAAGAAAGACATGCTGCGTCTGGCGGGGGCGGAACTGGTGCAGGTGCCCGCCGCGCCCTACCGCAACCCCAACAACTATGTGCGCTATTCAGGGCGTCTGGCAGCGGCGCTGGCGCGCACCGAACCGAACGGCGCGATCTGGGCAAATCAGTTCGACAATGTGGCCAATCGCCAGGCACATATCGAAACCACCGGACCAGAGATCTGGGACCAGACCGGGGGCCGCGTGGATGGCTTCATCTGCGCGGTCGGTTCGGGCGGCACTCTGGCCGGCGTGGGCATGGCGTTGCAGCCCAAAGGCGTCAAGATCGGGCTGGCGGATCCCGAGGGTGCCGCGTTGCACGCGTTTTACACCACCGGCAAGCTTGAAAGCCCCGGCACCTCGATCACCGAGGGGATCGGGCAGGGGCGCATCACCGCGAATCTGGAAGGTTTCACCCCCGATTTCAGCTGTCGCATATCCGACGCCGAGGCTTTGCCGCTGGTGTTCGATCTGTTGCAGGACGAAGGGCTGTGCATGGGCGGGTCTTCCGGCATCAACATCGCAGGCGCCATCCGCATGGCGCAGGAAATGGGGCCGGGGCATACCATCGTCACCATCCTGTGCGACTATGGCAACCGCTATCAGTCCAAGCTCTACAATCCGACATTCCTGAAGGAAAAGGGCTTGCCTGTGCCTGTATGGCTGGACAGCCCGCCGAAGCCCTTGCCCAGCGTGTTCGAGGACGCATGAAACGGCGAGACGGTCTGGCCTGTCTGCGCGCGGCGATTGTTGCGGCATGTCTGGGGCTGTTCGCAACGCATGGTTTGGCCCAGCAGGCAGCCCCGGATTCCACCGAACAAAGCCCTGTCGCCGATGCGCCATCCGACGCGTCCAGTGGGCCGGCCACCGATCGTCCGGCCCGGTTCGCCCCAACAGACGGGGGCGCGTCGGGATCTGACGTTGACTATGCCGCGTGGGAAGCCGTGGCGGCCCGCGCAGAAGCCGCGCTGGAAAGCACATCCCCCAGCGCCGCCGGGCTTGAAACCCTGCGGGCGCAACTTGTTTCATGGCGCGAAACCCTTTTGGTGGCGCAGAACACCAATTCATCCCGCATCGCCACGCTGCGACAGCAGATTGCCGCCCTTGGTCCGGCACCCGCAGAGGGCCAGACCGAAGCGGACGAGATCGCCGCCCGCCGCGCCGCATTGACCGAACAACTGGTCAGGTTGCAAGCCCCCGGCATTGCCGCCGAAGAAGCCTATCGCCGAGCCGACGGTTTGATCGCGGAAATCGACAGGACGCTGCGCGAACGGCAGGCAGACGAGCTTTTGCAACTTTACCCGTCGCCTTTGAACCCCGCCAACTGGCCGGACGCCTTTCGGTCGGCCAACGCGGTGGTGTCGGTTGTGATCGGCGAAACAGCGCGTCGCACCAGCCTGCCGTCGGCGCGCGAAACGCTGTTTGACAATCTGCCGGCAATTTTGGTCTTCGTGCTGATTGGTCTGGGTCTGATCTTGCGGGGCAGAACGCTGATCGAGGGCCTTCTGGCCCTGATCGCCAAGCGGTGGTCGGCGGGGGGGGTCAAGGTTGCCGTTCTGATCCTGTCCTTGGGTCAGATCATCCTTCCGACCTTGGGCGTCATTGCCTTGACACACGCTTTGCGCCTGTCGGGCATGTTCGGCATCGTTGGTACGGTTCTGCTGCAGATCCTTCCCGTGGCGGGGTTCCTTTTGTTTGTCTCATTGTGGCTTGGGGCGCGCCTGTTTCCGCGCGATCACGATTTCCTGCCGGTGCGGCTGACAGAAGAACGTCGGGCCGAAGGGCGGCTGTTGACTGGTCTCTATGGGCTGGTGATTGCGTTTGACACCTTGCGTCAGGCCGTCATGGACAGTCAGTCCCTGACCGAAGCCACGCGCGGTGTGCTGGCCTTTCCCACTCTGATCCTTGCGGCGGTCCTGCTGGTGCGGGTCGGACGATTGATGCGTCTGACCGCTACCGCCGAAAGTGAAACGGATGATGAGGTCGGCTTTCGCAACCGCATCGTGTCGCTGGTCGGGCGGGGGGCGGTGCTTGTCGGAATAGCGGGATCGGTGCTGGCGGCGATTGGCTATATCCCGGCCGCGGGGGCCATGATCTTTCCGGCGGCCACGTCACTTGGGGTGATGGGGCTTTTGTATATCCTTCAGGTTTTGGCCTCCGACATCTACGGGGTGATCACCCGCAACGAAGACGACGCGCGCAACGCCTTGGTGCCCGTTCTGGTGGGCTTTGGTCTGGTGCTTGCAGCCTTGCCGTTGTTCGCATTGATCTGGGGCGCGCGTGTCGCCGACCTGACCGAGTTGTGGACGCGGCTGCGCGAAGGTTTCACGCTGGGCGAGACACGTATTTCGCCCACGGACTTTCTGTTCTTTGCGGTGCTGTTCGGGTTGGGCATCATGGTGACCCGGCTGCTTCAGGGCGCATTGCGCGGATCGATCCTGCCCCGCACCACACTGGATCAGGGGGCGCGCAATGCGCTGGTGTCCGGCGTTGGCTATGTCGGGATTTTCCTCGCCGGGCTGATCGCAATCAATTCTGCCGGGATCGACCTGTCCGGGCTTGCCATCGTCGCCGGGGCCTTGTCGGTCGGCATCGGCTTTGGCTTGCAGAACATCGTGTCAAACTTTGTTTCCGGCATCATCCTGTTGATCGAACGCCCGGTCAGCGAAGGCGACTGGATCGAAGTTGGTGGGGTGCAGGGGCGGGTCAAGGCGATCTCGGTCCGCTCGACCAGGATAGAGACCTTCGACCGGACCGACGTGATCGTGCCGAACACTGATCTTGTGGCGGGCCGCGTGACGAACTGGACACGCTTCAACCTGTCTGGACGCCTGATCGTGCCCGTGGGCGTGTCTTACGGGTCTGATACGCGCAAGGTGACGCGGGTGTTGCAAGAAATTGCCGAAGCCCAACCTCTGGCGATCCTGAACCCACCGCCGATTGTCGCGCTGATGGGGTTTGGCGCGGACTCGTTGGAATTCGAAATCCGCGTGATCCTGCGCGATGTGAACTTTTCAATCTCGGTGCGCAGCGAGATCAACCACCAGATCGCCAAACGGTTCGCGGAAGAAGGAATCGAGATTCCCTTTGCCCAGTCTGATGTCACGCTGCGCAATGCGGCCGAGATCGCTGATCTTCTGCGCGCGGTGACCGGTGCTGCCGGGGGGGCGGCCGCAGTACCGGTGACATCTGCCCCGTCGCCCGAAGCAAAGCCCAAAGCGCCCCTGGCACGGGACCACATGCCCGGCGAAGGCCTGGGCGACCCCAGCAATGATCCGACAACAGGAGGGGAGTAGATGGAAACCGACCTTCTGTTCCGCAATGATGGCTATCTGCAACAGGCCGACTCTCGGGTGACAGGCCACACACCTGAAGGTGGGATCCTTGTGGATCGCACGGTGTTCTATGCGACGGGTGGCGGTCAACCGGGCGACTCCGGCTGGATCGACTGGCAGGGCGAGCGCCGCGCGATTGCGACGGCGGTCAAGGTTGAGGGGGGGCAGATCGCGCTGGTTCCGTCAGAACCGCTGCCGCTGCCGCCGGTCGGAAGTGTGCTGACCCAACGTCTGGACTGGGGGCGGCGGCACCGGCACATGCGGATGCACACGGCTTTGCACCTGTTGTCGGTGGTTATTCCCTTGCCGGTGACCGGTGGGCAGATCGGAGCCGACCGGGGGCGGCTTGACTTTGATATGCCAGAGCCTCCGGCCAGCTTCGACAGATGGAACGATTCCCTGAACGCGCTTGTTGACCGCGATTTGCCGGTGACGGATGACTGGATCTCGGACGAACAGCTGCTCGCCAATCCCGGTCTGGTGAAAACCATGTCAGTGATGCCGCCGATGGGTCAGGGCCGGGTCCGGCTCATCCGGATCGGGCAGGGCGCCAATCAGATCGACCTGCAGCCCTGCGGTGGCACCCATGTCGCCCGTACCGGCGAAATTGGCCATATCGCGATCAGCAAGATCGAAAACAAGGGCCGACAGAACCGCCGCGTGATCCTGACGTTAGGCGCATAGCGGAACCGCCATAATCCGCTGTCCGCCGGGACGTCCTCTGCGCGGCGTTGTTGCAGAATTCTGACCGTCGAGGATTCACATCGTGAATCCATTTGTTTAGACGGGCAGCATGAGCAAACCTTCACCCGCCCGCTACCGTCCGCTACCGGACGCCGAACTGGTCCAGTTACACTGCTTCGCTGCGCAAGCGCGGCTCACTGCTGATTTGGTTGGACAAGGACATGACCTGGCTCGCGCCGCATGACGGCAGCCCCGGTCGCCCTGCGGTCTTCTCGGATGCGGCGCTCAAGTTCTGTCTGACCGTCAAGGTCCTGTTCAAGCTGAGGCTCCGGCAAACGACCGGGATGGTGGCCAGCCTGCTGAAGATGGCGGGCCTGGACTGGGCGGTGCCTGACTACACCACCTTGTGCCGACGCCAGATCGAGGCAGGACCGTGGCGCCGGTGGCGCCGCGAAAGTCTGCCGAGGGCTGGCCGTCCAGATCCCGTATCGTCGCGCCGATGGCCCCCTGAACCTCTTGATCGACAGCACCGGGATCAAGTTCCTCGGTGATGGCGAATGGCAGGCCAGAAAGCACGGTATTCAGGGCCGACGCCAATGGCGCAAGGTGGATCTGGCGATGGACACCGCCACGTCTGACATAAGGGTGGTGGAATTCACCCCGAGCAGCGATGGCGACAGTCCCGTTCTGCCGGAACTGCTCGACCAGATACCAGAGGGCGAACAGATCGGCACCGTGACTGCCAACGGGTCCTATGACACCCGACGCTGCCACCGCTTCGGGGCTTGCGCGGCCCCATCATAGGCCACGGTCCCCTGCGCACATCATCGACCGGCAGGCCACGCCGACGTCGGGCATTTCACTTGAACCAGTGGCGTTCATGCCCTCCACCCGATCCGCAAGAACGGGCGGCCGTGGAAAGAGGATTGCCCGGCAGCGACTGCCAGAAACGAGACCCTCCGCGCCACACGGCACTACGGCAGGGCGTTCTGGAAGCGATGGACGGGATACCACGCCCGAAGCCGGATCGAGACGAAGATGCGCTCGCAGGTTCGCTCGAACCTGTGGCGCTCAACCTGCTCGACCTCAAAGCCTTCGGAGATCGCATCGCCACCGTTCGCGATTGTCACTCGGACCCATGGCGTGCCAATGGCTCACCCCCGACCGTCAAACCGCCGAAATCCACATCCGCATCGCACTGATGAACCGCTTCTCGGCCCTCGGGACCGCCGACATCGTTCGCGTGGCCTGACCCTGACGGTGAAAGGGGCAAGCATGCCTCAGGCGTCAGTTACGCAACAACGTCTCAGGTAATTGAGACTAATGACTGCCCGAGCGGGAACAAAACAGGCAGCACTGCAATCCGACAAGTTAGGGATTATGTTAGGGTCAAGTCAACGGGCCCTATTATTATATAATAAAAACAAAAGTTTAGAGTGGATAATGGCGGACAGTGAGGGATTCGAACCCTCGAGACGGTTCCCCGCCTACACACTTTCCAGGCGTGCGCCTTCGACCACTCGGCCAACTGTCCGTGGCAGCCTCTTAATCGCGACTAGCGCAAATATGCAAGGGGGATTCTCTTGCGCAACGATTTCTATCCATGCCCCTTGGCGATCAGACAGACGCAGGATGTCGATCCCTTTTCCTCAGAGCATATCGCTGCCAGGTGTCACGTCGTCCGCAAGCTCATTTCACGCTTCGGCTGGTGCAACGCACTTTACGCGCAAGTGGCGTTACGTGTCTGGTGGCCTTAAGTAGACCGCTACGCAGCGCGACCATGCTGTCGGCAAGGCTATGAGGATGACGTGATGGGGAAGGGCACCTTGTTGCGGTCAGTGATCCACTGAGCGATATCCCTGAAGGAAAATAGCGCTTGTGCTGGATGCGATCTCTCTGCGATATGTGTGAAGAAACATAACTCCGGGGGATACTCATGGCCTGCGCCGTTTCGCGCCGTTCTATACTGGCCGTCGTTACCGCATTTGTGTTTGCAGCACCGTTGCAGGCGCAAAACGCACCTCCGGTAATCGCTGCCGCCGCCGATCTGAAATTTGCGGTGACCGAGATCGCACAAGCCTTCGAGGCCGATACGGGCAAGACGGTGGAAATCTCGCTGGGGTCAACCGGAAACTTTGCCACGCAAATCCGGCAAGGTGCACC
>JBKBWK010000012.1:12725-79260 GCA_046313895.1 Paracoccaceae bacterium
TTCCAGATGTTTATGGCGGCCGATGAGAAATTCATCAAGCAACTGGCGGCAGAAGGTCTGGCCCGCGACGAAGGCGCTCTTTATGCCGAAGGGCGGATCGTGATCATGGTGCCGACAGGTTCGAAGCTGACGGCAGATGCAGCGCTGGACAATCTGGCTGCCATGCTGGACGCGGGCTCGCTGACCAAATTCGCAATCGCCAATCCCGAACACGCCCCCTATGGCTTGCGCGCCAAAGAGGCGCTGACATACCGTGGGTTGTGGGACAAGATCCAACCGCACATCGTTTTAGGTGAAAACGTCAGTCAGGCCGCACAATTTACGTTGTCGGGAAATGCCGACGGCGGCATCATCGCCCTATCGTTGGCAAGCGCGCCTGAAGTATCGGTTGCGGGCAGTTACGCTCTTATTGACCATGATTGGCACGATCCTCTGTTGCAGCGCATGGCCCTGATGAAAAATGCGACGCCGGTGGCCGAACAGTTTTACGCCTATATGCAGTCGCCGAAAGCACGCGAGATCATGGTCAAATACGGTTTCGTGCTGCCTGAAGGGAACTGAGCCTTGGACTGGACCGCGCTTTATCTTTCGCTGCGTTTGGCCGGATGGACGGTGGTGATCCTGCTGCCACTGTCGATCTTGGCCGGGCGGTTCCTGGCCTATCGTCAGTTTCGCGGCAAAGGGCTGGTAGAGGCGCTGGTGATGCTGCCGCTTGTCCTGCCGCCCACGGTGTTCGGGTTCTATATGCTGCTGGCCTTTGGGCGCAATTCGCCGGTGGGTGATTTTTGGCAGCGGGTGTTCGGGCACCAGTTGGTGTTCACCTTTGAAGGATTGCTGCTGGCATCCGTCATCTTCAATCTGTCCTTTGCCATCCAGCCCGCGCAGCGCGGGTTCGAGGCGGTTCCGGTCGAGGTGCGCGAGGCGGCAGCGTGTTGTGGGTTGTCGCCTTGGGCATCTTTGTGGAAGGTAGAGTTGCCACTGGCCTGGCCGGGTGTGTTGACCGCAATGGTTCTGGTCTTTGCCCATACGCTGGGTGAATTTGGCGTGATCCTGATGATGGGCGGGTCGATCCCCGGTGTGACCAGGACCATCGCGATCTCTATCTATGATCGGGTGCAGGGATTTGACATGGAAGGCGCTGCGATCATGTCGGCCACGTTGGTGGCAATTTCGCTTGTCACCATTACCCTCACCTACATGCTGTCGGCCCGCATCGGGCGAAGGTTGGGCTGATGGCACTGGAAGTGATGGTATCGGCACAGGCGCCCATTCCGCTGGAGATGGCGTTCCGGGTGGAACCGGGCGAATTGCTGGCGTTGGTTGGTCATTCCGGATCGGGAAAGACGACGCTGCTGCGCACCATAGCGGGGCTGTGGCGGCCGCAGGTGGCGCGGGTCAGCGTCGGCGGCACGGTTTGGCTGGATACACAGGCGGGCTTGAACCTGCCGCCTCACCGCCGCCGGGTTGGGGTGGTCTTTCAGAACTATGCGTTGTTTCCGCACATGACGGCGGCGCGGAATGTGATGTCGGCGATGGATTCGCCCGACGAGGCCGAGGCAAAGCGCTTGCTGAACCTGGTGAACCTTCACGGGTTGGCCGACCGCAAGCCTGCTCACCTGTCTGGCGGCCAGCAACAGCGCGTGGCGGTGGCCCGCGCGCTGGCCCGCAAGCCGGACGCGCTGTTGCTGGATGAGCCCTTTTCGGCGGTGGATCGGGCGACACGGGAAAAATTGTATGCCGAGATTGTCGTTTTGCGCGCGCATCTGGCCATGCCCGTTGTTCTGGTCACGCATGACATGAACGAAGCGCAACTTCTGGCTGACCGTATGGTGGTGATCGAGAGCGGCACCGCCGTGCGCTCCGGAACAACGGCCGAAGTGATGGCCGACCCCCATGCCCTGCGCGCCATGGGGATCCGCGAGGTGGCGTCACTGCTGCCCGCAATTGTGGCCGAACATTTGACGGATGGACTGACCCGGCTGGAAACGGCGAGCGGACCCGTGTTTCTGCCGATGGTCGATTCCGTTCGCGGCACCGCCGTCCGGGTGCGGATCATGGCACATGAGGTGATCTTGTCGCGCGCGCAGCCTGAAGGACTGTCGGCGCAGAACATCCTTGCGGGGCAGATCACCCGGATCGTGCCCGGGCATGGACCCGCAGTAATGGTGCATATCGACGTGGGCGGACATGAAATTCTGGCCCGCATCACCCGCCGCGCCGCCGAGACCATGGGATTGCAGGCGGGCGACAGCGTGCACGCTATCCTGAAAACCATGTCGGTGGCCCGCGATCATATTGCGGCAACCGCCTGAGTCCGGGCGGCGAGATGTCGGCGCGCGGACTGTTCGATGACAGGCAACGTCATCGGCCCAAAAGCCTGCCAACCCGGTGGATGCTTCGCCGGTCAACGGGGGAGAGGCCTTTGTGACAGGTGACACAGCATCCACAAAAAAAGGTGTGCCCTCCGCGCTGATCGGAACGCTTGCCTGTGGGCAAATGAATGCTTGCCAAACCGCCCCCGCACCACCCCAAGGTGTTTGCAAGTCTGATCAGGCGCCAATTTCCGCTGTCAAGATCACGGGTCCAGTGGGTGCCCCGGTGGGCGACCCTCCGTCTGGTTCAACCGAAATTGCAAGGACCCAACCAGAGGGTGGACGCGGATACTCGATATCAAGAGGTTGAAGTCCAATCACCCCCAGGGAAACAGGCGCAGCGCCCGGTGCAATGACCCAAAGTTCATGGCTTTGACCTGCCGGAGGTGGCGACCCAGCAATACGGCTTATGACCAGATGAGCCCCGTCGTGACGGGCCTCATAGGCCACTGCCGCATTTGGCGCGCCAAGGTTTGCAATGACCGTGCCGGGACTGGACGGTTGAACAAGGAACAGAGTGCCAACCACGACGGCTGCGGCCGTCAGTGCCCCCGCAAGCCACAGGGGCCACCGCGTTCGGGCAGCCGGGGCCACCGGGAACAAACGCGACTCGATTTCAGAAAAAAGACCATCCGGCACAGGGGCGGGGGCATAATCTTCATTCAACGCGGCAAAATGTGTTTCCCAACGTGCGACCTGGGCGGCAAAGGCGGTATCGGTTTTCAGACGTGCCTCAACAGCCAGCCGATCGGAAAGGTCGAGTACGCCAAGAACATATTCCCCGGCCAGGGCGTCGTCGTCATCTTGCGGGGTCAAGGGAACGTCGATCATTGATCCAGACACTCCTTCAGCTTCAGCAGACTGCGACGCAACCATGTGCGCATCGTGTTCAGTGGTATGCCGTGACGTTCGGCGAGGGCGTCATAGGACAATCCGTCAAGATAGGCGCCGCGTACTGCGTCGGCGCGCTCCGGTTCCAATGTGTCAAAGCAGTCAGTCACCCGACGTGCCTCGCCTTGCGCGATCAGCTTTGTCTCGGCGCGTGGGGCAGCATCGGGGATCAATTCGGCCTCGCCATCTGCGGACTGCTCGGGCTTGCGCGCGCGCAAACGGTCTATCGCATGGTTGCGCGACAGGGCCACCAACCAGGTCATGCCGACCCCGCGCGATGGATCGAACCGCCCCGCACGCAGCCAGACTCTGGTGAATACCTCTTGCAACGCGTCCTCTGCCTCAGACCTTGTGCCAAGGATACGCATCAGTACGCCCATAAGTTTCGGACCAGCCGCCCGATACAATGCGCCAAACGCTGCGCGGTCATGTGCCGCCACGCGTTCAAGCAGCAGGCAAACCTCGGATCGGTTGGGTTGGGTATCGGTCATGTCCGTGACGCTATCACGGCCCTGCACCGTTGCCAGCCCGAAAACATCCACATTATCCGCGCCGACGCCGGGCTTCGCGCCCGCCGCCAGAGGTGTTGAAAGACACATTGGGCAGGGTGACCACCGACGAAAGCGACGGGAATCTGTCAACGGCATGCGGGATCGCGTTGGCATTGACGAAATGTTCCTGGAACCGTGGGGCGATGGCGGTTTCCACTTTGTGAATCTGATGCACGACGGCTTCGATCTGATCGCGTGCGGCCACATTGCACAAAGCGATCCGCGCGCCGGTTCCTGCCGCATTGCCGGCGCTCGTCACCTTGTCCAAAGGAGCATCGGGGATCATGCCCAGCACCATGGCATGCTTGGGGCTGATATGCGCACCAAACGCCCCAGCAAGCGTCACACGGTCCACATGGTCTATCCCCATTTCGTCCATCAACAGGCGTGCGCCGGCGTAAAGCGCCGATTTGGCAAGTTGGATCGCGCGGATATCACCTTGGGTAACCATGATGCGCGGCCCACCGTCGGCGCTGCTGTCATGCAACAGGTAGCTGTGGGTCCGGCCTTCGGGGACTGACCGCAGTGTTCCGGTTTGATCCGGCCCACCGATCAAGCCGCTGGGATCGACCAGCCCGGCCATCCGCATTTCTGCAACAGCTTCGATGATGCCGGACCCGCAAATGCCCGTGATGCCGGTCGTGGCTGTGGCGTCCGCAAAGCCGGGATCGTCTGACCACAACTCGGACCCGATCACCCTGAATCGGGGCTCTTTGGTCAACGGATCAATCTCGACCCTCTCGATCGCACCGGGGGCTGCGCGTTGACCGCTGGAAATCTGTGCGCCTTCGAATGCGGGGCCTGTGGGGGACGAACAGGCCAGAACCTTGGTCTTGTTGCCCAAAAGCAGTTCGGCATTGGTGCCGACATCGACGATCAGAACCATGTCTTCTGACGTGTTCGGTTGTTCCGACAGGGCCACCGCCGCCGCATCAGCGCCGACATGGCCCGCGATGCACGGCAGTATATATACCCGTGCCGCCCGGTTGACGTCCGTCATGTCCAGATCCCGCGCGTCCAGCGACAGGCTGCCCGAGGTGGCCAGTGCAAAGGGCGCCTGCCCAAGTTCGACCGGATCAATGCCCAGCAAAAGATGGTGCATCACCGGATTGCAGACCACGACAGTTTCGTAAATGCTGTTGGGATCAACGCCACCTTCGGTCGAGATCGACACGGCCAGCGCATTGAGCGCCTCGCGCACGACGCGGGTCATTTCCACATCGCCGCCGGCGTTCATCATCACATACGACACCCGGCTCATCAGATCTTCGCCAAAGCGGATCTGAGGGTTCATCACCCCGCCCGAGGCCAGCACCCGGCCGTCGCGCAGATCGCACAGGTGTGCGGCAATGGTGGTCGATCCAAGGTCTATCGCCAGCCCGTGGATCGCACCGTCATGAAAGCCGGGCCAAATATCCAAAATCTGCGGCCGGGCGTCATGGTTGCCCTTGTGCAGTGCGACCGTGACCTTCCACGCGCCCTTGCGCAGCACCGGTTGCAGACGGCGCAGGATCGCAAGATCGGCTGTGACATCCGCCACCTGCCACTGATCGTGCAGCGCGGCTGCCAGACGTTCGAAATCGCCCGAAGGTTCATGCATGTCGGGCTCGGCCACCTCGACGTAAAGCAGACGCGTGGCCGGGTCCATGGCAATGACCCGTTCGGTTGCGGACTTGCGGATCACCTGTTTGTGGACCTGACTTTCCGGCGGCACGTCGATCACCACATCGCCCATGACCTGTGCCTGACACCCCAGACGGCGGCCATCCAGCATCCCGCGCTTGGACTTGTAGCGATCCTCAACCGCGTTCCATTCCGTCAGCGCATCGTCATGCACCGTCACGCCATGTTTGGGGAACTCGCCATAGCCGGGGCTGATCTGACATTTGGAGCAGATGCCGCGCCCGCCGCAGACCGAGTCAAGATCCACGCCAAGCTGCCGCGCGGCGGTCAGAACCGGGGTGCCAAGAGGAAACCGCCCCCGTTTTCCCGAAGGTGTGAAAATCACTAGTGCGTCGTCCGACATCGGTTTACTCCTGCTCGCCCTTCGGTTCTAGACCGGCGGGCGGCGACTGCAATGCGACGGACTGTGCCGTCTGGAAGTCATAGTGGATTTCATCAAAGGCATTTGCGGCAAAGACGTAGAACCAGCTCATGTCTTCGCCGGCCCGCAGGATGCCATGCACCGCCCCACCGGGAATGAACAGGGCCACTCCGGGCGCCATGGCAAAGGGCTGGCCGTCCACCATCACCGTGCCATGCCCCGAGATGCCGAAATAGACTTCAGCCTGCGGGTGGCTGTGCAGTGTAAAGGTATCACCCTTGGCGACATGCGCGACACCACAGGTCAGGCTGTCGGTCGGGGTCGCGTCTGCCGAGAACAGACTTTGCCAGCGCACCGTGCCGCGCATGGCATCCGCCCAGCTTTCCATGGGCTGATCGGCAGTGTTCAAGACAAACGCTGACCGCAAGGGTTGCACCTATGCGCGACCGCGACGACCGCCACGGCGGCCCCCTGCGGCTTGGCTTGCAGCGGCAGAGGCATCGGCAAAGGTCATCCCGCCTTCGACCGCTTCCAGAACCTTGGCAAACCGGATCCATTCGCCGCCGTTGGAATCGTGGTTCATCAGGAAGTTGGCCGCCCGGATTGCTTCCATCTCGACCTGACGCACCGGGTTCATGATGGCGCTGGTCATGCCTGCGCCAATCGCCATCGGCAAGAAGGCCGCGTTGATCCCGTGCCGATGCGGCAGGCCGAACGAGATGTTGGACGCGCCACAGGTGGTGTTCACGCCCAGCTCCTCGCGCAAACGCCGCACCAGAGCAAACACCTGCTGCCCCGCGCTGCCCATGGCGCCGACCGGCATCACCAGCGGGTCCACCACGATATCATGCGCAGGGATCCCGAAGTCGGCGGCGCGCTGGACAATCTTCTTGGCCACCGCAAAGCGCACGTCAGGATCGGGCGAAATGCCTGTGTCGTCGTTGGAAATTGCCACCACCGGCACGTTGTATTTCTTCACCAGAGGAAGAACCAATTCCATACGGTCTTCCTCTCCCGTGACGGAGTTCAGCAAAGGACGACCCTCGCAGGCGGCCAGCCCGGCCTCCAGCGCGGCCGGAACCGATGAATCGATGCACAACGGAACATCCACAGTGGCCTGAATGATCTCGATCAGCGCTTTCATCAGCGGCGGTTCGACAAAGTTGTTGTCCGCATAGCGCGGATCCTCGGCCATCTTGTTGGTGAACACCGCGCCCGAATTCACATCCAGAACCGTGGCCCCGCAGGCAACCTGCTCCAGCGCATCGCGGATCACGGTTTCAAAATTTCCCGCTTCCAACTCGGCGGCAAGCTTCTTGCGACCTGTCGGGTTGATCCGCTCGCCAATCACGCAAAAGGGTTCGTCAAAACCGATGGTCACGGTTTTCGTTTTGGATTCAAGGACAGTGCGGGTCATTCTTCAACCTTTTTATTAAGCGGCTTTGGCGGGTTTGCCTGCGGCACCGCCATGTTCTGTCACCCATTGGGCATTGGTCTTGATCCCGCCCAACGGGAAGAAATGAACTTGCTCGATCCCGAAACCGGGGTTGGCGGCCTTGTGTGCCGCCAGCGCGGCCAACACATCGGTCGGCTCATAGGGCAGCAACAGTTTGGTCACATCCATCGCCCGCTTTTGCAGCACCTTCAACGACGGACCAACACCACAGGCAATTGCGAATTTGATCAGGGTCTGCAATTTGGCTGGTCCGGCCACTCCGATATGCACCGGCAGTGTCACACCTTCGGCCTGCAACCGGTTAACCCAGTCAATCACGGGGGCGGCATCAAAGCAGAACTGCGTCGCCATAGCCATCTTGGCATCGGTCCGCTCGGCAAAGGCCGACTTCCACCGCGCGGCCTCCATCACCATGCGGTCTGACCCATCGGGATCGATGTCCTTGTTACCCTCAGGATGCCCCGCGACATGCAGGCGATCAAAATCCGCAAACACGCCCGACTCCAGCAGTTGCATCGAGGTCGCAAAATCCCCCACCGGTTCGGCAACGCCACCCGCCAGCAACAAACCCTGACGCACGCCCGCATCGCGGTAACGGCTGACCCAATCGGTCAAGGTTGCCTTGTCCTTGATGATCCGAGCCGGGAAATGCGGCATCGGGATGAATCCCTCATGCGACAGGCGGGCCGCCGTTGACACCATGTCTTCAATCGGCGTGCCGTCGATGTGGGCGATATAAACGCGCGTGCCGCTTGGCAGAAGTGTTCGGAAATCTTCCACCTTTTCGGCGGTGCGCGGCATGACCTCGATGGAATAGCCTGTCAGGAAGGCTTCCAGTTGACCCTGCGCGGTAGCCGGGGTTTGCACGCTCTTGGCGCGGAAATTGAACAGAGCCATCACTCTCTCCCTCAGGGTCATGCACGGTGCCTCAGGCTTTTGCCCAGCCATCCGCAGCGATCAGTGCTTTCAGACGTTCGGTGTCATACTCGGCGTCCAGCCGCGCGGCTTCGGTGCGGGCGACATCCTCTTGCTCGCCCTCCACCTCATAGGCCGGTGCCTTGCGCCATTCGGCCAAATAGGCATCGGCATCCTTGGCGCCGATCTTCATCGCGCATCGGTCGATTGCCTGTTCAAAGCGTTCCGGAAGCTGTGCCTTGGCACCACGACGGCCCTTGCCCACAATCACCTGAGCCGGAATGTCGCGCCAAAAGACCACCGTTACGTCCGCCATGCCCTGATTCCCCTGACCTTGCTGACACCGTTCTAATCGTCCATTTGCGACAAGAGGGTGCGTTTTCGACATGGTGCATCGCGGATGCGACCCAAGCCCTGCCAGATGAAACAATAGTGCAGGGGTGGCCTGGCTGCGACCGGGTGAAATGCGAAAAATTCTCATGCAGATCATGCATACGGCCAATGACAGGCGAACATGTTTGCAACAGCGCTTGCGGGATGGGGGGATCAGCTATACCTTTGTGGTAACCACATATGGAGGGCGGTTTATGACGCCCGAGCGTCCCCGAGGGGGGGACGTGTCGCAAACACCGGTTGATCCTGACAGCGGATCCCGTGTCGTCGAGTCGTTACCCCCTCATCGGCCGGGGCAGGGCACGCTATACGCGGCACTGGACCTTGGCACAAACAGTTGCCGGATGCTGATTGCCCAGCCAAAGGGCAGTCAGTTTACGGTTGTGGACAGCTTTTCGAAGACTGTCCAACTCGGCGTGGGGCTGGAAGCCTCGGGCAGGCTTTCGCGTGCCTCTATGGGACGAACAGTTCAGGCGCTGCGGATCTGTCAGAAAAAGATCGAACGCCACGGCGTGCACCGGATGCGGCTTGTGGCCACCGAAGCTTGTCGCCGTGCCCGCAATGCGCGTGATTTCATCCGGCAGGTCAAACGCGAAACTGGTCTGGCGCTTGAGATCATTCCCCCCGAGGAAGAGGCGCGGTTGGCCGTCATTTCCTGCGCCCCATTGGTGAACGTGCGCACCGAACAGCTTTTGGTGGTGGATATCGGCGGCGGATCGACGGAACTGGTCTGGATCGACCTGTCCGGAGTGCGCCCTGAAAACCGCCCCCGCGCGATCATGAGCCTGCACACCGGTTTCAACGCCCAGCCCGACGACGGGGCCAAAGTGGTGGATTGGATTTCGGTGCCGCTTGGCGTGGCCACCTTGCGTGACCAATTCGGCGACGTGGACGATGATGCGGCCCGCTTTGCGCTGATGAGTTGGTTTTTCGAAGAACAACTTGCAAGCTTTTCACCCTATAATGCCCAGCATCCGCGCGAAGGCTTTCAGATCATCGGCACCTCGGGCACCGTCACAACGGTGGCCGCCAGTTACCTTGGCCTGCGACGGTATGACCGGACCAAGGTGGATGGCCTGCAGATGACCAGTGACCAGATTGACTTTGTGATCCGCGACTATCTGGCGCTTGGTCCTGAAGGCAGGCGGACCGATCCGCGAATAGGCCGTGACAGGCATGCGTTGATCATGTCTGGTGCGGCTATCCTTCAGGCGCTGATGCGGGTATGGCCGACTGATCGCCTTTCGGTGGCCGACCGGGGCCTGCGCGAAGGGCTGCTTTATGCCCAGATGACCGCCGATGGCGTGCTGACCGAAGGACCATTCACATGACCGACAAGACCACCTCTGGCCGGGGCCAGCGCGAATTGCGGGTGCGGGTCAAAACCGCAAAGGGGCGAAAGCTGTCGTCCACGCTCTGGCTGGAACGGCAGTTGAACGACCCTTATGTGATCCGAGCAAAGAAAGAAGGCTATCGCGGGCGCGCGGCCTACAAGATCCTGGAACTCGACGACCGCTATGGGTTTCTGCGGCCGGGCGCGCGGGTCGTTGATCTTGGCTGTGCGCCGGGGGGATGGTGTCAGGTGGCCGTGGCGCGGGTCAACGCCTTGGCGCAAAACCCGAAAAAGCCCGTCGGAACCGTGCTGGGGGTAGATCTTCAAGAGGTGGAGCCGATCCCCGGCGCTGAATTGCACCAGTTGGATTTCCTGTCAGACGGCGCGGATGATCTGGTAAAAGGCTGGCTTGGGGGCAGGGCGGATGTGGTGATGTCCGACATGGCCGCAGCGGCATCCGGGCACAAGGCGACCGATCACCTGCGAATCGTGGCGCTGATCGAGGCCGCTCTGGACTTTGCCTTTGATGTGCTGGAGGACAACGGAACCTTCGTCGCGAAGGTTCTGGCCGGAGGGGCCGAAAATGTCATGCAGGCGATGCTGAAGAAGAATTTCCGCAAAGTCGCCAACGTAAAGCCGCCCGCCAGCCGGTCCGACAGTTCCGAAAAATTCGTGGTTGCAATGGGCTTTCGGGGGCGGGAAATCGCATCTGCCGCGAAAGATCCGTATGCCGATTAGCACAGTTCCGGAAACAGCCTCTGACAGCAAAAGGCACCCCACGGGGCGCCTTTAATCTTAAAACTCGATCAATTACCGCCTCAGCCGCCCCAATTGCGAACCGGTCCGCAATCCATGTGAACAAAGTTGGAGCGTGAGTACTTGCCCACCCCGCCGGACGCACAAGCAGCGGCCGCTTTCGCCATCTGACCCACCGACCGCGACTTCAGCCGCAAATCCGCTGCCTGACCGCGCAGGTGCAGCGAATTTCTGGCAACGCCGCTCGACTGTGACCGCAACATCGCGTTCGTCTTGGGGCTGCGATAGCCCGACAGCATCATGTACGGCTCTGTCACGTCCATAAGGCGATGCGACGCTGCCATGATGTCCACCGTGCGCGGATCGATCTTGATGGCATCACCGGACCGCCAATCGCGCATGAAGTGATTGATTTCTTTCAAGACTTCGGGAATGTATTCGCCCTCGACCCAATAGATCGTGTCGATGCTTTCCCCGGTCCGGCCTGAATACATACGGATGCGACGTATGTCGCCGGCACCCCGCAAAAGACCGAAAGCATTTGAATAGGTCGGAGCCGCAACAACCAAGGACGCTGCGAAAGCGCCCATCAGGCCACGCCGCGTCAAACCCAACCGTGATGTATCTGCCATTCTGAGCGCCTGTCCCGTCGAATTCTGACCACCTAGACGGCGGTTCGTCTGCACTTATCCCCAAGTGTCCCTCGCTTATGCCACAGCTCGATTCGCAACCCAAGGGCAGATTCTCCGCCTGCGTCCGTTTTAGCGGCCATCGGCAAATTTTTGCTGAAAGTCACCGATCCAATACGCTGCATATTTCTCATCCGATCGTTGCGAAAAAGTAACGCAATCGACGCTGGATGTGACCGGATGGCCGGAACGTGAATGGACAGTGCCGTCAACTTCGCGGAAAGTCGCAGGAATGTGACAGGACAAGACAAGGCGATTTTACAATGACTCTTTCGAATGGTGCTGGTGGCGCACGTGCTTTGTTGCTGTCGGCCTCGCTTCTCGTGCTTGCCATGTCAGTGACCGCCCGCGCGCAAGACTTCCCCAGCCCGTTCGTGCAATCCGTGGCCGCTGCTGCGGCCGAAGATGATGCTGTTGCCGCATTCTATCGTGACAATGCCTATCGCACGCTTTGGACAGGCGAAGACACGCATGATGTTCAGCGCCGTTCGGCGTTGTTCGCGGCACTGGCGCGAGCGGGCGACCACGGCTTGCCCACCGCGCGCTATGACGTGATGACTCTGTCGGCCCAATTGTCCGCGGCCCGCACCGAAGGAGACCGTGCGCGCGCCGAAGTCGCTTTGACACGGGCCTTCCTCGCCTATGCGCGCGACATCAAATCGGGGGCGCTGGACCCCAAAAAGGTGGACGGCGGTATCGTCCGCGAGATTGTGCGTCCCGATCCTGCCATGTTGCTGGCGCAGATGCAGTCGCGCAATCCGACCGAGTTGATGCACGACCTTCTGCCTAAATCGCCACTATACGCCCAGCTCATGCGTGCAAAGCTTGCACTTGAGGCGCGGATTGCAAACGGTGACTGGGGTCCGGTCGTGTCGGCGAATGGCCTTGTTCCCGGCGATACAGGCATCGCGGTTGTCGCTCTACGGGACCGGCTGATGGCGATGGGCTATCTTGATCGGTCGGCCACCCGCACCTATGACGCTGCGATCCAGTCAGCGGTGCAGCGGTTTCAGCTTGATCATGGCCTGATTGCTGATGGCAGCGCCTATGAAGGAACCTTGAACCAGCTGAACATCGCGCCGGAAGAGCGGATGAAATCCATCATCGTCGCTCTGGAAAGGTTGCGGTGGATGGGGGATTCGCCGTTGGGTGACCGACACGTCTGGGTCAACCTGCCGGACTTCACCGCCAAGATCATCGACCATGGCAAGGTAACGTTCGAAACCCGCTCGGTGATCGGCAAGAACGTTCCGGACCAGCACACGCCTGAATTTTCCGATGTGATGGCGCATATGGTGGTCAACCCCAGTTGGGGGGTGCCACGGTCCATCATCGTGAACGAATATCTGCCGTTGCTGCAACGCAACCCGAACGCCGTAAGCCATTTGCAGGTGATCGACGGGCGCGGGCGGGTTGTGCCACGCGGTGCCGTCAACTTCGCCGGTTACTCGTCACGGACGTTTCCCTTTGGCCTGCGTCAACCGCCTTCGGATGGCAACGCGCTTGGCAAGGTAAAGTTCATGTTTCCCAACAAGTATAACATCTATCTGCATGATACGCCGGCGAAAAATCTGTTCAGCAACGATGTGCGCGCTTACAGTCATGGCTGCATCCGTCTGGCTGATCCGTTTGATTTTGCCTATGCCCTGCTGTCGATGCAATCCGACGATCCGCAGGGTGAATTTTCCCGTCATCTGAATACGGGACGCGAAACGACTGTCAAACTGGAACAGGAACTGCCGATCCATCTGGTGTATTTTACCGCCTTTCCCGGTGCCAAGGGGCAGATGACCTATCGTCTCGACATCTACGGTCGCGATGCCAAACTGTTTCAGGCCCTTGAAGCGGCCGGGGTGGTCTTGCCAGCCTTTCGGGGGTAAAACGCGGCCAGTCGCAAGGACGCGGCTGAAGGAGCGTGGATCATGTCCCATAGCATTGCCGACATTGCGGCGGCCCTCGGCGCAGAGTTTGCGGGGGACGGCAGCCTGATGGTGCGCGGTGCGGCAGAACCGCAACAGGCCGGGCCAGAGGATCTGGCGTTGGCAGTCAACCCCAAATACGTGGATGGTCTGGCGCAAGGTCATGCGCAAGCGGCGATGCTGTGGCCGGGTGCTGATTGGCAGGCGCTTGGCCTGAAGGCCGCGATTTTTGCCCCACGCGGGCGGCTGGCGATGGCCGGTCTGACCTTGATGCTTGACCCAGGTCCGGCGATTGCCGCCGGCATCCACCCGATGACCGTCATCGACGCCACTGCGCAGATCGCGGATGGCGCCGCGATCGGCCCGTTCGTCACCATCGGGGCCAAGGTCAGGATTGGTGCGAATGCGCGGATTGCCAGCCATGTCAGCATTGCCGAAGGGGCGACAATCGGGCCGGATGCGCTGATCCTGCAAGGGGCCCGGATCGGGTCGCGCGTGACCATCGGGGCGCGGTTTATTTGTCAGCCCGGCGCGGTGATCGGCGCAGACGGCTTTTCTTTTGTGACCCCGGAAAAATCGGGTGTCGAAGACATTCGCGAAACCCTGGGCCAACGCGAGGAAATCCGCGCCCAAAGTTGGACCCGCATCCATTCTCTTGGCGCGGTCAGCATTGGCGATGATGTCGAAATCGGCGCGAACGCCTGTATCGACCGCGGCACGATCCGCGACACCAGCATCGGAAGCGGGTCGAAACTCGACAATCAGGTTCACATCGGCCACAACGTGCAGGTGGGACGAGACTGTCTGCTGTGTGGTCAGGTCGGCATCGCCGGATCGGCCCGGATCGGCGACCGGGTGGTGTTGGCCGGACAATGTGGTGTGAACGACAATATCTTTGTCGGCGATGATGTAATCTGTGGTGGGGCAACCAAGGTGTTTACCAATGCGCCAGCGGGGCGGGTGCTTCTGGGCTATCCTGCGGTCAAGTTGGAAACCCATGTCGAGATACAAAAGGCCCTGCGTCGTTTGCCGCGTCTGGCCGCCAAAGTGGCTGAAATCGAGAAAGTCATTCAAAAGTCATGAACACTTCCTATACTTTACCTGCAAAGAAAGGGTGATCACATGAGCCAGACAGCACTGACCGTCATCGAAATCATTGCCGAAAAAGCATTGCTGAACCCTTCTGATCTGACAACCGCTACCCAGTTGGAGGATTTGGCGCTGGACAGTCTCGCCATGGTGGAGTTGATCTTCGCACTGGAAGAAACCTTCGACATATCGGTGCCGTTCAACGCGAACGATCCCGGCACCAGTGAATTCGATCTGTCGTCGATCGGGGCGATCGTGGCGGCCGTCGAAGGACTGGTGTCGCAAAAGGCGGCCTGACCACCAATGCACAGGGTTGTCATCACCGGGACCGGCACGATCAACGCCTTGGGGCATGACGTGCCGCAAACGCTTGCTGCCTTGGCGGACGGGCGCTGCGGAATTGGCACGCTGGATATTCCCGATGTGGATCGTCTGTCGATCCGGATCGCCGCGCAGGTTCGCGACTGGACAGCGTCCGAGCATTTTGATCTTCGCGCGCTTGGTCTTTATGACCGCATGACCCAGTTTGCCCTTTGGTCGGCGCAACAGGCGGTGGCGCAATCAGGGTTGGTGTTCGATGACTCGCTCGCCCTGCGCAGCGGGGTGATCCTTGGCACGGCCGGGGGCGGTCTGGGCACCATCGACGACAGCTTTCGTGCGGTTTACGCCGGGGGCAAGAACCGGGTGCATCCTTTGACCGTGCCGCGCCTGATGGCCAGTGCCGGGGTCAGCCACATCAGCATGACCTATGGCCTGAAAGGACCGGCTTTCACGGTGTCAACGGCTTGCGCCAGCTCCAATCACGCCATGGGTCTGGCCTTTCAGATGGTCCGCACCGGGGCGGCCCCTGTCATGCTGACCGGCGGGGCCGAAGCGATGCTGACCTTCGGCGGTCTGAAAGCCTGGGAAGGGCTGCGGGTGATGGCGTCTGATGCTTGCCGGCCGTTTTCGGCAAATCGCTCGGGCATGGTGCAGGGCGAAGGGGCTGCGGTGTTCGTGTTTGAAAACTATGATCACGCACGCGCCCGTGGGGCCGGGATTCTGGCCGAAGTTGTGGGTTTTGCCATGTCATCCGATGCCCATGATATCGTGATGCCCTCGGTCGAAGGCGCCGTGCGCACGATGCGCGACGCCTTGGCCGATGCGGGGCTGTCGCCCGATCAGGTGGGCTATATCAATGCCCATGGCACCGGGACCACGGCGAATGACCGCAACGAGTCCGCCGCGATCAGAACCGTGTTCGGGACCGACCCGCCCTTGGTGTCCTCGACCAAATCCGCGCATGGGCATTTGATCGGTGGCACCGGTGCAGTCGAAGTGCTGGCCTGCATCATGGCGTTGCGCGACGGCATCATCGCGCCGACGCTGGGCTACCAGCAGAAAGACCCGGACTGTCCGCTCGATGTGGTGCCCAACACGGCCCGAAAGGTGCCGGTCGATGTGGCATTGTCGAATGCGTTTGCCTTTGGCGGGCTGAACGCGGTTCTGGCCCTGAAGCGGGTTTGACGGCGGTATGAAAAAAGCCGCGTCACGTGGACGCGGCCCAAAGACTTGCACGCCGGAGCGTGTCAGGGGTTGGTGGCAGACACGGCTGCATACCCAGCGGTAAATCCTTTAAGCGACAGTTCGACCGATACCTTCTGGTCTGGGGCGACCACCGGAACAATGGTCATCACCGCCTTGGCACCCTTCTTGAATTGTTCCACCTCGGCCGAGGTAAAGCCGATGCGCGACACACAGCCGATGGTCGAGCAGAAGGTGAACGGATAGACCTTGGCCTTGCCGCCATCCACCGCGACCAGCAGGTTTTCGGTCAGCAGGGTTTCCAGCGGAACAACGACGGTAGCGCCCGCAACCGCCTGTCCGCCAGTGGGCAGATTGAACATGCTGAACTCGGCAACCGCATTTCCCTGCGCATCCTTCAAAAGCTGATACAACTGGCAGGGGTCTGAGCCATCCTCGGTCCGGATGCAGCGCTGTTCCCAGGCTTCGAAATTAGCCTGCACATAGGAAGCGCCAACCCCGTCTGCCGCCAAAGGCACACCGTCCGGACCAACTTCCGTGCCCATCGACAGATCGGACCCAGCGACAGCATCTGCTGCGGGTGCAGCAGTGTCTGCAGCGGGTGGAGTCGCTGTGTCTTGCGCCCAAGCGCCTGTCGTCAAACCAGAGGCAAGCAAAACAGCCAGAGCAAGGGATTTCGAAAGTGTCGCGGTCGATGCAAGGGTCATGTCAGGTCCATATCGGGTCAAATATCGTCTAAGATGAAGACGGCTTATCATGTCACGCCGGGACTGTCAGGTGGCAAAAACGTTACCGGGTCAAGGTCCATCCAGCCCTGACCGACGGCAGCCCAGATATTCGGCGGGCAATCAAAAAAAGAAAAAGGGCCAGAAATCCGGCCCTTTTCCGCATTTGATTATTAGCTCCCTGTCGGACTGGCCGACTTCATGTGCGCGACGCTACGGTGGAATGTCCCAAGCGTCAACAGGAAATCTGATCACTTTTATGACGGCAAAAGATGAAAAAAACTGCGCCTTTTCAACGGCGCGGCCAGTCCGACGGCGCGGAGGTCACAACGGGTCGCGCACAGGCCATGATCCGGTGCGATGAAGACTGGCATCAATGGGGTAACGTTGTATGCTTTGTCGGCGCAGGGCTGGCCAGGCCCAAAGGCGTTTCGTGATCAAGGGGACAACAGTGTCGCAAGAGCCTTCAATTTTCGTGGGTGGTGGTGGAGACGGGTACGGGCAAGCACAGTCATTGTTGCTGCGCTATGGCAACCGCCACGGTTTGATCGCAGGGGCCACCGGCACCGGCAAGACCGTAACACTTCAAATTCTGGCAGAAGGGTTTTCTGCCGCCGGAGTTCCGGTTTTCATGTCTGACGTCAAAGGCGATCTGTCGGGCCTCGGGGTTGCCGGAACTCCGGCGGGCAAGCTGCACGAGCCGTTTCTGAAGCGTGCGGCCACCATCGGGCTGGATCTGCAGTATCGCGCCTTTCCGGTGACGTTCTGGGATATGTTTGGCGAACAGGGCCACCCGATCCGCGCCACGGTGTCGGAAATGGGGCCGTTGCTGCTGTCGCGGCTTCTGGAACTGACAGAGCCGCAGGAAGGTGTTCTGAACGTGGCCTTTCGTCTGGCCGATGAAGAAGAACTGCCGCTGCTGGACCTGAAAGACTTGCAAGCCTTGCTGATCTTTATCGGCGAAAACGCCGCCACGATCTCGACCCGCTATGGTCTGGTCGCGCCCGCGTCGATCGGCGCGATCCAGCGCCGGCTGTTGGTGCTGGAAAACGAAGGAGGCGCTGGCTTCTTTGGCGAACCTGCACTGGACCTGGCAGATCTGATGCTGACCGACGCAAGCGGCATGGGACGCATCAACATTCTTGCCGCCGACAAGCTGATGCACAGTCCGCGGCTTTATGCGACTTTCCTGTTGTGGCTTTTGTCGGAACTGTTCGAAACGCTGCCCGAGGTGGGCGATCCGGACAAGCCCAAGCTGGTGTTCTTCTTTGACGAAGCCCATCTTCTGTTTGCCGACGCGCCCAAGGCACTGGTGCAAAAGGTGGAACAGGTGGCGCGGCTGATCCGGTCCAAGGGGGTAGGGGTCTATTTCATCACCCAGAACCCGGCGGATGTGCCCGACAATATCCTAGGCCAGTTGGGCAACCGGGTGCAGCATGCCTTGCGTGCCTTCACGGCCAAGGACCAGAAAGACCTGCGCATGGCGGCGCAGACCTATCGTGACAACCCCGCGTTCAAGACCGAAGATGCGATCCGCGATGTCGGCACCGGCGAGGCTGTGACGTCGTTTCTGGAAAACAAGGGTATCCCCGGCATTGTCCAGCGCACCCTCATCAGACCGCCCTCGAGCCAGATCGGGCCCGTCGATCCGGCCTTGCGCGCCCAACTGATCGTCATGTCGCCGCTCAAGGGCAAATACGACACCATGATCGACCGGGATAGCGCCTATGAACGCCTGCGCGCCCGCGAACATCAGGCCGCAGCCGAGGCGGCAAAGGCCGAAGCCGACCTCGCCCGTGCCAAACAGGCGGGGAACGACCTGCGGATCGACCCGGATGAATTCAGCCGTGGCCGACGCTATGACGGCGGCCCGACCGCGCGGACGCGCGAACCAGCCCGCAAGACCACAAGCCGCACCAGCGATTCCGTGGGCGAAGCCTTTGCAAAGAGTTTTGCGCGCCAGCTTGGCACCAAATCAGGGCAGGCCATCGTGCGCGGTGTTCTGGGATCGTTGTTCAAAACCCGTTGAACACGTCGGGGGCGGCGGGCATCACACCCGCCACCCCGCTTAAAGTGCACGCAGTTTCAGCTTGGTGATCCGGTTCTCGCGCTTTTGCACGACCTCGAAGCGAAATCCGTGAAAACTGAACGCCTGACCTTCACTCGGGATCATCTGCGCTTCGTGGATCACCAGACCGGCCACGGTATTGGCTTCGTCATCGGGCAGGTTCCAATCCATCGCACGGTTCAGGTCGCGTATCGTCATTTGCCCTTCCACCAGATAGTCGCCGTTTTCCGCCCGCTTCAGCGCCGAGTCCTTTTGCACCACGTCGAATTCATCCGTGATCTCACCAACGATTTCCTCAAGGATATCTTCCAGCGTGATCAGTCCCTGCAATCCGCCATATTCATCAACCACCAGGGCAAAATGCGTGCGGCGTTTCAAGAACTGGCGCATCTGTTCATCCAGCGCAGTCGTGTCGGGAATGAAATAGGGCTTCATCGCCACTTTCACGATGTCCAGAGCTTTCACCGAAGCCAAGGTGCCATCCTCGCTGCGCAACAGACGGTCCACTTCGCGCAGAAGATCTTTCGAATGGACCACGCCAAGGATGTTTTCCTCATCGCCCCGGAACAGCGGCAGTCGGGTGTGTGATGATGCCAATGCCTTGGTGATGATCTGTTCTGGCGGCATGTCGGCATCGAGCATCTCGATATGGCTGCGGTGACGCATGATCTCGTCCACGGTGCGGCTGCCAAGATCCAAGGCGCCCAGCAGACGGTCGCGGTCTTCCTTTTCCACGGCGCCTTCGGAATGGCCAAGCGCGATGGCGCCGACGATTTCTTCCCGCAGGGCCAATATCTTGCCCTCGGGGTCGGCCTTCACACCGAACATGCCCAGAATACCCCGCACCAATGCACGCACGACCGACACAACTGGTGAAAACACCAGAATAAGGATCCGGATCACCGGGGCGACCCGTGTGGCGACCGCCTCGGGAAAGGTGATGGCAAGGGTTTTTGGCAAGACCTCGCCGAAGATCAGCACCAGAATGGTCATGCCCAGCGTGGCAAAGGCCACGCCGGAATCGCCGAACACCCGCGTCAGCAAGGCAGTTGCCAGCGACGCCGACAGGATGTTCACCACATTGTTGCCCAGAAGGATGGCGCCGATCATGCGCTCATTGTCTTCGGTAACCTTCATCGCGCTTTGCGCTCCGCGCGACCCCTTGTCGGCGATGGTTTTCAGCTTGGCACGGGATGAGGCCGTCAATGCAGTTTCGGAACCGGAAAAGAACGCCGAGAGGACCAGAAGCCCGAGGATACCCGAAGCGGTCAACCAAAAAGCAGAATCAAGGGCAGAATAATCCATGGAGGTCATTTTCTGTTTACAGGATAGCTGTGGTTATGGGGGGGAGCAGGGGCAGGTTCAAGAACGCTTGGGGCGTTTTGCCAAAGGGTGATGATCCAGCACCAACGCTTTCAGATGGTCATCCAGCACATGGGTATAGATCTCGGTTGTGGACAGATCGGCATGACCCAGCAAAGTCTGGATCACCCGAAGATCGGCGCCGCCAGCCAGAAGATGGGTTGCAAAGGCATGGCGCAGGGCATGCGGGCTGACACGCGCGGGCGATACACCGGCTGCTACGGCGATATCCTTCAGCATCAGATGGAAATGCTGCCGGGTCAGATGGCCGTCTGCGCCCGTTCCGGGAAAGAGATGGCGCGACGGCGTTTCCCCGGCTTTGCGCGCCAGGTCCTCGGCCTGATCGCGGCAGGTGAGCCAAGCGGCCAGTGCCGTGCGCGCCGGGCCAGACAGCGGCACCATGCGTTCCTTGCCGCCTTTGCCGCGCACCAGCACCATGCGAGGATCGCCGCGTGCTGCGGCAACCGGAAGGCTGACCAGTTCGGTCACGCGCATCCCGGTGGCATAGAGCAATTCCAGAAGGGCAGTGGTGCGCGCGCGGTCTGCATCGGTGCGACCGTAGCTTCGGGCGGCGTCCATCAACCGGATGACGTCGTCCTGCGAAAGGGCGTCGGGCAGGCGTTGCACCGCGCCGGGCCCCTTGATCCGGATCGCCGGGTTGTCGGCGCGCCAACCTTCTTCATGGGCAAAGCGATAGATCTGTCGGATCGAAGACAGTCTTCGCGCCCGCGTGGCTTTGGACAGGCCGATGGCATCGCATGACACCAGATAGGATTCCACATCGTCACGCGTGGCATTGGCAAAGCCAAGTCCGCGCTGCGCCAGCCAGGCCGCAAAATCCTTCAGATCGCGCCCGTAGGCCAATTGCGTGTTGCGCGCGGCGTCCAGTTCGGCGGCGTTTGCATCCAGAAAGGTGGAAATCCATCCGTCCGTCGTGGCAGGGCCAGAGGTCATCCGCGCCGTTCCAGCAACATCAGCTCAAGCGCGGTGCGCCGTGCGGTATCCTCCAGCCCGACATGGCGCAAAAAGGCGAGCCCGTCGGTCACACCCGACAAATCCCCCTGCACGCCGCGACCGATTTTCTCGATCGCCAGCAAGATGGCCTCGCCGAGACGGCGCTGGTCCATCAGCGCGGCAAAGTCCGCTGCAGCCCCGCTGCGCAGAAACGCCGGGGCGATGGCGCGGCCAAGCGAGTCGGGTGGCGTCGCCCCAGCCAGTGATCCGGTGGCCAGCCCGGTCAGAAACGACTCGCGCGGGGTTTCGGGTTTGCGCTTCGCCGCGATGGTTTCATACTTGGGCGACAACAGCCCCAGTTCAAAGGCCAAGCGCCCCGCATCCCCGGTCAGTGGCAAGCGCGACAGGTCTTCGGCAAACAGCATGGCAAAGGGTACTTCCAGTTCAGCCTCCGACATCCGTTTCCACGCTGCTGGCAGGCTTTGGGCAACCGCACCGGGATCTCCGGCACGCAGCGCGGTTTCAAACCGCTGGAACGCATCCACCCGGTCCCATACCCCGCCCGACGCGGCTGGAAGCCGTTCGGTGTAGAACCCAAGCAGGACATTGGGCGCAATGACGCCCGCGCGGGCCAACCGCTCGGCCGCCTCGATCTGGCCCTTCCAGCCTGCGGTGTCGCGCAATTCGGCATGGGCAAAGGCCAGCGGCAGCGTCGCTGTGGTTTGCGGCTCGCCGATCGCCTCGAACATGCGCCACGACAGCGGCGTCATCCGCGCCGGAATCGGGGGCAGGGTATCGCCTTCGTACAGGTCCGGGTCCAGAAACCGCGACAGAAGCGCATCTTCTTCTTCGGTCACATACCCAAGCGCCTGTGCTGTGCGCAGGGTCAATGCCGCCGCATTCCAATCGCCCGAACGTGCCAGACAGAAGATCCGCGCCGGGAAGGTGGGGGCCAGATTTGGGGTGGCGCGCATCATGTCGCAGCCACGTTCCTCTGCCCCTGTCAACAGCGCCACATCAAACGCCCGGCGAAACAATTCCGGATCACCCGCAGGGGCCACGTCCAACAGGGACTCGGCCTGATCCAACGCCCCCATTGCCAAAAGCCGGTCGATCCGTGCCAGAAGCAGCGCGCCCTTGCCGCTGTTGTCGGCGGGAGGCGTGGCTTCGGCCAGCATCAGGGTCATTGTCAGATCCTGCAACGCAGGCAGAAGATCAAACCGTTCCTGCGCGATGGCGCTGCGCACCTCTTCTTCCAGCCCCATGCCCCAAAGATCGCGCGGCAAGCCGGTGGTCGCCGGAGACAACAGTCCTATAGCATCGGGAGACAGCCGGTCCAGGACAGACACCGCGACATCTTGCGGCAATCCGCCTTCGGGACTGACCGGAACCTCGTCGGGTCGGGATGGCGTTGCAGGCAAACCAACGGCAGATCCGGCCGGGGTGGCCACCGAGCTTGACAACCAGTCGATGGCCGAAAGTGGATCCTGCGCCCATGCCGGAAGGCCGGACAAACACAAAGGGAAACATGCCGCTGCCAGCCTGCTACTCCGCATTCAGGATCACCGGAACCGTGACTTCCGTCTGATTGGGTGACAGGTCAGCCAAATAGGCATACGCGGTCAGCCCTGCAAAACCAAGAATACCCAATACCACCACTGCCTTGAGGATACGCCCCATCATTGCCTTCTGCCCTTCCAGCCCAATTCCTGCGCGCCGGGTTTGCCCCGACCTCTTCTTGCCGTCTCTTGGTGCAGCCGAACGCCTCAAGACCTCTGTAACGCCTATCGTGCCAGCTTGCGGCGCGATTATATATGGCAATCGCGGCGAGTTCACGCCATGAACACAAAAATGCGCGTGATGCGGGCGAAACCTTGCTGGCGTGTCCGACGGACAGGCCCGCATGGCAAATGAAATGGGGGAGGCAGCGTGGCACGCCTTAAAAAGACGGTCGCCATGGTTGGGATGATGGGCGCGGGCAAGACCGCGGTTGGAATGGCACTGGCCCGTGTGCTTGGTGTGCCCTTTCTTGATTCGGACGAAGAGATCGTCCGGGCTGCCAATTGCTCGATTGCAGAAATCTTCGAACGCGACGGTGAGCCGTTCTTTCGGGCCCGCGAATCCGAAGTGCTGGCGCGACTGTTGCGCGGCGCGCCTTGTGTGTTGTCCACCGGGGGCGGTGCCTATCTGGCGGATGCCAACCGCCGTCTGATATCCGAGTCTGGCGTTGCCGTGTGGTTGCGTGCGGATCTTGACTTGTTGTGGAACCGTGTCCGCCACAAATCCAACCGGCCGTTGCTGCGCACTGCCAATCCGCGTGAAACCCTGCGGACGCTCTATGAATCCCGGGTGCCGATTTACAGCCTTGCCGATGTGATCGTGGATGCAAGTCCGGATCTGTCGATCGAAGCCATGGCAGACCGGGTGCTGGAGGCGTTGAAAGTCCGCCCCGATGTTCTGGAAGGAGAAACGGCATGACAGTGGATGTGGTCCGGGTCGATTTGGGTGCGCGCAGCTATGAGGTGCGGATCGGCCCCGGTCTGATCGACAGCGCCGGGGCACAGATCCTGCCGTTCCTGCGGCGGCGCAAGGTGGCGGTGGTCACGGATGACACCGTGGCACGGCTGCACCTTGAGCGGCTGATGACCGCCTTTGCCGTTGCGGGGATCGAGGCCACGGCCCTGGCGTTGCCACCAGGTGAAAGTACAAAGGGCTGGCCTGAATTTGCCCGCACCACGGAATGGCTGCTGGACCAGAAGATCGAGCGCCGTGACATGGTGGTGGCTTTCGGCGGCGGGGTGATCGGCGATCTTGTCGGCTTTGCATCTGCCGTGCTGCGTCGCGGTGTTCGCTTTGTGCAGATCCCGACGACGCTTCTGGCGCAGGTCGATTCCTCGGTAGGCGGCAAGACCGGGATCAACACCTTGCAGGGCAAGAACCTTGTAGGGGCGTTCCACCAGCCAACCCTTGTTCTGGCCGATATCGACGTGCTTGCCACGCTTGCGGGCCGCGATTTTCTGGCAGGCTACGGCGAGGTGGTCAAATACGGCTTGTTGGGGGATGCGGCGTTTTTTGATTGGCTGGAGACAAACGCCCCCGCCATGGCCGCCGACCGCAGCCTTCGGCAATATGCCGTGCGCCGTTCGGTCGAGATGAAGGCCGGTATCGTCAGCCGCGACGAAACCGAGGAAGGTGAACGCGCGCTTCTGAACCTTGGCCACACCTTCTGTCACGCTTTGGAAAAGGCCACGGGCTATTCCGACCGGCTGTTGCATGGCGAAGGCGTGGCCATCGGCTGCGCCCTGGCGTTCGAGCTGTCGCAACGCCTTGGGCTGTGCGCGCAGGAAGCCCCGAGCCGGGTGCGGGCGCATCTGCGTGCCATGGGAACCAAGGTCGATCTGAAAGACATTCCCGGCGATCTGCCGGATGCCGAAACGCTTGTGGCCTTGATGGGACAGGACAAAAAGGTGATCGACGGCCAGTTGCGGTTCATCCTTGCGCGCGGGATCGGAGAGGCATTCGTTGCGGCCGACGTTCCGGGCGACATGGTGAAAACCCTGTTGCAGCAGGCGCTTGCAGACCGACGCTAAGAAATTCCTTTGGCGCACCAAAAACAAAAGACCCGCTGCAAAGCGGGCCTTTTCAAGTTGGCGATCCCGAAGGAAAGCTTGGCTGGGGCGCCAGGATTCGAACCTGGGTATGTCGGTACCAAAAACCGATGCCTTACCGCTTGGCGACGCCCCAACCGTGCCGTGGTCTTTAGCCAACGGCGTTGGCGGGTGCAAGGGGGTGATTGTGAAAAATGCAAATCTGGACGTGCGTCCAAGGGCAGGCTAAGGGGCGGGCATGGAAAAGTTGGATATCATCGTTCTGGGCGCGGGGGCTGCTGGTCTGTTTGCCGCCATCGAAGCCGCCCGTCGCGGTCGTCGGGTGCGGGTGATCGACCACGCCAAGGCCCCGGCCGAGAAGATCCGCATCTCTGGCGGGGGGCGGTGCAATTTTACCAACCTCAACATCGCGCCGGATCGCTTCTTGTCGCGTAACCCGCGTTTTGCCCTGTCGGCGCTGAAACGCTATACGCAGTGGGATTTTATCGCGCGGATGGATGGCTGGGGCATCCGGTGGCATGAAAAGGCGCTCGGGCAGTTGTTCTGCGACGGATCGGCGACACAGGTGGTGGATGCTCTTGCGCGCGATCTTGCCCAGGCCGGGGGTGAGTTGTGGCTTGGCTGCGAGATCGGATCGGTCGAGGCGGTGCCGGGCGGCGGTTTCAAGGTGGCCACCCCGCGCGGGGTCTTGTCTTGCGCATCGCTCGTGGTGGCGACCGGGGGCAAGTCCATTCCGAAGATGGGGGCGTCGGGCTTTGGCTATCGTATGGCCGAACAGTTCGGCCTGCCGCTTGTGGAAACCCGCCCCGGTCTGGTGCCGCTGACCTTTGCCGAACAGGAACTGGAATGGATGAAGCCCTTGGCCGGACTGTCGGTCGATGGCAGGGTGCGGCATGGGCGCACCGAATTTGCCGAGGCCATGTTGTTCACCCATCGCGGCCTGTCAGGCCCGGCGATCCTGCAGATTTCAAGCTACTGGCGCGAGGGCGACGCGATTGCGCTGGATGTCAGTTTGGGGCGTGATCTGGCAGCCCATCTGCGCAGCGCGCGGGCGCAGAGCCCCAAGGCCGCCCTGCGCAGCGCCTTGGCCAGTCTGGTCCCTGACCGTCTGGCGCGGCATTTGGAAACCCTTGCCGCGCCTTCAGGACCGCTTGGCACGCTGTCCAATGCGGCGTTGGACCAGGTGGCCGAGCTTTTGCGAAACTGGCGCTTGGTGCCGGTCGGGTCCGAAGGCTATCGCACCGCCGAGGTCACGCTGGGTGGGGTGGATACCGACGCACTGGATGCCCGCACGATGCAGGCCAAGGCCGTGCCAGGGCTTTATTTCGTGGGCGAAGTGGTGGATGTGACCGGGTGGCTCGGAGGATACAACTTTCAATGGGCGTGGTCATCCGGGTGGGCAGCGGGACAATCTGTTTGATATCAATAATTTGAAGGGGTAAATTAGGGTGATTTATTAAGTTGAATCCGGGTCGCTATAGCGCTGCTGACCCCCATTCGGATCTGTCACGATCCATCCATCCTCGTCCAGTGCCAGATACTCTGGCCCGATCGGAACCTTGCCATAGCCGCCCGGAAGATCCAGCACATAGGTCGGAAGACAGGTGCCCGAAAGACGCCCGCGCAACGCCGCCATGATCGCCTGACCTGCCGCGATGGTCGTTCGGAAATGACCGGCACCGCGGGCCAGGTCACAATGGTGCAGGTAATAGGGTTTGACGCGCAACCGGATCAACGCGCGGAACAGCGCCTCCAAAACCTCTGCGTCGTCATTCACGCCGCGCAGCAGCACCGATTGTGACAACAACGGGATCCCGGCATCCGCAAGCCGGGTTAACGCCGCGCAAGCGTCGGGGTTCAGTTCGTCGGCGTGATTGGTGTGAACCACCATCCAGACCGAAGGATGCTGGCGCAGGGCGGTGATCAGAGCGTCGGTGATCCGGTCCGGTGCGACCACAGGCACCCGCGTGTGCAACCGGATCACGCTGACATGCGCAATGGCCCGCAACCGCGCCATCACCTGCCCGATACGGCGTGCCGACAGCACCAGCGGATCGCCCCCGGTCAGGATCACCTCCCATATCGCAGGGGTGCGGGCGATGTAGTCAAGCGCCGCGTCAAGCTCATCGGGGGGCAGATGCCCGGTATCGCCCACCGTTTCACGGCGAAAGCAGAACCGGCAATAGACCTCGCAGGTTTTGGTGATGTGCAGGATCACACGGTCCGGATAGCGATGGGTCAGGCCTGGCACCGGCGCGTGGACATCATCCCCGATGGGGTCAAGGCTGTCCTCGGGCCGTTCTATTAATTCATCAGCCGATGGCACGAACTGCCGCGCCACACCGGTCGAATTCGCGGACGCCGCGCGCATCCCGGGCGTCAGGCGCAGGCGAAAATCCTGCGCAACCCGATTCAGCAAAGGTGCGTCACCGGCAGGCACCAAGCCGTCAGCGACAAGATCGGCGACCGTCAACGCGGGTCGGTCCGTCAGACTGCCATCCATCACGGGCGCATCACCCGCGCAAACCGACGGCTTGCAACATGCCGCGCCGTTTCGCCTCGTAATAGTAACCCTTGGAATACCACATCACGGCCCGGTCCTCGGACCCGTCCGCCACAAGCCAAGCCCCCCGAAGGTATTTCACCGCATATCTAAGGTTGGTGTCGGCATCGAGCAATTCAGACGCCGGTCCCTGATGGCCCATGGTCCGTGCGGTCTGTGGCAGGATCTGCATCAGCCCAAGATAGGGTCCGTTCCGCGCACCCGGATTATAGCCGGATTCGCGTTGGACCACGCGGTGCACCAGACTGACCGGCACATCGTATTCTGCTGCATAGTGCTGGATCAGGGCCCTCAATTCCGGCGAACCACCTTCGGCGGGTGCCCCGCCCCGCGCGACAAGGGTGGGCGCGGGGGTGCGCACCCCACAGGCCGCAAGGGTGATCGCAAGACCCAAAGACAGGGCCGAACGTCGGGTGATCGGAGGCATGGGGCTGATCCTTGTTGCCATGTGTTCCGTGGTTTTTAGCGCAAGTGCTGTCCACGCTCCACCCCCCGACACGCGATCGTCACAATAGGACTTAAGGCGCACTTTGATCTGTCGGACATGCCTGTTACGCTGGACAAACATAGGATCAGGTGAGCCATGACCGCACATTCCGTCCCCGTGCCGCACGCCGAAAACCCGCGACCCTTGCTGTCGGCGTTGGTGGTTGATGACCACCCGCTGTTTTGCGACGCGCTGTCGATGACGCTCAAGGCAGTTGCCGGTATCACAAAGATCGAAACCGCAGACCGGCTGGATACAGCAATTGCAAGGCTTGACCGGGCGCCGATGCCCGATGTGGTTGTGCTGGATCTGAACCTGCCCGATGTGGATGGGTTGGACGGATTGATCCGACTGAAATCGGTCGTGGGGCAGGTGCCGGTGATCGTGGTGTCGTCGCTTGCGGACAATCGTGTGGTCAGCGCGGCGCTTCGGGCGGGGGCGGCGGGCTTTGTGCCCAAGCACAGCCACCGCGATGTTTTCCGTGCCGCGTTTGATGCGATCCGTCTTGGGCGGGCCTATCACCCCGATGGGTATTTCCCGCAAAACGACCCAAAGGCACCGGCCAGCCAACGCGAGGAAGCCGTTGTGCGGCTGTCCCTGTTGACGCGGCAGCAGGCAAAGATCCTGCAACTGATCTGTGAGGGCAAACTGAACAAGCAGATCGCCTATGAACTGACGATCGCCGAAACCACGGTCAAGGCGCATGTCACCGCCATCATGCGCAAATTGGGGGTGCAAAGCCGGACACAGGCTGTCTTGATCGCGCGCGGCGCCAGCTTCGAAAGCCTGATGCCCGAAGGGGATTGAAACGCTTGAAGACCGGAAGGCACCGTCCTAACCTGCGGCTCGTGAGGGGAAGGTGATGGAGCACGGAGGGGGCGCAGCCGCCATGCCATTGCGCATGGCGCGGCAGATGGAATCTTCGGGGCTGCTGGCAACCGCATCGGTGGCTGCGGATGCGCCCGATGTGGCCCAGCGGCTGTGTGCGGGTCTGGGAAAAGGTCCGTTTTCGCAGGTCATTCTGTTTGTGTCGCCCGACGTCGATCTGGCCAGCCTCAGCCGCCAGATTTCGACCTGCTTTGATCCGCGCATTGTGATCGGCTGCACCACGGCGGGCGAGATCTCGGCCGACGGCTACACCGAAGGCGAGATTGTGGCCGTGGGCTTTCCAGCGGCGCATTTTGCGACGGATTGCTTGCTGGTGCCTGATCTGACCCGGATCGACGCGCATGATCTGATCGGACGGCTGATCCGCGCCCGGACCGGGCTGCAACAGGCACGGCCGGGTTGGGCGCATGAATTTGCCTTCATGATGGTCGATGGGTTGTCCACGCGCGAAGATGAACTTGCCGCCGCTCTGGCCCCCGGACTTGGCCCACTGCCGTTGTTTGGCGGGTCTGCGGGGGATGGCACCCGGTTCGAGAAAACCCATGTCCTGTGGCAAGGGCAGGCAATCAGCAATGCCGCTGTGGTGATGCTGGTGCGCACTGATTGCCGGGTCAAGGTGTTCAACCTAGATCATCTTGTGCCGACCGACCGGCGCATGGTGGTGACCCAGGCCGACCCTGTGCGTCGGATCGTGCGCCAGATCAACGCCGAGCCCGCCGCGCAGGAATATGCCCGGCTGTTGGGCAAGGATCCGGGGCAGTTGACCACCTTTACCTTTGCCGCGCATCCGGTGGTGGTGCGGGTGGGCGGGCGTCACCATGTGCGCGCGATTCAGCGTATGGATGCCAATGGCGATCTGATCTTCTTTTCCGCCATCGACGAGGGGCTGGTGCTGACGCTGGCCGAACCGCAGGACATGGTGGCGCATCTGGATGCTGAACTGTCCCGTTTGTCGGACCACGGCGCTCCGGCGGCGATACTGGCCTGCGACTGCATCCTGCGCCGGATGGAGGCGCTGGAAAAGCAGAAGTCGGGTGCGATCTCGGCTGTGTTGCGGGCCCATCGGGTGTTGGGTTTTTCGACCTATGGTGAACAGTGGAATTCGATGCATGTGAACCAGACCATGACCGGAGTGGCGATCTATCCGCCGGATCCGTCATGATCGACACGCTGATCAATCCGACCGATCCGCCCGAGCGGCAGATGGAAAAGCTGCTGGCCATAACGCAGGTACTGATGCGTCGGGTCGAGGCCGACACCGATGACGGAGGTGCGGCCTATGCGCAGTTCCAGCGCGCGGCAATGCTGGAAGATCAGGTCCGCGACCGGACCCGCGATCTGGAACATGCCCTTGATCTTCTGAACGAATCCAATGCCCGTCTGGGGGATGCCACGCGCAGCGCCGAAGCGGCGCGACAGCATCTGGCCAATGCCATCGAGACGATCCAGGAAGGTTTTGCGCTGTTTGATGCAAGCGACGTTCTGGTGCTGTGCAATTCCCGCTTCGGGATGCACATGGAGGATATCCGCGATGACCTGCGCCCCGGTCTGAGCTTTGGCGCCTATGTCGATCGGGTCAGCCGGTCGCATTTCCTGGCGCTGCCCGATGCTGAACACCCCGAAGATTGGGCGGTACGGCGCAAGCGGCGCCACCAGGACCGGCATGTGATCTTCAACGTCCGCATGATCTGGGATCGTTGGGTGCAGGTCAGCGAACACCGCACCGCCGATGGCGGCACGGTGATCTTGCAGACCGATGTCACCGACATCATCCGCAGCGAACGCCAGGAACGCGGCAAGCTTTTGGACGATCAGGCCCGGATGATCCGCGCCACGCTGGACCATATCAATCAAGGCGTGTCGATCTTTGATGCGCAAGGCCGCTTGGTGGGGTGGAACGCGCGTCTGGGGCAGTTGTTGACCATTCCGATCTCGCGCTTTCGGGTCGGGGCGTCGTTTGACTATCTTTTGCAACGCTTCCGCGAAGATACCACCCTGTCGGACGGCATGACGGACGCCCAGCTTGAGGCATGGGTTCAGGTTGGGGCAGGGCGCAAGCCGTTGTCGTTCGAAGTGCGGCGCGGCGCGGATCTGATTTTGGCAGTCTTTGCGCAGGAAATGCCGGACGGTGGCTTTGTGATGAGCTTTACCGACGTGACCGCCGAACGTGCCGCGATCGAGGCGCTGAGTCGCGCCAATGAAACGCTGGAAGCCCGCGTGATGGATCGCACGCTTGATCTTGAAGACGCGCTTGCCAACGCCGAGCGCGCCAATGCAAGCCGGTCGCGCTTTGTTGCCGCCGCCAGCCACGACCTGCTGCAACCGTTGTCGGCGGCAAAGCTGTTCATCGCCAGCATTGGCGGCGAAGGGGTGCCCGAGACGGCGGTCGAGGCGTTGGAAAAGGCGCAGAATGCGCTGATGTCGGTCGAAGGTATTCTGGACGCGCTGCTTGATATCTCGAAACTGGAATCGGGTCGCGCGGCGGTGTCGGTGGGGCAGGTGGCGTTGCGACCGATTCTGGCACAGCTCGAATCGGAATTTGCCGCGATTGCAGCAGCCAAGGATTTGCGTCTGACCGTGCGTGCCCTTGATGCCGTGGTGCTGACCGATCCTTCCTATCTGCGCCGGATCCTGCAAAACCTGATTGGAAACGCCATCCGCTACACCACGACCGGGCGCGTGGTGGTCGCGGCCCGCAAACGCGGCGGCATGATAAGGCTGGAGGTCTGGGACACCGGCCCCGGTATCCCCGAGGACGAACAGGACAACATCTTCAAGGAATTCCACCGCCTGAACGCCCGCGCTTCGGCCAGCGAAGGCATGGGGCTGGGCCTTGCGATTGTCGAGCGCGCCTGTGCGCTTTTGGGGCATCCGCTGGGTCTGTCGTCACGGTTGGGCCGGGGCACCTGTTTCATGTTGCAGGTGCCGCAGGTGATCGGTGAAGCCCGGATGCCCGCACCGGCACCGCTCCCGCTGCGGCCCCGGATGCGGCTTCAGGGCAAGATCGGGTTTCTGGTCGAAAACGACCCCGACCTGTGCCGTGCAATGGGGCTTTTGCTTGAAAAATGGGGGTTGTCGGTTCTGGATGCCGACTCGGGCGAGGCGGCCTTGGCACTGATCGAGGAATTGGGGATCTTGCCTGACTTTTTCCTTGTCGATCACCAACTGGGGGACGGAATGTCGGGGATAGATTTCATCCGCACCCTGCGCAGTTTCCACGGTGATGTGCCGACGCGCCTGATCACGGCCAATCGCAGCCCCGATGTCCGGGCTTTGGCGCAAGAGGCGGGCGTGGACATGCTGATGAAACCGATTGATGCCAAGGCGCTCGAAGCCTTCTTGCGCGATCTGCCCTGATGACCGCCTTTTGTCCTACGACTTATGTTCCATAGCGCCGCGCGCGCCATGCCCCTAATCTGCCGCCAAGGGAGACTGAACACCATGCAAATGAGCGATACCCGTGATATCAAGGCCGCCCCGTCCGACGTTTGGGCGGCAATTCTGAACCCCGAGGTCCTGAAGGAATGTATCCCCGGTTGTACCGAAGTGACCGGAAACCGCGATGAGGGCTTCGAGGCGTCCGTGACGCAAAAGGTCGGTCCGGTGAAAGCCACCTTCAAGGGTGCCGTGACCCTGTCGGACATCACCGAGGGCGAGCGGGTGACGATTTCGGGCGAAGGCAAAGGCGGGCCCGCCGGTTTTGCCAAGGGTGGCGCGGTTGTCCGGCTGGAGCCGATCCCGGAAGGTACCCGCCTGTCCTATGATGTTGAGGCGAATGTTGGCGGCAAGCTGGCACAGCTTGGCAGCCGGATCATCGACGGATTCGCCAAGAAGATGGCGGATGACTTTTTCAACCGCTTTCAGGAAGCGGTCGAAGGCCCGTCAGAACCTGACGCCGTGGTTGACGCAGACGGCGCACCGGCCGAGGGTGAGGTCAAGAAAAAGGGATGGTTCAAACGCCTGATCGGCTGAACCACCAAAAAATCGAACGCATTTCCAAGGGAGGAAAACCATGACGAAAGTCAGCATGACCGTGAACGGCAAGTCCGTCTCGGCAGAGGCAGAGGGGCGCACCTTGTTGGTGAACTTCCTGCGCGAAGGGCTTGGGCTGACAGGCACCCATGTCGGCTGTGATACCAGCCAGTGCGGAGCCTGTGTGGTTCATGTGGATGGCAAGGCCGTCAAATCCTGCACCGTATTTGCGATGGACGTGGCGGGCTCTGACGTGCGCACGATCGAAGGTATGGCCAACGCAGACGGATCACTGGGTGTGGTGCAGCAAGCGTTTCAGGACCATCATGGTCTGCAATGCGGGTTCTGCACGCCCGGCATGGTGATGACGACGGCCGCCCTTCTGGCCAACAATCCCAAGCCGACCGAGGCAGAAGTGCGCCACGAACTGGAAGGCAACATCTGCCGTTGCACAGGATACCACAACATCGTCAAGGCGGTTCTTGCCGCGTCCGGTCAGGACGCAGGCGCGATGGCCGCAGAATAACAAGGGGGATCAGATGCCGAAAGATACCGGAATTGGCGCGTCCACCAAGCGCCGCGAAGATATTCGCTTTCTCACAGGAAAGGGCGTCTACACCGACGACCTGAGCCTGTTTGGACAGACCCATGCTGTCATGGTCCGATCATCCGTTGCGCATGGTCGCATCGTGTCGATCGACACCTCGGTTGTCGAAACCATGCCGGGCGTTCTGGCCGTGTTCACCGGCGAGGATTTCAAGGACGTGGGCGGCAACCCGGCCGGGTGGCTGATCAACAGCCGCAACGGCGAACCGATGCGCGAACCCAAGCGCCCGGTGCTGGCCCATGGCAAGGTGCGCCATGTTGGCGACGCCTATGCGGCGGTCATTGCCGAAACCTATGCGCAGGCCAAGGATGCCGCACAGGTGCTTGCGGATGCCACGGAGATCGAAGAACTGCCCGCCGTGGTGGACATGAAAGCCGCCGTCGCCAACGCCGGAAACCGCGTGCATGACGAGATCCCCGACAACGTGTGTTTCGACTGGGGCTGGATCGAGGATAACCGCGCCGCGGTGGATGCCGCCATGAAGGCCGCTCCGCATGTGGTGACGCTGGAATTGACCAACAACCGGCTTGTGCCCAACGCGATGGAGCCGCGCGCCAGCATTGGCGAGTATTTCCCCGGCACCGGCGACTACAAGCTGACCACCACCAGCCAGAACCCGCACCTGACGCGGCTGCTGATCGCGGCTTTCGTGATGGGCATTCCGGAAAACAAGCTGACCGTGGTCGCCCCCGATGTGGGCGGTGGTTTCGGGTCGAAGATTTATCACTACGGCGAAGAAGCCTTGGTTCTGGCGGCTGCCAGACGCCTTGGCCGCCCGGTGCGCTGGACGGCGGAACGGACGGAAAGCTTTCTGTCGGATGCCCATGGCCGTGACCATGTGACCAAGATCGAGATGGGCTGCACCAAAGACGGTGAAATCCTTGCAATCCGGACCGAAACCCATGCCAACGTTGGGGCCTACCTGTCGAACTTTTCGACCGCGACGCCAACCTTCCTGCATGGCACGCTGATGGCCGGCCCTTACAAGGTGCCGCATGTCTATGTGAACGTGAAAGCCGTGTTCACCAACACCGCCCCGGTTGATGCCTATCGTGGTGCTGGTCGGCCAGAGGCCACGTTCAGCATCGAACGCGTGGTGGACAAGATGTGCCGCGAGCTGAACCTCGACCCGTTCGAAGTGCGGCGCAAGAACCTGCTGACGCCTGATCAGTTCCCCTACACCTCGCCGGTTGGTCTAGTCTATGACACCGGCAACTATCAGGCCACGCTGGACAAGGCAGTGGATCTGGCCGATGTGGCGGGATTTGAGGCCCGGCGGGCCGAGTCCGCCAAGAAGGGCAAGCTGCGCGGCATGGGTCTGTCAACCTGGATCGAGGCTTGCGGCATCGCGCCGTCGCATCTGGTGGGGGTTCTGGGGTCGCGGGTTGGTCTTTATGACGCCGCCACCGTGCGGGTGAACGCGACCGGCACGATCAGCGTGATGACCGGGGCGCATAGCCACGGACAGGGCCATGAAACCGTGTTCCCGCAGATCGTCGCCGAAAAGCTGGGCATCCCGGCGTCTTCGGTGGAAATCGTGCATGGCGACACGTCGAAGATCCCATTCGGCATGGGGTCTTATGGCTCGCGGTCCTTGGCGGTTGCGGGGTCTGCGATGGACCGCGCCATCGACAAGATCATTGCCAAGGGCAAAAAGATCGCAGCGCACATGCTCGAAGCGGCAGAGGGCGACATCACCTTCGCCGACGGCAAGTTCAGCGTGGCAGGCACCGACAAGGCCAAGACTTTTGGCGAGATCGCCTTCTCGGCCTATGTCCCGCACAACTATCCGCTGGAAACGCTGGAACCGGGGCTGGAGGAGACCGCTTTCTATGATCCGGCGAACTTCACCTATCCCGCAGGTGCCTATATCTGCGAGGTCGAGGTGGACCCGGACACTGGCAAGGTGGATGTGGTGGCCTTTACCGCAGCAGACGACTTTGGCAACGTGATGAACCCGATGATCGTCGAAGGTCAGGTGCATGGCGGTGTTGGTCAGGGGATCGGTCAGGCGGTGCTGGAAAACACCAGCTATGACGAAAACGGCCAGCTTCTGACCGGATCCTTCATGGATTACGCGATGCCGCGCGCCGATGATGTGCCGTTCTACACGGTGGATCATTCCTGCTCGACGCCCTGCACTCACAACCCGCTTGGGGTCAAGGGCTGCGGCGAGGCCGGGGCCATCGGATCGCCACCTGCGGTGGTGAATGCGGTGATCGACGCCTTGCACCGGGGTGGCCACACCCATGTGAAACACATCGACATGCCCGTCTCGCCCAATCGGGTGTGGCAGGCGATCAACGCGTAAGGGGAGGGGAGACCCATGCATAACTTTGATTTCGTCAAACCCTCAACCATTGCGGATGCGGTCAAGGCCCTGGCGGGTGAGGGTGCGCAGCCTTTGTCCGGGGGCCAGACGCTGTTGCCCACGATGAAACAGCGCCTTGCGGCACCGGAAGTTCTGGTCAGTCTGACCGGGATCTCCGAGATGCAGGGGGTTTGCACAGGCGACGGTGGTCTGCACATCGGCGCGGCCACACCGCATGTGGTGGTGGCGCGGGATGCAGCCAGCCACTATCAGGCACTGGCGGCGCTGGCCGGCGGTATCGGTGACCCGGCTGTGCGCAACCGGGGCACCATCGGCGGATCGGTGGCGAACAACGACCCTGCGGCCTGCTATCCTTCGGCGGTTCTGGCGTCGGGGGCGACTGTGGTGACATCCAAGCGCAAGATCGCAGCGGATGACTTCTTTCAGGGCATGTTCACCACGGCGCTGGACGAAGGTGAGTTCATCACCTCGGTGATCTTTCCGATCCCGCAAAAGGCCGCCTATATCAAGTTCAACCAACCCGCCAGCCGCTTTGCCCTGACCGGGGTTTTCGTGGCCAAATACCCGAATGGTGTGCGGGTGGCCGTCACGGGGGCCTCGAACAACGGCGTGTTCCGCTGGACCGAGGCCGAGGCCGCGCTGTCGGCAAACTTCGCCGCATCCGCCATTGCGGGGCTAACGGTATCGGCTGACGACATGATCAGTGACCTGCACGGTTCGGCAGCCTACCGGGCCAATCTGGTCAAGGTTCTGACCGGACGGGCCGTGGCCGCAGCACACTGAGGCGATCCCGAAAATACAAAAGCCCCCAGTCGCAGGACTGGGGGCTTTTTCGTACGCTTGTTGACTCTATGCCGAAACCTGTTCGCGCAGGATTGCGGCCGTCATCGACACCATCAAATAGATGCCGGCAAAAATGAGCAGCGCCACCATCGTGTTTTCAAACGCCCGCGGATAGGTTGCCTCGTCGGGCGGAACCGGGCTGACCGATAGGGAAAGATAGCGGACCTGACGGTTCGCATCGGTGCGCGCAGTTTCCATCGATTGCAGCGACTGCGCCAACAGAAGCTGTCGGGTCTGCACATCGGCCTGCGCCACCAGCAGTTCCGACTGCACCTGCGCCAGCGATTTGCCGCCCGCATCCCCCACAGTCAGCCGTGCGCGCAAGTTGGCAATTTCGGACTCGATGGTGGTGATCCGGCGTTTCAACGGCTCCATCCGTGAGATGTTCGGCCGCGAATTCGATTCCATTTGTGCAAGGCTCAACCGGTCCTGGCTGAGTTGCGTCTCCAACTGACCGATCTGGGTGGTGATCAGCGTGACCTCCACCTCTGACGACAGAACCTTGAACTGCTCTTGCAGATCGACGACCTTCCGCTGTGCCGCCAACATCGCCGCCTCGGCCAGTTCATAGGCTTGACGTGCCCCGCTCATCTGGTCTTCACGCAGACGTTGGGTCAGGTGATCGACCTGTTCTTCGGCATATCCGATCAGCGCCTTCGAGAAATCGGCAGACACCTGCGGGTCGGCGGCGATCACCTCCATCTTGATGATGCCTTCGGTGGGGTCATAGGCGATTTTCACGTTGCGCTGATAGATCTTGTAGGCCGCCTCACGCGTGGCATCGGGGGCAAGCCGTTGGATCGGGTCGATTGTGGGTTGCCCGAAATGGTTGACGAAGCCCTTGTCGCCGTCCAGCCGCATCATCGCATCGCGCGATTGCAGATAGCCTTGCACAGCAATGGAATCCTGCGATGTGGCAAATTGCGTGCCCGACAACAGGCCGCCCATGCCCTGCGCCCCGGCGGGATCGGCCTGCTGGATCACGAATTCGGCCTTGGTCGCATAAAGCGGGGTTGCGACCATGTAATAGTACCAACCGGCCAAAAGCGTGGGCAGACCGACAAAGAAGAACAACCGCGCCACAAGCAAGGCGGACCGCCGCCGCCGACGCTTGGCCAGATCGCGCTGCATCCGCTGAATTTCGGACAAATGGCTTTCTTCGGCGCGCACCTCGGCCGAAGGCACCTTGATCGGCTTTATGGTTTGCGGCAGTTGCATACCGTCACCCTTTGGGGGCACGGTCAAGGCCCGGGATGCCGGATCGGCCTGAGTGGACGACCCGCCTTCGGCACTGATCATCTCAAGGATTGTCGATTTCTGGAACGGATCAATCCCGGCGGCACGCAGCAGGCGCACGGCGTCAAAGTCGGACGTCGCCGGCAAGCCGTATTTCTGCGACAGGCGTCGGGCCATCCGCAATTGCCGTCCGGTCAAACCCTCCTTGCGGATCTGGTCCAGATCATCGGGCGCGGCGGGTGGTGCTTTGACGGATCCGGCATCCATCATCGCCACGACCTGTTCGGTGGCAGTCGGAAACGGCGCTGACCCGAAACCGTCTTCGTCTGCCGGGGAAACCGCTTTGGGTGCAAGGCGTGGGTCCGGGTCGGGTTTTGCCACCGTATTGGCCGGGCGCGGACGCGGCGCTACCGGCTCTGCCACCGGATCGGGACGACGCAGATTGTAGCGTTTAGCCTTGAGCTTGATAGTCATAAAGCTGCTTCGCCTCTTCCAGAGTGTCGAACATGTAAAGCTGCCCATTGCGCAGGACGGCAGCCTGTTTGCAGAATTTCTCAAGCGTCTGTGCCTGATGGCTTACGATGACCACAGTGGCATTTTGCAGCCGTTCGCGCAGGATGCGACCGGCCTTTCGGTTGAATTCCACATCCGTGGTGCCCGGCATGCCTTCGTCGATCAGGTAGATATCGAATTCCAGCGCCAGCATCAGCGAAAAGGAAAATCGCGACCGCATGCCTTGGCTGTAAGTGCCCACCGGCATGTCGAAATATTCTTCGATGCCGCACAGCCATCGGCAGAAGCTTTCGACATAGTCCGGATCCAGACCATAGAGCCGGGCTACATAGCGCGCGTTTTCGGTTGCGGTGTGCTTGTTCACCACCCCCCCCATGAAGCCAAGCGGAAACGAGATCCGGCTGGTGCGGGTCACGCGCCCTTCGTCCGGCTTTTCCAGGCCGGCCATCATGTTGATGATCGTTGTCTTGCCCGCGCCATTGGGGGCAAGTATGCCCAGAGATTGCCCGATATCCACCCGGAACGACGCACGATCCAGAATGATCTTGCGCTGTTTCCCGGTCCAGAAGGACTTTGAGACATTCTCGAACTCGATCACCCACCGCCTCCTTCCGGACAAGGCTTCTGTCCCGGCCCGACCACTTGCCCTGCCGTGTTCTGGCAGGCCCCACCAGCCTAGACACCGGTGGTTAATCCGACGTTGCACCGTCCGTGCTTCCACCGCGCCTAACGTCGGGTTTATGCTGCACTCTGGGCACAATTATGTCCGAGAGCGGGCATTGTTTGCAAGACGAAGGCTATCGGGACAGTGTAGCGCGGGCCAGCAGCGCAGCAAGCGCCCCTGCAACCAACGACAGCAGCATCCCAAGCCGGGCCGCTTCGGCCATGGCCCCGCCGGGCAGCGTGCTGTCAAGCGCAAGAACCGGGACGGTAAAGCCCATGCCGGTGATCAGGGCGACGACCGACAAGTCGCGCAGTCGAACTCCGGCCGGCATACCAAAGCCCAAAAGGCGCGCCGCACCCATTGCGCCCAGCATCACCCCAAGCGGCTTGCCCAGCCAGAACGCCGCCAGAACCGTGCCGGTGGTGGGGGCGAGGGCCAGAAAATCGACACCACCGCGGGTCAGGCCAAACAAGAACAGCACCCCGGTCAACGGCTTGACCAACAGATGAGCCAGCCGGTTCAGCGGATCATGCAGGATCTCTTCGGCCTCGGCAAACAGACCGAACGCCCGATCTGCGTGCGGAATGACCGGCACCAGTGGCAACAGGCCAAGCGCGCCGGGCAGGCCTGCCAGCACAACGCCAATCCACGACACGCCGCCTGCCAGCACATAGGGCCAAAGCGCAAAGGCCCGGCGATGGTCGCGCTCGGTCAGATCAGGGCGTGCCAGACGGGCGAAGCCGATCCACACCCCCGCAATCGCCACCACGCTCAACCCAAGCCACGCAAGGCGCAACGCGCTGCCCGGATAGGCGATGCCAACCACCAGCAGCCCAAGAATATCGTTGGCGATGGTGATCAGCAGTAACAGGTGCAGGGCAGGGTGCCCGGAGCCAAAGATCAACCGGCCCGCAAAATAGCACAGCACCACATCCGACCCGATCGGCACCGGCCAGCCCGCGCCCGGTGTGGCCTCGATTGCCGTTTCAAACACGGCGCTGGTGATCAGCCAGACCAGTATGGCCCCGATCCAACCGCCAATCAGACCCCCTACTGGCACGCCTGCGCGGCGTCCCGACAAGGCACCGCGCTTCAATCGCAAGGCTTCCCACAATTCCTTGGCCACAAAGAACAAGAACAGCGCCATCAAACCTTCGGACACGATGGCCAAAGGGGTAAGGGCCACCGGAAACGGAGCCATCCAAAGCGGCAACGGCAATTCCGCCAAACGCCACTCGATGGCATCATAATAGCTTGAGGGCGACAGGTTGACCCAAAGCGTCGCCAGACCGATTCCCGTCAGCAAGGCTACGGCAAACTGGTGCATAAAGGCAGAGACGCGATACATGCTTTCCGTCCGTTTTGTGGTGGAGCGAACCGCCCTGAATCTCCATATCGCCACCTGCCGTCCGCTTCAATGGCAGCCCATGGCGGGGGGCGCCGGTCTCACATGTCACGACCGCTTGATCCCATCGGGTGGCAACAGCCCCAACCCCCGCAGATAGATGCCAATCCCGGCTTCCAGCAGGTCTTCGGGGGGAAAAGGGCTGCGCGCTCCGCCATTGGCACTGCCGCGCATGTACAATTCGACGACACCATGGCTCATTGCCCAGATGTGAGCCGAGAACATGGTCGAGGGTGGTCGCATTCCTTGCGGCAGGTGCTGGGACAGACTTTCCGCCGCCTGTTCCAGCACGCCGCGCGCCTTGGCTGCCACCAGTGCCAGATCGGGATGATCGTTCAGGCTGAGCCCGGCTTCGAACATCGCCATATAGTGGCCGGGATATTTGCGCGCGAACGCCAGATAGGCACGGCCCGTGGACTCAAAGGCTGCCAAGGCCGTCGGGCGGCCGCCGTCAAAGGCAAATTCCATCAGGGCCGCGAAAATCTCATAGCCCTGCCGCGCCACTTCGGCCAACAGATCCTCGCGCCCGGCAAAATGGCGATAGACGGCCGCCGGGGTTACATCGGCAGCTTTGGCCGCCTCGGACAGGGTAAAGCCGGTTGGCCCCTTTTCCGAAATCAGCCCAAGCGCCGCCTCGACCAAAGCCTGTCGCAGATTGCCATGGTGGTAGCCGCGTTTCACTTGCGTGCCGATCCCCGCAAGTCTGGTCCGCCACAGATCGCCGGGTCGGGCGTGCCGATCAGCGCCAGATCACGGCCTTTGTAATCGACCGCATGCAGGATGGTTTGCACGGCGGCTATCCGGGCGCGCTTTTTGTCGTCTGACAGGATCACGGTCCAGGGCGCGAAATCGAAATGGCTGCGCACCATCGTTTCGTCGATGGCCTTGCAATACTCTTGCCATTTGCCCAGACCGTCAATGTCGATGGACGACAGTTTCCACTGCTTCAGCGGATCCTTTTCACGGGCCAGAAATCGTTTGAGCTGTTCGGCCTGACCCACCTCCAGCCAGATCTTGCGCAAGATGATGCCTTCATCGACCAGCATCTGTTCAAAATTCGGCAATTGCGTAAAGAAATGCTCGCGTTGGTCATTGGTGCAAAAGCCGAACACATGTTCGATCATGGCCCGGTTGTACCAACTGCGATCGAACAGGGCGATTTCGCCTTTGGCAGGCAACCAGTCAACGTAGCGCTGGAAATACCACTGCGCGGCCTCGCGGTCCGACGGTTTGGACAAGGCAACCACCGTCGCCACACGCGGATTCAGGTTGGCCCGCACCGCGCCGATGGTGCCGCCCTTGCCCGCCGCATCCCGGCCTTCGAACACCACGACAAGGCGTTTGCCACTGGTCTTGAGGTCTGACTGCATCGTGACCAGTTGAATTTGCAGCGCGTCCATCTGCGTATCAAAAACCTTGGACTTCATTTCCTCGCGGTAGGGATAGGATGGGTCCAGAATATCGTCCTTGTCGGCGTCTTCGATTGCCGTGCGCACGGCCTTTGGGGCCTTGTCCCTGAAAAACGTGCTGATGGCACCGTCAAATGGCAGGTTCATGGCTGGCTCCGCATTGTTTGTGCCAAGTATGGCGATTGGCGGGGCTAGCGCAATCCGGCGCGCGCAGCCGCCCGGTCGATGGCGTCGATCAACACCTCGGCGTGGGTGTGATGCGGCATGTGGCCGGCGCCTGCCACCACCGTCAGATTGCCGTTCGGTAGCAGAGCCATCAAAGGCTGCGAATGGATGTGCAAGGGCACGATGGCATCGGCATCGCCGTGCACCAGTTCAATCGGCAGGGTCAGGGACGGATAGTCTTTTTCCATAGCCACAACTTCAGGCCGCAACCCATTGATCTGCATAACGTTTGTCGCAAGAGATGCGCGCCGCAGCGTCAGGTCGATGCCCAGGTGATCGGCATACCCGGCCGGCGGCTCTTGCGGTTTGAACACCCCGTCGATGGCGCTTCGCACATAACTTTGCGCCACAAAGGCCGATGCCAACGGCACAAGTGTGGCCCGCCCCAAGGCCGAGGCTGTCACACGATACCACGGGTCAAGCGCACCCGGCCATGGCAGAGACGGAGCGGACACCAGAATCAACGCGGCCGGGGGGGCTTGCAAGGCCCAGGCAAGCGCCACGGTGCCACCATAACTTTGTCCCAGAACCAATGGATTTCCATCGGTAATCTGTCCCACAGCGCCGCGCAGGATCCGGGCCTGACTGCCAACCGACGCATCTGCATCGGGCAAGGGGTCGGAATACCCCAAGCCCGGCCGGTCAAGCGCGATCACGCGATACCGGCTGGACAGTCTGTCCATCATGGCAAAGGTGAATTCGCGCAAGTTGCCGTTCGCACCGTGGATCAGGACCAGATCCGGACCCGTTCCCGTCACCTGCAAATGCACGCGCAAACCTTCGACGGTCACAAACTGACCGGTGGGAGGATGCGCTGCAAGGGCCGCCTGTTCACGCGCCGACAGGCGCCACTGAGTTGCGGCGATCAGGCCAAGGCCGATAAGCGCCGCACTAACGGCCAATGTCTTGCGGGTCATAGGGGGTGGTCTGGTAAATTTCGTTGATCCAATTGCCATATAGAAGGTGTGCGTGACTTCTCCAGCGATTCAACGGCGGCATCGCGGGGTTATCATCGGTGTAGTAGTTCAGCGGCACATTGATCGGTGTGCCGTTCGCCACGTCGCGGTCATATTCCTGCTTCAGCGTGTCGCTGTCATACTCGAAATGGTTGAAGATATAGAGCGCACGGTGCGATGGGTCCTCGACCAGACAGGGGCCAACCTCATCGCTGCCAAGCAGGGTGTGCAGTCCGGTGCATCGGTCGATTTCCTCTTGCCGCATTTCAGTCCAGCGACTGACGGGAATCACAAAATCATCGGAAAAGCCGCGCAGATAGGGCGACGTCGGCGCCAGATTGCGATGGCGGAAACAGCCGAAAGCCTTATGTGGCAACATATGCTTCTGCACGCCGTGAAAATGGTTGATCATCGCCATCCCGCCCCAACAGACGCCAAAGGTGGATTGGACGTTTGTTTGTGTCCATTCAAAGACTTCTGTCAGTTCCTTCCAGTAGGTCACCTCTTCAAACGGTAGGTGTTCGATCGGTGCGCCGGTGATGATCAGACCGTCAAACTTTTCGTCGGTCACGGCCTCGAATGGCCGATAGAAGGCCTCCATATGGGCGGCGGCCGTGTTTTTGGTCTGGTGTTCCGACATGCGGATCAGGTGCAGGTCGATCTGCAGGGGGGTGGCGCCGATCAGCCGCGCAAACTGGTTTTCGGTCTGGATTTTCTTTGGCATCAGGTTGAGCAGCGCGATTTTCAGCGGCCGGATATCTTGCCGCGCCGCACGTTCCGGCGACATGACCATCACACCTTCATTCCGCAGAACGTCAAAAGCGGGCAGGGTCTCGGGCAGGGTGATGGGCATGGCGGACCTTGATACAATTCTCGGGCTATAGTTATGTGAGATTGCGGGCGGGAACAAGAAGTCCGGCCTGACGCAAAGTCGAACGCTGGTCCTGGTTCGGTGAGGTTGGAATGAAGCGGGCTTTTGCCTCCTGTGCAGCACTTGTCGCTCTGGCGGGTCTGCCTGCGTCTGCACAAGGCTATGACGACCCGATGGAAGAACAGCGTTGCATCTGGCGTTGTCTTGCGTCCAGTTCCGGTGCCGCAAGTCCGGAATATGCGCTGTGTGTGGAACGGGTCTGCAACGAACAGCTTTATGACGACGCTGATCCCAATCCTGATCAGACCGCGATCGCGAAATCTGCGCCGCGTTGGTTTGTTGGGGCCACCAGCGACGGACGGGGTCGTTTTGCCGGGGTCAGCGACCCCACTTGGGGCAACAGCTTTTACGTCATGTGTGCTCCGGACGGGCGTCGGTATTTTGCTATGTTCGGACCCGAAGGGCCGGGCGCGCGGTTGACGCTGACGATGAATGGACAGTCCTTTGCCATGGATTTTGTTGCGGAAAATGACGGTTACTACGCCTCGGTGTCATCTGACCTGCGCGAGTTGGTTGCCTTGAGGGCCGCGTCGGAGCTTACCATCAACAACGCGGCCGGCACGGCGCTGCTGCAAGCGGACCTGAATGGCGCAGCCGAGGCTATCGCGACGGCCTGTCCATAGCGCGGTCAATCGCACGCGACATCAGGCTGTCAAAATCAGCAGGCGACCGGACCGCAGCCACCTGTTCGGCGGTGACGGTGACGCCCCATTTTGCCATGGCCTCATAGCGCGGTTGGCGATGCGCGAGGGCGCGGGCATAAGTCCAGCGCACGAAATGATCCGGGTCGCAGGTTGCTTCGGTCTTGCCATGCGTCAGGCGGTATTCCTCCCATGCATCATGCAGAAAAGCCGGTTGGTAATACATCGGCTTGGGGGCGCGATCAAAGCGGCGGACCAGTTCGGCAGTGTGCTCCTCAGATCCTTTGATCCAGACCAGCAACAGGGTTTGCGACAATTGCTGCATCACCGGGTCTGCCGGGTTGTCGGCATCGACCACTTCGCAGATCGACCCCGAAGTGTCGCAGACAAAGTGTTTGTATCCATAGATATCTTCGGCCCGTTCCATGAAATGCGCGGTGTCCAGCATCGCCGCTACCTCGGCCTTGCGATGCTGTTCTTGCCGCAGCATGTAGTCATCAAACGGCAAACCGCCCTTGGCCGGGTCGCCGGGCTTGCCAAGATAGGTGGAAAGCGGGGCCAGATTGTCGAACGTGATGTTGGACGCGATATACACGCTGTCGGTCATCAGAAGTTCGCGCAACAGCGGTACTTTCATCGCCTCGCGCTTGAAATTGTCCGAGATGAATTCGCCCATATAGCGGGTGCCGATGCGGTAATCGACCGAGTAGTGGAACCAGCCCCCCGTCTCGGTCCGGGTGTCGCGCAGCATGTTGGCGAGATGGGTCTTGCCCAGTCCCGACATTCCGAACAGCAAAACGCGCTTGCGGTCCGCGCCCAGATAGTCTGCCCCGCTGGTATAGATCATCGCTTAACCCCTGTACGCCGCCCGAACAGTTACCGCCCCCCGCGCGCCGCTTCAATGCAAAACCCCGCCTTATGACAGGCGGGGTTTGCACAAGCTCAAGGATGGTGGATCAGAACGTGAAGCCGACCTTCATGCCAACAGCGACCGCCTTGTTGCCGCTGAACGATCCAGCCCCGCTGAGCGCCGTTGCATCGCCAACATCGACAAAGCGCACGCCAGCCGAGATCTTCATGTTCTGGTGCGTATATGTGCCACCGATCTGGATGCTTTTCTGGCCGTCGGTCGGGCCAAGGTTGCCGACGACACCGCCATGGTGCTTTTCATAGCCGATCGAGATGGCACCCGAGAATTTCTCGGTGAACCGGCGGCCGACGCCGATGTTGTAGGCGACGGTATCATGGTCGTAGCTGACCAGCGGGTTGGCTGCCCCGGCAAAGGGGGCATCAAGCCGTGTCACGCTCCAGTCCATCCAACGGATCGAGCCGAACACAAGCGTGTCTTTGGCCACACCGGACTGGAAATCAAGCGTCAGGGACTGTGGCAACTTGACCGTGGTGGTGCCGGTGAACGCGCCCGGCACAAAGGCGGAAAATCCCGATACGTCCATCTCATGTTTGGTCTGCGATGCGTAGGTCAGTGCCACGCGCAGGGCAATTTCCGGCTTTTCATACGCGGCCCCGATGACATAGCCAATGTCGCGGTCGTTGCCAAAGGTGGCCTGGTAAAAGTTCGCGCCCGTGTTGAACAGGCTGACATTGCCGCCAATCCCGACCGAGCGGATCCCGCCGATCACCGACATGTTGTCATTGATCTTGTAGCGGCCGACCAATGCCAGCGTGTCGCCGCGCAGTTTTGCGTTGGATCCTGCGATCGGATACCCTGTGCCAAGCGGATAGTTGACGTCAGCGCCAAAGGTCGGGTCGATGGTCAGACCCAGCGACACCTTTGCGTTGATGTCCGTTTTGAAAGCCAGCCCAAGAGTGGTGTAATTCTTGGTGACATTGCCTGTCGCGATTGCGGGCATGGGGGCAAGCACGCCCGAAACTTTTGGATTGACCGACCCAAAGCTAAGCTCTGCGTAGTTTCCCGTTTCGAACATGAAGCCAAGCGGTGCCGTGGACCGTTCGAAGCCGCCCGCCTGTGCGGAGCCCGCAACCAATGCAGCAGACCCTGCTGCGATCAAAATCTTACGCATGTTTCCTCATCCCGTGTGTAGGAATTTCCCTGTTACTGGCTTACGGACACACGTTTAACGGGTCAATTCGTGACGCCGCGTCATATTATTCGTGACACTCAGACCTGTGTCTTTCGTGTTTCGGCCCGGATATTGACCCAGTTGCCAAGGATGATCAGCGCTGCCCCGACGAACAGCAGCGGATCAATGAGTTCCGCGTAAAGGACAGCGCCCGCGATCGCCATCAGCGGCAGACGGGCGAAATCGATTGGCATGACGAAACTGGCCGGGGCCAGCCGCAGAGCCGAGGTCAGGCACAGATGCGCTGTGACCCCCGTCACGCCAATCACCGCCAACCAAGGCAGGGTTGTGGCGGTCGGCCAGGTCACCACGCCGTCCGACAGGGCCAGAACGGTGCCAAAGATGAACTGCATCACCGTCAGCCAGAACAGGATCGACAGGATGGTTTCCCCGCGCGCCAACCGTTTGGTGGCGATGTTGGTGGCGGCAAAGCACAAGGCAGCCCCGGCCGCGGCCAGAACCCCCCATTCCAGCGCGTTGAAGTCGGGCCGCGCCACGATCCCGATCCCGAGGAACCCCAACGCCGCAGCAATGGCACGGGGTCGCGTGATCCGCTCGGCCAACAGGAAGGGTGACAGCAAGATGACCCAAACCGGCGAAGTGAACTCGATCGCGATCAGTTGCGCCAGCGGGATCATGGTCAGCGCCCAGAACCACAGATTCTGCCCGGTGAAATGGATCACGTTGCGCAAGGCGTGGCCGCCGATGCGCCTTGCGCTGATATCGGACAGTTTTCCCATCGCAAAGGCGACACCGACCACCAGAAAGAACCCGATGAACGATCGTACCGCCATGATTTCAAAGGTGTCATGCACACCGTTCAACTGGCGCCCGGCAACAGCCATCGCGGTAAAGGCAACGACAGACCCCAGCATCCACAGGACGGCGGCAAAGGGGCGATATTCGGGGACGACGTTCATGGCGCACTTCTGGCGGGTTGGTGCCGCACTGTCCAGAGCGGTCAGTCGCGTAATTCCTCGACCCGGAAATCGCGCAGGATATGGCGGGTTGCATCAAACCAGCGACTGTCGCGCGTGCGCGTCTGATGGGCATCAAAATCGGCGCGGGTGCGAAAGGTTTCGTGCACATCCCAGATCATCGGATCGTCGGTCTGGCTGACGTCAAAGGACAGACAGCCCGGTTCGGCGCGCGACAGACGGATATGGTCGGGCAGGTACTGGCGCACGGTTTGCGCCTCATCTTCCGTCATGCAGATCAGATGCCCCTTTAACCGGATCATTGTGGCACCACCAGCGCACGCACCTCGGCCGCAGGGGCGGGCGTGGAAATGGTGGCGACGGCTTCGGCCAACGAGATCACGCGGCTGATCAAGGGGGCCACGTTGATGGCACCCGATGCGATCATCGCTGCCGCGCGCGCATGGGTAAACGGATTGAGAAAGCTGTGTAACACCTGAATTTCCCGAAACAAAAGATCGAATGGTTCTATCCTGATTTTTGCGCCCTTGGGCAAGACCCCCAGAATGACGATCCGCCCCCCGGTCGCAGTTAGCCCGGGGGCGGCCTCGACCGTTGCGGCCGCACCGGCACATTCGATCACGGCATCCGCACCCGCAGGCCAAAGGGCAAGGGCCTGCTCGGGGCTGGCCGCCACCTGTGTCGCGCCCAGAGACAGGGCCAGATCCTGCTTGGCGCGACTGCGGGTCAGCATCATCACCTCGGCCCCCGCAGCCCGCGCCAGTTGTGCCGCCATCAGGCCAATCACACCGCCGCCCACGACCATGCAGCGTTCTCCGGGGCGCAGTGCCGCCATATCAACCCCATGCAACGTGCAGGCCAAGGGTTCGCACAAGGCGCCGTGATGCGGGTGCAGACCAGCGGGCAGCGCAATGGCATTTCGTGCCGGGATCATGGCAAAGGGGGCAAATCCTCCGTCCTGTCCCACGCCGATGGGCCGGTTGTTCTGGCACAGGTTGACCCGCCCCTTGCGGCACTGCGGGCAAGTCATGCAGGCGATGTTCGGATCGCAGCTCACCCGGCCGTCAAGCGCAAGATCGACCCCCGCGCCAACCGCCGTCACGATCCCGCTGAATTCATGGCCAAGAGTGACGGGCGGCGTGCAGGGAAATTCGCCCAGAAACAGGTGACGGTCGGTGCCGCAGATGCCGGATGCCTCGACCCGCACGACCACCTCGCCGGGGCCGGGGACCGGTTCTGCCACGTCCACCAGCCGCAGATCACCCACGCCAAAAAGCCGCACCGCCTGCATCTTCGCGCCTCCTGTCCCGACGTGGCACAGTGGGCGACGGGGTGGGGGCAGGCAAGGGGTTTTCTGGCTATTCCAGTTCGATCGTGCCGGGTGGCTTGGAGGTGCAGTCGTAAAACACCCGATTTACGCCCTGCACTTCGTTTATGATCCGGGTAGCGGTTTCACCAAGGAAATCATGGGTAAAGGGGTAGTAATCGGCGGTCATGCCATCGACAGACGTGACCGCCCGAAGGGCAAGTGCATAGTCATAGGTGCGCCCGTCGCCCATCACGCCGACGGTGCGCATCGGCAGGATGGCGGCGAAGGCCTGCCAGATCTCGTCATACAAACCATGCTTGCGGATCTGGTCGATATAGACCGCATCGGCCTTGCGCAGAATATCCAGCTTTTCGGTGGTGATCTCTCCGGGGCAGCGGATGGCAAGGCCGGGGCCGGGAAACGGGTGGCGGCCGATGAAACTGGCGGGCAGGCCAAGTTCGCGGCCCAGGGCGCGCACTTCGTCCTTGAACAATTCGCGCAAGGGTTCGACCAGTTTCAGGCCCATCTTTTCCGGAAGTCCGCCGACATTGTGGTGCGATTTGATCGTGACGGACGGGCCACCGGAAAAGCTGACCGATTCGATCACGTCGGGGTAGAGTGTGCCTTGAGCCAGAAACTTGGCCCCACCGACAGCGGTCGCGTGTTTTTGGAACACGTCGATAAACAGCCGGCCAATGGTTTTCCGCTTCACCTCGGGGTCGGAAACACCCTCCAACGCGCCAAGGAACAGCGCGGATTCGTCGGCATGGATCAGCGGCATGTTGTAATGGTCGCGGAACATGGTGACGACCTGTTCGGCCTCGCCCAGACGCAACAGCCCGTGATCGACAAAGACGCAGGTGAGCTGGTCGCCGATCGCCTCGTGGATCAGCACGGCAGCCACGGAAGAATCGACCCCGCCCGACAGACCGCAGATGACTTTCGCATCACCCACCTGTTCGCGGATCTTGCGGATCGCCTCTTCGCGATAGGCACCCATGGTCCAATCGCCCTTGAACCCGGCCAGACGCACGAAATTTTCATACAGCTTTGCGCCCTTGGGGGTGTGGTGCACCTCGGGGTGGAACTGCACCGCATAGAAATGGCGCGACGGATCGGCAATGATGGCAAAGGGGGCATTGGGCGAGGTGCCGTACACTTCGAACCCCGGCGCGATCTTCGACACATGGTCGCCGTGCGACATCCAGACCTGTTCGCGTCCTGCGGTGGTGTTGGGCTCGAACCAGCCATCCAGCAAGGCAAGTCCGGTGCCACTGGGCGTGACATAGGCGCGGCCGAATTCCGCCGTGCCATGGCCACGCTCTACCAGACCGCCAAGGCAATGCATCATCACCTGCTGGCCATAACAGATACCCAGGATCGGCACGCCCAAGGTGAAAACCGATTTTGGCGGCATTGGCGCACCTTCGGCAAAGACCGAAGACGGGCCGCCCGAGAAAATCACGGCCTTTGGGGCAAATTCGGCAAGGAAGGCGTCGTCCACCTTGTTGAACGGGTGAATCTCGCAATAGACGTTCAGCTCGCGCAGGCGGCGCGCGATCAGTTGCGTTACCTGAGAGCCGAAGTCGATGATCAGTAGGCGGTCATGATGGGTCATGCGCCCGCGTAGCTTTTGCCGGGGCGACTCGCAAGGGGGCAGGGCGTGCGCGTGCCACTCCACGCCAAAAATTTGGTCAATCCGGTGGACGTCGCGGCCCTTCAGTGAGTCTGACAGGTGTCGCTTTTGGGCGTCATGCGGCGCAATTGAGCGTCGATGCCGATACGGTTGGCGGCATAAGGGCGCAAAGACATGCGTTCGGAGGGTGCAAGATGACTGACATGGCAGGCGGGCGCAGGGCGCGGGGCGGCGGCGGATCGGTGCGTCGCGCAGAGCGGACGGCGGTCAGCCTTGACTCCGCCCGGTTCATCCAGCGCAACATCCCGAATTTCGAGATCCTGAACGACGAAGCCCTTCAGATCATCGAATGGAATGCCGATACGGTTCTGGAGGAAATCGGCGTCAACTTTGTTGATAACCCGTCTGCCCTCGCGCTGTGGAAAGCGGCCGGTGCCGATGTGCAGGGCGAACGTGTGCGGATCCCGCGTGGCCTTGCGCGCAAGTTGTGTGCCACCGCCCCGTCCAGCTTTACCCAACATGCCCGCAACCCGGCCCGCAACGTCGAGATCGGCGGGCGCAATCTGGTGCTGGCTCCGGTGTACGGCCCGCCCTTCGTGCGCGATCTGGAAGGTGGCCGCCGCTATGCGACGATCCACGATTTCCAGAACTTCGTGAAGCTGGGCTACATGTCGAAATGGCTGCACCATTCGGGCGGCACGGTGTGCGAGCCGACCGATGTGCCGGTCAACAAACGCCATCTGGACATGCTGCATGCCCATATGGTGCTGTCGGACAAGCCCTACATGGGCTCGGTGACAGAACCATCCCGCGCCGAGGATTCGGTCGAAATGTCGAAGATCCTGTTCGGGTCGGATTTCGTGGATCAGAACACGGTGATGACCAGCCTGATCAACATCAACAGCCCGCTGACATTTGATTCGATCATGATGGGCGCGCTGGAGGTGTTTGCACGCGCCAATCAGGCTTCGATCATCTCGCCCTTCATCGTCGGCGGCGCGATGGCACCGGTCACGGTGGCGGGCACGCTGACGCAGGTGTTGGCCGAGGTGCTGGCGGGCGTGGCATACAGTCAGTTGGTGCGCCCAGGTGCGCCGGTGATTTTCGGTGCCTTCGTAACCTCGATCGACATGAATTCGGGGGCCCCGACTTTTGGCACACCAGAGGCAGCGCATATCACCTATGGCGCGGGACAGTTGGCGCGGCGGATGAACCTGCCCTATCGCTCGGGCGGGTCGTTCTGCGGATCGAAACTGCCCGATGCACAAGCCGCCTATGAAACTGCCAACAGCCTGAACATGGCGCTTCTGGCTGGGGTAAACTTCATGCTGCATGCCTGTGGCTGGCTGGAGGGTGGTTTGGTCAGCTCATACGAGAAGTATGTGATGGACGCCGACCAGTTGGGCACGTTGCACCATCTGGCCCAAGGCGTGATGATGGACACCAACGGTCAGGCAATGGATGCGATCCGCGAGGTCGGACCGGGCGGCCACTATCTTGGCTGCGAACACACGCAGGGCAATTTCAAATCGGCGTTCTGGCGGTCGGATCTGTTTGACTACAAACCGTTCGAGACATGGGCCGAAGAGGGGGCCCGTGACACACAAGCCCTGGCCGCCGAGCGGGTGAAAAAGCAGTTGGGTGACTATCAGCAACCCGCGCTGGACCCCGGCATCCGCGAGGCGCTGGACGACTATGTTGCCAAGAAAAAAGCGTCGGTGCCCGACGCCTTCATCTGATCCGGGCATGATACAGTTGAACGGCCCGTCAGGCGACTGACGGGCCGTTTTCGCACCTGTTTCGCGGATCACGCCCCCCGCATGACCAGCCGGGACTCGGCCAACAGGGCGATCAGCACCTCGATATGGCGCGCAATGGAATACCCTGCGTCGCCGCGCTGACGGTTTTCCTCCAGCTTGCCTTCTTCTGTCAAAAGCCGGCTGACCGTCACCTCGGGCGAGGCTGGCAGGTCGATCAACCGTTTCAGATCACGCTCGCGACGGTAGTCGGACACACCGAAGCGGGCCGCATGCATCAAAAGTCGGGGGCGCCGAAGATTGGAGAAAAGGGCGCGAAAGTCTGACATGGGGCAGCTCCTTATTGTTTCCATGCGAGCATAAATCACTCAACCTCCCGTTGCATTTTATGTGGAAAACCGCGCGGTCCCTTCGAAATCGTTTCACTTTCTTCATAAATGATCCACAGGGTCGCCGAAATTAACCAATGCGTAACCGAATCTCCTTCAGGTTGTATTAACCAAAATGAGCGTCAGGAAACCGCACGGCGGCACCGGAAACGAAGATGACATCGAACCTGTCCGCCGACTTTGACCTGCCCGATTGGCTCCCAGACTCTGTAAGGCTGTACCTCGATCATACCGAGGACGGGGTGCCGATCCGGGAACTCGCGCGTCGCCAGGGGGCACATGCCTCGACCGTGATGCGCAAGGTCCGCCGCTGCGAAGCCCGCCGCGAGGATCCGCTGGTCGATGAGGCCTTGTCCCTTCTGGGCGACAGGTGCGGTGATCCAGACAAAAAGGAAGCTCCTGCCATGACTGCGCCTCTGCGTCCCCAGTCGTTGAAACTGGATGAAGCCACCCTGTGCCGTGAAGGTCGCCGCATTCTGCGCAGGCTTGCAGAACCGGGGGCCGTGTTGGCCATCGCGCCTGATCTGGAAAAAGCGGTCGTGCTGCGCGAATTCCCCGACGGGCAGCAGGCCCGCACCGGGGTTGTGGATCGCACGGTGGCACAGGCTTTTGCACTGAAGGACTGGATCGCGTGTCGCAAGAAGGGCCGTGTGACGTCTTACGAGATCACCTCGGCGGGTCGGGCCGCGCTGAAGCGGATGATCGACGAAGCAGACGTGGCCCGCCATGCGCATCATGCCGGTCTGGCCGAAGCGGCGATGCCCTTTGCCGATCAGCACCGGGTCTGGGATGAGCGCCAGATCGAAGATGCCGGCACCTCTCGGCGAATCCGCTACAATCTTGCGGAAAGTCCGATTGCCGTGCTCGGGCGGCGGCGCGACAAGGACGGCAAGCCGTTTTTGGAAAATGATCTGATCCGGGCCGCCGAGCGGTTGCGCGAAGATTTCGAATTGGCCCAGATGGGCCCACGGGTGGCGCAAAACTGGGAACGTTTTCTCACCGCCGGCGACCGTGGCGCCTTTCGGCCAGACGCGGGCCATGGCGAAGGGCCGGGTCGGGCGCGCGACCGCGTGGCAGCGGCGTTACGCGATCTTGGCCCCGGTCTGGGCGACGTGGCGCTGCGGGTTTGCTGCTTTCTGGAAGGCATCGAGACGGCAGAAAAACGCATGGGCTGGGCGGCGCGATCGGGCAAGGTGGTGCTGCGCATAGCGCTGCAACGGTTGCGTCGGCACTATGAAGACAGCCTCGGGGACCGCCGGAATTTCATCGGCTGACCAGCTGACTTGCTGACTGGCGCAACAGATGGCATGGCGCCGTGCTGGGCCATCCTTATCCGGACCTGATCGCGCAGCATATCGGCCGCACCTGCGCGACTGGTATGCAGCCAGCGCAAGCCATTGCGTCAGTCGGGCCGGTTGTGCCCCGAAACAGATCGGGCTACACCAGATGAATGAAATGAAGTGGGGAGGATTCCTTGCGCGATCTGTCATTGCCCGACCAGCGGCACCCTGAAAAGGCGCACCGCCCCGATAACGCCCAACCGAAGAAACCGGATTGGATACGTGTGAAGGCTCCGACCTCCGAGGGCTACAAGAAAACCCGCGATATCCTGAAGGATAAGAAGCTGGTCACGGTCTGCGAAGAGGCGGGCTGTCCCAACGTCGGCGAATGCTGGAGTCAGGGTCACGCGACCATGATGATCATGGGTGAAATCTGCACGCGCGGTTGTACCTTTTGCAACGTGGCAACCGGCAAGCCGCAAACGCTCGATGCGTTCGAACCGGGTCGGGTTGCCCATGCGGTGGCTGAGCTTGGATTGAAGCACGTTGTCATCACCTCCGTGGACCGTGACGATCTAGACGATGGTGGGGCAGAGCACTTCGCCCAGACCATCCGCGCAGTCCGCCATCGTGCCCCCGGCACCACGATCGAGATCCTGACCCCGGATTTCCTGAAATGCGCCCCGGACGCTTTGGAAAAGGTGGTCGAAGCGCGGCCTGATGTGTTCAACCACAATCTGGAAACCGTGCCCGGCCTTTATCTCGAGGTCCGCCCCGGTGCGCGCTATTTCCATTCATTGCGTCTGCTGCAACGGGTCAAGGAGTTGGACCCGACGATGTTCACAAAGTCCGGAATTATGGTTGGTCTTGGTGAAGACCGCGCCGGCGTGCTGCAAGTGATGGATGACATGCGCAGCGCCGACATCGATTTCCTGACCATCGGTCAGTATCTTCAACCGACGCCAAAGCACCACCGCGTCAATCGGTTCGTTACCCCCGATGAATTCAAAGCCTATGAGACTGCAGCCTTTGGCAAAGGGTTCTTGATGGTGTCTGCCACGCCGCTGACGCGGTCATCCTATCATGCAGGGGACGATTTTGCCCGGTTGCGTGCCGCACGGATAGAAAAAATCGGACGCAACTGAGGCCCGTGTTGCCCAGGGGCTCCGCCCCTCGGCTGCGCCTCACCCCGGGATATTTTCGCCAAGATAAAGGCTTTTCATCTGTTTTGAAATATCCCCGCCGGAGGCCCTCTGAGGAGACGCGCCCCGCGCGCGACGAGGTACAACCGTGCGCCGCAGGCGCACCGCCTGATCAGCGTCGGCCGTAGAGGTCCGCCGCGCGGCGTTCGAAGGCGCGAACCACGCGCTGCATTGCGTCGTTGAAAACGACGCCGATAATGCCTTGTAAAATGGCATTGCGGAATTCGAAATCGACAAAGAAATCCACCTCGCAGCCACCGGGCACATCCCGAAAGGTCCAGGTTGAGCGCATGTGCTTGAAGGGGCCATCAAGATATTCCGTGTCAATCTTGTGCCGGTCAGGCCACAGGATCACGCGACTGCCGAAGCGTTCGCGAAACACCTTGAAGCTGATCACAAGGTCCGCCTCCATTACCTCGGACCCGTCCGGGCGGGGCGTGCGCGACCGGATGCGCGCTGCCGAATTCCACGGCAGAAACTTTGGATAGGATGCCACATCAGCGACAAGATCGTACATTTCTTGCGCGCTGTAGGGCAGGATGCGTGTTTCTGAATGTTTGGGCATCAGCAGTTCCGTGACTCGGTTCCAGCAATTGAGTAGAAAGCGGATGGAAATCAAGGGGGCGCCATGCCGCAACGACCTTATGTCATAGATCAGATGATCAGTGCGAAATCCATTGCCGCGCGGGTGGAAGCGTTGGCGCGCGAGATCACCACGCATTTTGCGGGCACCGACAAGCTGATTGTGGTGGGGCTTTTGCGGGGCTCTTTTGTGTTCATTGCCGATCTGGTGCGCGAGATCGACCTTCCGGTCGAAGTGGATTTTCTCGAGGCGTCCAGCTACGGCGATTCGCTGCACTCGTCGCGAGAGGTGCGGATCCTGAAAGACCTTCGGGGAGAGATCGCCGGACGTGACGTACTTTTGGTTGAAGATATTGTGGATACCGGCTTCACCCTGAGCCATGTCATCCATCTGTTGAAGGCCCGCGAGCCGTCGCAGTTGCGGGTTTGTGCCTTGCTGGACAAACCGTCCCGGCGTGAGGTTCCGGTCAAGGCTGACTGGACCGGATTTGAGATCCCCGATGAATTCGTGGTGGGCTATGGCATCGACTTTGCGCAGCGCAACCGCAACTTGCCCTACATCGGCAAGGTCCGCTTTACCGAAGATGCGCCATGAACCCGATCTGGTTTTTGCGCATGGCGCGTTGGGTGCGGCGTCCGCCGTCCATGGCGCGGGTCAAGCTGGTTGTCGGGGTTGTGCTGGCTTGTCTGGCCATCTTCGCGATCGAGTATGTCTGGGGCTGGCCTGACGCGCTGACGCCGCAACGGATCAGACCGTGAGTCACGCTGGCGAAAAGGTTATCCGGCGTCGCCCGGAAATGCGCTAGTCTTGCGCGGGGGCGACGCACTGTCGCCAGTTGAGGGGGGGTCATGCGCCGGTTTGTCCTGTTCAGTGTTGCCGTTATCCTTGTCGGTGGTGCGGCGTTCTGGTTGGCAACAATGCCGCATCGTCTGCCAGCCAAGGCGTTTGTCGGTTTTAGCGCCGATGCGGTGCGCGGTGCGGCGGTGTTTCATGCCACTGGCTGCGCGTCCTGCCACATGGCGCCGGGCGCCGAGGGAGAAGCACAGCTTGTGCTGGCAGGCGGGCAGGAGTTTCCGTCCGATTTCGGCACGTTTGTTGCGCCCAATATAAGCACTGACCCGACCCATGGCATTGGTGGCTGGACGCTTGAAGACTTGACCAATGCGTTGCAAGTGGGTGTGTCGCCCGACGGAAGGCACTATTATCCCGCCTTGCCCTACTGGTCCTATGCGCGGATGGAGGTGCAGGATGTGGCCGACCTTCATGCCTATCTTCAGACGCTGCCCGCCAGCGCGACGCCCAGCCAGCCGCACAAGATCAACTTCCCCTTCAACATCCGCCGTTTGGTGGGCGGATGGAAAGTCCTTAACCGCGATGCCAGCTTTGTCGTGCGCGGCGATCTGACCGCATCAGAGGCGCGCGGTCGCTACATCGCCGAGGCCATGGCCCATTGTGGCGAATGTCATACCCCGCGCACAGCCCTTGGAGGGCTGGATACCAGCCGATGGCTGGCCGGTGCGCCGAACCCATCCGGGCGCGGCACAATTCCGAACATCACGCCAGCAAAACTGACCTGGAGTGAGGCCGAAATCGTCGATTACCTGACGACCGGTTTCACGCCCGACTACGACTCTGTTGGGGGGCATATGGCGCATGTCGTGGCGAATATGGCGAAACTGCCGGAAAGCGACCGGATGGCGGTTGCGGCCTATCTGAAGAAAGTGCCCGCCGTAGAATAGCTGTGCGGTCGGTCTGGTCAAACCGGACCGGATGACGCGCGCAGGGCCTGTGCCAGCAGGGTCAACGCATGGTTGACAGTGGCTTGCCGCACCTGCGCCCGGCCCAGGGCGCCAAACTCCACGGTTTCGACCCGCATGCCTAGTGGCGTCGCAAGGCCAAAGCACACCCGGCCTTCGGGTTTGATCCCGGACCCACCCGGCCCGGCGATGCCTGTCACCGAAACGGCCAGCGTGGCGTCAGACCGCGCGAGCGCGCCCGCCGCCATTTCGGCCGCGACGTCCTCGCTGACTGCACCTACGCCCGCGAGGGTGTCTGGTGACACGCCCAACATCGCAATCTTGGCCGCGTTGGAATAGGTGATAAAGCCCCGGTCGAACACATCAGACGATCCGGCGATGTCGGTCAGGGCTGCAGAAATCATGCCCCCGGTGCAGCTTTCGGCGGTGGCGATCTTCGCCCCCTTGGCGCGGGCCAGCGTCAGAACCTGTTCCGCCGTCGTCATCGCATCAACACCCCATGCGCAGCCCCGGCGGCAATGATCGTGACGATGCCGGCAAACAGTCCGGCCCAGAGATCATCCAGCATGACACCCGCCGGGTCGTGGCGTCGATCCGCACGACCGATGACCCAAGGCTTCCAGATGTCGAACAGCCGGAAAAACACAAATGCCGCAACCCAGCCCGGATAGGCCACCAGCCACCAATCCTCCATCCCACGCCACCAGAACGCGGCGGCAGGAAACAACAGCGCAATCCATTGACCGGCAACTTCGTCGATGACGATTTCTGACGGATCGTCGCCGGGCCGGTCGCGCAGGGCCTGATTACAGGCCCAGAAGCCCAGTATCGTTACGGCTATGGTGGCGACAACCAAGGCGGGAAAGCCAAGCAGGTGGTCGATGGCAATGCCCAAAGCCACGGCCACCGCAGACCCCCAGGTGCCCGGCGCAGGGCGCAACAGGCCGACATAGCCAAAGGTCGTGATGGCGCGGATCATGCGCGCACCAATGCACAGGTGGCAAGGGCGGCAATGCCCTCTTCCCGGCCCGTGAACCCCAACCGTTCGGAAGTGGTGGCCTTGACGCTGATCCTGTCCATGTCGATTCCCATGATTGCGGCGAGTGCGGCCCGCATAACTGCCTGATGCGGCCCGATCTTGGGCCGTTCGCAGACCAGAGTCACATCACAATTGGCAAGCTGGAAGCCACGCGCTGCAACCCGTGCCATGGCGTGCCGCAAGAAGATATGGCTTTCGGCCCCTTTCCATTGCGGATCACTGGGCGGAAAATGCACCCCGATATCGCCCTCGGCCAAGGCACCATAGATCGCATCAGTCAGCGCATGCATGCCGACGTCGGCATCGGAATGACCCAGCAGCGAGCGTTCATGCGGGATTTTCACACCACACAGCCAGACGCCGTTTCCTTCGGCAAAGGCGTGTACGTCAAAGCCATTCCCCAGCCGGATATCCATGCCGCGTCCTTTCAGGATGCCTGCTGCACGGACAAAATCCGATGCGTAGGTCAGTTTCAGATTGTCTTCGGATCCGGGAACGATGGCCACGGCATGACCGGCCCAGCGGGCCACCTCGACATCGTCGGCCGAGCCTCCCGGATGGGCGCGGTGGGCGGCCAGAATGGCGTCGAACCAGAAACCCTGCGGGGTCTGTGCGCGCCAGAGCCCTTCGCGCGAGGCCGTGCCTTCGACCATCGGTCCGCCACGCCATAGGGCATCGGTCACCGGCAGGGCAGGGGCCGCGCCGGTATGCGTGTCCAGACAGCACAGCACACTGGCAATCAACGCAGGGTCCACCAAAGGCCGCGCACCATCATGGATCAAAACCCGCGTCACACCGCTGCCATCCAGCCAGTCGAGCGCGTTGCGCACTGACTCGGCGCGTGTGCTGCCGCCCTTGACCATGGGCAGGCCAAAACCCTGTGCGCGATCATGATCTTCGGGGTGAATCACCAGAACGATGCGGTCCACCTGACCGGCAAAGGCGCGGATGGTGTGGGCAAGCACGGGTTCGCCCGCCAGATCCTGCCATTGCTTTGGAACCTCGCCGCCGGCGCGGGTGCCCCGGCCTGCGGCAAGGATGATGGCGGCTGTGGACATGGACACCTCTTTTCCCCCTTTGCTTAAATCAGGGAAAAGACTTGCGCAACGTGCGCAGAATCTGGACCCAATCGCCTAAATTTTATGCAATGCATGTTTTTCGACCATTTCCACGGTCATCCGCCTTTGGTATCCGGGCAATCCGGGTTTAGCTGCACGCTGTGCGCATAAGGATTGGGCATTTGGCCATTTCGCTCGACACACTTGTTATTGACCCCCCGGTTTTGCTGGCGCCGCTGGCAGGGATCACCGACTTGCCGTTCCGCCAGATGGTGGCGCGATTTGGCGCAGGATTGGTCGTGTCCGAGATGATCGCAAGCCAAGAAGTGGTGCAAGCCAAGCCCGTGGCCCGCGCCAAGGCTGAACTTGGCTTCGGCGAAGCGGCGACGTCAGTGCAATTGGCGGGACGCGATCCCTATTGGATGGCCGAGGCCGCGCGCTATGCCGAAGCGCAGGGTGCGCAGGTGATTGACATCAACATGGGCTGCCCTGCCAAACGGGTGACGGCTGCGGGCGGCAGCGGGGCCTGCGGCTCTGCCCTGATGCGCGAGCCGGATCTGGCCGTCGCCTTGATCGAGGCGGTGGTGCGGGCGGTCAAACTGCCGGTCACGCTGAAAACCCGGCTCGGCTGGGATCATGACTGCCTGAACGCGCCAGACCTTGCCGCGCGGGCCGAAGCGGCAGGCATCCGGATGATCACCGTCCACGGCCGGACGCGCAATCAGTTCTACAAAGGGCGCGCCGATTGGGCCGCGATCCGGGCGGTCCGACAGGCGGTGACGATCCCGGTGATCGCCAATGGTGACATCACGGACCCCGAGTCTGCGGCCAGTGCCTTGCACCTGTCCGGGGCGGATGGAGTCATGGTCGGGCGTGGAGCACAGGGCGCGCCCTGGCGTCTGGCGCAAATCGCTCACGCAATCTACGGAACGCCCGCACCGCAGGTGCCGCAGGGGCGCGCGCGCGCCGATCTGATCATCGAGCATTATGAAGCGCAACTGTCGTTCTACGGCCGCGCCTTGGGCATCAAGACGGCCCGCAAGCATCTGTCGTGGTATCTGGAGGATGCGGGCACCTTGATCCATCGTTCGGCGATTGTGACGAGTGATGACCCGGCGCAGGTGATCCGCCTGATCCGAGCCAGTTTTGCCGAACCGGGCCAGATACAGATGAACGGGGCCGCAGCATGACGCCGTATCGCACGCCCTACCCGGTGCCGGGGGTGATCTGGGCCAGCCTGCCTGTGCCGGCCTTGCTGATTGGCCCCGATGGTCGCATCACCGAGGTCAACCCGGCTGGCGAGACGTTTCTGAATGCGTCTTCGCGCAATTTGATGGGTCAACCCGTACTGGACCGGCTGTCGATCGACGCCCCCATGGAAGAAGCGTTTTTGCGTGCCCGCGCCAATCAGTCGCCCATTTTCATCAACGATGTCGATGTGACCACCGGCGAACGCGCGCCGGTGCAATGCAATGTGCAGGTGGCGCCCATGCACGACAATGCCGATTTCGTCATGCTGCTGATCTCGCCCCGCGATATCGCCGACCGGCTGGGGCGGTCGATGAGCGTCAAGTCAGCGGCGAAGTCTGCCATCGGCATGGCCGAAATGCTGGCGCATGAGATCAAGAACCCGCTGGCCGGAATTTCCGGCGCGGCGCAGCTCATTTCGATGAACGCAGGCGCCGAAGACCGAGAGTTGACCGATCTGATCGTCGAAGAAACCCGGCGCATCGTCAAACTTCTGGAACAGGTGGAACAATTCGGCAATCTGCGCCCGCCCGAGCGGCGCGCGGTCAACCTGCATGACGCCCTCGACCGGGCCCGAAAATCCGCCATAGTGGGCTTTGCCGCGCATATGCAGATCGTCGAGGATTACGACCCGTCGCTTCCCGCGACGCTGGCCGATGCAGACCAGTTGATGCAGGTGTTTCTGAACCTGATCAAGAACGCGGCCGAAGCGTCCAAGGGCAAAGCCGGCACCATCCGGCTGCGCACGTTTTACGACCTGTCGTTGCGCCTGCGGCGGAAATCGGGTGGGCCTTCGGTTCTGCCCCTGACGGTCGAGATCATCGACGACGGCCCCGGTATCCCGCCCGAGATTGCTGCCGATATCTTTGAGCCCTTTGTATCTGGGCGTGAAAACGGCACGGGACTGGGCCTTGCCCTGGTGTCGAAGATCATCTCTGACCATGACGGTTGGGTTCAGGTGGACAGCGTGCCCGGCCGCACCGCGTTCCGCGTCTCGCTGCCTGTGGCCCCGAAGAAAATGGAGACTGACTGATGGACGGCACTGTTCTGGTGGCTGACGACGACCGCACGATCCGCACCGTGCTGACCCAAGCCCTGACGCGGGCAGGGTGCAAGGTCCACGCGACCTCCAGCCTGATGACGTTGATGCGCTGGGTCGAAGAGGGCAAGGGCGATCTGGTGATTTCCGATGTCATCATGCCCGATGGCAACGGTCTGGATGCTCTGCCCCGGATCGGCAAGATGCGCCCCGGTCTGCCGGTGATCGTGATTTCAGCGCAAAACACCATCATGACCGCGATTCAGGCCGCCGAGGCCGAGGCGTATGATTATCTGCCCAAGCCGTTCGATCTGCCTGATCTGATGAAACGCTCGGCCCGGGCCTTGGAACAGAAACGCCGCGCACCGAGAGTCCCGGTTCAAGTGCTGCGGGATCCGGGCGATGATCTGCCGCTTGTGGGCCGCACGCCTGCCATGCAGGCGCTGTACCGGTTGGTGGCTCGGGTGATGAACACCGATCTGGCCGTGCTGATTACTGGCGAGTCGGGCACCGGCAAAAGTCTGATTGCACGCGCCATCCACGATTTCTCTGACCGGCGCACGATGCCCTTTGTTGTGGCCCAGTCGGCCGATCTGCAAGGCATGGAAGGACCATCGGCTTTGCTTGCACGGGCCAGGGGCGGCAGTCTGGTGTTTGACGAAGTTGCCGACTACGACGACGACACCCAAGGCCGGATCGTGCGGATGCTGGATCTGATGGGTGATGGTGCGCCAAGGATCATGGCCTCCAGCCAACTTGATTTGTCGGCGCGGATGGAAGCAGGCAGCTTCCGGCAAGATCTGTTCTATCGCTTGTCGGGGGTCACGCTGCACGTCCCCTCATTGCGCGAACGGGTCGATGACATCCCGCTGTTGGCCGACCATTTCCTGACCCGCAGCGAGCGCGACTTTGGCGCGGTCCGCCGGCTGTCGAGCGACGCGCGCGATCTGGTGCGGGGCTATTCGTGGCCGGGCAATGTGCGGCAGCTTGAAAACACGCTGCGCCGGTTGATGGTCACTTCGTCCGAGGCTGAAATCTCACGCTCCGAAATCGAATCGGTTTTGGGAAACCAGCCAATCATGGAGCCATTGAAGGGCGGTGGCGAAAATGAAAAGCTGTCGGCCTCGGTCGCGCGGCATTTAAAGCGCTATTTCGACCTGCACGGTGGTCAATTGCCGCCCAACGGGGTTTACCAAAGGATTTTGCGTGAAGTTGAACTGCCGCTTATAGAAATCGCCTTGGATGCGACAGCGGGAAATCAGGCGAAATGTGCCGATCTGCTGGGCATCAACCGCAATACCTTGCGCAAGAAGATCACCGACCTCGATATCCGCGTGACTCGGAGGCGAAAGCTGATGTAAAACCGCAACATGAAGCGTGTCCCTGCCGATCTGTGGCGAAATGGGCACTACATGTGGCGGATTGGGCGCAATTGATGCGCCCGCATCGGGGGCAGGCAACGCGTGCAGCGGGCTTTGGGATCAGCGGCCTGGGAACGGCTGTCGCGCTTGCGCAGACAACGTCGTGTGCAGACCGCCACCACATTCGGGTTGGTGTTTCTTGGTCCCGTACTTGCGGTCTCGACCTTTTTGGCGCTTGGGCCGTTCAGCCAGGGATCGAACAGTCCGGCCCTGCGGCTGATCCTTCTCGCCGACGTGGTCTATACGCTTGTGGTTGCAACTCTGGTTTTGGCACGGGTGGCGCAACTTGTGGCGGACCGGCGCAGCCAGTCGGCGGGGTCGCGTCTGCATTTGCGCCTGTCGGGGGTGTTTGCGCTGGTTGCTCTGGTGCCCACGGTTCTGGTGGCCGTTTTTGCGGTGCTGACGGTCAATATCGGGCTTGAGGGATGGTTTTCCGATCGGGTCCGGTCGGTGGTCGGCACATCGTTGTCCGCGGCCCAAGCTTATGAAAGGCAAAGCCGCGACGATCTTCTGGAAGACGCAGTTGCGCTTGCCGCCTATCTGAACGTGGCCAAGCAATCGACGTTTTTTCTGAGAGATGACGGGTTGCGTCCGTTGTTGTCGCAAGGACAGGCCGCCGTCCAGCGTGGCTTGAAAGAGGCCTTTCTGGTGGACGGCAGCGGCACGCTGCTGACGCGGGGTCGGCGGTCGTATCTGTTCGATTTCGAACAGCCGTCGCAAGAGACGCTGGACCGTGCCCGCAGCCAGGGACCGCAGGTGATCGAGGATTGGGCGAACAACGAATTCCGCGCGCTGGTGGCGCTTGAGGCATTTGCCGACCGCTATCTCTATGTCAGCCGCACCGTGGATGGTGAGTTGCTGTCCCTTCTGGATTCCACGCAGGAAACCGTGCGGCTTTACAACCAGCTTGAATCCGACCGGGGCAGGGTGCTGTTCAACTTTGGTCTGATCTATCTGGGCTTTGCGATCATCCTGATCCTTGCCGCGACATGGCTTGGCCTTTGGTTTGCCGAACGCCTGTCGCGCCCGGTTGGTCGGCTTGCCGGTGCGGCACAGCGCGTGGGCGGTGGTGATCTGGATGTTCAGGTGACCGAAGAACCGGGCGACGACGAAATCGCCATGCTCGGGCGGTTGTTCAACCAGATGACGCGCCAGTTGAAGGGGCAGCGCGAGGCGTTGATGGACGGCCACCGCCAGACCGAACGGCGCAGGCGCCTGTTCGATTCGGTCCTGTCCAATGTCACCGCCGGGGTGATCGGGCTTAACCCCGAAGGTCAGATCGACTTTGTAAACCGGGCAGGTGAGCGGCTTCTCGACATGGGCAAAGGCGGGCACGATCAGCAGCTGGCGGAATCGGTTCCGGAATTCGCCAGCCTGTTCGAGCGATTGCAAGAGGGCAACAGTTCTGCCGTGCAGGACGAGGTCCGGCTGACCCGCAACGGCAAACTGGAAAGCCTGTTGGTGCGGATGAGCGTGCGGCGCACCGACAACGGGCGCCTCGAAGGCTATGTGGTGGCCTTCGATGACGTGACCGAGCTGGTCAGTGCGCAACGCATGGCAGCCTGGGGTGATGTGGCCCGGCGCATCGCGCATGAGATCAAGAACCCGCTGACCCCGATTGCACTGTCTGCGGAACGCATCAAGCGCAAGTTCCGCGATCAGGTTGCAGAGCCTGCGGATCTGGAGCAGTACACAGATGTTATTGTACGCCAAACCAATGACTTGCGTCGCATTGTTGACGAGTTTTCAAAATTTGCCCGGATGCCTGAGCCTGACCGGCGCGAAACCGACCTGAGCCGGCTGGTCAAGGATGCCGTGACCTTGCAAGAAAGCGGTCAACCCGGTGTACGGTTTCAAGCCGATATTCCCGACGCGCCCCAGATGCTGGACCTTGACGGAACAATGATTTCGCAAGCCTTGACAAACTTGATCAAGAACGCGGGAGAAGCCATTGAAACACTGCATGAAAAGGGTGCGCCTGTCGGGCATGTTCCCGAAATCCGGGTGCAGATGATTGCGGATGACGATGCGGTGACGATCCGTATCATGGACAACGGGATTGGCCTTCCGCCGGATCGCGCCCGCCTTTTCGAGCCCTATGTGACAACACGCGACAAGGGCACGGGACTGGGTTTGCCGATCGTGAAGAAGATCATTGAAGAACACGGCGGGACATTGGCGTTGCTGGATGCGCCCGTCTTTCAGGGAAATGCCCATGCGGGCGCCATGGCAGAAATCCATCTGCCACGCCTTGCCCGCAAACGGGGACGCAACAACATGGTCGCACAGGGCCAGGGGGGCTAAGATGAGCATTTTGATCGTCGATGATGAAAAAGACATCCGCGAACTGATCGGGGATATTCTGAAGGACGAAGGCTATCCGGTTCGGCTGGCCGGAAATTCCGACGATGCCATGGCCGAGATCAATGCGGATCCGCCCAGTCTGATGATCCTTGATATCTGGCTGAAAGACAGCCGTATGGATGGCATCGACATCCTGAAAACCGTCAAGCGCGACAATCCCGATGTGCCCGTGGTGATCATCTCGGGGCATGGCAACATCGAAATCGCGGTCGCGGCGATCAAGCAGGGCGCCTACGATTTCATCGAAAAGCCGTTCAATATTGATCAGTTGATGGTCGTGGTCAGCCGGGCCATGGAAACCAGCCGCCTGCGCCGCGAAAACGCCGATCTGCGTCGGCGCGAGGTGACAAGCGCCGAGATGCTGGGGTCAAGCCCGGCGTTCCGTGCGCTGAAAGCGCAACTTGAAAAGGTGACCAAATCAAACGGCCGGGTGATGCTGACCGGACCGTCTGGCAGCGGGAAGGAAATGGCGGCGCGGTTCATCCATTCCAATTCCAACCGGGCCAGCGCGCCTTTTGTCACTGTCTCGTCGGCAACGGTGGAACCGGACCGGATGGAAGAGGTGCTGTTCGGTCGCGAAACATCAGAGCGGGGGATCGAAAAAGGGCTTCTGGAACAAGCCCATGGCGGTGTTGTTTACTTTGACGAAGTGGCCGATATGCCACTGGGCACACAGTCGAAGATCCTGCGGGTTCTGGTCGAACAGCAATTCAGCCGCTCGGGTGGGACCGACAAGGTGCGTGTGGATCTGCGGGTCATTTCCTCGACCACCCGCGATTTGCGCGCCGAAATTGCCGCCGGACGGTTCCGGCAAGAGCTGTATGACCGGCTGAACGTGGTGCCGATCCCGGTGCCCAGTCTGGAAGAACGGCGTGAGGATATTCCCGAACTGACCCGGCATTTCATTGATTTGTTCCACCGCAGTCAGGGCCTGCCGATGCGCCAGCTTACGCAAGAGGCCGAGGCGATGTTGCAGACCACAACCTGGCCCGGCAACGTGCGCCAGTTGCGCAATGTGATTGAACGGGTGCTGATCCTGGGCGAGCCGTCTGGTCCGATCGAAGCCACCGAGGTGCCGGGGCAAGAGGCGGT
>JBKBWK010000013.1:0-72550 GCA_046313895.1 Paracoccaceae bacterium
ATGCGACAGCCACGCCACGCACCACGGCTCGTTGATGGTTGCGATCGACGCCACCCGGTCGCCCAGCCGTTCGGTGATGGTTTGCGCAAAATCGGCAAAGCGCGCACAGGTATCGCGGTTGGTCCAGCCGCCGGTGTCGGCCAGGGCCGAGGGCATTTCCCAATGGTAGAGCGTCTGGAAAGGCTTGAGCCCGCGCGCCAGCATGCCATCCACCAGACGGTCATAGAAATCAAGCCCCTCGGGGTTGACGGTCACACCGTCCGGCATGACCCGCGCCCAGGAGGTGGAAAAGCGGTAGGCATCAAGATTGGCCGCGCGGAGCAGGTCAAGGTCGGCTTCCCAATGGTGGTAGTGATCGCAGGCGCGGGCGCCGTCCTCGGCCCGAACCACGTTACCGGGTGTGGCCGCAAAGGTATCCCAATGGCAGGGGCCGCAGCCGCCAAAGCCGGATCCTTCAATCTGATAGGCAGCGGTGGCGGCACCGAATACGAAGCCGGGCGGGAAATCGAAGCGCGACAGGGGCATGGTGGTGGCCTTGTTTCGGGATGGAGGGGGGCAGGTTCGAGGATCAGGTCTTGGGGCAGGGTCCGGTCGATTGGCCGATGATCAGTTCTGCTTCCAGCAGGCGCTGTTGCGGGATCAGGCTGGGATGGGCGATCAGGTCGAGCAGCATCTCTGCCGCCAGCCGCCCCGCTTCGCGCACCGAAGACCGGGTGGCGGTAAAGATCGGCACATCCTCGCCGTTTTTCATGTAGGACAGGTCGTCGTCATGGATGATGACGCTGACGTCGCGACCCATGCGCAACCCGGCCTCTTCCAGCGCGCGCCGCACCCCCATGCCCGAGATCATCGAGGCGGCCAAAAAGGCGGTGGGGCGGTGGGGCAGGGCCAGCATGGATTTGGTGGCGCGGTAGCCTTCGACCTCGGTCATCTCGCCCGATGCCATCAGCGCAGGGTCCGGTGCGATGCCACGCGCCGTCAGGGCATCGACATATCCGGTCCTGCGACGGATGGCGAAATCCATGAACTCCAACCCGTTCACCAAGGCGATGCGGGTGTGGCCGAGGTCGAGCAGGAATTCGGTGGCCCGCTGAAACGCGCGGCGGTTGTTCACATCCAGCCACGAATAGGGCAGGGTGCTTCCCGTCGCGCGGCCATGCACCACAAAGGGCAAACCGATGTCGTGCAGCAAGGCAATGCGCGGATCATTCATCTTGGGCGCATGGACGATGACGCCATCGACATTGCCCTTGGATTTCAGGCCGCGATAGGTGTCGTCCTCCTGGTCGTCGGGAACCACCGACAGCACCATGTCATAGTCATTCCGGCTGTAGGTTTCGCCGGCGCCGGCGATGAAATCAGCAAAGACAGGGTTGACGATTTCGTGCCGCGTCGCAACTGGAATGACATGGCCAACCGCCATCGCCCGCCCGGTGGCAAGTCGGATGGCACGCGTGTTGGGATGGTAGTTGTGGCGCTTCGCAGCGGCCATGACCCGTTCGCGGGTGACCTCGTTCACCTCTGGATACCCGTTCAGCGCGCGGCTGACGGTGGTGGGCGACAGACCCAGCTTCGAGGCAAGTTCCTTTAGATTCATTGTGGCATGTGCGCCCAAAACGGTTTCAATCCGGCCGACCTTAGCCAGCCTTTACCAAGAGGTCAAAGGTAAACCCGCGCAGGCACAATCGTTACAGATCGTTTCTGCACCTGCAAATACGGCAGAGTGACAGAGTTGAAGGCGCTTTGGATTGACTTGAAATCTGGGTTCGGCAATGGTGCGCCATCCAAAGCGGTTTGAAGGCGATTCTCATGTGTCGCCCCATGACCAGTGTTGGCACAACGCCCCGCTAAGATGGGCGGGGTTATCCGGGAGGACTGCATATGAAAACGACATTGACCGCCAGCGTGGCGGCGCTGGCCCTGATGGCAGGCGGTGCGCTTGCCCAAGATCTGAAATTTCCGGTGGGCGAGGGCGCCTTCAACTGGGCCTCGTTCGAGGACTTCAAGGCCGCGCATACCGATCTTGCCGGGCAACAACTGACCATCGCGGGCCCGTGGCTTGGCCCGGACCAGGAGCTTGTGGAATCGATGCTGGCCTATTTCGAGGCCGCAACCGGGGTCGATGTGAAATACGTCGGCTCTGACAGCTTTGAAACCCAGGTGCGGATTGACGCCGAAGCCGGGTCCGCTGCGAATATCTCGGTGTTTCCGCAACCCGGTCTGACCGCAGATCTGGCCCGTCTGGGACAAGTCGCACCGCTGACTGACGCGGATGCGGCATGGCTGAAAGACAATTACGCGGCGGGTCAGTCCTGGGTGGATCTGGCGTCCTTTCCCGGACCGGATGGCAACCCGGCCCTGTTTGGCTTCTTCTACAAGGTTGACCTGAAATCTCTGGTCTGGTTCAGCCCCGAGAATTTCGAGGATGCGGGCTACGAAGTGCCCGAGACCATGGAAGATCTGAAGGCCTTGACCGAAAAGATGGTGGCCGATGGGGTGACACCATGGTGCGTTGGCCTTGGATCGGGCGGGGCGACCGGCTGGCCTGCGACCGACTGGGTCGAAGACATGATGCTGCGTGTCAACACGCCTGCGGATTACGACGCCTGGGTGAAGAACGACTTGAAGTTCAACGACCCGAAAGTTGTGGCGGCCATCGAAGAATTCGGCTGGTTTCTGGAAGACGGCAAAGTGGCTGGCGGCAAGGGCGCCGTTGCAACCACCGACTTCCGCGACAGCCCCAAGGGTCTGTTCTCGTCGCCACCGCAATGCATGATGCACCGTCAGGCGTCGTTCATCCCGGCCTTCTTCCCCGATGGCACGCAGATGGGCGTGGATGCAGACTTCTTCTACTTCCCCGCCTATGCCGGAAAAGATCTTGGCAAACCGGTTCTGGGGGCAGGCACCCTGTTTGGCATCACCAAGGACAGCCCGGCCGCCCGCGCCTTCATCGACTGGCTGAAAGTGCCGGCCGCGCACGAGGTGTGGATGGCACAAAAAGGCTTCCTGACGCCGCACAAGGGCGTGAACGTCGATCTTTACGGCGATGATACGCTCAAGAAAATGGGTGGCATCCTGCTGGGGGCTGACACGTTCCGCTTTGACGGATCGGATCTGATGCCGGGTGGCGTCGGTGCCGGGTCGTTCTGGACCGGAATGGTGGACTATGCCGGTGGCAAGTCAGCGCAGGACGTGGCTGATGCGATCCAGTCGTCGTGGGACGGCCTGAAGTAAGCGGATCAAACCCCCGGTGGCACCTGATGCAACCGGGGGTTTTCTTTTCGCCCCAAGTGGGCACACTACCAAGACGAGAGCCGGGCAAACCGGTCACAGACGGGGGAACCATCAGGGGGAGGTTGAGGCGCCATGCATCCGGCACTTCAAGGGTTGATCACCATCATCATCGGCGTGGGCGGTTGCGTCGCCTATTTCTACTTTTCCAACCTGTTTCTGGACAAGGTTCTGTATCCGCCTTCGGGTCCGAACGCCGGGCGCAACATCAACCGCGCCAACATGATCCGACCTTGGCTGTTCCTGATGCCGGCGCTGATCGCGCTGTCGGTTTATCTGGCCTATCCGGTGGTCGAGACGCTGCGCCTGTCGTTGACCCAGCGGCTGCCGGGGGGCGGCTATGAATGGGTGGGTTTCGCCAATTACACCAAGATGTTTGGCGAGCCGAAGTTCTGGGAAGCCTTGAAAAACAACATGATGTGGCTGATCGTGGTGCCGGCGCTTTCAACCGCTTTTGGGCTGCTGGCGGCACAGCTGTCGGACCGGATCCGCTGGGGCAATCTGGCCAAGTCATTGATCTTCATGCCGATGGCGATCTCGTTTGTCGGGGCGGCGGTAATCTGGAAGCTGGTTTATGACACCCGCCCGGTGGATCAGGACCAGATCGGTGTTCTGAACGCGCTGTATCTGTTTTTTGGCGGAACCGAGCCGCAGACCTGGCTGACGATCCCGTTCTGGAACAGCTTTTTCCTGATGATCGTTCTGGTCTGGATCCAGACCGGCTTTGCCATGGTGATCCTGTCGGCCGCGCTGCGCGGCGTGCCCGAAGACACTATCGAGGCCGCGATTGTCGATGGCGCGAACCCGTTCCAGATCTTTTTCAAGATCAAGGTGCCGCAGATCATGGGCACCATTGTTGTGGTCTGGACCACCATCACCATCGTCGTGCTCAAGGTTTTCGACATCGTTTTCGCCATGACCAACGGTCAGTGGGAAACCCAGGTGCTGGCCAATTACATGTACGACAAACTGTTCCGTGCCAATGACTGGGGTGTCGGATCGGCGTCGGCGATGATCATCATGCTGCTGGTGACGCCGATCCTGGTCTGGAACGTTTACAACGCCCGCAAAGAAATGCGCTGAGGGAGGCCGGATCATGGACAATGTCGTAGGCAAGAAATCCGGCCTGACCTGGGCGGTGCACATCTCGATGGCGGTGCTGGTGGCCTTGTGGCTGTTCCCGACCTTGGGATTGTTCGTGTCATCCTTTCGCACGGCCGATCAGATTGCCACCTCGGGCTGGTGGTCGGCGCTGTCAACGCAGGAACGCCAGGTTCCCGCCATTCGGGTGGGCGGAACCGAAGTCGAGGTGGACGGGCGTTTTGTGATTGAAGGCCGTCTGTTCACCGCAACCAATGCCGAAGTCAGCGCATGGGGCACCTCGTCGGTGGCCCCCACCGCATACGGCCCCGGTGACGTGGCCGAACTGGACGACGGTATGACGCTGACGGTCGCCGAGGATGGCGCCTATGTCCTGTCCAGTCCGCAGACCACCGCCGGAGCACGGTTGCCGCGTATTTTCAGCACCGCCGCCACACCGCCGGAGTTCACCTTGCAGAACTACCGGTCGATCCTTTTTGAACCCCAGAATGTGGATGGCATGGCCAAGGCGTTCTTCAACACGCTGACGGTGACGATCCCGGCCACGATCATACCGATCCTTGTCGCGGCTTTCGCGGCTTACGCTCTGGCATGGATGGATTTTCCCGGCCGCGCGCTGTTGATTGCCGCGATTGTCGGTCTGTTGGTGGTGCCGCTGCAACTTGCGCTGATCCCGCTTTTGAAGCTGCACAACGAGATCGGCATCGGCAAGGGCTATCTGGGAACATGGCTTGCGCATACCGGGTTCGGCCTGCCCTTGGCGATCTATCTGTTGCGAAACTACATGGTCGGCTTGCCGCGCGATATCATCGAATGTGCAAAGGTTGATGGTGCATCGGATTTCCAGATCTTCACCAAGATCATCCTGCCGCTGTCGTTTCCGGCGCTCGCCTCTTTTGCGATCTTCCAGTTTCTGTGGACATGGAATGACCTGTTGGTGTCGCTGGTGTTCCTGATCGACTCGACGGGCCAAACCACGGTGATGACCAAGCAGATCGTCGAACTTCTGGGCACGCGCGGCGGCAACTGGGAAATTCTGGCCACAGCCGCCTTCATCAGCATCTCTGTGCCGCTGTTGGTGTTCTTTGCGATGCAGAAATATCTGGTGCGCGGCCTGCTGGCCGGCTCGGTGAAGTGAGAGACGCATGACGAAACTGGAACGCATGGTGATGGGTGCCGACGCCGAGTGGTGGCGCGGGGCGGTGATCTATCAGATCTATCCCCGCAGCTATCAGGACAGCAATGGCGACGGGATCGGCGATCTGCGCGGCATAACCGAACGGCTGGACCATATCGCCAGCCTTGGCGCTGATGCGATCTGGATCAGCCCGTTCTTTACCAGCCCGATGAAAGACTTCGGCTATGACGTCAGCGATTATTGCGACGTTGATCCGATGTTTGGCACGCTGGCGGACTTTGACGCGCTGATGGCACGGGCTCGCGACCTGGGTCTGAAGGTGATGATCGACCTTGTGCTTTCGCACACCAGCGATGCCCATCCATGGTTCCGCGAAAGCCGCAAGGACCGGACCAACGCCCGCGCCGATTGGTATGTCTGGGCCGACCCCAAGGGCGATGGCACACCGCCGAACAACTGGTTGTCGATCTTTGGCGGATCGGCCTGGCACTGGGACAGCCGGCGCGAGCAGTATTATCTGCACAATTTTCTGACCAGCCAGCCGGACCTGAATTTCCATTGCGACGCGGTGCAGGACGCGTTGCTGGATGTGGTGCGGTTCTGGCTGGAACGCGGGGTGAACGGCTTTCGGCTGGATACCATCAATTTCTACATTGCCGACAAATACTTGCGCGACAATCCTCCTCTCCCGAAAGCGTTGCGCAACGACACGATTGCGCCCGGGGTGAACCCCTACAATCACCAGCTGCATCTGTTTGACAAGAACCAGCCGGAAAACCTTGAATTCCTGAAAAAATTCCGCGCCGTCCTGAACCCCTACAACGCCGCAGCGGTCGGCGAAGTGGGCGATGCGCAGCGTGGGCTGGAGATCATGGCCGAATACACCAGTGGCGGCGACAAGGTGCAGATGTGCTATCCGTTCGAGATGCTGCAACCAAAGCGGCTGACGGCCACCTTGCTTGAAGACACCTTCGCGCGCATGAATGCCGTGGCCCCCGATGCGTGGCCGTGCTGGGCCTATTCCAACCACGACACCGTGCGCCATATCACGCGTTGGGGACTTCCTGATGCCGCGGCAAGAACATACACGGTTCTTTTGATGTGCCTGCGCGGGTCTTTGTGTCTGTATCAGGGTGAAGAACTTGGCCTGCCCGAAGCCGAGATTGCCTTTGACGAACTGCAAGACCCATACGGCATCGAATTCTGGCCTGAATTCAAGGGGCGGGACGGCTGTCGCACGCCTATGACATGGGTCGCAGACAACGCCAACGGCGGGTTCACCACGGGAAATCCGTGGTTGCCGGTCAAGGCGTCGCATCTGAACCGCGCGGTTGCCGCACAACACAGCGATCCGGCTTCGATGTTGAACCACTATCGTCGGGCTCTTGCATTTCGGCGGGCGCATGGCGCCTTGCGCTTTGGCGACATGACGGATGTGACGGCTGACGGCGATTTGGTAACGTTCCGCCGCACCGGCGAGGAAGACATATTGTGTGCGTTCAATCTGGGCGCAGACCAGGCACAGACACGGCTGCCCAAAGGGACATGGGCCGCCATTGGCGGGGATCTTGGTGCGACAGCGGCCATCGGGGGCGAGGTCACTCTCGGCTCTTGGGGCTTTTGTCTGATGCGCAAGGAATAGGCGAGGGGAGACCGGACATGGCCGAATTGAAACTGACAAACGTGGAAAAGGCCTATGGCGAGGTCAAGGTTCTGTCGAACATCAACCTCGACATCAAGACAGGAGAGCTGATCGTTTTCGTCGGCCCGTCGGGTTGCGGGAAATCGACGCTGCTGCGGATGATTGCCGGGTTGGAAAAGATCACAGGTGGCGATTTCACAATCGACGGCGACCGGATGAACGACGTGCCGCCCGCACAGCGCGGGATTGCAATGGTGTTCCAGTCCTACGCGCTCTACCCTCACATGACAGTGCGCGACAACATGAGCTTTGCGCTGAAGATTGCCAAGAAATCCCCGGCCGAGATTGATGCCGCTGTCGCAAAGGCGGCAAAGATCCTGCAACTGGAACCGTTTCTGGACCGGTTGCCCAAGGCGCTGTCGGGCGGGCAGCGTCAGCGGGTGGCGATCGGCCGCAGCATCGTGCGCGACCCCAAGGTGTATTTGTTCGACGAGCCGCTGTCGAACCTTGATGCCGCGCTGCGGGTGGCAACCCGGCTGGAGATTGCGCAGCTGAAGGAGTCTATGCCCAATTCGACAATGATCTATGTAACCCACGATCAGGTCGAGGCGATGACTTTGGCGACCCGCATCGTGGTGCTGGCGGGTGGTGGGATCAGTCAGGTTGGCAGTCCGCTCGACCTTTACGAACGGCCACAGAATGAATTTGTCGCACAATTCATCGGCAGCCCCGCGATGAACCTGATGGCGGGTGAGGTAATCGACACCGGCGCACAGACAACGGTAAAGCTTGCCAATGGCGGGGTGGCGGTGTCGCATGTCCCGACGCTGGCAGCCGACAAGGGCCTGAAGGTCAACATTGGCGTGCGCCCCGAAGATCTGCTGGCGACAACCGGTGCCCCGATCTTTACCGGCGAGGTCGAGATCACCGAAGCCTTGGGAGAGGTCACACTGCTGTATTTCAAGCGCCAAGGCGGGGATGCGCAGGTGGTGGCAAAGCTGCCCGGCATCCACAATGACTTGCGCCGCACCAAGGTTGCGCTGGGGGCCGATCCGTCCAAGGTGCATCTGTTCGCAAACGGGCTCAGCCTGCTGTACCGCTGATCCCCAGTCAGCGTGGCGCTGAGAGGGCCCCTGCTTCGGCAGGGGCCCTTTTCATGGGATCAACGCCAGCACCGACAGAAAGATCAGGCCAATGCCTGAGGCGACAAGCCCCGGAACCCAAAGGGTGATGCGGGACGCAGGGGCGAGGCGGGGTGTGATTTTTTGCTGTTTCATGATGCTCTTAAATGCTGATTCAGTTTTTTCTGCGTTAACAGCGTCATGGAATGGATGTGGAACAGTTCGCACGATGATTTTGCGGTGCATGGTGCGTTTCAGCAAAGCGCGGCCTATGCGGTTGCTGCCCGCGCCTGTGGGGCACGGGTGGATGTGGCGGCGTTGCGCGATGGCGGTCAATGGCTGGGCCGGGTACAGATGATGCGGCGCATGGGGACGGCTGTGGCCTTGCGCGGCCCGGTCTGGTCGCCTGATCTTGATGCCCGCAGCCGAAAGGTCGCGCTGCGCAGGCTGGCGCGTCAGGGCGCTGCGCTGATCGTCTTGCCCGAGGTGCGGGTGCAGGGTCTGGGTATCGTCCCGCTGATGACACCGCGCCATGTGGCGCTGTGGGATCTGCGGCCCGACCCGCAACAGTTGCGCGCGGGGCTGGCGGGCAAGTGGCGCAATGCCCTTTCGGCCGCCGAGCGGCGTCAGCTGCGGGTGGCGGTCGCTCCCAAGCGGCACCTTCCCGCGCTGATCAAGGCCGAGGCCGGCCAACGTGGCCTACGGGGCTATCGTGCCTTGTCCGGCGCTTTTACCGCGCATCTGCCCACCGATTCGCTGCGGATCTGGCAATGGCAGCGTGGCGGCCACTGCCATGCCGCGATGTGCTTTGTCCGGCATGGGGATTGGGCCACCTATCATCTGGGCCATGCCGATCTTCTGGCGCGCGAATCCGGGGCGCATCGGGTGATGCTGTGGCAGGCCGCTCTGGCATTGCGGGCCGAAGGGGTGTCAACGCTGGATCTGGGCGATATCAACACCGAAGATACGCCCGGCCTTGCGCGGTTCAAGCTGGGCACCGGGGCTGCGCTGCACCAGCTGGGGGCGACAGCGCTGGTCCTGCCGGGCTAGCCCACATGCGGCACCGCCACGCTTGCATCCTTGGGTCGGATACGCTTTGACGGGTGTGCCGCAGGAGTGTTCGCCATGACTATTGATCCCCGCCGTTCCCGACCCAAAGCTTTTCCCCCGCCAGAATTTCCGCCACGCAAAGTGCCGATGTTCGCCCGGATGCCACCGGCGGTGTTTCCGTCGGTTCTGGGTCTTTTGGGGCTGTCACTGGCGTTGAAGCGGGCCTCGATTGTCGCCGAGGTGCCCGAAGGGCTGGCCGATCTGGTGATGGGTGTGGTTGCGGCGCTGTGGCTGTTCTGCCTGCTGGCTTATGGGGCAAAGCTGGTCCGTCGCCCCGCTGTGGTGATGGAGGATCTGCGGATTCTGCCGGGTCGCGCGGGACTTGCAGCGGCTACGGTTGGCAGTCTGTCCGTGGCCGCTGTTTTGGGGTTTTTCAATGCACCCGCCGCGCAGGTCATGCTGGTGCTGGGTTTGATGTTGCAGATTGTTATGGCGGGTCTGATGGTAAGCAGTCTGATGGCGTCGCCGCCCGAGGGCCGCGATGTGACCCCGGTCTGGCATTTGTCCTTTGTCGGCTTCATCGTCGGGGCATTGGCCGCGATCCCTGTGGGATGGACCGAAGTGGCGACGGTCATCTTGTGGGCGACTTTGCCGGTGGCTCTGGGAATCTGGGGGATCAGCCTGTGGCAGTTGATCCGGCGGATCCCACCTGCACCGCTGCGCCCTTTGCTGGCGATCCACCTTGCCCCGGCCAGCCTGTTCGCCTCGGTCGCAGGGCTTTTGGGTATGCCGATGCTGGCAACAGGGATGGTCGCCTTGGCCGCGGTGATTGCCATAGCGCTGCTGGTGTCGGCGCGCTGGATCACCCAAGCGGGCTTTTCGCCGCTGTGGGGGGCTTTCACCTTTCCGTTGGCGATGTTTGCCTCGGCGCTGATGATCAACGGCTGGGTGATGGGCGGAGTTTTGGTGACGGTGTTGGCACTGGGGGCCATCCCGGCGATTGCGTGGAATGTGCTGAAAATGTGGCCTGGTGGCAAGCTGGCAGCAAAGACCAATGCCGCCGAGGCCTGATCACCTGGGGGTTAGGATGATGCTGCCGACGGCCGCCGCGCGGGCAAGGGCGGGATCAAGGCTCATCGGCACATAGTCGCCCCTGCGCCAGCGTTCCCCCAGATCGTCGTAGTGGCGCGACAGAGGGTGGCCCGATTGCCCGGTCGAGATCACGAAAACCGAACTGTCGGGGTCGGCAAAGTCGTACACCCCGCGATAGCCTGCACCATGCACGTTCAGATACGGGTTTGGACCGGTGCCCTTGGTGCGGCCCCGCATCAGAGTGTGGTCGCCGCCACTTGTCGATTGGCGGATGTTCACGAACCACTTCAGAAATGGCACCGTGCCCAGAACCGGATGGTCCTGTGTCGCTTCATGCGCCTGACCCCAGCGCCAGCTTTCAGGGTTCTGCCCATAGGTTGCGGTCAACTGGATTAATGCCTCGTCCAAGGCGATGCGCGCAAGATCCGGGCAGGTTTCCAGCGCAGCAGACTGGATCACATCGCACCACACCGCCGCACCGCCGGTATTGCGGAACACCCGGTCGATGAACACCGGATCGGGATGGATGATGCTGTCGGCAAGTGGCCCCAACTCGTCGCGGATCAGGCGGTCGTTCAGCGCCCGAAGCCACGCCATATAGATCAGCGGCTCGGGCAGATGTTCGTTCATCTCGCCGTTCCATTCGGCCAGAAGCGACAAAGCCCGCTGGCGCAGACGTTCGGGCGTGCCGTCGGGTGCGGCCTCGCCGGTGAACCAAAGCTCTGACCCGATCAGCGGCAGAATGGCGCGCGCGGTTGGCGACACGGTATCAAGCTGCGCCTCGATAAAGCTTTCGCGGGTATGCACCTCGCGGGTTTTCATCAGCGTGAGCCAGCGCTGGATGCGCTGCGTGTCGCCCCAAAGGAATGACAAATGGTCAGGAAACGGGCGGCTGACGGTCTTGTTGTTGGTATTGCCCAAAATCCCGCTGGTCGGGTTCACAATGCGCGGATTGGTGTCATAGGGTTGCACGCCAAGCCAGCGGGTTTCCGCCGTGGTGCCAAGGGCGGGCAGACGGCCTTCGGTCGGGTGTCCCGCATCGCGGCGTGGAACATGGCCGATCACCTGCAACGCAATTCCCGTCTCATCGGCGAGCATCAGGTTCTGGGCCGGGGCAACGAACAGACGGCCTGCCTCGATCGCCTCGGGGATGGATGTGGCGCGCATCACCCGCATGGCCGCCGTCATGGTGGTATCCGCCCCAGTCATCGCGGTCCAGGACAGGGCGGCCACATGACCGGGCGGTGTGACCGACGCCAGATCGTAATGCGACCCCGGCAGCACCGGTCCGGCTTCGGACCAGCGCAGGGTGATGGTGACGGGCGGCTCGCCCTTGACCTGAAGGATCGACCGGCGGGTGGTAAAGGGTTTGAACCCGGTCGCGGTTTCATATTGTTCGCTGTTGGCGGGATTGAGTTTTTCCATGACCAGATCCTGATCATCGACATAAGACGAGGTCAGCCCCCAACCCACCGCCGCCGACCGACCGATCAGGATGCTGGGCACACCGGGAATGGTAGCGCCGATCACGCCCCCTGATTGCAGCTCCAGCCGGGCCAGATACCAGATCGTAGGTGCAGTAAAGCCGAGATGCGGATCATTGGCCAGAAGCGTGCCGCCCGCCGCCGACCGGCCCGGTACGGCCGCCCAGGCGTTAGAGGCCCCCGCAAAATCAAGGCGCGGAAACGGCGACAGCGGATCGTTGGTCGCCAGCCGGAGCGCGGCACTGGACGGCGCAACCCCCGGCACAAGAGCGGCATAGTCGGGCAGGGCGGTGACGGCCTGACCCGGATCATCGGGCAGGATATCGCGCAGCCGTTCGGCCGACAGCAGCATCGACATCCGCGCCCGCAGCACCTCGGCTTCCAGATGACCCGACAGTTGCAAGGCCATCAGCTTCAGGATGGCGATGGAATCCGCAGGTGCCCAAGCCGCGATTTCGTTCGAGAAGAAAAAGAACTCTGGCGCGCCACGCCCACGTGCACCTTCATTGATCTGTCCGATCCATGCGTTGACCCCGGCGGAATACGACTCAAGCGCCGAGCGGGTGTCGGCGTCCTGCGCCTCGACCGATTGCAGCGACAGGGTGTAAAGATCGTAGCGGCGCATCAGCTCGTCGATCTTCACCGTGCGTTTTCCGAAAACCTCGGACAGCCGCCCTTGCGCGGTGCGCCGCAGCATCGTCATCTGCCACAAGCGGTCCTGCGCATGTGCAAAGCCAAGGGCAAAGTACACATCCGCATCTGTCGCACCAAAGATGTGCGGCACACTGTCATTGTTGCGCAGGATTTCCACGGGGGCCGAAATTCCGGAAATCGTGAAGGATTCCGAATAGTTCGGGATCGAGCGTTCCAGAAAATAATAGACCGCCATCAGACAAAGCAGCCCCAGAGCGACCAGCCCGGTCAACAGACGCAAGAGCCAACGGAAAACGGTAAGCATGTGGGGCCTGTTCTTGACGGCAGGGTTGGGCCTGTTACCTAAGGCATCGACGACAAAAGGGCAATGCGAAGGGAGGCTGTGATGGCAAAGGTGGCATTCTTGGGTTTGGGCGTGATGGGGTTCCCGATGGCGGGCCATCTGGCGGCCAAGGGACACGAAGTGACGGTCTACAACCGTAGCCCGGCGAAGGCGCAGGCGTGGGTGGCAAAACACGGTGGCCGTTCGGCCGCGACCCCGCGTGAGGCGGCGCAGGGGCAGGATTTCGTGATGGCCTGTGTCGGCAATGACGATGACCTGCGCGGGGTCTGCACCGGGCCGGACGGCGCTTTTGCCGGGATGGGAAAAGGCGCCATTTTCGTTGATCACACCACAGTTTCGGCGCAAGTCACGCGCGAGCTGTCGGATCTGGCGGCGGGCATGGGGCTTGGCTTTGTCGATGCACCGCTCTCGGGCGGGCAGGCGGGGGCTGAAAACGGTCAGCTTTCGGTGATGTGCGGCGGGGCTCAGGATCAATATGACCGGGCCGAACCCGTGATCAACGCCTATGCCCGGATCTGCCGCCGTCTGGGCGAGTCCGGCGCGGGCCAGATTGCCAAAATGATGAACCAGATCTGCATTGCCGGTCTGGTGCAGGGGCTGGCCGAAGCCCTCGCCTTTGGCGAAAAAGCCGGTCTTGATGGCGAAAAGGTGATCGAGGTGATCAGCCAGGGCGCGGCTGGATCATGGCAGATGCAGAACCGGTACAAGACCATGCTGGAAGACCGGTTCGACTTTGGCTTTGCCGTGGACTGGATGCGCAAGGATCTGGGCATTTGCCTTGCCACCGCCAATGATATCGGGGCGTCGCTGCCGGTCACGGCCCTTGTGGACCAGTTTTACAAGGATGTTCAGCGCATGGGCGGCGGGCGCAACGACACCAGCAGCCTGATCCGTCGGCTGCGCTGACCCAGATAGACTGTCCCTGCCGGTGGCTTTCACAGCACCGGCAGGGCAGGCGCTATGGAATGATCCGGTTGTATTTGACACCGGTCAACGTTGCCCCGGCGATAAAGCCCTGTTGGCCAAACACCAATGCAATGACCGGGTCAAGCTCGGTTGTTTCCTTGCCCAAAGACGCGCCTTGAGCCGGAGTGGCATAGCGCAGATCCGCACCGGCCGCCCAGCCTTGACCGCGGCGGAACTGACCAAGGGCTGCTTCGGTCATGAAAAACAAGGCGTGAGCGTATTGCTGTGCGCCGATCTGAAGGCCAAAGGTCGCGCGGGTGGCCGAGTAATAATCCACCGACACTCCGCCCACGCGCAACGCGCCCCGGCCATAGCCGCCGCCATAGATCAGACCGGCTTCGGTGATCAGCGGCATATACAGAACACCCGCCGCCCGGTTTGCCAGATCCCGCGTGCCGGGAAAGCTGTTGAACAGGAATTCCTGCGTTGCGTTCACGCGGGCGTCGATCTGGGTTGCGCCACCACTGCCAACCCCGTTGCCACAGGCCGCCAGCAGGCTTGTGGCCCCGGTCGCACAAAGGAATACACGTCTGGAAAGTCCGCCGGATTGAATCATGAGTTTTGCCTTCTGCCTCTCGTGGCCGCCAAAGGGCGGAATAGGGCTCTTCTGGCCCTGTTGCACTAGATATAGCGGCATTTTGGCTGCTTGTCATGCGGTCTTGGTGGCGCTGGCGGCAGATTGCCGATGCAGCCCTGCATCAGGTCAGCCGCGACCGGCACGCAGGGCGCGGGCCACTTCGGGGGCGAAATAGGTCAGCACCCCATCACAACCGGCCCGGCGAAACGCCATCAGGCTTTCCAGCATCACCCGTTCGCCGTCGATCCATCCGTTCAGCGCGGCCGCCTTGATCATCGCGTATTCGCCCGACACCTGATAGGCATACGTCGGCGCGCCAAACGCCGCCTTTACCCGATAGCAGATGTCGAGATACGGCATGCCCGGCTTGACCATTACCATGTCGGCGCCCTCGGACAGGTCGCGCTCGATCAAGCGGATCGCCTCGTCACTGTTTGCGGGGTTCATCTGATAGGTTTTTTTGTCGCCCGTCAGCACACCGGACGCCCCCACCGCGTCGCGGAACGGGCCGTAAAACGCGCTGGCATATTTCGCGGCATAAGACATGATCGCCACGTCCTTGTGACCTGCCGCTTCAAGCGCCGCCCGCATCGCCGCAATCCGGCCATCCATCATGTCGGACGGACCCAGAATATCGGCCCCGCTGTCGGCCTGCGCCAAGGACATCTTGACCAAGGCCTCGATGGATTCGTCATTCAGAATGATGCCGTCGCGCACCAGACCGTCGTGGCCATTGGCATTATAGGGATCCAACGCCACATCGGTCATCACGGCAATCTCGGGCACCTCGGCCTTGATCGCGCGAATGGCCCGGTTGGCAAGATTGTCGGGGTTCCACGCCTCTTCGCAGCCGACCGTCTTTTTCGACGGATCGGTATAGGGAAACAGGCAGATCGCCGGGATCCCAAGGCTGGCGGCGTCTTCCGCGGCCTTGACCACCATATCCACGCTCAGCCGGTCCACGCCGGGCATCGACGCAATCGGTTCGCGCAGGTTTTGTCCGTCTCGCACGAACACCGGCCAGATCAGGTCGTTCACGGACAAGGTGTTTTCCTGCGCCAAGGCCCGCAGGGCGGCGGTGCGGCGCAAACGACGGAAACGTGAAGTAGGTGTCGGGGCAACGGTGGGGCGCATGACGGGGCTCGTGTTGGGGCAGGGACTTGCAGCTTTGGCTCTTGCCTGCCATGGAATGGCGCAGGGCTGCAAGCCTCGCGCGTGAATTCAGGCAAAAGGTGCGACCTGTCGTGAAATGGTATGAGCTGATTTTCGTTCTGATCGACATGCGGTCGTTTTCCAGCTTGTGGTACTGGATTGCGCTTGCCGTGCTGTGGTCGTCGGTCAGCCATTGGGTGCTGGGTGTTCCGTTCGACCTGATCAACCGGGCCCGCAGACATGGGGGCGAGGCAGCAGAAGATCTTGCCGCCCTGGCCCGGATCAATGCCCGCCGCATGCTCTATATCTCGCGCAATGGCGGGCTGTGGGTGATCGGGTTCACCGCTTTTCTGCTGACGATTCTGGGGCTGCTCGCGATCCTTTACCGCGTCGAACTGGCGCAGGCGGTCTTTCTGATGTTCGCCCCGATGGTTCTGGTCACCTATCTGTCACTGCGAGTGGCTTTGCGCGTGGAACGCGATGCGCCGATTGGCGACGCACTGGTGCGGGTCTTGATGCGGCATCGCTTTGTTGTGCAGTTGATCGGCATGATCGCCATCTTTGTCACCGCCATGTTTGGCATGTTTCAGAACATAAGCTGACGATCAGCCCTGCGGCAGGCCTTGACGGGCGGCGGATGGGGCGTAGCTAAGGGCGCAATGACCAAGACGATTTCCCCAGACCGTATCATTCTGGGCGGCGCGCCCGAAGGGTTCGACGCACGGCTGTTGTCACGCGAGTTGAGCCGCGGTGCCCCGGTGATCCATATCGCCCGCGACGATAAGCGGATGGAGGCGATGCGCGCGGCCTTGGCGGTCATGGCACCGGGCGCGGTGGTTCTTGATTTTCCGGCATGGGATTGTCTGCCCTATGACCGGGTATCGCCCAACCCCGACATCGCGGCGCGGCGGATGGCCACTCTGGCGGCCTTGGCCGTCGGGGTTCCGGGACCGTTCGTTCTGCTGACGACCTTGAACGCGGCGACACAACGAGTGCTATCGCGTGCAACCGTCGCGGCCAGCAGCTTTACCGCACAGGTCGGCGCGCGGGTCGATGAGGGGCAGTTGAAGGCCTTTCTGTCACGCATGGGGTTTTCGCCGGTGTCCACCGTGTCCGAGGCCGGCGATTATGCCGTGCGTGGTGGGATCATCGACATCTTCCCGCCCGGCCACCCCGGCCCGGTGCGGCTTGATTTCTTTGGTGACGTGCTGGATGGGTTGCGCCGGTTTGATCCTGCCACGCAGCGCACCGTGGAAAAGCTGACAGCGGTGGATCTGTCTCCGGTGTCCGAGGTTATTCTGGACGATGCGGCCATCACCCGGTTCCGGCAGGCTTACCGCATTGAGTTTGGCGTCTCGGGGTCGGACGATCCGCTGTACGAGGCGGTCAGCGCCGGGCGCAAGCATCAGGGCATGGAGCATTGGCTTGGCCTGTTCCACGACCGGCTGGAGACCATCTTTGACTATCTGCCGACAGCGTCGGTGATGCTGGATGACCAGTTCACGCCAATTCGGTTGTCCCGGTGGGAAGGCATTGACGACGCTTATGATTCCCGGCGCGATGCGTTGACCGCGAAGGGGCGCCTGGACACGGTTTACAAGCCAGCGGCACCGGGCTTGCTGTATCTGGACGATGCGGCGTGGGAGGCCGCTGTGGCCGGGCATCGGGTGGTGCAGTTTTCGCCCTACGCGCAAAGCCCCGGCCCCGGCGTGCTGGATGCAGGGGGGCGGCAAGGGCGCAATTTTGCGCCCGAACGACAAATGGAATCCGTAAGCCTTTTCGGTGCCTTGGTTGATCATCTTCGGGTCTTGCGTGAAGACGGGCAGGTGGTGATTGCCAGTTGGTCCGAAGGTGCGCGCGAACGTCTGGAAGGTCTTTTGCAGGATCAGGGTCTGGCAGACGCAAAGCGCATCAAGGACATGCGCGACGTGCCCGATGGCCGGGGTGGGCTTTACCTTTTGGTCTGGGCGCTGGAGTCGGGTTTTGTTGCGCCAGGGTTGGCGGTTGTGTCCGAACAGGACGTTCTGGGCGACCGGATGGTGGGCAAGCCGCGGCGCAAGCGCAAGGCAGACAACTTCCTGCGCGAGGTCGATACCCTGACCCCCGGCGATCTGGTGGTGCATGTCGAACACGGCGTCGGGCGCTATCTGGGGTTGGAGACGATCACCGCCCTTGGCGCGCCACATGCTTGCGTGGCGCTGGAATATGCCGAAGGTGCAAAGCTGTATCTGCCGGTCGAAAACATCGAACTGCTGTCGCGTTATGGTCACGAGGAAGGCTTGCTTGACCGTCTGGGTGGCGGCGCCTGGCAGGCCAAGAAGGCCAAGCTAAAGGAACGCATCAAGGAAATCGCGGATCGGCTGATGCGGATTGCCGCCGAGCGCGCGCTGCGCCACGCGCCCATTCTGGAGGCACCGCACGCGATCTGGGAAGCCTTTGCCGCACGCTTTCCCTATCAGGAAACCGATGACCAGTTGGCGGCGATTGCCGATGTGGTGGCGGATCTTGAAAAGGGCAGCCCGATGGACCGCCTTGTGGTCGGCGATGTCGGCTTCGGCAAGACCGAGGTCGCGATGCGGGCCGCCTTTGTTGCCGCCATGTCGGGGATGCAGGTCGCGGTGATCTGCCCGACAACCTTGCTTGCCCGTCAGCATTACCGCAGCTTTGCCGAGCGGTTTCGTGGATTTCCCATCACCGTCAAACCCTTGTCCCGCTTTGTCTCGACCAGGGACGCCAACGCCACACGCGCGGGTATGGCGGATGGCACCGTCGATATCGTGGTGGGCACCCATGCCCTTTTGGCCAAGGCGGTGCGGTTCAAGAACCTTGGTCTTCTGGTGATCGACGAGGAACAGCATTTTGGCGTCAGCCACAAGGAACGGCTGAAGGAAATGCGGTCTGAGGTGCATGTGCTGACCCTGACGGCAACACCGATCCCTCGCACGTTGCAACTGAGCCTTGCAGGTGTGCGCGATCTGTCAATCATCGCGACACCTCCGGTGGACCGTCTGGCCATCCGCACCTATGTGAGTGAATTCGATTCGGTCACCATCCGCGAGGCGTTGCTTCGCGAACGGTTCCGGGGCGGGCAGTCGTTCTACGTGGTGCCGCGCATCTCGGACCTGCACGAGATTGAAGATTTCCTGCGCAACCATGTGCCGGAGGTGTCCTACGTGATCGCGCACGGCCAGTTGGCGGCGGGCGATCTGGACGAGCGCATGAACGAGTTTTACGACGGCAAGTACGATGTGCTGCTGGCGACGACAATCGTGGAAAGCGGGCTGGATATTCCGACCGCCAATACCATGATCATCCATCGCGGCGACATGTTCGGCCTGTCGCAGTTGTATCAAATCCGCGGCCGGGTAGGGCGGTCCAAGACGCGGGCGTATTGCTATCTGACGACGAAACCGCGCAACCCGTTGACGCCGCAGGCGCAGAAGCGATTGAAACTGCTGGGCTCGCTGGACAATCTTGGGGCGGGATTCACGCTTGCGAGCCACGATCTGGATCTGCGCGGTGCGGGCAACCTGTTGGGCGAGGAACAGTCGGGGCATATCCGCGAAGTTGGCTATGAACTCTATCAGCAGATGCTGGAAGAAACGATTGCCAAGATCAAATCGGGCGAGATCAATGGCTTGGCCCCGATTGATGATGCTTGGTCGCCGCAGTTGAACCTGGGTCTGCCGGTGATGATCCCCGAAGATTACGTCACCGATCTTGACGTGCGGCTTGGCCTCTACCGGCGCCTGTCGGGTCTGACCACCAAGGTCGAGCTGGAAGGCTTTGCCGCCGAGCTGATCGACCGTTTCGGTCCCTTGCCGAAAGAGGTCAATACCCTGATGCTGATCGTGCGGATCAAGGCGATGGCGAAACGCGCCGGGATTTCCCGCATTGATGCCGGGCCAAAGGGGGCCACGATCCAGTTCCACAACGACAAGTTCGGCAACCCGGCAGGGTTGGTCGATTTCATCAAGGCCGAAGGCGTGGGCGCAAAGGTGCAGGGCAACAAGATCGTGCTGATGCGTGACTGGAAGTCTGAGGCCGACCGGATCAAGGGTGCCTTTGCCATCGCCCGCGATCTTGCCGAAAAGATCGTGCGGCCAAAGCGTTAGATCCGCCTGACCACGGCATAGGCTAGACCCGAAAACAGCGTCACGCCGATCATCAGCGGCAAGGGTGTGCCGTTGTAGGCCAGCCCCACCGGGGCTGCCAGCAGCACCGAAAACACGGTGGACAGAGCGCCCACCACCGATGCCGCCATCCCGGCGATATGCCCCACGGGTTCCAGCGCCATTGCGTTCAGGTTGCCAATGGTCATGCCCACCATGAAGAACACACCGATGGTCCAGACCAGATAGGCGTAAAATTCAAGCGACTCGGGCCAAAGGGTCAACCCAAAGGCCAGAACAAATCCCGACGACACCAGCATTTGCGTGGCAAAAGCCACCCGCACCAACCGGCGCATCCCAAGTTTCATCACCAACGACGCGTTCAGCAGCGATGATGTGCCCGACACCAGCGCGATCAGGGCAAAATACAGCGGAAAACTCTCGCCCCGTGCATAGGTCTGGTCGAACAGTTGCTGGGTGGACGACAGCGTTCCGAACAGCGCCGCAAATCCAAGGGTTTGCGCCAAGATCGACAGGCGGATGCTGCGCAGAGACAGCACCTCTTTCAGTGCAGCCCACAACGGGGCCGCGCGAAACGGACGGCGCGCAGCCGGCAGCAGGGTTTCGGGCTGGCGCAGGGTTAGCCACAGGACTGTCACGCCGGAAAAGATCAAGAATGCCAGAAAAATGCTGCGCCAGCCAAAGCCTGCGATGATGAATTGCCCGAACAGCGGTGCCACGGCAGGGACAAGGGTAAAGATCATCATGGCAAAGCTGACGATCCGCGCCATCCTCGGGCCGGAGTGCAGGTCACGCACCAACGCCAGGGACACCACGCGCGGGCCTGCCGCACCCAGACCTTGCAGCACCCGCGCAGCCAGCATGGTTTCCAGTGTGGGCGCGACATAGGCCAGCAGAGCGCCCGTGCAATACAGGATCGCGCCGACCATGATCATCGTCTTGCGTCCGTAACTGTCGGACAAAGGCCCCGCGAACAGGGTGCCAATCCCCATGCCAAACACAAAGCTGGTCAGGGTAAGCTGTGCCTTGTTGGGCGCATCGGGCGACAACTCGGCCGCAATCTGGGGCAAGGCTGGCAGCATCGCGTCGATTGAAAACGCGATGGTGGCAAACAACATGGCGATCAGCGCGATGAATTCGGTCTGACCAAGGGCGCGTTGTTGGGGCAGGGATTGAGACATGGAAGGTGTCCTTTCCGCGCCTCGCTATCATGGCGGCGCGGTCGGGACCACAGGCTAGCTTCTCGCCGACGGTGCGTGGCCGCGCAGTTCAGTGATCACATCTGCCCATACCTGTGGCGGTTGCGCGCCAGAGACAACGTATTGATTGCTGATGATAAAGCACGGCACCCCGGTCAAACCCCGCTGACGGGCGTGAATGTCACGGGCCTTGAGCGCCTCGGCATCCTCATCGGTGGCCAGAAGGCGCGCGGCAAGTGCGCCGTCCATTCCGGCGGCGTCGGCAATCCCGACCAGGGTGGCAGCGTCGCCGATATCGCGCCCTTCGCGCCAATAGGCGCGGAACAGGGCCGAGACGATGGCGGTCTGCCGCCCTTCCAGCCCCGCCCAATGGATCAGGCGATGCCCGTTCAGGGTGTTGGGCATGCGGGCAATCCGGGAAAAGTCGATCTCTAATCCTGCATCCCGCGCGGCCTGTTCGACACGCGCGTAAATCTCGACCGCCTTGGCCTTGCCGCCAAATTTCGCCTCAAGATATTCGGCGCGGTCAACGCCCGCTTCTGGCATGCCGGGGTTAAGCTGGAACGGATGCCATTCGATGTCGAACGGATGGTCCGGAGCGGATTCAAGCGCGCGGTCAAGATTGGCCTTGCCGATATAGCACCACGGGCAGACCGGATCGGAAAAGATATCAAGCTTGATCATGATGTCCCCAAGCCGCGCAGCGCGCGGCGGTTGAGTTTGGCATTGGCCCCACGGGGCAGAGCGGTCAGATGGCGAAACAGTCGCGGCTGTTTGTAGCGCGCCAGATGGGCTTCGGCATGGGCGGCGAGATCGGCATCGGCCAGCGGCGTGGCCGCGGTGTAGAAACAGGCGATGACAGTGACGCCGGGCTTGACCTCGACCTCGGTCACCGCGGCCTCCAGCAGACCGGGACAGCGCGCCATGGCGGCTTCGACCTCGACCGGGCTGACCCGGTAGCCGCCAGCGTTCATCTGGTCATCGTCGCGGCCCAGATAGGTGACAGCCCCGGCAGCGTCGATGACAACCGAATCACCGGTCAAAAACCAGTCGCCGGCCGTGCGGGCCGATGTGGCGTCCGGCGCATCCAGATAGCCCAGCATCAGGCCCGGATCGTGGCGGTCAATGGCAAGTTGCCCCGGCTCGCCACGCGGCACAGGGGCAAGATCGGGGCCAAGCGCTGCGATCCGGCGCCCGGTCTGGGCAAAGCCGGTGGCCCCGTCGGGGGCCTGCCGGTCGGGCGACTCCGAGACAAAGGTCGAGATTTCCGACATCCCCAAAGCTTCGCAGATCGGGGTGCCCGTTGCGGCTACCCAGGCCGCCCGCGTGTCTTGTGACAGCTTTTCACCTGCCGACAGCCCATGGCGCAGGCGGGGCAAGGCGGGCAGCGGCGCGCGCAGCATCTGGCGATAAACACCGGGGGCCGCCGCGAAAATGGTGGCATCAAAGCGTTTCATCAACAGCGGAAGGTGCGCGGCTTCCACTCCGGCGCCGGGGATCAGCGCGGTTGCCCCCACCGTCCACGGGTCCATCAGGCCGGTGCCAAGGGTATAGGTCCAGTTGAAGGCCCCGGCATGGAGCAGCCTGTCCGACTCGGTCAGACCTTCCCAGTCGTGGTGCATCATCTGCCGCGCAAGGATCGCCCGATGCGCATGCACCACCGCCATCGGACTGCCCGAGGTGCCAGAGGTAAAGATGATGTATCCAACCCGATCCGGGTCGCCGGTGTGAAAGGGCGCGGGTGGCAGTCGTTCCATGTCGCGAATATCGGCATCCCTCAGCACCGGGCAGTCAGGCGCGTCGGGCAGGGCGACGCCGGGGCTGGCCACGATCAGGCGCGGGGCGATGCGGGCCGCCATCGGCGTGATCTCGGGCGTGGTCAGTTGGGACGATGTGGCGACAGGCACCATACCTGCGGCCAGGGCGCCCAGAAACAGGATCGGGAATTCCACCTGATTGGCAAGGCGCATCAGCACGCGGTCGCCGGGTTGCAGGCCACGCGCCACCAACCCGGTCGCACACCCCTGCACCGCTGCCAGCAAGCGCGCATAGCTCCAGCGTTCAGCACCCGAGGGTGTGATGATCTGCAAGGCCATCTTGTCGGGCAGCCGTGCCGCCGAGGCCGCAAGAACATGCGCCGCCATGTTGAAAGGCGCGTAAACGGCGGGGGCAGGGCCAGTGTCAATGATCGAAAGCATGACACCTTGCCTATCGTCCTGCGCCGAATGGTGCAATCGCAAACCCGGTCGCAAGCCTTGTGCGGTCGGCGTCAGCCGATCCAGCCCGACACGCGGTTTGCGCCACCCGAAATATCGCGGCCGATACCTTCGACCGTGGCACAACCCGACAGGGCCATCAAACCGGCGAGCATCGCCATCAGGGTAATCTTACGCATTTCCTTGCCTGTCTTGTCTCTTACTGCTCATACCACCACACGTCGGGCTGGAACCCTGTCCAGTCGCCGTAAAGGGGCAGGCGTTGTGGGAACTTGAGTTCCTTTTCATGCGCCAATCGTGAAACCGCAGAATACCACATCGGGATCACATATCTACCCGTGGTCAGCACACGGTCAAGCGCCTGTGTCGCGGCTGCAAAGGTTTCCTGATCCGGCGCGTTCAGCATGGTGTCGATCAGCGCTTCGGCTGCAGGCGAGGCCATGCCCATCCAGTTGCGCGTGCCGGGTTCGGTCACGCCGGCCGATCCCCAATACAGCGTCTGTTCATTGCCAGGCGACAGTGACAGGCCGCGGATGTAATGCGTCATGTCAAAGGCATAGCTGTTGGTGCGTTCTTTGTATTGCGCATCATCGACCGTGGTGACACGCGCATTGATGCCAAGGCGTTTCAGGCTTTCAACATAGATATCGGCGGCCGAGATCATGTCTTTGGCACCATTCACCAAAAGGATTTCAAAGCTGACCGCCTGTCTGGACGGGTCTTTCAGCACGCCTGCGTCAATGGTGTAGCCTGCCTCCTCCAGCAGTTTGGTAGCCGCGCGGATGTTCTTGCGGTTGGCTTCGGTGCCGTCACCCACCGGCACGCTGTAGCCGTCCAGCGCACCCGGCAAGAGGTCCGCCGCGAAGGGTTCAAGCAACGCCAGCACCGGGCCGGTTGCCGGGGTGCCGGGGGTAAAGCCAAGCGGCGAATTGCCAAAATAGGACTGGATCCGCGGATTTGCCCCGCCGTTCAGGGTCTGGTTCACCAATTCGAAATTGAACGCCAGAATCAACGCCTCGCGCACGCGCCAATCTGCGAAAAGGGGGCGGCGTGTGTTCATCACAAAGCCCTCGATGCCGGATGGGCGCTGATGCGGGATTTCCGATTTCACGATCTTGCCAGAACGGACCTCGGGCCAGTCATAGCTGCTGGCCCACTTGGCCGGGTTGGTTTCGCGCCAGGACGTGATCAGACCGCCCTTGAACGCCTCGAACACCACACCACCGTCGCCGAAGTAGTCATAGCGCACCTCGTCGAAATTGTGCTGCCCCCGGTTGAAGGCCAGATCCTTGCCCCACCAATCCGGGTTCTTGCGGTAGGTGACATACTTTCCTGTCTCGAACGCGCCCACCACATAAGGGCCCGAGCCGACCGGCACCTCTAGCGTGCTTTCGTCAAAGGCCTTTCCCTCCCACTGCGCCTTTTTCAGGATCGGGCGCAGGCCAAGGATCAGCGGCAGTTCGCGGTCAAGAACGTTGAAGGTGAACTTCACACTGCGCGGCCCGGTGATTTCGGTCTTTGCGATCTTCTTCCATGCCGTGTGGTAACGCGGGTTCCCAAGGGTGCCCAAAGTCTCGAACGACCAGATGACATCGTCCACCGTCACGGGCGAGCCATCCGAGAATCGGGCCTCGTCTCGCAGGGTGAATTCCGCATAGGTCCGGGCAGGATCGGTGGTGATCGATTCGGCCAACAGGCCGTAAAGCGTGAAGGGTTCGTCGTAGGATCGCCCCATCAGCGTCTCGACCGTCAGGGGGGACAGACCCGCTGGCGCGCGGCCTTTCAGGATGAACGGGTTCATCGAGTCAAAGCTGCCGGACTCTCCGAACACGATCCGACCCCCCTTGGGTGCGTCCGGGTTCACCTGCGGCAGGGACACAAAATCCGGGGGGAGGGCGGGCTGTCCATACATAGCTATGCCATGCGTAGGAGAATCACCCACCTGTGAAACAGCGGGAGCCGCCGTGAACGCCAGTGAAAGCGTCACCGCAAAACCCTGTGCAATGTGGAAAAAATCCCGTCCCATTATGGCAACAATCCCCTGCGACCTTGTATTCCTGCGCTCTACGCTACGGGGGCTTTTGAGCCTTTTCAAACTTTTAACTTGGCCATCGGCGGAAGGGAGCGTATATAAGCCTTACTGCTCGATAGGTTTCTTGCCTGTATGAAACCTGCCTCAATAACTTAACGCCGGCTTCGTGCCGGCGTTTTTTTTGGCATTTTGGGAACTCTGGCCCCTGTCATTCGCGTTTGCAGCATGTAACCTGTCGCAAATGCAGAAAAGGGGAAGAACATGATCCTGAAGGGCAAGACCGCTGTCGTCACCGGATCCAATTCCGGCATCGGGTTGGGTGTGGCCGAGGAACTGGCGCGTGCCGGTGCCGATGTGGTGATCAACAGCTTCACTGACCGCGCGGAAGACCACGCCCTGGCCTCGGCCATGTCGTCGCGGCATGGTGTCAAGGTGCGCTACATCGCGGCCGACATGTCAAAGGCCGACGATTGCCGTCGCCTGATCGCCGATGCGGGGGCCTGCGATATTCTGGTCAACAACGCCGGTATCCAGCATGTGGCGTCGATCGAGGAATTCCCGGTCGACAAGTGGAACGCGATCCTGGCCATCAACCTGAGTTCAGCCTTTCACACCACCGCCATCGCCTTGCCGATGATGCGCGCAGCGGGTTGGGGCCGCGTGGTCAACATCGCATCAGCGCATGGGCTGACCGCCAGTCCGTATAAATCGGCCTATGTGGCGGCCAAGCATGGCGTGGTTGGCTTTACCAAGGTGACGGCCCTGGAATGTGCAGGGCAGGGGATTACCGCCAATGCGATCTGCCCCGGCTATGTGCTGACCCCCTTGGTCGAGGCGCAGATCCCTGACCAGATGAAAAAGCACAACATGGACCGCGACACCGTGATCAAGCAGGTCATGCTGGACCGCCAGCCCAGCCGTCAGTTTGCCACGGTCGAACAGATCGGCGGCACGGCGGTCTATCTGTGCTCGGACGCTGCAGCACAGGTGACGGGCACCACGATTTCGGTCGATGGGGGCTGGACGGCGCTTTAACGCCGCGCCACAACCGGGGCCATGAGCGACATTCTGTGCATAGGCTCCGTTTTGTGGGACATCATTGGTCGCGCGCCGTCGTCGTTGCGGCTGGGATCGGATGTGCCTGGGCGGATCACGCGGCTGCCGGGGGGCGTTGCGATGAACATCGCCATGACCCTGACGCGCTTTGGTTTGCGCCCCGCGCTGCTGACCGCCATCGGCCGCGATGCCGAAGGTGATGAATTGATTGCGGCCTGCCTTCGACTGGGGTTGGAGTGCGGCCATGTCTATCGGTCGGACGATTTGCCGACCGACCGCTATATGGCCATCGAGGGGGCAAATGGCCTTGTGGCCGCAGTTGCCGATGTCCATTCTCTGGAAATGGCCGGTGACAAGATCCTGCGCGCCCTTGGCGACGGGACGCTGGGGTCGGCGCAGACGCCCTATGCCGGGTTGATCGCGCTGGACGGCAATCTGACCGAGGCGCTGATGTCCGACATTGCCCGATCGCCGCTGTTTGCCTGCGCCGATCTGCGGGTGGCGCCGGCCAGTCCCGGCAAAGCCGAACGGTTGATGCCGCTGCTTGGGCACCCCAAGGCCACGCTCTATGTCAATCTGGAAGAGGCGGGTCTGATCGCCAAGGACCGGTTCGACAGCGCGGCACAAGCGGCCGAGGCGCTGCTGGCACGCGGTGCGGCGCGGGTGCTGGTCACGAATGGTGGACAGGATGCTGCAATGGGCGAGGTACGACATGGCGTGATCACCGGCTCGCCGACTCCGGCGCTGGTGACGCGGGTGACCGGCGCGGGCGATACCTTCATGGCCGCACATATCGTGGCCGAGGTGCGCGGGGCCCAGCGTATGCAGGCACTGGAGGCCGCCTTGCGCGCGGCTGCTGATTACGTTTCAGGAGATATCAGATCATGACCCTACCCTTGACCTTTTCGCCCGAAGTTGCGGCGGCACGCGCCCGTGGTGCGGCCATTGTGGCGCTGGAATCCACCATCATCACCCATGGCATGCCGTTCCCGCAAAACGTGGAAACCGCCCGCGCCGTGGAGGATGAAGTGCGTCGCGCCGGTGCAACTCCGGCCACCATCGCCATCATGGCGGGGCGCATCCACATTGGCTTGACGGCGGAAGAATTGGACCGGCTGGGGCAGGCGGCAGATGTGGCCAAGCTGAGCCGCGCCGATCTGGCGGCCTGTCTTGCGACGGGGGGAATCGGCGCAACCACGGTGGCAGCAACCATGATCTGCGCGCATCTGGCGGGGATCCATGTCTTTGCCACCGGCGGTATCGGCGGCGTGCATCGCGGGGCGGAAACCACCTTTGACATCTCGGCCGATCTGATGGAGCTGGCCGCGACACCGGTGACGGTTGTGGCGGCCGGGGCTAAGGCCATTCTGGACCTGCCCAAGACGCTTGAAGTGCTGGAAACCCACGGCGTCCCGGTGATTGCCTATGGGCAAGACGATTTTCCGGCGTTCTGGTCACGGTCGTCGGGCCTGCGTGCGCCGCTGCGGATGGACAGCGCCGCCGACATTGCCGCCGCCCAACGGTTGCGCACGGCCCTTGGCCTGCCGGGTGGCCAACTGGTGGCCAATCCGATCCCGGTCGAGGCCGAGATCGCCAGCCATGAAATCACACCGGTGATCGAGCGCGCCTTGCATCAGGCTGCGGCCGAAGGGATCAGCGCCAAGGCGGTGACGCCTTTCCTGCTGGACCGGATGTATGCGATGACCGAGGGGCGGTCGCTCACGGCCAATATCGCACTGGTCCTGAACAACGCGCGGTTGGCTGCGGAAATTGCGCGCGAGATGGCGCGCGGCTGACCTGCAATTCACGTGTGTTTTGTAAGCGCCGTGTAAAATTTGCATGCTTGAGGCGTCTGGTCACGCTGTGGGCCATTGTGTCCTGCAATGGGGACTCTTAACTATGGCGCGACCAGCGAGGGAACATGTCTGACCCACATCCGCCGACAAAACGCCGAAGCCTGTTTGCGGGATTGCGGGCCTCATTCCTGACCGGGTTGGTGGTGGTTCTGCCGATCGGCCTGACCATCTATCTGATCTGGACGGTGGTCGGCTGGATCGACGGCTGGATCCTGCCGCTTATCCCCGGCCCGTGGAAGCCCGACGTTCTGGTGCGCCAGTGGTTCGGGCCCGACGCGACCATTCCCGTGCGCGGTGTGGGCGTGGTGGTGTTCTTGGTGTTCACCATCCTGATCGGCTGGATCGGCAAAGGTTTTATCGGGCGCAAGACCCTGTTCTGGGCCGAAGGTCTGGTGGACCGCATGCCGGTGGTGCGGTCCATCTACAATGGCCTGAAGCAGATTGCCGAGACGGTGTTTGCCCAGAATGACACCAATTTCGAGCGTGCCTGTCTGGTGCAATATCCAAAGGAGCATATCTGGGCCATCGGGTTTGTTTCGACCCGCGCCAAGGGCGAGGTGCAGGCCAAGCTGAACCACGAAGGCTATATGGACGTCATTTCGGTCTTTTTGCCAACCACTCCGAACCCGACATCCGGCTTTCTGCTCTACGTCCCGGAAGCTGACGTGCTCTATCTGGATATGAAAATTGAAGATGCTGCCAAGCTGATCATTTCGGCGGGGTTGGTCTATCCCAATGGCAAAGACAGCCCCGCCGTCACAGTGCAAAACCCATCAGCCAAATAGGCTGTGCAGGTCAAGGCTGGCCTCTTTCCCCAGCTTCGTTCCGTGTTCGTTCAAGAACTTATCCGCCGCATTATGACCCGCAAGACGCAACCGTTCGAAAAGCGCGGGCGAGGGCGACAGTTTGGTGGCGGCCGAAAGGTCGGTCATCAGGGCATCATCGCTGATCAGGTGGATCTGCGCTTCTTTCATTTGCCCACGCTCCATCCGACCGTCGCGGATCAGACGCCGAACGAATTGAACGGCGCGCAATTCCCCCAGCAAGGCCGAATTGAAGCTGATTTCATTGACCCGGTTCTGGATCTCGATGGGTGTTTTCGGAAGACCGGGCCGCACCAGCGGGTTGATCGACACGATCAGGATATCGTCGGGCAGATGCCGTTCATACAGCGGAAACAGCGCCGGGTTGCCGGAATAGCCGCCATCCCAATAGTGCATGCCGTCAATCTCGACCGCTTGAAACACCGATGGCAGACAGGCCGACGCCATCAGCGCCTCGGGTGTCAACTCATCCCCCGTGAAGATGCGGATGCGGCCGGTTTCGACACAGGTCGCGCCGACAAAAAGCTGCGGGCCGTCGCGGCGACAGACCTCGGTGAAATCCAGCCTGCGCACGATGCGTTCCAGCGGGTTGCGCCAGGCCGGACCCCAGGCATAGGGCGTGTAGATCTGTGCGGCGATGCCCTGCGGCGAAAATGGCGACATTGCCATGGCGATCTGACCCAACGCCTCGAAACCCGGCACCATGGGTTGCATCCATTCGGGGATACGCAGATCCGACACCCGCGCCACGTCGCGCCACAACCGTGCAAGGCTGGCCTTTGCGCCGCGCCTGCCACCCGAGATCATTCCTGCCTTGAGGGCCGCTCCGTTCAACGCCCCGGCCGAGGTGCCAGAGATGGCGGCAATTTCCAGATCTTCTGCCTCCAGCAAACGGTCGAGCACGCCCCAGGTAAAGGCACCATGTGCGCCGCCCCCTTGCAGGGCCAGATTGATGCGTGTTGTCATAAGGCGTCTCCTTTGGCGGTTAAACTAGTCTTTCTGCGCCGCAGCACAAGGTTCACCCTTGCCATCCCGGCAAGACCGGGGTAACGACGCGCCACTTCACAGGCAGGTGGGGGCCACACGGGGAGACATCCCGTCTGGTCCACCGGTTGGGGGAAACCCTGAAAACATCTGCCGAGGCACAAACCGGAAAGGACCATTGAGATGGCGCTCCCTGATTTTTCTATGCGTCAGCTGCTTGAAGCTGGCGTTCACTATGGCCACCAAACTCAACGCTGGAACCCGAAGATGGGTGAATTCATCTACGGCGACCGCAACGGGATTCACATCCTTGACCTGACGCAAACCGTTCCGATGCTGGATCAGGCGCTGAAAGTCGTGCGCGATACCGTGGCAAAAGGTGGCCGCATCCTGTTCGTCGGCACCAAGCGTCAGGCCCAGAAGCCGATTGCCGAAGCGGCAGAGCGTTGCGCGCAGTTCTATATGAACCACCGCTGGCTGGGTGGCACGCTGACCAACTGGAAAACCATTTCGGCCTCGATCCAGCGTCTGAAGCAGATCGACGAAGTGCTGGCATCCGGCGCCGAGGGCATGACCAAGAAAGAGCGCCTTGGCATGGAACGCGACCAGTCCAAGCTGCAAGCCAGCCTTGGCGGGATCCGCGAAATGGGCGGCACCCCGGACCTGATTTTCATCATCGACGTGGGCAAGGAAGACCTTGCCATTCTGGAAGCCAAAAAGCTTGGCATTCCGGTTGTGGCTGTGGTCGATACCAACTGCTCGCCCAAGGGCGTGGACTACATCATTCCCGGCAACGATGACGCGGCTCGCGCCATCGCGCTGTATTGCGATCTGATTTCGCGTGCGGCGCTGGACGGCATGTCGGCCCAGATGGGTGCGGCCGGCGTTGACATCGGTGCGCTGGAAGATGCACCGGTCGAAGAAGCCGTCGCCGAAGCCTGATTGGCTGTCGTCGTTTTGTGACATGGCGGGGGGATAACCCCCGCCAACCCCATTTTACGGATATCAGGAGACGGACCATGACAATCACCGCTGCAATGGTGAAAGAACTGCGCGATACCACCGGCGCAGGCATGATGGACGCGAAAAAAGCGCTGACCGAAGTGAATGGCGACATGGAAGCCGCCGTTGACTGGCTGCGCACCAAGGGTCTGGCAAAGGCCGCCAAAAAGGCTGATCGCGTGGCCGCTGAAGGTCTGGTCGGCGTGGCTGTGACCGACGGTCGCGGTGTTGCTGTCGAAATCAACTCGGAAACCGACTTTGTGGCCAAGAACGTCGATTTCCAGACGCTGGTACGCGAAGTGACGAAAGTGGCGCTGGAAACCGGAGACTCGATCGAGGTGCTGAAAGCGTCGCACCTGAACGGCGAGCCGATTGAAACCGTGCTGAACGCCGCCATCGCCCGCATCGGTGAAAACATGACGCTGCGTCGGATGCATGTTCTGGAAGGCGACACGGTTGTGTCCTACGTCCACAATGCGGCGGCCGACGGCATGGGCAAAATCGGTGTGCTGGTTGCACTGACCGGACCGGCCGACAAGGCGCAAGCCATCGGCAAGCAGTTCGCCATGCACATCGCGGCCACCTCGCCGCTGGCGCTGTCCGAATCCCATCTTGACCCGGTCGTGCTGGAGCGCGAGTTGGCGGTTCAAACCGCCAAGGCACTGGAAGAAAACGCATCGTCGGCCAAGCCGAAGCCCGATGCGGTGATCCACAACAACATCATTCCCGGCCGGATGAAGCGTTTCTTGTCGGAAAACACGCTGCTGGGTCAGTCTTTTGTGGTCAACCCTGACGTCACCGTGGAACAGGCCGCCAAGGATGCCGGCGTGGAAATCACCGGTTACGCGCGGGTTGCTGTAGGCGAAGGTATCGAGAAAAAAGAAGAAGACTTCGCTGCTGAAGTGGCGAAGATGGTTCAGGGCTGACACGATCAGCATCACGATACAGCACTTTGGGCGGCCCTCGGGCCGCCCTTTTTCATACAAAAACCTTCGCAGGGCAGGGTAGCCTATTCATGATAGCGGTGCGCCCAAAGGGACGCACCGCCATTTTCTGTATTGCTCTACTGGGGATGAGGGCACAACACAGGACATCTCTGCCAGTCAGCCCGAAAATGCGAGCGCCCGACAGAAACATTCCGGCAAGAAGGGGAAATTCCTACCGGAGATCAAAGCAGACGCCAGACCAATGGAAATGCACCGATTGACGCCTGCCGTTCGAATACCAAAGGATAACCACTCACGAACACCACCAGTTTGCGCCATTTGATGACGCTGCGTAAGTCAGGATTTCCCTACCATCTGCGCTTTGGCTGCCCTTTGGAAGATGAGGTTCAAAAGTGAAGCTTTTGCAACGGCTTGCGTCGTGGTTTCCACCTGAAGCGCCTCGCGTGCCAAGCGCAGGTGTTTTTCCACCATTGCGGCCGATACGTCCATCAACAAGGCAACATCCTGCGCGGTTTTGCCATCCGCAACCCATTCCAATGCCTGACGCTGCCGTTCTGTCAGACTGCGTTTTGCCGCCGTTTGGGGCAGGGTGGTGATTTTAAGATGCATCAGATGGGCCACAGCCAGAATTTCGTCGCGCCGCGCACCCCAGATTGCCTCGACCTGATCGGGGCTGATCCCTTTGTCCGCAATCAGCCCAAGCGCCCCCTTTGACCGCGTTGAGGTTTCTGGAAAGCTGACCGAAATGCCAGCCACCACGCCCCATGCCAGATTCTGTTGCACGGCGTCCATTTCCTCGGCGGTCAATTGTCCGGCCTCGAAAGCATCCTTCACCCACCTCCAGGTGCAGGCGCCGACATTGGCCAAGGCCCAGCGATATACCGGCGTTCGCGCGTAAAAGCCGTTGTGGAAATAGAACCGCGCGTAGTCTGCGGTTCCCGTGGTCAGAAAAATCGCATCATCGGGGTCGCCCACGTTGTCCATATGAAAAAACCGGGTGAACCCATAGTTCGCCCGCGAAAACCCAAGCTGCGCATAGAAATCAGACGCTATGGACCACACATCCTCGACCGTCGCGGCTTCGGCCATACGCGAAATCAGCGACAAGACTGCCGTCATGTCTGCCCCCATAGCTTCGCCATATATGGCGACTTGTCCTCAACCCTGACTGTTGTTCTAACCGCTCCTGACCATTTGGTCAAAGGAACCTGATTCTGAAAATGGGTGCGTCATGCAGGCGGATGTAGTGGTCATCGGTGGGGCGGTGATGGGGGCTTCGGTTGCTTATTGGCTTACCCTGATGCAGCCAGGGCTTGACGTTGTTGTGGTGGAACAGGACACCACCTTTTCCCGCGCCTCGACGGCCTTGTCGGTTGCGTCGATCCGCCAACAATTCACCACGGCGGTCAACGTGGAAATCTCGCGCTTTGGCATCGAGTTCATTCGTGACTTCAAGACACGCATGGGGCTGGATCTGGGGCTGAAAGAGCAAGGCTATCTGTTTCTGGCCCATAGTGCCGCTGGTGCAGCAACCTTGGCTGACGTGGCCGCAATGCAGCGCAACCACGGCGCCGCGACAGAGGTCTGGACTCCGGACCAGATCAAGGCGCGCTTTCCGTGGCTTGAGGTTGGCGATCTGACAGTGGGCAGTTTCGGATTGCGAGGGGAGGGGTGGTTTGACAACATGGGCCTGCTGTCTGGTTTCCGCACGATGGCCAAGGCGCAGGGCGCACGGTTCATCGCGGACCGTGTGACGGGTTTGCGCATGGCTGGCGATCGGGTGGCCGGCGTGATGCTGGAGCGGTCAGGAGACGTATCTTGCCGCACCGCAGTCAACGCCGCCGGTACCCGCGCGGCCGAGGTCTGCCGGATGGCGGGTCTTGACCTTGCGGTGGAACCCCGCAAGCGCACGGTGTTCGTGATCGATGCACCCAATGCCCGCCATCCGGACGCGCCGCTTTTGGTGGATGCCGGGTTCTACCTGCGACCCGAACAAGCCCACTGGATCACGGCCACGGTGCCACAAGATGACGGTCCATGTGCGCCGGATGATTTCGAGCCCGATCTTCACCTGTTCGAGGACGTGATCTGGGAACAGCTTTATGCCCGCGCACCCGGCTTTGACGCGGTAAAGGTCGTGCGGCACTGGGTCGGCCATTACGCCTATAACACGTTGGACCAGAACGCCATTCTGGGACCGCACCCACAGGTGCCCAACCTGTTCCTGTGCAACGGCTTTTCCGGCCACGGCTTGCAGCAATCGCCGGCTGTCGGCCGCGGCATCGCCGAACACATCATGTCCGGGTGCTGGCAAACCATAGACCTGTCGGATCTGTCGGTGGCGCGCATGCTCGAGGGCCGTCCGTTCCGGGAACAGGCCGTCGTTTGATCCTTCCACCATCATGATATATGACATAATATGGATTATAGGATGAAAGGATGTAACGAAGATGGCCCTAAGTGAGCGCGCCCCGTTTCGATGCAAATCAAAGTGGTTTTGGTGCACCCAGCACGATTCGAACGTGCGACCTTTGCCTTCGGAGGGCAACGCTCTATCCAGCTGAGCTATGGGTGCCTGCGTTTGGTCTATAGCTGTGATGGCGTTGGCCTGCAACGGGAAAGGAAATGTTAAGGCCGCCGCTCAGGCAAAAATCTCATGGCAGAACTCCAAAGCGTCGATCAGCGCGTCAACCTCGGCTTCGGTATTGTACATCGCAAAAGACGCCCGGCATGTGGCGCCTACGCCCATATGCTCCATCAAGGGCATGGCGCAATGCGTTCCCGCACGCACCGCAATGCCGCGCTTGTCCAGGATGGTCGAGATGTCATGCGCATGCGCCGCACCGTCCAGCGTGAAGCTGAAGATCGCACCCTTGCTGTCGGAATTCCCTTGCACGGTCAGCCAGTTAAGGCCCGCAAGCCTCTGGCGCGCATAGTCCCGCAAACGGCGTTCGTAGGCGGCGATCCGGTCCATTCCGATGTCCATCAGATAGTTGAGCGCCACACCCAACCCGATCTGCTGGACAATACCGGGCGTGCCGGCCTCGAATTTCATCGGCGCGTCGTTATAGGTCACAAAATCCCGACCGACCTCGCGGATCATGTCACCACCGCCAAGGAACGGGCGCATCTCGGACATCCTGTCACGCCGGATGAAGATCGCGCCGGAACCACTTGGTCCATATAGCTTATGTCCGGTGATCCCAAAGAAATCACAACCTATGGCTTGCACATCAACAGGCATGTGCACCGCCGATTGTGATCCATCCACCAAGGTCGCCACCCCCCGCGCCCGCGCCGCATGGCAGATGCTGGCCACATCGACCACTGTGCCCAGAACGTTCGACATCTGGGTAATCGCGACCAGTTTGGTACGCGGCCCGATGGCGTCAATCACCGCCTGCGGGTCAAGATCGCCGTTGGCGTCACAGTCTACCCATTTCAACACGACGCCTTGCCGTTCGCGCAGGAAATGCCACGGCACGATGTTCGCGTGATGCTCCATGATGCTCAGCACGATCTCGTCGCCCGCTTGCAACCGAGGTGCCGCCCAGGCGTAAGAGATCAGGTTGATGCCTTCGGTGGTGCCGGAAGTGAAGACGATTTCATCCTCGGACCCGGCATTGAGAAAGCGCGCGATGGTGCCACGCACCGCCTCATACTTGTCGGTGGCCAGATTGGAAAGATAGTGTAAGCCACGGTGAACATTGGCGTATTCCATAGAATAAGCCTGCGTTACCGCATCAATCACGACCTGTGGCTTTTGCGCGCTTGCGCCATTGTCCAGATAGACCAAAGGCTTGCCATTGACCCGTCTGGACAGGATCGGAAAATCAGCGCGCAGCGTGGTGACATCAATCATGTCAGATCCCCGGTGAGATGAACGGCAACAGCAATATGGCCAACAAGAACCCCGTGGCGATCAGCGCAAGAACAACGCCGAAGAATGTTTTCAGAACCGAAGAAAACCCATGAAGTTCAGCAACGAAATTGCTGAGAAGCCAAAGAAAGACTCCGACCGACGCGTAGCCGACAAGAATGGCGGCGGGTGGGATCAACACTTGAACCACGATTTGCACGACTTGCAGGATCAGCAGGATGAACTGCAACCAAACCATCAGGATCAGCGCATCTTCGAACCGCCCGGAGCCACCCCGCCACCGCCCGATGTAGTGGATCGCGAACACCGACACCAGCATCAGAACGCCTTGCATAAGGGTGCTGGTGAACGGGCTCGACATTGCGCCTTCCATGGCCAGTTGTACCTGTGCGGGCATCAGCGCAAAGGCCAGATGCGCCAGCAAGGCCGACACAATCGCCATCAAGGCGAGTGCCACCCATCGCGCCACAACAGGCAGATTGGCCTGCATCACCATGCGGGCACCTTGACGCGGATTTTGGACGGTGAACCGCGCCAATGACAGCAGGGTTGCAAGGGACAGATCCATTCAGCGTTCCACTTCAATCAGGGCCATGACCCAGAAAACCACAAAAGCCACCCCGGCCGCCACCCCGACGGCCGTCAGGCCGGGGCTTGGGCCGATCAGACCCGCCACCAGTCCTTGCAACAGCATCAGCGGCGTAACCGTCACAAGCGACCAGAACAGCGCGATCCGGGCGCCATACCAACTGCCCCTGCCCCCGAATGCCCGTGCAATCAACCGGCTGAGCGCAGCAAGGGCGTACCAAAGCGGGATCGTCGCCAAGAGCGCCAGTGCTATTGCCAGCAAACGTGGCGACACGGGCGTATTCCCGTCCTCGAACGCCATTCTGGACGCGCCCGGCCATTGGGCGACAAAGGCCAGGATCAGGAACGTGACCAGAAGGCTGAATGCAAAGGCCTCGGACTGACCGCGTGCCAGATGGCGGCGCACCACAACGCGCGGCCGGCGCCAGCTTTCAACAATGTCGGTCGTGATCGACATCAGTGCTCATGGCGGTGCAGCCAACCTTCCAGACGCGCGCGGATATCCTCGGCAATGGCCTCGTCGTCAATTTCGGCAATCGCTTCGGCCAGAAAGGCCAGAACCAACAGGCTTTGCGCCGTCCGCTTCGGCACGCCGCGCGACTGCAGATAGAACAGCGCCACGTCGTCAATTGCCCCCGAGGTCGATCCATGGCTGCACTTCACGTCATCGGCGTAGATTTCCAGTTCCGGCTTGGCCAGAAACTGGCTGTCGCCATCCAGAAGAAGGCTTTGCGAAATCTGATAGCCGTCGGTCTTCTGCGCACCGGGTTTGACGAGGATCTTACCCTGAAATACACCGACGGCCCCGTTCATCAGCACCTTCTTGAACACCTGGCGGCTTTCGCAGCGCTCGGCAGCGTGCGTGACGAAAACGGTGTCGTCGTGCAGAAAGTCACCGTCCCCCACCGCAGCACCAGCCACATGGGCCACACCGTCATGGCCAACCAGTTCGATCACCTGTTCGTTGCGCGTCAACCGGCCATTTGCGGTGACGGTAAACGACTTGAACAGCGCCCCTGCCCCGACGCGCGCAAAGACATGCGTCACGGCATTGCGTTCGGGATCGCGCCCCTGGGCGCGGATATGGTGAAAGCGCGCGCCATCCGCGACCTCGACCTCCATCACGGATGTCATCCGCGCCGCCGCCGGACCGTGTTCCAGCAGCGTCAGTTCCGCGCCCTTTTCAATCTTCAGGCAATGGTGGATCATGGCGTCTGCAGTGTCCGACCCGCGCAGATACATCACTGATACCGGCCTTTCCGCTTTGGCGGTCGCCCGGATCAGCAGACCCTGGGTGGCATAGGCAGTGTTCAGCGTCGCAAAAGGCCGCGCTACCGGGGTTTGCCCCCGCGCTTCCAGTACGCCGTACACCTCGCGCGCCCAATGGATATCCACCCCTTCGGCCGCCGTCAGATGGCTGATCTCGACCCCGGCCAAAGCGGGATCGTCCGACCGTGACGGGTCGAAGACGCCGTCCACAAAGACCAAAGTCAACGCATCAATGCCGTCAAAAGCCGGGGTTTCGTCGGCATCATCAAACAGGGCGGCCTGCGTCGGTGCGGGCAAATTGAGGCTGGCCGGGTCGGTATAGCGCCAGTACTCGTCGCGCTTGGTCGGCAGGCCCAGTAAGGCCAATCGTGCCACCGCATCACGCCGCGCCGCGCCCAACCATCCTGTGCCACCCGCCGAAAGACCCTCGGACCTCGCGCTCAAAGCGTCGGATTTAGCCTGCGCAAGTGCCATCACTTCGCCTCCGCCAACAGATCGGCATAGCCGTTGTGCTCCACCTCCAGCGCAAGCTCCGGGCCACCCGACTTGATGATGCGACCAGCCGCCATGATATGCACCACATCAGGTTTGATATGGTCCAGAAGCCGTTGATAATGCGTGATAACCAAAAACGACCGCCCCTCGGATCGCAGCGCATTCACGCCTTCGGCGACCAGTTTCATGGCATCCACATCCAGGCCCGAGTCAGTCTCGTCCAGGATACACATCTTGGGTTCCAGCATCGCCATCTGCAAGATTTCGTTGCGCTTTTTCTCGCCACCGGAAAACCCGACGTTCACCGGGCGCTTCAACATTTCGGCGTCGATCTTCAAGGTTTTCGCCTTGGCCCGCACCAATTTCAGAAAGTCTCCCGCCGACAGTTCTTCCTCTCCGCGCGCTTTGCGCTGCGCGTTCACGGCGGTGCGCAGGAAGGTCATGTTGCCGACACCGGGAATTTCCACCGGGTATTGAAAGGCCAGAAACAATCCGGCTGAGGCGCGTTGTTCAGGTTCCATCTCCAACAGCTCTGCCCCTTCCAGCGTCGCCGAACCATCTGTCACGACGTAGCCCTCCCGTCCCGCCAGAACATACGACAACGTGGATTTGCCAGATCCGTTCGGACCCATGATGGCATGCACCTCTCCGGCGCCGATCTTCAGATCGACACCGTTCAGGATCACTTTGTCCTCTTCCTCAAGTTTGACGTGCAGGTTATTGATTTCCAACATTCTCTTGCCTCTTGGTATTCGAAAACGGCGCGCGGCGCCCTATTGCGGTTTCAAGAACCACCCCATCACCCAAGCCAGTTTATTTGCGGGAATGGCGGTAGGTTTCAGATGGAATTCGGCCATGCGGCCATGCATTGCGACAGGGCGGAACATCGCCTCGATGCCGTGATAGGGATCGCGCATCGCATAATCGTCAAACAGCACCGTCACAGGACGGCTGATCCGGAAAGCGGTAGCCAGCAGACAGGCGGGCCGAAATCGGCCGTCAATCAGCACGAAATCCGGATGGGAAAATCGCGGATCATCCCAGATATCAAGCGCATAGCCTGGAAAGTTGCGAAACGACTTCGGCCCGGTGGGCGTGCCCCATTTTCCTGTCGGGCCGATATCGGCATGGTGCAGCACAACCTGCCCCTTGGGCGGATGCGCATCGAACCAGTTTTGCATGCCCGCCAGCCATTCGGCGTCACTTTCGACCGAGATCACGGTCTTGCCCATCTCGGCCGCCAGCACGGTGGATCCGCCAGACCCGTATTCCAAGACCACAATGGCCCTGCGAAGGGCATCGGCCAAGGCGCTCGCCTCGACCTCGGGCAAGGTCAGAACCGGGCGGTCCAAAAGCTTAGCCAAGACGCACCGCCGTACCGCTGGCCGATACCATCAACATCTGGCCAATCACTTCGTAATCAAGGTCAACACCGACCACCGCAGTGGCGCCAAGCGCTTCGGCCCGGTCCTGCATTTCACGCAATGCCGTTTCGCGGGCATCGGCCAGCTTTGCCTCATAGGCCCCCGACCGGCCGCCGATGATATCGGTGACGCTGGCAAAGATGTCGCGCACAATATTCGCGCCCATGATGGCCTCCCCAGCAACGATGCCTTTGTATTCGGCAATCTGATAGCCTTCGACACTTGGAGTGGTTGTCACGATCATCGCGCAGACCCCTGATAATGAAGCATATTACCCGACAGAACCTTCCAACGAAATCGCCACGAGCGCCTGCGCCTCCATGGCAAACTCCATCGGCAAGGCTTGCAGCACTTCCTTGCAGAACCCGTTTACAACCAGCGCCACAGCTTCCTCTTCATCCATCCCGCGTGAGCGGCAATAGAACAATTGATCTTCATCCACCTTCGAGGTGGTGGCCTCATGCTCCACCCGGCTCGAATTGTTCTTGACCTCGATATAGGGCACCGTATGCGCGCCGCATTTGTCGCCGATCAGCAGGCTGTCGCACTGGGTGTAGTTGCGGCTGTCGGTGGCCTTCGGATGCATCGACACAAGGCCGCGATAGGTGTTCTGCGCCCTGCCCGCGGAAATCCCTTTTGACACGATGCGGCTTTTGGTGCGCTTGCCCAGATGGATCATCTTGGTGCCGGTATCGGCTTGCTGGGCGTTGTTGGCGATGGCGATGGAATAGAACTCGCCCTGTGAATCGTCGCCCCGCAAGATGCAGGACGGGTATTTCCATGTGATCGCCGACCCGGTTTCAACTTGCGTCCACATCACCTTGGCACGGGCCTCGCGGCAATCGGCGCGCTTGGTGACAAAATTGTAAATGCCGCCTACGCCATTCTCGTCGCCCGGATACCAGTTCTGCACGGTCGAATATTTGACCTCGGCATCTTCCAGGATCACGATTTCGACCACCGCAGCATGCAGTTGGTTGGTATCGCGCTTGGGTGCGGTGCACCCTTCAAGGTAGGACACATAAGCCCCCTTGTCGCAGATGATCAGCGTGCGTTCGAACTGCCCGGTGTTTTCCGCGTTGATCCGGAAATAGGTCGAAAGCTCCATCGGGCAGCGGGTGCCGGGCGGGATATAGACGAATGATCCGTCGGAAAACACGGCCGAGTTCAGCGTGGCAAAGAAGTTGTCCGACTGCGGCACCACCGACCCCAGATACTTCTTTACAAGCTCGGGATGTTCGCGCACCGCTTCCGAGATCGAACAGAAGATCACGCCTGCCTTTGCCAGCTCGGCCTTGAACGTGGTCCCGACCGAAACCGAGTCGAATACCGCATCCACAGCCACGCGGCGCTCGCCGCCTTCGGGGGCTTCAACACCAGCGAGAAGCATCTGTTCCTTCAGCGGAATTCCCAGTTTTGCATAGGTTGCCAGCAGCTTGGGGTCGACGTCATCAAGTGACTTGGGCTTGACGGCCATGCTTTTGGGCGTCGCGTAATAGAATTGATCCTGATAGTCGATTTCAGGGTAGTTGAGCATCGCCCAACGCGGCTCTGTCATCTTGAGCCAGCGCTGGTATGCCGCCAGCCGCCAGTCCAACATCCACTCGGGTTCGGCATTCTTGGAGCTGATCAGCCGCACAATGTCTTCGGACAGGCCCTTGGGCGCATAGTCCATCTCGATGTCGGTTTCCCAGCCGTATTTGTATTTGCCGGACATCGCCTGCACGGTTTCGATCGTGTCGCGATCCACCCCTTCACGCACTTCCGTCTCTACAACGTCCATCGGACTTTTCCTTCAATATCCCAGGGTATTGCAACCCGTTGTTCACGTTGCGCGCATCCGCGCTTTGGCATAGGCTGCAGCCCAGATCTCGGCAAAGCGCAACACATCGTCGCGCGTCGTGCCGGGGCCTATCGAGATGCGGATCGCCTGTGCCGCCAACCCGTCATCATAACCCATCGCCCGAAGCACCCGGCTTGCCCGCACCTTGCCGCTGGAGCACGCAGAGCCCGCCGAAACCGCATAGCCCGCCAAGTCCATGGCCATCACCTGAGTCTCGCCTTTCCAGCCCGGCGCGATCAGGCAGATGGTGTTCGGAAGCCGTGAAACCTCTTTCCCGACTGAAATAGTATTGTTTGCAAGTTCGGACAATGCCGAATCTAGAATATTTCTAATTTCGGCCACCTCGTCCCATACCCCATTGGCCAGATCGCGCGCGGCAGCCTCGGCCGCTGCACCAAATCCGGCAATGCCGATCAGATTTTCCGTGCCCGCCCGGCGCCCCATTTCCTGCCCGCCGCCACGCAGTTGCGCCGTGACGTCCAGCCCCCGACGCAGCACCAGTGCCCCAACCCCCTTGGGACCACCCAGCTTGTGCGCCGACACCAGCCCCATGTCACAGCCCAACCAGTTGAACGCCACCGGGATCTTGCCAAAGGCTTGTGTCAGGTCTGACAGCGCAAGGCCCTCGGGCAAGGTCTGGATCACCCCGGTTTCGGAGTTGGCCAGTTGCACCGCAGACTCGCGCGGCACACGGGCCTCGATGCGCCCCGCGGCATCCACCGGCAGCAGCGGATCGCACCACGCGGCCACGGCTTCGTGTTCGACCTCGGCACAGGCCAGATCGCGCCCGGCACAGGCCAAAGCCGCCGCTTCCGTCGCGCCCGAGGTGAAGATGATATCCGCCCCATCTGCGCCAAGGGCCGAGGCCACCTGCGCCCTTGCCCGTTCGATCAACGCTTTGGCGGCGCGACCTTCGGCATGAACGCTGGACGGATTGCCCACGACATCCATCGCCGCGAGCATCGCATCCCGTGCCTCGGCGCGCAGGGGCGTGGTTGCGTTCCAGTCCAGATACAGGCGGGTCATTCTTCGTCCACCACGCGAAACAGGGCGGGCACCGCCGGGCACGGCTGCATTTCGTTGCGGATCACATCAGACAACCGGGTCTGATGCAGAAAGACGTAAACACTTGCGCTCAGGCCTTCCCACAGCCGGTTGGTCAGACTTTGCGCCCGCGTGCCCGACACGCCACCGCTTGCCCCCGCGCCGGTGTGCAGCGCGTCCACCGTTTCCTCGACCGCCTCCATCACTTCCGAGATGCGGATATCGGATGGCCCGCGCGCCAGTTTGTAGCCGCCCCCCGGCCCACGCACCGCCTCGACCAGACCGGCACGGCGCAATTTGACAAACAACTGCTCGAGATATGGCAAAGAGATGTCCTGACGCTTGGCAATCGCCGCCAGCGACACCAACTCATCCGCACCTGGCTTTGCTTCGGTCAGCGCAAGATCGGCCAACGCCACCATCGCATAGCGCCCTTTGGTCGAGAGTTTCATGGTCAGACCCCTGAATGGCGGAAATACCGCCCGCAAATGCATTGACGCGGAACAATGGGGCCATTACCTGAATTCGACCCTTGGGCTGGCCCACGCCACGCTTAGAACGGTTCTAGATATTCCGAGCGTTCCAGTCAAGAATTCGCTCGCGGGAAAGACAGGCAGGAAAACACATGCCCGAAGTAATCTTCGCAGGCCCCGAAGGCCGCCTTGAAGGACGCTATCACCCGCAAAAGGACCGGGACGCCCCGATTGCGATCGTGCTGCATCCCCATCCGGCATATGGCGGCACGATGAACAACAAGGTTGTGTATAATCTGCACTACGCCTTTTACAACCTTGGGTTTACGGTGCTGCGCTTCAACTTCCGCGGTGTCGGGCGCAGCCAGGGGGAATACGATCAGGGCATCGGCGAATTGTCCGATGCGGCCTCGGCGCTGGATTACCTGCAATCGATGAACCAGAATGCCAAGCACTGCTGGGTTGCCGGGTTCAGCTTTGGTGCCTGGATCGGCATGCAGCTTCTGATGCGCCGCCCGGAGATCACCGGCTTCATCTCGGTTGCCCCTCCGGCGAACCTGTATGATTTTTCGTTCCTCGCGCCCTGCCCGTCCTCGGGTCTGATCATCAACGGCACCGCAGACAAGGTGGCGCCGCCCAAGGACACCAAAACGTTGGTGGGAAAACTGCACGAGCAGAAGGGCATCACCATCACCCATACCGAGATCGAAGGCGCGGACCATTTCTTCAAGGACGAAGAGGCGCATATGAAACCGATGATCGGCACCGTATCGGACTATGTCCGTCGGCGTCTGGGAGAGGCGAGCCGGTGAGCGACTTTATCCAGGATCTTGCCGATGGCCTTGCCCGCGACGTGCTGGAAGCGTCGCAGGATCTTGGAGATCCGTATTTCTATGAGCAGGTGGCCAAGGTGGTCGGTGCATCTTCGCCCACCTTGCAGGAATCGTTCATGACGTCGATCCGGATACGTCTGGCCGAACAGCGCGGACGCGCGTTTCTGGACAAGGCCATTGCCGCCAAGCGTGACGGGGCCAAACTGCCGGAAGCCCCGCGCGAGGCGGAAAAAGGCGGCCACTGAGGTGGACAGCACGGCCCGACTTGAGGCGCAGTTCTCCTTTCTGAACGAGGCTGACCGGCTGAAAACGGTGCTGCGCGCGACCACACTTGTCGATGGGTCGCGGCCCGAAAACTCTGGCGAACATTCCTGGCACCTTGCGCTTTACGCGCTGGTTCTTTCCGATCAGGCGGGTCCAGGTGTCGATATCAACCGGGTGATCCGGATGCTGTTGATCCACGATCTGGTCGAGATTGACGTGGGGGACGTGCCGATCCATTCGGCAAACGGTCAGGCGCATGGCTCAGCCGAAACGATGGCATCCGAATCCCGTGCCGCAGATCGCATTTTCGGGCTTCTCCCCATAGATTTGGGGGCCGATCTTCGCCTGTTGTGGGAAGAGTTCGAGACCGCCCAGACCCCGGATGCCATATTTGCCAAAAGCCTTGACCGGGTTCAGCCCGTCATGGCCAACCTGATGTCGGGTGGGGGAACATGGACCACCTACAACGTCACCGCCGAACAGCTTGAAACCCGTGTCGGGACCAAGATCGCGCGCGGTGCCCCGGCTTTGTGGGATTGGGTCAAATGCAAAACACATGCCTTTTTCGACTAGGACATGATATTTGGTATGCAATTGCATACAAAGCTTTCCAACGGCGCTGATTTCCGCTATACGCCCGGCAGACGAATCCATTTCCGAAAGGGCTGAGTATGACCAAAATCAAGGTGGCAAACCCTGTCGTCGAACTTGACGGCGACGAGATGACCCGGATCATCTGGGACTTCATCAAGAAAAAACTGATCCTGCCCTATCTCGACATTGATTTGAAATATTACGATCTGGGTATCGAAGAGCGCGATCGCACCAACGACCAGATCACCATCGACTCGGCCGAAGCGATCAAGACATACGGCGTTGGCGTCAAATGCGCGACCATCACCCCCGATGAGGCGCGGGTCGAGGAGTTCGGCCTGAAACAGATGTGGAAATCGCCCAACGGCACCATCCGCAACATCCTTGGCGGCGTGATCTTCCGCGAGCCGATCATCTGCAAGAACGTGCCGCGTCTGGTGCCGGGCTGGACCCAGCCCATCGTGATCGGGCGCCACGCCTTTGGCGACCAGTACCGCGCCACCGACTTCCACTTCCCCGGCGCTGGCAAGCTGACGATGAAATTCGTGGGCGAAGATGGCACCGTGATCGAAAAGGACGTCTATTCGGCCCCCTCGGCCGGGGTTTACATGGGCATGTACAACCTTGACGACAGCATCATCGACTTTGCCCGGTCGTCGATGAACTATGGCTTGCTCAAGGGTTGGCCGGTGTATCTGTCCACCAAGAACACGATCCTGAAAGCCTATGACGGACGCTTCAAGGATCTGTTCGCCAAGGTCTATGCCGAAGAATTCGAAGACAAGTTCAAAGCCGCCGGCATCCATTACGAACACCGCCTGATTGACGATATGGTGGCATCGGCGATGAAATGGTCGGGCGGTTATGTCTGGGCCTGCAAGAACTATGACGGTGACGTGCAGTCCGACACCGTGGCGCAAGGTTTTGGATCGCTTGGCCTGATGACCTCGGTGCTGATGACGCCCGATGGCAAGATTGTCGAAGCCGAAGCCGCGCATGGCACCGTGACGCGCCATTACCGCGAGCACCAGAAGGGCAAGGCCACCTCGACCAACTCGATTGCGTCGATCTTTGCTTGGACCGGTGGCCTGAAGCACCGCGCCAAACTGGACGACAACGCAGCCCTGATGACCTTTGCCACCACGCTGGAAAAAGTCACCGTGGATGCCGTCGAGGACGGGCATATGACCAAGGATCTGGCCCTGCTGGTTGGCCCGGACCAAAAATGGCTGACGACGATGGGCTATTTGGAAAAGGTCGACGAATACCTGAACAAGGCCCTGAAAGGCTGACGTCCTTTTTGATTGCAAACAGAATGGTCCGGGACATTGTCCCGGACCTTTTCGTTACGGCGTCGGTGTGAAGATGTGGTCGTTGGGTCCGATCCGCACCGATGTATAACCCATCCCGCCCAGCATCTGCGCCGTGGCTGGAAATGCGTTGTCGCGTTCCAGCAACTCGACCCAGATCGCCGGCTTGAATGTCTCGATCACCCGCCTTGCACCGGCAAGCACACCCAACTGCATGCCTTCGACATCGATCTTGATGAAGCCAAGGCCCTGAAGCTCGTCTGCTTCGATCAGATCGTCCAGTGCCACCATTGGAATGGCCCCTTGTGCGGCCGGGGCAAAGGCGGTGCTGCCCAGATTGCGGGCATTGAACCGCGTCACCTCTCCCCGCCCCGAAGTGGGGCCGACCATGCAGTTATAGGCCAACGCATCCCCCAGAGTGTTCAGATCCAGATTGCGGCACAACGTGGCATAGCAATGCGGTTGCGGCTCGAAGCAGACCACCCGCTTTGCGCCAAGGATCTTGCCGAAATATACCGAATGATTGCCAATATTGGCGCCGATATCACAAACCGCGACTTCGGGACCGATCAGCCCCATCGCCCGGACGTTTGCCAACAGCCTTGCCTCATAAAACGTCCGGGTGCGCAGGATCACGCGCTGCACATAGTCGTCCTGCGCATCCGGCAAGGACAGGGCCACATCGGTCACTCCGGCGTGAAATCGCAGGATATGGCCATCCTCGAGCAGTGCGACCCGTTGCAGATGCACGGATTCGTCCATCAGCTTGATCATCTGATCCAGCTTCCCCGACAGCGCCGAGATCTGGTCAGAGCCATCGGCTGACTCAGCGGGCCCGACGACCCCCAACACGCGTTTTGCCTGCATTTTTGCCTCTTTGTGCATTTTTTCCAATCTGACACAGCCACATCATCAAACAAGAGCATCAGGGCCACAGTGCGGCAGGAATGAGACTAGACAGGTCAGCTATACTGTCTTATTTCGAAAGGATGACCGACGCTGGCAAACACAGCCCGATCGAAGACGCGCAAGGGCTTGGCCTGGGCGTTTTTCTGTGCACGCTGGGCCTGCAATTTCTGACTCATGCCGGGCTTATCACCGGGCAGACCGCCGGTATCGCGGTCATCCTGTCCTATGTGACCGGCTGGGGCTTTGGACCTGTGTTTTTTGTGATCAACCTGCCGTTCTATGTGCTGGCGTGGTTTCGCCTTGGCCCGGCTTTCACCGCCAAGTCCTTGATTTCGGTCACGGCTTTGTCGGTCGGGGTCGAAGTGATGCCAATGGGCTTTCAGATCGGACATTTGTCCACACCATTGGCGGCGGTAATCTTTGGCGCGCTGACAGGGCTTGGGCTTCTGGCGATGTTTCGCCACAACGGGTCTTTGGGCGGGTTGGGGATGCTGGCGCTGTTGGTGCAGGATCGCTTTGGATTTCGCGCCGGATATGTCCAGCTTTGTGCTGATGCGGTGATCTTTGCCGTGGCTTTCGCCCTGTTTCCGGCCCGTGTCGTGGTCTGGTCCCTGCTGGGTGCCGTGGTGCTCAATCTGATCATCGCCATCAACCATCGCCGCGACCGCTATGTCGCGACATGATGGGCACTGGCCAAGCCATGCAAAACCCTGTAAGGGCAGCGCAACAATCATCAGACCCTATTGAAAGTGACCCCTCCCGATGGAGCTTCGCAACATTGCCATCATCGCGCACGTTGACCATGGCAAAACCACGCTCGTTGACGAGCTTCTGAAACAATCCGGCGCGTTTCGCGACAACCAGGCGGTTGCCGAGCGCGCGATGGACAGCAATGACATCGAGCGCGAACGTGGGATCACGATTCTGGCGAAGTGCACCTCGCTGGAATGGGCTGGCGCACGGATCAACATCGTTGACACCCCCGGCCACGCCGATTTCGGCGGAGAGGTGGAGCGTATCCTGTCGATGGTGGATGGCGTGGTGCTGCTGGTCGATGCCGCCGAAGGCCCGATGCCGCAGACCAAATTCGTGACATCCAAGGCGCTTGCCCTTGGCCTGCGCCCGATCGTGGTGCTTAACAAGGTGGACAAGCACGACGCCGAACCGTCGCGCGCGCTGAACGAAGTGTTCGATCTGTTCGCCAACCTTGGTGCGGATGACGATCAGCTTGATTTCCCGGTGCTTTACGCCTCGGGCCGGTCCGGTTGGGCCGATGTCGAACTGGACGGACCGCGCAAGGATCTTTCCGCGCTGTATGATCTGGTGCTGAAGCATGTCCCGGCACCTGCGCAGATCGCGCGCAGGAACGAGCCCTTCCAGATGCTGGCCACCACGTTGTCGGCAGATCCGTTTATCGGCCGCATCCTGACCGGCCGGGTCGAGGCGGGAACGCTGCGCGCAGGCGAGACCATCAAGGCGCTGTCCCGCGATGGCGATCGGATCGAGCAGTTCCGCGTCTCGAAGGTTCTGGCCTACCGTGGTCTGGTGATGACACCGATTGACGCCGCAGAAGCGGGCGACATCGTCACGCTGGCCGGCATGACCAAGGCCACGGTGGCCGACACGCTGTGCGCGCTGGAGGTGGACACCGCCCTGCCCGCGCAGCCGATTGACCCGCCGACCATCTCGATCACCTTTGGCATCAACGACTCGCCGCTGGCGGGCAAGGAAGGCAGCAAGGTTCAAAGCCGTGTCATCCGCGAACGTCTGATGCGCGAAGCCGAAATCAACGTCGCGATCAAGGTGACGGACACCCCCGGCGGCGACGCCTTTGAAGTGGCCGGTCGCGGCGAATTGCAGATGGGTGTGTTGATCGAAAACATGCGCCGTGAAGGGTTCGAGCTGTCGATCAGCCGCCCGCGCGTGCTGATGCAAGACATCGACGGTGTGAAATCCGAGCCGATCGAAGAAGTCACCATCGACGTGGATGACGAATACACCGGCCCGGTGATCGAAAAGCTGACCGGCCCGCGCAAGGGCGATCTGGTCGAGATGAAGCCTGCAGGGGCCGGCAAGACCCGGATCATCGCGCATGTGCCATCGCGCGGGTTGATCGGCTATCACGGCCAGTTCATGACCGACACGCGCGGCACCGGGGTTCTGAACCGCGTGTTCCATGGCTGGGCCCCGCACAAGGGCCCGATCGAAGGGCGCCGTCAGGGTGTGCTGATCTCGATGGAATCTGGCGTGTCGGTGGCTTACGCGATGTGGAAGCTGGAAGATCGTGGCCACTTCTTCATCGGGGTGCAGGAACCGGTCTATACCGGCATGATCATTGGCGAGCACAGCCGCGACAATGACCTTGAAGTGAACCCGTTGAAGGGCAAGCAATTGACCAACGTGCGGGCATCGGGCACCGATGAAGCCGTGCGCCTGACCACCCCGGTCAAGCTGAGCCTGGAGCAGTGCATCGCCTATATCGACGATGATGAACTGGTCGAGGTCACGCCGAAGTCGGTGCGGATGCGCAAACGCCATCTGGACCCGCACGAACGCAAGCGCCAAAGCCGCAGCGCCTAAGACGAGCGGCGCCTTCGGGGGCCGTTTCGCTTGGGTCGAAATGACATTGAAAAACCCGCGCAAAGCATTGGCTTTGCGCGGGTATTTTTTATTTCGGGTCATCCGGTTTCCCGCATGGCCCCGGTGTGTTTCAGTCGGCGCCGTGTGCCACTGATCCGGGCTTGACCAACTTCTTCTGGATCGCCCAGACGATGATCGCCGTGCCGATCCCCAGCGCATCCGACAGAAAGCCCGAGTCGATCATCGCGACCGCTGCGGCAGCCAGCACAAAGCGCAACACCATGCTCACGTTGCCAAAGAACCAACCCTGCACCGCCGACGACAGCAGGAACACACCCAGAAGGGCACCTGCGACCACATGGATGATGTCCAGCCATTCGCCTTGCATCAGCAGTTCTGGCGACGAGAAGAACATGAACGGCACCACAAAGGCCGCCAACCCCATCTTGAACGACTCAACGCTGGTCTTCATCGGGTCGGATCGGGCAATCGCAGCCCCGGCATAGGCCGCAAGTGCAACCGGGGGCGTGATCGCCGACATCACGGCAAAGTAGAAGATGAAGAAGTGCGCCGTCAGCATGTCGATACCCATGCTGATCAGCCCCGGCGCGATCACCGATGCTGCCACGGCATAGGCCGCCGTGGTGGGCATCCCCATCCCCAGCACGATCGACACGATCATCGCAAAAAACAGCGCCAGCATCTGGTTGTTTTCCGCCAGCCCCAGCAGCAGTGACGAAAACCGCGTGCCAAGCCCGGTCAGCGCGATCACGCCCACGATGATACCCGCCGCCGCACAGACCGCGACCAGTTGCAGCGTCATCTTGGTCGAGATTTCCAGTGCGAACAGGATCTCTTTCACCCCCATCTTGTAGGGCGTCAGCCAAGACACCACCGCAGCGGCGGCCATCGCAAGGGTTCCGGCGCGGATCACGGAATACCCCATGAACAGCGCCCCGATCAGGATGAAGATCGGGATGAACAGGAAGACCTGCTTGGCAAGCTTGGAAAACTTCGGCAACTCGTCGCGCGGAAGACCCTTCATGTCATATTTCTGCGCCGCCAGATCGACGTTGAAATAGACACTGACGAAATACAGAAGCGCCGGGATGATGGCGGCCACCACGATATCGGAATAGGCGATGCCGGTGATTTCCGACATGATGAAGGCGCCCGCCCCCATGATCGGTGGCAGGATTTGCCCGCCCGAAGAGGCCGCCGCCTCGACCGCCGCAGCGGTCTGGGGTTTGTAGCCGACCTTTTTCATCAAGGGGATGGTCAGCGACCCGGTCGCCACCACATTGCCGGCGGATGTGCCGTTGATCATGCCCATCAGGCCCGATCCGAACACCGCCACCTTGGCCGGTCCGCCGCGCCGGTCGCCGGCAGCGGCGAAGGCGAAGTTCACGAAATACTCTCCCACGCGGGACGCTTGCAAGAACGCCGCAAAGGCCACGAACAGGATGATATAAGTCGAGGAAATCGCCGTGGTCGGCCCCAGAATCCCCTGATCGGTAAAGACATAGGTGAAGAACCGCGTAAGCGAATAGCCCCGGTGATACAGGATGCCCGGCAACCACGGCCCGACAAAGCTGTAGATCACGAAGATGCTGGCGATGATGACCAAGGCCAGACCCGCCATGCGCCGGGTCAATTCAAGGATCAGGATCACGCCGACAAGGGCGGCAAACATGTCAGCCTCTTTGGCCAAGGCCGTGCCCGCCCGCAACCGCAACAGCGGCGCGTGGAAGATGATATAGGCGGTGACTGCGATCGCCGCGATCGCCAGCACGATATCGATCGCGTCCAGCCGGGCACGGCGCGGTTCAGGCATGAACCAGCCCAGCAGCAGCACCCAGACCGTTCCGACCAACAACGGCGCGCCAAAGGTCCAACGGAAGGCCGTGGCCTGTGCGGCCTGTTCCACGCCCGAGCCGGACATCCAGAACCACGCAACCTGTAAAAAGGCGATGCCGACCAGCACGGCACCGGGGGCCAGCATTACCAGGCGGCCGGGGCGCGCGGTGCCCTCCTCCTCGGCAAAGCTGAGCGACGAAAACAGCAGGAAGCCGATGGTCAATCCGCCGCCCACATGGAGCAAGCGGTAGGTCCAGGTTTCCAGCGGATAGAGGTTCATCACCCCGATGTGAAATGCGGTATAGGCCACACATAGTGCCGCAATGAACAACCCAACCGACCCGGTCGGCTTGCGCTGATTGCCAGCAAAGATTTCATTGTCAACGCCGGATGCAATGTCTTGCGTGGTGGTGGCGTCCGTGCTCGGCGCGGTCATGGTCGGTATCCCCCCGAATGCTGATCTGAAAAGGGGCGCCCGATCCTGCCGGGCGCCCCTCGCGTGGTCAGGGACCGCGTCTTATTTCAGAGCGTCGGGGATCGTGATCCCCTTTTCTTCGTAGTATTTCACCGCACCGGGATGGAAGGTCATGAAGGTGTTCTTGTCCCAGTTTTCCACCAGCGTCTCTGCCGCCGTTGCGTGGATCTGCTTCATGCGGTCGTTGTTGTCCAAGGCCAGCTTGGTGATTTCATAGGCCAGCGACTCGGGCATGTCCTGATGCGCCACGGCAAAGTTCCACAGGGCGACGGTGGGTTGATCATAGTCATGCTTGGCATAGGTGCCCGACGGAATGGTGAACGGGGCCATGGCCGGGAAGGCTTCCAGCACCTTGGCCTGTTCTTCGGGCGTAAAGCCGAACATCACCACATCCTGCTGTGCCGCCAATTCGGCAAAGGCCGAGATGGGCACCCCGGCGGCAAAGGCGAAGGCGTCGATCAGACCGTCGGACAATTGCCCGCCTGCATCAGCCGCGCCCGCGTTCGAGATGTTGGCCTTGACGTCCAGCGCCGCAAGGAATTGCGGCCAATAGGTGCCGGGTGTTCCGCCAGCCGGGCCGACAGACACACGCTTGCCGTTAAGATCCGATACCGAAGTGATGCCGGATGATTTCAAAGCCACAACCTGAAACGGGGTCTGGTACATCGGGAACAAGGCGCGCACCGATTTGTGCTCCAGCCCCGGAGCCAGTTCGGATTTTCCGATCCATGCGTCATAGGCCGGACCCATGGTGACAAGCCCCATCAGGTGATCGCCGGTTTCGACAAGGGTCACGTTCTGGACCGGACCGCCGGTCACTTCGCCGGTCGCATTCAAACCCAAGGCTTCGGAAATATAGCCGGCAAAACCGTTGCCATAAACGAAATAGGTTCCGCCTTGCGACGCGGTGCCGATGGTCATCTCCTTGGGCCAGTCCGATTTGTCCTGTGCCATGACGGTGGTTGCAATAAGGCCTGCCACCGCGGCGGTGGCGAGTGTCTTGATGAACATGTAGTCCTCCCAAAGTGTTCACATGACCGCGCGCCTCCTGCGCGCCGACTTGCTGACAGCAGTGAACCCCGAGCTGGGCGCTATCTCAACCGTTCCACGACATGTTTGCGCAACCAAATACGCCGCACGCCCCCGTGATGGGTGGAAATCGTAACATTCGCCCTCAAGGATGGGCGGATTTCGTGCATTACTCGGCCTCCACGCCGCCACCGGCACCAAACTGCGCCTTGTCCAGCCCGTGCTTTTGCATTTTTTCCCACAGCGTCTTGCGCGACAACCCAAGTAATTCATAGACCGGTTTCAGATTGCCACGATGCGCGGCGAGCGCGGCTTCGATTTCGCGCTTTTCAAAATCGGCGACCCGTTCGGCCAGGCGCGACGGGGGGTCATCCTGCACGGAAGCCCCCTCACCCAACCCAAGCGCATAGCGGTCTGCGGCATTGCGCAACTCGCGCACATTTCCGGGCCAGTCCCGTGCTGTCAGGTAGGTGATCATCGCCGGGGGTGCCGGGGCCGGGTCAGACCGGTGGCGGCTTGCGGCCTCGGCCAGAAGGCGCAGGAACAGCAGAGGAATGTCTTCACGCCGCGCGGACAACGGTGCCACAACAAGCGTCACAACGTTCAGCCGATACAGAAGATCGGCCCGGAACCGTCCGGCCTCGACCTCGGCTTCCAGTGGCACGCGCGACGTCGCCATGAACCGCACATCCAGCGGCACAGCCTCGTTCGAGCCAAGCCGGGTGACGGTGCGTTCTGCGATCACCCGCACCAGCTTGCCCTGCATGTCCAAGGGCATCGACGCGATGTCGTCCAGCAGGATGGTGCCACCACGCGCATGCTCGAACTTGCCATAGCGCGCCCGCAAGGCCCCCGGAAACGCCCCGGCCTCATGCCCGAACAGTTCGCTTTCGATCAGGGCAGCGGGGATGACGGCGCAATCGATGGCGACAAAGGGCTTGCGTGCGCGCGGCGACAGATCATGCAACGCACGCGCCACAACCTCTTTGCCTGCACCGGTTTCTCCCACGATCAGCACATCGGCATCGGTCGGGCCAAGGGTTCGGATGCGACGGCGCAGGTCGATCATGACGTTTGACCGCCCGATCAGCCGTTGTTCCAGATCATCCACCTGCCCCGCAGCGGCCTTGAGCACGCGGTTTTCCAGCACCAGACGGCGATAGTCCGACGCCCGCGCGACGATTTCGGCCAGTTGGCTGGCGTCGAACGGCTTTTCCACGAAATCATAGGCGCCTTCACGCATCGCGCGGACGGCAAGCTGCACATCACCATGTCCGGTAATCAGGATCACCGGGATATCGCGGTCAATCTCGTGCACCCGGTTCATCAGCGTCAGCCCGTCCATGCCGGGCATCCGGATATCGGTCAGCACCACACCGGGAAACCCAAAGCTGACCAGATCCATCACACGCTCGGGTGCTGCAAAATCCTGCACCACAAAGCCCGCGAGATCCAGAGCCTGCGCGGTGGACGCGCGCAGATCGGGTTCGTCATCGACCAGAAGAATGCGCATATCGGTCATTCTGCCGCCTCTTGCTGAAGGGTGGGCGCGGCGGAAAGGCGGATGACAAAGCAGGCACCGTGATCCGAGGTGACAGAAAGATCGCCCCCGAAGTCTTTGATGATGTTGTAGGAAATTGACAGGCCCAAACCGAGCCCCTTGCCCACACCCTTTGTGGAAAAGAACGGATCGAAAATGCGCGCCACCAGCCCTTCGGGCACGCCCGGACCTGAATCCGAGATGCGTATGACCACGCTATCACCTGCGGACTCTGCCGTTAAATGGATATTGCGTTGGTTCAAACCTTCGACGGCATCGGCGGCATTGGTCAGCAGATTGACCAAGACCTGCTGCAATCGCACTGGACCGGCAACCACCTTTGGCAGATCAGGCGGAAGATCTATGGTCAGGACCGCCCGTGCCACACGGATACGCAATGTGGCAATTTCGACTGCCGCCTCGACCACCTCCGCCAAAGATACTTGCGACAGTTTTTGTCCCGGCGCGCGGGCAAAGCTGCGCAGATGGCGGCTGATGCTGGTCATGCGATCAATAAGTCCAAGGATGCGGTCGATATTGGTCCGTGCCTCGGGTATCCGTCCCCGGTCGATCAGGACGCCGGCGTTGTCGGCATAGGTGCGCGCGGCGGCAAGAGGCTGGTTGAATTCGTGGCTAAGGGCTGCCGACATCTGCCCCAGCGCCGCCATTTTTCCCGCTTGCACCAGATCTGCCTGTGCCTTGCGCAATTCGTGCGTGCGCTCCTCGACACGGCGTTCCAGGGTGGCGCGGGCCTCTGCCTGAACCTCCAGCCGCTCGTCCAACCGCAACCGCCGTTGCCAGACCACAGCCCCAAGCATCGCCAGAACACCCAAGGCGAGCATCACCACAAAGGACTGTGCCAACGCCGCCGCCCGTGCCGGCGCTGTGTCAATCAGCACATGCACAGTCCATCCGGCGCGTATCATCGGCATGTCAGACTGAAGATACTCTCGCGGCCCTTCCAGGGTTGCAATTGTCAGCACCGGCCTGTCGCGGTGCGCCGTTTCGGACGTGATCTGCAGCAGCCCGATTGCGGTGTCGGCATATCGCCGGGTCGCAGCGATCCGGTCCTGCGATTCCACGGACAACGGTCGCATGGCCGAAAAGCGCCAGTCGGGCCGTGAAGACAGAAAGATTACGCCTTCGGGATCTGTCACCAGAACGGCATAATCGCCACCACTCCAGGTGGTTTCGATCGCATCAAGATCGATCTTGATCGCCAAAGCCCCAATGACTCGGCTCGCGTCCATGACCGGAGCCCCGAAATAGTAACCGCGCTTGCGGCTGGTGGTGCCGAGCGCATAGAACCGACCCGTCCCGCCGGTGATGGCATCGGAAAAATAGGGACGAAAGGCGAAATTGCCGCCGACAAATGAAGTGTCCGTATCAAAGTTCGATGCCGCGATCGTCAGTCCGGTGACATCCATAAGATAAATATCTGTTGCCCCAAGCTGGCGTTGGATCCGGCGTAAAAAGGTGTTTGCCGTGTTGCCCAATTCCGGATCATCGGGGGCAAGCGCCAGCTGCCTGACCACTTCTTGGTCGGCAATCAGCGGTGGCAGGCGTTCAAAGCGCTCCAGCTCGCCCGACAGAGCGGTGGTCGCGAGCTGCAGCAGATTGTCGCCGCGCCGTGCCGTGTCGTCCAGAGTTTGTGCAAGGCTTTGCCGCCAGGTGAACGATCCGGCAACAGCACAAAGCAATACGGCCAAGGCCGCTGCCACGAATAGCCATGGTCTGGTGTTCTGGCCGCGCATTCTGTCCCCTGCTCTGCAAAGCCTAACGGGAAATCAGGCGCGGCCGCAACCACGTCTGCTCATCACGCAGCGGCAGCCAACCGGCAGGGATAAAAGCTTTCGGTTGTGACGCTTGCACCCTCTATGGTGCAAAAGCTGAAAGGTGGCACCTCGACCCAGCCGCCTTCGCCAGTCTCAAGCGGTTCCGACACCACTGCGGTGCCATTTCGGGTTTCGGACCAGCGGTGATACAAGGTGGGGGCGAATTCGTCTGTGGCGTAGCGCATGGCGTATAGCCGTTTGCCATCGGACAACGCCCCCGTCAGCCGCAGATGGGGTGCGGAGCCCTTGGCGCGGGCGAGTGAAATCAACCGTGCGGCCGCCCGCTCCAACGCGCCTTTCGGGTCATGGTCCAGCCCTTCGGCCACCGCGATCAGAAACAGCGCCTCGGAATCGGTTGCGCCCTTGCGACAGGGGTACAGGGCATCGGGGATCATCATGTCGGCGTCGCGGCGAAAGTTGTCATAGCCGCCGACCTGACCATTGTGCATGAACGACCAGCGCCCCCATGTGAACGGGTGGCAATTGTTGCGACTGGTGGCGGTCCCGGTGCTGGCCCGCACATGTGCCAGAAAAAGGCCGGATTTCACCTGCGCCGTCAGGCTGCGCAGATTGGGGTCTGACCATGCCGGCATCACATCGCGGTACAGGCCCGGCTCTGGTTTTTCGCCATACCAGGCGACACCAAAGCCGTCGGCATTTATGGCTGCATGGCACTGAGTGGCACAATGGGATTGATGGATCAGCGAATGGCCCGGACGGGTGATGATCTCATCCAGAAAAATCGGTGCCCCGCTATAGGCAGCCCAACGGCACATCAGAGTGCCCCATTTGAAGAAAACACGGCTCGGCCTCGGCGTTTCTTTTCATGACTATAGCATGAAACCAAGCGACGCCGTAAGGAGGATCCTTACAGCGCCGGGCAGAAATCGCGGAAATGTGCTGAAAAATCAGCCGATTTCCTCGACAACCACAAGATCGCGCACGCTCGCCCCTTTGGCGTGGGCCAAGGCCGCCTGGTATTCGGCGCTGTTGTAGCAAGCCACCGCGGCCTCCAGACTGGGAAACCGCGCAACCACATTGCGGGCGCGATCGTTGCCCTCCAGTTGCACATAGCGCCCGCCACGGGCAAGAAACACGCCGCCATGTGCGGCGATGGCAGGGCCTGCGCCTTTGGCATAGGTGCCATAGGCATCGGCATCGGTCACATCGACATGGGCGATCCAAAGGGCTGTTGGCATTGGTCTATCCTTTGATCACGGCTTCTGCTGCGGCGATGGCCGCATCGGCCTGCCCAATGTCGGCCCCACCGGCCTGTGCCATATCCGGACGACCGCCGCCGCCTTTTCCGCCCATGGCCTCGGCTGCGGCCTTGACCAGCGACACGGCCGAGAGCGTGGCGGTCAGATCGCCGGTTACCCCGGCAGCCACCGCCGGTTTGTTGCCGGTATCGGCAATCAAAAGCACAGCGCCCGACCCCAAACGCGCCTTCATCTCGTCAATCAACGATGGCAAATCCTTGCCCGAGACGCCGGACAAAACCTGAGCAATGAACTTTACGCCATTGATATCCTTGGCTTCCGGACCACCCGATTTGCCACCCATCGCCAGTTCCCGGCGCAGCTGGGCCACTTCGTTCTGTAGCGAGCGGCGTTCGTCAAACAGCGCCTTCACCCGGTCCACAATATCGGCGGCCGGAGTTTTGAGCACCGAGGCCACATCGCTCAGACGGGCGTCCTGCAGCCGCAAATGGTCCAAGGCGGCCTGCCCGGTCAGCGCTTCGATCCGCCGCACCCCAGCGGACGAAGCCGAGTCCCCCAACAGCACGAAAGATCCGATGTCACCGGTGCGGACGACATGGGTGCCGCCGCACAGTTCCAGCGAATAGGTATGGCCATCGGCCCCCTTGGCGCTGCCGTCCAGCACGCCCATCGACACCACGCGCACCTCTTCGCCATATTTTTCGCCAAACAGGGCCTGCGCCCCAATCGCGCGGGCGTCGTCGGGGGTCATGATGCGGGTTTCCACCGGACTGTTCTGACGGATGAAAGTGTTTACCTCGCCTTCCACCTGCCGAAGTTCTTCCGACGACAGGCCGACCGAATGGCTGAAGTCAAATCGCAGGCGATCCGGCGCGTTAAGGCTGCCCTTCTGGGCCACATGGTCGCCAAGCGCACGGCGCAAAGCCTCGTGCAACAGATGCGTGGCCGAGTGATTGGCCCGGATCTGGCGACGCCGGGTATGGGTAACCTCAAGCTTGGCAGGCTGACCCCTGGAAATGTGGCCGTCGACCACCTGCGCGATATGGATGAAAACCCCGGCGGTCTTTTTGGTGTCGGTCACTTCCGCCATACCGGTATCAGTGCGGATCAGCCCTGTATCACCAACCTGACCACCCGACTCCGCATAGAAAGGCGTCTGATTGACCACAATTTGCACGCTTTCGCCGGTGCTGGCCCTATTGATCGCCGCCCCGTCACGCACCAAGGCGTTGATCTCGCCCTCGGCCGTTTCGGTGTCATAGCCGAGGAACTCGGTCGGGCCATGATCTTCGGCCAGATCAAACCAGATCTTGCCATCCGCCGCTTCGCCGGTGCCTGACCATGCAGCACGGGCCTTGGCTTTTTGTTCCGACATGGCGGCGTCAAAACCTGCCACGTCAACCGCCCGCCCACGTTCGCGCAAGGCATCCTGGGTCAGATCAAGCGGAAAACCATAAGTGTCATACAGCCGGAACGCGGTCGCCCCCGGCAAATCACCGCTTTCGGGCAAACGTCCCAGCTCGTCATCCAAAAGCTTCAACCCACGGTCGAGCGTGGTCTTGAACCGGGTTTCCTCCAGCTTCAGCGTTTCCTCGATCAGGGATTGCGCGCGCTGCAACTCCGGGTAAGCCGCCCCCATCTGGCGGACCAGTGCCGGCACCAGCTTGAACATCACCGGATCCTGACTGCCCAGCATATGGGCGTGCCGCATGGCGCGGCGCATGAGCCGGCGCAGCACATAGCCCCGCCCTTCGTTCGACGGCATCACGCCATCGGCAATCAGGAAAGAGGTGGACCGCAGGTGGTCTGCAATCACCCGGTGATGGGTCTTGCCGGGACCATCGGGGTCCGAGCTGGTGGCATGCGCCGACGCCTCGATCAGGCTGCGCATCAGGTCGGTGTCGTAGTTGTCGTGCTTGCCCTGCAACAGCGCACCGATCCGCTCCAGCCCCATGCCGGTGTCGATCGACTGCATGTCCAAGGGCCGCAGCGTGCCATCGGCAAACTGTTCATTCTGCATGAAAACGTTGTTCCAGATTTCGATGAACCGGTCGCCGTCTTCGTCAGCGCTGCCCGGAGGGCCGCCCCAGATATGGTCGCCGTGATCATAGAAAATCTCGGTGCAGGGACCGCAGGGGCCGGTTGGCCCCATCCGCCAGAAATTGTCGTCGGTCGGGATCCGGATGACTTTGCTGTCGCCAAAGCCCGCGACTTTTTTCCAGATCTCAGCGGCTTCGTCATCGGTATGATAGACCGTGACAAGCAGCTTGTCCTTGTTCAACCCGAAATCACGGGTCAGCAGCTCCCAGGCAAAAGCAATGGCTTCGGCCTTGAAATAATCGCCGAAGCTGAAGTTGCCCAGCATCTCGAAAAACGTGTGGTGGCGTGCTGTATAGCCCACATTGTCAAGGTCGTTGTGCTTGCCGCCAGCCCGCACGCATTTTTGCGCGGTGGTGGCGCGGGTGTAATCGCGCGTCTCAACCCCGGTGAACAGATTCTTGAACTGGACCATGCCGGAATTGGCGAACATCAGTGTCGGATCGTTGCGCGGCACCAAAGGCGACGAGTCGACGACCTTGTGGCCGTTGCGGGCAAAGAAATCGAGAAAGGTCGAGCGGATATCGTTCAGCGACGCCATGGTATCAAAGCCCTTCGGCTGAGGGGTTCATCGGGATGTCCCCCATGTAGCCTTGCGCGCGGGGCCTGTCCACCGCGGCTGTGATGCGGCATGAAAAAGGCCGGGGAAACCCCCGGCCTGATCGGTCCCTGCGCGTCTGGTCAGGTGTCCATCACATCATCTGCTGCTTCGCTTTCGGCCATGTGGAAATCCAAGCCATTGGCCGCCCGGATCTTGTCCTCGATCTCGGCCGCGATGCTGGGGTTGGACTTCAAAAACAGCTTTGCGTTTTCCCGTCCCTGCCCGATCCGTTCGTCGCCGTAAGAATACCACGACCCCGACTTTTCCACGACTCCGGCCTTCACGCCGATATCAACCAGTTCGCCGGTCTTCGAGATGCCTTCGCCATACATGATGTCGAATTCCACCTGTTTGAAGGGGGGTGCCACCTTGTTCTTCACCACCTTGACGCGGGTGGAGTTGCCCACAACATCGTCTTTTTCCTTGATCGACCCGATCCGGCGGATATCAAGCCGGACGGAGGCGTAGAATTTCAGCGCGTTCCCCCCCGTGGTGGTTTCCGGGCTGCCGAACATCACACCGATCTTCATGCGGATCTGGTTGATGAAGATCACCATGCAGTTGCTGCGACCGATGCTGGCGGTCAGTTTGCGCATGGCCTGAGACATCAGACGGGCCTGTGCGCCCATTTGCATGTCGCCCATATCGCCTTCGATTTCAGATTTTGGCGTCAAGGCAGCAACCGAGTCGACGACCACAAGGCTGACGGCGCCCGAGCGCACCAGCGTATCGACAATCTCAAGCGCCTGTTCGCCGGTATCGGGTTGGCTGATCAGCAACTCGTCAAGGTTCACGCCAAGCTTCTTCGCGTATTGCGGATCCAGCGCGTGCTCGGCATCAACAAAGGCGCAAACGCCGCCTTTTTTCTGCTCTTCCGCCACCACATGCAGCGTCAGCGTGGTCTTGCCCGAAGATTCCGGCCCGTAAATCTCGATGATCCGGCCCTTGGGCAAACCACCGATCCCCAAAGCGATGTCCAGGCCAAGAGAGCCCGTCGATGTGGCCTCGATATCCATCGCCGGGCTGTTTGCGCCCAGTCTCATGATCGAACCCTTGCCGAACTGCCGTTCGATCTGTGCCAGAGCGCTTTCCAGCGCCTTTGCCTTGTCCATGTCGCGCTTCCCGTTCAAATCGAGGAGGTTCGCTACCGCCATCGTCCCGCTCCTTATTTCACAGCCGCGGCACCGCGGCAATCATTGCCGTGTTCCCCAAGTGTTCTCAGTCTTATGAGATCAAATGCAGAACATTTCAATCTAATTTTCGCAATTCCAGCTTTTTCACAGATTGGTTAAGCGATAGTTTACATGCGAATGGATAATCCGCATCCGGCAAGGATGCAGACAAGGGTCGGGCTGGCATGTTGGTGTTCTGGGAACAACGTTTGGCGATCCTTGCTACGCCAAAAACCGGCTCGACCGCGATCGAGGCTGCTCTCGAATCACTGGCTGCGCTGTCGATCCAGCGACCACCCGTTTTGAAACACACCAATGTCGCAGGCTTTCACCGTTTTGTCGGGCCGTATCTGGAGTCGGCCGCAGGCGGCCCGTTCACGGTGGTCGCCCTGATGCGCGAGCCGCGTGACTGGCTGGGAAGCTGGTTTCGGTATCGCAGCCGAGACGATATTCCTGATGAAGCGAAAAGCACTCAAGGCATGTCTTTTGATTCTTTCGTTCAGGCGTGGTGCACGCACCCACGGCCCGCGTTCGCAAACGTCGGGTCGCAGGCTGGTTTTTTGAAAGCGGCGGACGGGCGGGTCCCCGACAAAATATTCCGCTACGAGAACATCGGTCAGTTTGTTGACTTTCTGGAGGACCGACTGGACTTCCAGATCATCTTGCCACAGTTGAATGTGTCGCCCAAAGCGCCGCTGGATTTGTCAGAAAACACGCTGGACAGGCTGAAGACGGTCGCGGCCGAAGACTTCGCTTTGTATGACAGTCTCAACTGACCGCGTGACTGTCAGTGTAACTGCCCTTGCACCGTAATCGCCAGCTCATTGAGCGAGAATGGCTTGGCCAGGAAGACGGAATTCGGCACCCTGCCCTGTTCTTCGGACAGGCAATCTTCTGCATAGCCGGACATGAACACCACCCGCACATCGGGTCGTGACTCGCGCGCCTGTTTCACCCAACTTGGGCCATCCATACCGGGCATCACGACATCGGTCACAAACACATCGATTTCAAGACTTGGGTCCTGCAACAGCCGAAGGGCCTCTTCGGCACTGTCCGCTTCAAGCACGGTATAGCCACGCAAGCGCAAGGCACGGCTGGCAAAGGCACGCACGGGGGCTTCGTCTTCGACCAAAAGAACCACACCCTCCCCTTGCTTCAGCAAGATCTTACGCGGCGACGACACTTTCGGTGCATCGAGGTCTTCGGCGCTGGCCTGATGGATCGGGAAGTAAAGATGGAAGATGGTGCCTTCACCTGGCGTTGAGTCGACAAAAATGAACCCGCCGGACTGTTTGACGATGCCGTAAACCGTCGATAGGCCGAGTCCCGTCCCCTCGCCGGGGCGTTTGGTGGTGAAGAAGGGTTCAAAGATCTTGTCCAAGCGTTCTGGCGGGATGCCGGTTCCGGTGTCGGCGACACGTATCGTGGCATAGTCGCCAGCCGGCACAACTGCACGGTCACGCCGCATCTCCTCGTGCAGCGTCAATGCCTCGGTCTCAACCCGGATCGTTCCCCCTTCGGCCATGGCATCACGGGCGTTGACCACCAAATTCATTAGAACCTGTTCCAACTGCCGTTTGTCTGCACGGATCATGCCCAAGTCAGCGGCATGCGACAGGCGCAAACGCACCTTTTCCCCAACCAGCCGATTGAGAAGATGCGCCATATCCGACAATACGTCTTGCAGGTCGATCCGTTCCGGCTTCAGCGTTTGCTTGCGTGAAAACGCAAGCAGTTGGCCCACGAGCGAGGCGGCCCGATTTGCATTCTGATTGATCTGCACAAGATCGGCGTAGTCCTTGTCTTCCTTTGCGTGGCGCAACAGCAAAAGATCGCAGTGGCCGGTGATCGCCGTCAGCAGGTTGTTGAAGTCATGCGCAATCCCCCCTGCAAGCTGCCCGATGGCCTGCATCTTCTGGCTTTGCACGAACTGGGCTTCCAGCCGTTTCATGGCCGTGGCATCCTGCACCACTGCCAGAACGCCGGGACGTCCGATATCCACGAAACGCCGCAGGGTGACTTGATGGAACGCATCCGGTTGACCGGTCCGGGCGCGCAGAACTTCCGACCCGCTGGCGTGACGTTCGGTCACGACATCCGCCAACCAGTCCAGAACCGACCGACCCAGGCCTTCGTACAGATCGTGAAACATCGGACGGGCCTCGGGCAACAGACCCAGAACTTCGCGCGCATCCCGGTTTGCGGCCTGCAGGCGCCCATCGGCTGAAAACCGCAACAGCGCCACAGGAACGTTTTCGAAATCTTCCATGATCTGTTCGGTTTCAGTGCGTTGCGCCACCGGCATCAGATAGATTTCGCGGCGTTCCCCGGCACCGGCGATTTCGGCAAGGATGGCGCGGACGGGACCATCGACGCCGGCAACCTCCAACTCCTCCCCCGTGCGCAGATTGGGCGTGGTGAACACCCGATCAAGTCGCTTTGGCCTGCCGCCCAGCAACCGGCGCATGGCTTCGTTGGTGAACAGGACAACACCGGCCTTGTTGGCGATCAGCATTGGCAGGCTAAGCCCTTCTGCCCCACGGCCAGAAACAGCGCGATCCACGAACTCTTCAAGCCGCCAAAGAAACCGCGCCTCAGACACGCGATGCACCGAAAGCCGCGAATGGCCGCGGCGTGTTACCACATCTTCACGCGCGGCACCGGCCTGAGCCGCGCGGGCCTGCAAGCGATAGAGGACAGAGGCCGGGCTTGCGAAATGGTCCTGCAGCGCCGAGATCAGTGTGGCCGACACCAGCCCGAACCGTGCCTGCGCAGACGTATTGCGATACAGGATCTGACCTTGAACATCGGTTGTGAAACACGGGGTCGCATCCTGCCCCACAAGCTGCGCCACCGACCGTTCCGCGTTGCGGTCCGTACGGTCGGCCATGCGTGTGATGACCCACAAAAGCAGGATCAGCGACACCAGCGTAAGCCCGACCACAGACGCCGCCAGACGCAAGGCAGGATCCGGCGCGAGAATGGCGCCAACAAGCGCCGCCATTGCCGCCGCAAGCAAAAGGCGTGCCCTGGCAGACAAACTGCGTGCCAAATTGACGATTTCGGCCGTTCCCTGCATTCCCGCCAACACGCCGCGTCCCCATCTGGTATTTCTCCAAGCGCAGGACACCACACCAATCGTTAATGTGGCCTTAACCGCCTTGGGTACTGCCGAAAATACCCGTTCAGGTTGTGTAAATCAGGTGTTTTCGCGCGTCAACAGGGCCAGAAAGAATCCGTCTCCTCCGGTCAGGGGCGTCAACACCAGCGACTTTTGCAATGTCCAGCCCGGACTGCGGTCCAGAAAGTGCGCAACGCGCCCGGCGTTTTCACGGTGCAACAGCGAACATGTTGCATAGGCCAGCACGCCAGCCGGTGCCACCATTGGGGCCAGACGGTCCAGAATAGCGTCCTGCGTGACCCCGATTTGGGCCAGCCTGTCGGGCGTCAGCGTCCATTTTCCCTGTGGATCGCGCCGCCAACTGCCGGACCCCGAACAGGGAACATCAGCCAGGATCAGATCGAAGGGGGCTTTACGCTCAGGCGTTGAAACCATCCGCACCTCTGCTGCGGCACGGCTGGCCCGAGCGGGCAGATCGCGCATCCGGTCCGGGTTTGCGTCATGGGCAAACAGGGTCAGCTTCGCGCGGGCGGCCATGGCAAGCGTCTTTCCCCCGCCCCCGGCACAATGATCCAGCACGGTCATGCCGTCCCGCAGGGGCAGAGCCGCCACCACCGCCTGGGAGGAGGCGTCCTGCAATTCGACAAGCCCTGTCAGATAGGCTTGGCTGGTCTGAATCTTTCGCGCGCCATCGGTCACTTCCAACGCCGTGTCGGCCAAGGGGTGAGGCCGGGTCTGGATTCCATCCTTCCCGAGGGCTGTCATCGCCGCTGGAACGGTCGCACGCGCCAGGTTTACCCGCAAGAAGACCGGTGCCCGGCGTTGCATCGCCTGCGCTATGGTGGGCAGGTCATGACCCAGAGACTGTGTCAATTCAGGGATAAGCCAGTCTGGCAGATCCAGAGCCTCGGCCCCGTCCGGCAACCGACCCTGGTCGGTCGCGCAAACCGGTGGCTGTGCATGGCCTTCGCCCGTGAACAGCGTCGCAGGATCAGTGCCCGCTGCCCGCAAGGCGCCCAGCATCAGCCCGCGCCCGTGATCTCCGCCGCCGAGTGCGGCATAGGACCGACGACAGCGCAGCGCGTCATAGACCAGATCGCGCACAGCCGCCCGATCGCCCGACCCGGCAAACCGGCTGGACCGTCCCCAGCTGGTCAGTTCCCGTTCAGCCGTTTTCCCGGCCAGAGCGGCATCCAGAATACTGATAGCGGCCGAGATCCGGGCGGCGGGGGTCATGACTTGTTTTCCTGCAACAGGTTTCCACCGTCCACCACCAGCGTGATCCCGTTGACATAAGACGCCGAGAGCGATGCAAGGAAGGCAACACAGGCGGCCACTTCTTGCGGGGTGCCCGCCCGACCCATCGGCGATTTGCGCGCAGCAACGACCTCGTCACTCTGTGTCGCCTCGGTCGCGATCCAGCCGGGGGCAACCGCATTGACGGTCACACCCTGCCTTGCCACCTCCAACGCCAGGGCATGGGTCAGTCCCACCATGGCCGCCTTGGCCGCCGAATAGGCCGAACTGCCCGGAACCGAAACCAGCGGCCCGGTGACCGAGGCCATCATCACCACGCGGCCAAAGCCTTGCGCCACCATGGCGGGTAAAAACGCGCGCGTGACCAGCACCGCCGTGGTCAGCGACAGATCAAACTCGCGGCGCCACGCATCGGCGTCGGATGTCGCAAAGACCCGGCTGCGCTGCGGTTCGGCCTGTGTGCCCATGCCGGCATTGTTCACCAGAATATCGACTGGCCCAAGTGCGGCAAGACGGGCAACCTCGGCGGGTTCGGTCAGATCGCCCTGAAAGGCAGTGGCGGAAAAGCCCTCGGCCATCAGTTCCGCCGCCCGGGCATGGATCCTTCCCGACGCACCGGCGATGACAAGATCATGTCCCGCCGCACCCAAGGCACGGGCACAGGCCAGACCGATGCCGCCCGCAGCACCCGCACCGGTGATCAGGGCGCGCATCAACCGACCCGGTAGTTCGGGCTTTCTCGGGTGATCTGCACATCGTGGACATGGCTTTCCTTCAGCCCGGCCCCGGTGATGCGCACAAACTGACAATTGGCCCGCATCTCTGCGACGGTGGCGCAACCGGTGTAGCCCATGGCCGCCCGCAACCCGCCGACCATCTGGTGAATGACCTGTGCAGCCGAGCCCTTGTAAGGCACCTGTCCTTCGATCCCTTCGGGCACCAGCTTGTCGCTGGCGGCATCCTTCTGGAAATAACGATCAGCCGAGCCGCGCGCCATCGCACCCAACGACCCCATGCCACGATAGGATTTATACGACCTCCCGTTCCACAAGATCACCTCGCCGGGGGATTCGTCGGTGCCGGCGATGGCAGACCCCACCATGGCGCAAGACGCCCCCGCGGCGATGGCCTTGGCGAAATCGCCCGAATACTTGATGCCGCCATCGGCGATCACCGGAATGTCGCCCGCAGCCCGCGCCGCATCCATGATGGCGGTCAGTTGCGGCACACCAACACCGGCCACGATCCGCGTGGTGCAGATCGAGCCCGGCCCGATCCCCACCTTGACCGCATCCGCGCCCGCGCCGATCAGCGCCCGCGTGGCCTCGGCGGTGGCCACGTTTCCGGCCACCACCTGCACGGTGTTTGACAACCGTTTGATCCGTTCGACTGCGCGCGCGACCCCTTCGGAATGGCCATGTGCGGTGTCGATCACCACCATATCGACGCCCGCATCAATCAGCGCCTGAGAGCGTTCAAATCCGGCATCGCCAACGGTGCTGGCTGCGGCCACGCGCAAGCGGCCCATCTCATCCTTGCAGGCATTCGGGTTCAGGACCGATTGTTCGGTGTCCTTCAGCGTCAGAAGCCCCGTAAGCTTGCCGGTTCCATCCGTCACCAGCAGCTTTTCGATCCGCCGCGCCTTCATCAGACTGATGGCCTGATCCCGGTCCACCGGTTCGCGCAACAGGGCCAGATTGTCGGATGTCATCATCACCGATACCGGCGTCTTGTCATCGCTGGCAAAGCGCATGTCGCGGTTCGTCACAATGCCAAGCACACGGCCCTGCGCGTCAACCACGGGAAAGCCTGTGATATTGTAGCGCTCCATCAAGAGCTTGGCATCTGCAAGTGTCTGATCCGGGGTCAGAGTGATCGGCGCATAGACCACGCCCGATTCAAACCGCTTGACCCGCCGCACCTCGCGCGCCTGCGCCTCAAGGTCCAGATTGCGGTGGATCACCCCTATCCCGCCAGCCTGCGCCATCGCAATGGCCATGCGGCCTTCGGTCACGGTGTCCATGGCACTGGACAGCAGCGGGATGTTCATGCGGATCAATTTGGTGACAAAGGTCGCCGTATCCGCATCCGAGGGCAGCACTGATGATGCCGCCGGAACAAGCAGAACGTCGTCGAAAGTAAGGGCCTCGCGAATCTCCATAGGAGCCTCCAAAGGAGTGATCGTTTGGCGGTTCCCTGTTTCACGCGACAGCACAAAGCGCAAGAGCAAATCCCAGCCTTGGGGCCTGAACCCACCTTCGCCGGGCCTATCTTGTGCGCGCTTTTGGCAGATGGCACCAAGCTGGCCGCAGGTCAGAGGTCGCGATACCGCTTTTCCTGCCGGGCAGTCCATCGCACCGTCACGATCCAGCCCTCATCGGTCTGGCTTTCGTCTTCGACCACGCCATGTTCGTGCAACCAGGCATGGCGCTTGCCGGCACTGAACGGCAATGTGAAGGTGCGCTCGGTCTTTTCTTCGTCAAAGGACAGCGAAATCCGGTTCAAAAGGCCGGGAACGCCGTCGCCTGTAAATGCCGAGACAGCCACGACATCGCCGCGCCGGGCGGTCTGCGCGTCCAACGCGTCACGGGCCGAGCCATCGACCAGATCAAGCTTGTTCCAAACCTCAAGGATCGGTGTCGCCTTGTTGACCCCCAGTGAGGTCAGGATATCCATCACATCAGCTGCCTGTTCCGCCGATTCCGGATGGGCGATGTCGCGGACGTGCAGGATCAGATCGGCCGACAGCACTTCTTCCAGGGTCGCCCGGAACGCGGCAACCAGTTGGGTCGGCAAATCGCTGATGAACCCCACGGTGTCGGACAGAATGATCTTGCGACCAGTGCCCCCCTGAACAGCAGGCAGCACGACACCGCGCATCGTCGGATCAAGCGTCGCAAACAGCATGTCTTTGGCCAGCACGTCGGCACCGGTCATCCGGTTGAACAGCGTCGATTTTCCCGCGTTGGTGTAGCCGACCAAAGCCACGATCGGGAATGGCACCTTCTTGCGGGCGGCGCGGTGCAGCTCGCGGGTCTTCACCACCTTGGCAAGTTGGCGCCTCAGGCGGATCACCTGATCGTCGATCGCCCGGCGGTCGGCCTCGATCTGGGTTTCCCCCGGACCGCCGACAAAGCCAAAGCCACCGCGTTGCCGTTCAAGGTGGGTCCAGGCACGGACAAGACGGGTCCGCTGATAGGACAAAGCCGCCAGTTCAACCTGCAACACGCCTTCGCGGGTGCGGGCGCGGTCGGCAAAGATTTCCAGGATCAGCCCGGTCCGGTCCAGAAGCTTGACACCCCATTCCTTTTCCAGATTGCGCTGTTGCACCGGCGTCACCGGGCCATCCACCAGAACAAGGCCAACATCATCCGCCTTGAAGCGGGCGCCCAGTTCCTCGACCTTGCCGGATCCGAACAGCATGCCCGGATGCAGACGTGCAAGACGCACGACTTCTGATCCCACAACTTCCATCGCGGGAAGGGCTGCGGCAAGGCTGACCGCCTCGGCCAGGCCATGTTCGGGCAGGCGGCGGCCGGGATGCGACTTTATCTCTGGATGCAGGACAAAGGCCCGCATGGCGGGGCCTTCGCTTTCATAGGCACCAATCCCTGTGCCATCATCTGGCCAGAGATCGTCATCCTCATCATCGTCCGGCAGATCGGAAATCAGTCTTCACCTTCATAAAGGTTGATGGGAGCACCCGGCATGATGGTGGAAATCGCATGCTTGTAAACAAGCTGAGACTGACCATCCCGCCGCAAAAGAACGCAAAAGTTGTCAAACCAAGTGATGACGCCTTGCAGCTTCACACCGTTGATCAGAAAAATAGTTACGGGAACTTTTGCCTTGCGAACATGGTTCAGGAAGGCGTCCTGCAAGTTTTGTTTATCGCCGGCCATTCTGTTTGTGCCCTTATTCTTTGCGCATCTATCCCTGTCCCTCGGCTTATTGGCCTGCCGCTGGCGCATTGTCGGGCAGTATGATGCGCGAATCGCAGAGATTCCAGCCCAAAAATCAGTCCTTTACATCTACCTGTGTCAGCGTTGCCAACTTGAGGGGGCCAGCAAGGCCAAAAGCGCAAGCGTCTCCAGGCGACCCACCACCATGACCAAGGCCAAAAACGCCTTGGCAAAGACGCCAAGTTCGACATAGCGGATCGGCGCTGCACCCGCCAGATCGGCCAGTTGGCCCGTGGTGGACAGTGCGGCAAGGGTCAGCACCAGCGCATCCTCGAACGGCAAGCGCATCAGCGACAAGGCTGCCGTGCTGAAGGCGATCGACAGCGCAAACAACATGAAGAACAGCCATGCGAAATAAGCCCCTTCGCGACGCAGACGACGGGCCTGCGGACCATGGCCACCGATAGACGATGGATGGATCAACCGTTCCAATTCGCGCTCGCCATGTCGGAACAGCGCATAGACGCGCAACAGCTTTACCCCGCCAGCCGTGGTGGCCACCCCGCCGCCAATGATCGCCAGACCCAGCAAGACAAGACCGGGACTGGGAAGACCAGACCAACTGCGTGCCGCCATCCATTCGCCAGATTCGTATCCGGTGGTGGTCAGAAAGCTGACCACCATGAAGAACGTGCCCCAAAGCGCTCGGAATGCCGATGCAGGGTCATCGGTTGCTTGTACGTCCAACGCCCCGATGAAATGGCGCAAGAACAGAACGAGCGTGGTCGTGATGACCAAAATCACCGCCAGCCGTACCTCGGGATCACGGTGCAACGGGCCGTGAGAATTGGAAAATTTCGTTCCGGGAAAAAACCGGCGCGTGATGGCCAAACACAGGAAGAAAAGGATCAGCGCCTCGCCCCACAGGCCCGATGACAACGTGCTCAGATCACCCTCGATCCCGATCCCCGAGGTGGATAGCGTACCCATGGCGTGGATCAGCGCCGTCAGATTGACCTCGCCCGCGATCATCAACAACAGCCACAGACCAAGCGTCAGCAGCAGATAGACCGGCACAAGAAGCACGGTGTATCGCATGAAGCGCTGCGCCGGGTCGGCCACGCGGGTGATCTGGCTAAGCCCCTCGGCACCCCGGCCCGGTGCGCGCCCTGACATCACCTCGACCCCGCCAAGATTCATCGGAGCCAGAATGGCGGCAGCGGCGACCAGAATGAACAGCCCCCCCAGCCAGCCCACCGTCGCACGCCACAGGTGCAGTGACGGCGCAAGACGGCCGGGCGTGTCATAGACCGTCGCTCCGGTGGTGGTGAAACAGGACACCATTTCGAACCATGCGTTGACAAAGCTGGTATCGGGCACCGCCTGCGTCACCGGAAGGGCAAAGATCACCGGCATCACGGCATAGGCGCCGACCAGGGATGCAAGCTGGCTGCGCGCAACATTGCGCGGACGCCAGTTGGATGTGGCGAGCCAAACCATCCCGGTCACGACCAGAACCAGGATCGCGGAATAGAAGAAGGATTGCGCCACACGGTCATTGTTGGTCAGCGTGGCATGTGCCGCCGGCAAGATCATCGCCCCCCCCGACACAGCCGCCAGAAGCACCAGCAGCGGCGTTGCAAGCAGACGGTCGCGCAGCATCAGAAGAAATCGATGGAGACCTGCAACAGGCGCTCCACCTCTCGCACGTCCGATGTCATCGCGAAGAGGGCGATGACATCGCCGGCCTCCAGCCGCAACTCTGCCGTCGGTTTGACCACCTTGTCCGCTTTCATCACGCCGCCGACCAGCACACCTTCGGGAAAGTCGATTTCGCGGATCATCTTGCCCGCCAAAGAACTGGTTGACAGGATCTGCGCCTCGATCATCTCGGCTTCAGCGTCGCCGATGGAATAAACCGCACGCACCCGACCATGGCGGATGTGGCGCAAGATCGAGCTGACGGTGGTGGCCCGCGGGTTGATATAAGCGTCGATGTCCAAGGGCCCCATCATCGGCGCAAGGGTCGGATCGTTCACCAGCGCAATCGACATGCTGCACCCGGCCTGTTTGGCGCGCACCGCCACCAGCAGGTTGGTCTTGTCGTCATCGGTGACGGCCAGCACCGCATCGGCACGGTCGATGGCCGCCTCCATCAGAATGTCCATATCCATGCCGTCGCCATGCAAAACGATGGTGCGTTCCAAAGCGTCGGCGGCGCGTTCGGCCACGGGGCGTGATTTCTCGATGATCTTGGCGCGCACCCGGTCACTGCGCGCCTCAAGCGCGCGGGCGACGCCAAGGCCCACATTGCCGCCCCCGACAATAACAATGCGTTCCTGCTTTTTGGTTTTTTTCCCGAAGATTTCCAGAGCGCGGTTCACGTCTTCGGAATGGGTGAAGACATAGATCTGGTCACCGGCAAACAACTGGTCGCCCGGATCTGGGGCGAACAGCCGCCCTGCCCGCCGCACCCCGACAACAATGGCGCGCAGGGTGGAAAACAGATCATTCAACTGGCGCAGGGGCGTATTCAGCACCGGGCAGTCTTCGTCCAGTGCAAGCCCAAGCAGATGCGCCCGCCCCAGCATGAAACTTTCCGTGTCAAAGGTGGACGGCGCGGCCAGACGCTGCAACGCCGCCTCGGCCACCTCGCGCTCGGGGGAAATCACCACGTCGATCGGCAGGTGGTCGCGGCGGTAAAGGTCGGAATAGATCGCATCCAGATAGCTTTGTGCCCGCAGACGCGCAATCTTGCGTGGGACGGAAAACACCGAATGGGCCACCTGACAGGTGACCATGTTCACCTCGTCGGAATAGGTGGCGGCGATGATCAGGTCGGCATCCCGCGCCCCGGCCCGGTCCAGCACGTCGGGGTAGCTGGCAAAGCCCACGATCCCCTGCACATCCAGCGTATCGGTCGCCCGTCGCACCAGATCGGGGTTCACGTCCACCACCGTCACATCATTGCGCTCACCCGACAACTGACGCGCGATCTGCCAACCAACCTGACCCGCGCCACAGATGATGACTTTCACTGGTCACTCCCGCGCCATAACCGCGCCAATCGATGAC